>DXDM01000009.1 GCA_019115485.1 Candidatus Barnesiella excrementavium | reverse complement strand
TCTCCTGTATCGCCTGCCGGTAATTCATGAAGGTACGCCGTGCCATCGGCTTGCCGCCCGAGTATTCGCTCCGCAGCCACAGGTCGTCGATTTCACGGCGGGTGAGCCGCCCATAGCGCTGCAACATGTCGATAAGCCACACATATCGGTTAAATAGCTCTTTGGCCATAGCTCTGCTGTTTTTCTCTTCCTCCCCAAAAATACGAATCCTGCCCGAAAATCCAACTCCCGCAACGACAATAATTGCACATCGTCCTCTCTACCGGACAGGGAGTGTCGAGTGCCGCCTGCCCCCATCTCGGCTCTCCCCGGTAAACGCAACGCCCCTTCCCGATTCGGGGGAAGGGGCGTCGGCAATATCTCTGTGCAAGAGAGGAGGGGCGTTATTTCGTCGTCTTCCTGCGCACCGGTTTCTTCTTGGCGGGAGCCTTGTCGGCCTCCTCGATAATCTTCATGCAGTCGGCAAAGGAGAGCGAGGCAGGCTCGGTACCTTTGGGCAACTTGTAATTCTTTTTCTTGTAGGCGATGTAGGGTCCGAAGCGGCCGTTCAACAATTCGAGCTCGGGCTCCTCGTCAAACTTCTTGATGAAGCGCTGCTTCTCCTCCTCGCGCTTGTGCTCGATGAGGGCAATCGCCTCGTCGAGGGTTACCCCCTGCGGGGTGTACTCCTTGGGCAGTGACACATATTTGCCGTCGTGCCGGATATAGGGGCCGAAACGGCCGACTCCCACCACCACGGTCTTGCCCTCGAAGTCGCCCAGCGTGCGGGGCAACTCGAAGAGCTTCAAGGCTTCGTCGAGGGTGATGGTGCTCATCGACTGCCCTTTGAGCAGCGAGGCAAACAGGGGTTTCTCTTCATCGTCGGGGGTACCTATCTGTACCAGCGGCCCGAAACGGCCAATCTTCACCGACACGGGACGTCCGCTCTTCGGGTCGGTACCCAACACGCGTTCGCCCACCTTGTGTTCCAGGCGCAGGGCCATGGCACTCTCGACCACGGGGTGGAACAGTTTGTAGAAATGGTCTATCTCGTCGCTCCACACAGCCTTGCCCTCGGCAATCTCGTCGAACTGCTGCTCAACGTTGGCGGTGAAGTTGTAGTTGAGAATCTCGGGGAAATACTCGGTAAGGAAATCATTGACCACGATACCGATATCGGTAGGCAGCAACTTGCCTTTGTCGGCGCCGGTTACCTCGGTCTTCTCGACGGCGCGTATGTTGCCGCCGCTCAACGTGAGCAGATGGTATTTGCGCTCGGTTCCCTTGCGGTCGCCCTTCTCGACATACTCGCGCTGCTGAATCGTCGAGATGGTGGGGGCGTAGGTCGAAGGTCGGCCGATGCCCAGCTCTTCGAGCTTGCGCACCAGACTGGCCTCGGTGTAGCGGGCCGGAGCCTGCGAGAAGCGCTCGGTGGCCGATGCCGTCGACAGCGAGAGGGCCTCACCCGGTTTCAAGGGGGGCAGCATCTTGTCGTTGCCTTCGGTGTCGCCTTCGTCGTCGGTCGACTCCATGTAGACTTTCAGGAAACCGTCGAATTTCAGCACCTCGCCTACGGCTACGAAATACTCCTTACGGCCCGATATGGTGATGGTGGCCGTAGTCTTTTCCAGCTCGGCATCGCTCATCTGCGAAGCAATCGTGCGCTTCCAGATCAGCTCGTAGAGGCGTTTCTCCTGGGCCGACGAACTGATTTCGTGGTGGCTGATGTAGGTGGGACGAATGGCCTCGTGAGCCTCTTGCGCCCCCTTGGTGTGGGTATGGTAGTTGCGGGTGTGCAGATACCGCTCACCCAGCGTCTTGATAATTTCGTCTTTGGTGGTATTGATGGCAAGCGACGAGAGGTTGACCGAGTCGGTACGCATGTAGGTGATGTGTCCGGCCTCGTAGAGTCGCTGGGCCACCATCATGGTCTGAGCCACCGAGAAGCCCAGCTTGCGGGCGGCCTCCTGCTGCAAGGTCGAGGTGGTGAAGGGAGCGGCCGGCGATTTCCTGGCCGGTTTCACCGTGACGTCGCCAATCGCGAAGCGAGCCGTCTTGCAGGCCTCCAACAGAGCCATCGCCTCGGCCTCGGTCTTCAACCGCTGGTTCAGCTCGGCTTTCAGCACCTCGCCGCCGGGCAAGAGGAACTCACCCACCACGCGATAGGCGGCCTCGGGTTTGAAGGCAGCAATTTCGCGCTCACGCTCGACAATCAGCCGCACGGCTACCGACTGCACACGACCGGCCGAGAGAGCCGGTTTCACCTTTTTCCACAGCACGGGCGATAGCTCGAAACCCACAATGCGGTCGAGTACCCGACGGGCCTGCTGGGCATCGACCCGGTGCATGTCTATGTCGCGGGGATTGGCGATGGCATGCAGGATAGCATCTTTTGTAATCTCGTGGAAAACGATACGTTTCGTCTTCTCGGGCTTCAACTTCAACACCTCGAACAGGTGCCAGGCAATAGCCTCTCCCTCGCGGTCCTCATCGGAAGCCAGCCACACCATATCGGCTTTGGCCGCCTCTTCTTTGAGGGTCTCGACCAACTTTTTCTTGTCGGCCGGAATTTCATAGATGGGTTTATAATGATGGGCGATATCGATACTGAAATCTTTCTTTTTCAAATCGCGGATATGCCCGTAGCTCGAGAGTACCTCGTAATCCTTTCCCAGGAATTTCTCTATCGTTTTAGCCTTTGCCGGAGACTCTACAATCACCAAATTTTTTGCCATACGCCAACTTTCGTTCAAATTTTGCGCAAAAATAGGAAATCGAATTGTAAAACAGAGCGTTTTTTACTTTTTTATTAAATAATGTATAACCAGGACTCTGCTCCCGGGCTACCCGGCCGCAACGAATTTCAGAACTTGAAATCGACCCCGAACAGGAAGTTGATGCCTTGTGCCGGCATACCGTAGGCGATGTCGTATTTACGGTTCAACACATTGTCGGTTAGGCCGTAAAGCGAGAACCACGGGGTGAAGGCATAGGAGGCTTTCACGTGCACGAGGTGCATGTCGGAGAGGGTGCCCAACGCTCCGTACTTGCGCACGGCGGCAAACTGGTAACCGGCTTCGAGCGAGAGTTTCTGCAACGGGTTGTAACGCACCTTCATCT
This sequence comes from Candidatus Barnesiella excrementavium, assembly GCA_019115485.1. Classification (GTDB taxonomy): domain Bacteria; phylum Bacteroidota; class Bacteroidia; order Bacteroidales; family Barnesiellaceae; genus Barnesiella; species Barnesiella excrementavium. Next base: position 15,040 of record DXDM01000009.1, on the reverse strand, counting down.
CGCCCTGCCACTGCGGCCGGTTGCACGATACGACCTGACCGCCGTCGGTCGTCTTCCAGCGGCAGTAGTCGACCCGGGCCGATGCCTCCCACAGGGAGCCATACCGGTACGCGAGGTCAATCCCGGCCTTGAAGGCGTAGGCATCTATACCCCAGAAGCGCGAAACGCCGGTCAGCTGGGCATCGTCGGTCTGCTCGGGAATCAAGAAGAGCACCCGCTTGCCTATCTCGTAGCCACCCGAAAGGCCTACCGAGAAACCGCGCAGGGCATTGACCCGAAGCCCCAGCCGGGCATCGAGCGGGATATAGCTGTTGTCGGCTACGGCCGAGGGGTTGAAATAGAGCGTATAGGCCGATACCCGATGCCAGGTATTCAGCTGCTTACCCCCGGTGAGCCAGGTGTAGAATTGCAGGTTGGGGACAATGGTCCAGTCGAATCGCACATCGGGGGCAAAACGGAAGATGGTACCATCATTGAACGAGATGTCGGCTCTGACCCCGGCCGAGAGCGATACCCGGTCGTTGCGCCAGCTGTACCGGGGATTCAACGACAGCATGCCGTAGCCCGATGCCGAGGGTAACTGGCTGTAACCGACGTAGTCGAACGAGCCGTCGACCGTAATGTCGCTGCTCTTGTCGATGGGAGCCGTCAGGGCAAAGTCGGCCTCCACCCAATTCTCGGCCGCCCCCTTGTCGCCTTGCAGATAGCCCCGTTGGTACCCGTAGCGATGGTAAGCCAGCGAAGCCCGGTAGTGCAACTGTGCCTCGGGATTGTTGGAGGCTATCTGGCTTTTGAGGAAGAAGCGGTTTATCTCCTGCCCGGGCAAGGCGATGCCCTGCACACCGGGGAATCGCAGACCGTAGTAGTTGAACGAGTTGTAGCGATAGCCGCCCCGTATGCCCAAGTCAAGCTTCTCGAAGGTGTGGCGATAGTCGGCTACGACCCGCTCTTCGAGCTGCCTCATCGTGCGGGAGGTTTCATAGCCGGGCAACTGCTGGTTATAGTCGACCGTACCGCAGGTCGAGCGGTGTTGCCACCACACGCCCAACTGGTCTTTCTCGCTCTGCAAGATGCGGTAACCGGCATTACCCGCCATGTTCCAGTAATTGCCCAGGCCGAAATCGAAATAGCCCCGTTTGAGATTCTCCCGAACCGGGTCGCCGAATCCGCCCGGAGGCAGCAGCACGGCACGGGCTTCGAGCGGAGCCGGTACCGTCCAGTCGCTGTACTGGATTGACTGCCGGGTGACGGTGGGCGCCTCGACCTCGGGAAGGGTGTTGATTTTCGAAGCATCGCGCACAATGGGCGTAAAGTCTTTCTCTATGGTTACCTCCCGGCGCAGGGAGTCGGCACTCTCCTGAGCCGACAACACGAACGGGACAATCAGAATCGTCAAAAAAGAAAACCGTTTCATACGTTACAGGTTTTGAATTGTTTTTACTCTGTTTTTCCCAAGCGGGCCAACCGCTCGTCGATGCGGGTCATGATATCGTCGTCGCCGGCGGAATAGTTGTTGCGCAGACTTTGCAGATACTGCCGGGCCTGGAAATTCTCACCCCGCTTCTCGTAGATGTCGGCCATGAGCAGGAAGCCCCGGGCCAGCCAGTAGCTGTGGGGAGTGCCCTTGTCGATAAAGGCATTCAGGGTCTTCTCGGCATTATTGAGCGCCTTGTTGTCAAACTGATACTGTGCCAGCAGATAGGCGCTTTGGGCCCCGTATTCCGAGCGGGTATCCTGCGAAAGCTCCTGCCAGTCGGCTGCCGCCTTTTCGCCCTGCTGGGTGTGGGCGTAGGCATCGGCCCGGTCGAAGAGCACCTCTTGCCGCAGGTCGGGCGAGAGCTTGCTTTCGCTCAACAGCCCCTCGGCGGCGGTCAGCACCAGGTCGTACTGCTGTTTGTTGCGAGCAATGCGCAATATGCCCACCCCGGCCGCCTGCTTGTTCTCGGCGGTGGTGGCTTTCTGTTCGAGCATCTTGAAACTTTCGAGCGCCTCGTCGTAGCGGCCGTTCAGGTAGAGGATTTCGCACTTGCGGGCCAGAGCCTCCTCGGCAAACTCACCGTCGGGAGCATGGGTCACCACATAATCGAAGGCCGTAAGAGCCTTGTCATACTCCTTGGCGGCAAACGCGGCCTGCCCCACGTAGAAATTGGCCGGGGTGCGGAATGCCCCCGAGGGGTAGTTGCGCAGGTATCGTTCGAGCGAGGCGGCCCCCTTTCCGGTCATGTAGGTACGTTCGGCCGCCATGTAGGAGAGCGAGTCGAGTTCGGCCACGGGAGCCTGCTCGGCCCGCCCCACACTGTTGAGGTAGGCGGCATAGGCATCGACGGCATCTTGCTCGACATAGACCGATTTCAAGTCGGCCACGGCGATGCGGGCCTCCTCGCTGGTAGGATAGCGCTCGATAACCTGCTGATAGGCGGCTATCGATTCGTCGGTCTGCCCGTTGTTGAAGTAGACCATACCCAGTTGCAAGCCCCCCTTGCGGGCAATCGCACTCTGAGGATAGTTCGCCATCAGTTGCCGATAGCTGGCTATGGCTTCGTTGTTGCGGTTGAGTATCGTGTAGGCCTGTCCCTTTTCAAACCAGGCATTGGGCAGATAGGCCGAACGGGGATACTGGGCGATGAGCTGGTCGAGCAGCTCGATTTTGCGCGTCTGGTCTTTCTGCAAGCCAGCCATGAACGCCTTCTGGAAGAGGGCATAGTCGCCGCTTGCCGGGTAGGCCTGTTGCGCTTGTGCGTAATACTTTTCGGCATCGGCATACCGACGGGCATAATAGTAGCAATCGCCGGTGCGGGCATAGGCATCGGCCACCATGCGCTTGTCGGTTCCGGTCTGTGCCGAGAGGTAACGCGAGAAGCCGTCGAGAGCCTGTGCGAAGTTGTGTTGTTTGAACTGGCAATAGGCCCAGTCGTACCAGGCCAGGGCATACATCTCGCTGCGCTTGTCCTTGCAGGCCGAAAGGAAGGCCGAGTAGTTGCGGGCAGCTGCGCCGTACTGCTCCTGACGGTATTGGCACTCGGCCAGCCAGAACGAAGACTTGGCCCGTATGTCGGCATCGTAGTTGCCCACGGCAATAGCCTGGGAGAAGAGCTGCCGGGCCTCGTCGATACGGGCATTGGCGAAGGCCTCGGTACCCAACTGGAACAGAATGCGCTGTTTGGCCGCCAGTATCTTGCTGTCGGGGCGCTGTATCTTTTCAATCGAGGCCAGTGCCGACCGGTAGTTGCGGGTGGTCATGTAGACCTCGACCAGATAGTCGTTGATTTTGTCGGCGTACCGCGACTCGGGAAACTCGTTGAGGAACCGCTCGAATACCCCCACCGAATTGTCGAAAGGCGAGGCCGAACGGTCATAGAGGCAAAGGGCGTAGTTGTAGAGCGCTGCCTCGCGCACCTGCCGGTCGTAGTCGCCCTGCGAGGCCATCTCGAAGGCCATGCGGGCATTGTTCTTGTCGCCGGCTCGCAGATAGGCCTGTCCGATGTAGAGGTAGGCATTCTGCGACAGGGCATCGTCGGTGCCGGTCACCCGCCCCAGGTAGTCGATGGCCCGGGCATCTTCGCCTTGCCGATAGGCAATCACCCCCAAGGCATAGAGCGACGAGCGCTGGGGGTTGCCGGTGCGTTGCACATAGCGTTCGAGGTAGTCGGTAGCGGCCCGGTCGTCGCCCTCCTGATAGGCACTCTCGCCGAGCAGCCGCAACAGTTCGGTATAGGCGTCGGCGTCGGAGGTCGGACGCGAGAGCAGCTCTTTCCCTTCGGTCAGCACCTGGGCAAAGCGCTTTTGCTTGAAGTAGATTTGCAACATGTGCAGACGGGCCGGATAGCCATACCGGCTGTCGTCGGCCACCTTGGCAAAGCCGCTCAATGCGGCCCGGTCGTCACCCTCGGTCATCTGTATGTAGGCCAGGTAAAAGGTAGAACCCTCCCTGTATTTGTTCTTCCCCAACAGAATCTGGAAGAGCGGTTTGGCAGCCGCGGCATCGCCCGTCTTCAAGAGCGAACAGGCGGTACGGTAGCCCCAGCGGTCCTCATCGTCACCGGTGAGCAGACTCACATCGACCGAACGATAGGCCTTCAATGCCCGGGCGTACTCCTGCCGGGCATAGTAATAGTCGGCCAGGGCCAACCGGGCTTGCAGAGTGTGGGCCGAAGCGGGATAGTCGCGCAGGAACTCGGTCAGCCGGGCCTCGGCCTGCGGCGAGTGGTTACACGCCTCGGACCAGGCGATATACCAGTCGGCCGTCTCGCGCAGTTCGTGCGGCAGGTCACCCTCACACGCCTCCTGCATCACGTCGGCACAACCCACGTAGTTCTTCTCTTCAAAGAGAGAGATACCCCTGTTTATCAAAGCCTGGTAATCGTCATAAGCCGGTACCCCCGGTTTGGCAGCCGATAGTTGCCCCGCACACACGAGACCCAGGCATGCCACAATCGCTCGTTTCCTGAACATAGTTATTTCGTTTTAAGTTCCGAACTGTCTACCCATTTATATAATTTGTCCGACGGACGTATCTTCTCGTCGACCCGCATCGAAAAGCGGTCGCCCTTCACGGCCGTCTGCACCGGTTTCAGGTCGACCCGTATCTCCTCGACCTTGCGGAAGAGGGCGCCGGTCGTGGGTCCGGTGATGACGACCTCGTCGCCCACGCTCAACGACCCGCTTTCGAGCAGGAACTCGGCCACCCCCAGGTTGGAGAAATATTTCACCCCCTTGCCTATATAGACTTTGCGCTTGGTGGCCGCCGACCCGTAGTTGTGGGTCCACTCGCCCAGCCGCTGTCCCAGGTAGTAGCCGTTCCAGAATCCCCGGTTGAAGACCGTCGCCAGACGCTGGTCCCACCCGGCTATCTTCTCGTCGGTAAAGTCGCCGGCCAGACAGGCCTCGATGGCCTCGTTGTAGCACGATACGACAGTGCGCACATATTCGGGCCCGCGGGCGCGGCCCTCGATTTTGAACACCCGCACCCCGGCGTCGATGAGCTTGTTGAGGAAATGAATCGTCTTCAAATCCTTGGGCGACATGATGTAAGCGTTGTCCACTTCGAGCTCCTCGCCGGTCTCCTTGTCTTTCACCTCGTAGGAGCGACGGCAAATCTGCATGCAGGCTCCCCGGTTGGCCGAGGCGTTCATCTCGTGCAGACTCAGGTAACACTTGCCCGAGACGGCCATGCACAGGGCGCCGTGACAGAACATCTCGATACGCACCGGCTCACCGCCCGGCCCCACAATGTGGTCGCGCTCGATAGCTTCGTGAATGCGGGACACCTGGTCGAGGTTCAACTCGCGGGCCAGCACCACGACGTCGGCAAAGCGGGCGTAGAACCGCAAGGCCTCGGTGTTCGAGATATTCAACTGGGTGGACAGATGCACCTCCACCCCAATCTCGCGGGCGTAGTTCATGGCCGCCACGTCGCTGGCGATGATGGCCGTGAGCCCGGCCTCCTTGGCGGCATCGACGATGCGGTGCAACAGGTCTATGTCCTCGTCGTAGATTACGGTGTTGACCGTGAGGTAGCTCTTGATGTGGTGCTCGTTGCAGATGCGCACAATCTCGTGCAGGTCGTCGATGGTAAAGTTGTTGGACGAGCGGGAGCGCATGTTGAGACCCTCGATGCCGAAGTAAATCGAGTCGGCCCCTCCCTGTATGGCGGCAGCCAGCGAGTCGTATGAACCCACGGGTGCCATAATTTCAAAATCGCTTCTCTTCATCATAAATCACTGCTATTTCCCGGTGATTATCTTTTTTATTTCGTTCAGTTTATTCAGCGCCTCGACCGGCGTGAGGTTATTGATGTCGGTCCGCAGAATCTCGTCGCGCACCTGCGAGAGCACGGGGTCGTCGAGCTGGAAGAAGCTCAGCTGCACGCCGCCGCGCGACGAGGCAATTTCGGCCGTAGGTTTGGCCATACCCGTTTGCCGGTTCTCCGATTCGAGCTGTTTCAAGATTTGCGTGGCCCGCTTCACGATGCTCTGAGGCATACCGGCCAACTTGGCCACATGGATACCGAAGCTGTGTTCGCTGCCACCCCGCACCAGTTTGCGCAGGAATATCACCTTGTTGTCAATCTCCTTGACCGACACGTTGTAGTTGACGATGCGCTTGTAGGTGCGCTCCATCTCGTTGAGTTCGTGATAGTGTGTGGCAAACAGCGTCTTGGCCCGGGCCTTGGGGTGCTCGTGTATGTGCTCGACAATGGCCCAGGCAATGGAGATGCCGTCGTAGGTACTGGTGCCACGGCCCAACTCGTCGAACAGCACGAGGCTGCGCTCCGACAGGTTGTTGAGGATATCGGCCGCCTCGGTCATCTCGACCATGAAGGTCGACTCGCCCAGCGAGATGTTGTCCGAGGCTCCCACCCGGGTGAATATCTTGTCGACAATGCCTATGCTGGCCGCCTCGGCGGGGACAAAGCTGCCTATCTGCGCCATCAGCACGATGAGCGCCGTCTGCCGCAGCAGAGCCGACTTACCGGCCATGTTGGGTCCGGTAATCATCATGATCTGCTGCCGGTCGTTGTCGAGCTCCACGCTGTTGCTGATGTAGCTCTCGCCCGGGGGCATCTGCTTCTCGATGACGGGGTGACGCCCCTCCTTGATGTCGATGGTGAGCGAGTCGTTGATTTCGGGACGGATATAACGGTTCTCCACGGCCGACTTGACAAACGACAGGAGGCAGTCGAGCCGGGCAATCAGGGTAGAGTCGAGCTGTATGGCCGGAATATACTCGGTGAGGGCCAGAATCAGGTCGTTGAAGAGTTGCGTTTCGAGGGAGAGTATCTTCTCTTCGGCCCCGAGTATCTTCTCCTCATACTCCTTCAACTCCTGGGTGATGTAGCGCTCGGCACTCACCAGGGTCTGTTTTCTCACCCAATCGGCCGGCACCTTGTCCTTGTGGGTGTTGCGCACCTCGATGTAATAGCCGAAGACGTTGTTGTAACCCACTTTCAAGCTGGGAATGCCCGTGCGGTCGCTCTCGCGCTGCTGCACATGCAGCAGGTAGTCCTTACCCGAGCTGGAAATCTCGCGCAGATCGTCGAGCTCGGCATTCACCCCCTTGCGGATAATGCCGCCCCGATTGACAAGGTTGGGGGCGTCGGGGACAATCTCGCGCTCGATGCGGTCGCGTATGCCCGCACAGCAGTTCAGTTGCTCGCCGATGCGTTGCAGCACCGGTTCGTCGCTCTGCTCACACACCGCCTTGATGGGCTCTATCGCCTGCAAGGCCACTTTGAGTTGCACCACCTCGCGGGGCGAGATGCGGCCCACGGCCACCTTCGAGATGAGCCGCTCCATATCGCCTATCGTGTCGAGCTGCGGGTCGATGACCTCGCGGGCCTCGGGGTGACGGAAAAAGAACTCCACCCCGTTGAGCCGGTCCTCGATGGGTTTCACATCTTTCAGCGGGAAGATAATCCACCGCCTGAGCATACGGGCTCCCATGGGGGTGACGGTGCGGTCGATGACATCGAGCAGACTCTTGCCCCCCTCGTTCATGGGGGCGAGCAGTTCGAGGCTGCGCACCGTGAACTTGTCGAGCCGCACATACCGCTCCTCTTCGATGCGAGCCAGCGAGGTGATGTGGGCAATGTGCGTGTGCTGCGTGATGTCGAGATAGTGCAGCAGCGACCCGGCCGCAATGATGGCACAGGGCATATTGTGCACCCCGAACCCTTTGAGGTTCTTGGTCTCGAAATGACGCAACAGCCGGTCGCGGGCGGCGTCCTCGGTATAGACCCAGTCGTCGAGCTCGAAGGTGAAAAAACGGTTGCCGAAATGCTCCTCGAAGAGCTTCCGTTTGGTCCGCTCGAACAGCACCTCCTTGGGAGCGAAATTGCCCAGCAGCTTGTCTACATAGTCATAGTCGCCCTCGGCCGCCAGAAACTCGCCGGTCGAGATATCGAGAAAGGCCACGCCTACCTTGTTGTTTTTTCCAAAGTGGACACCGCCCAGGAAGTTGTTCTCCTTATGGTCCAGTATATTGTCGTTAATCGACACACCGGGAGTCACCAGCTCGGTAATGCCCCGCTTCACCAGCTTCTTGGCCAGCTTGGGGTCTTCCAGCTGTTCACAGATAGCCACCCGTTTGCCGGCCCGTACCAGTTTGGGCAGATAGGTGTCGAGCGCATGGTGCGGGAAGCCGGCCAACTCGACATACTGTGCGGCGCCGTTTGCCCGGCGGGTAAGTGTAATACCCAGAATTTCAGATGCAACGATGGCATCGTCCGAAAAAGTTTCATAGAAATCGCCCACTCTGAAAAGCAGTATGGCATCGGGGTGCTGGGCCTTCATCTCGATGTACTGTTTCATCAGCGGGGTTTCAACAATTTCCTTGGCCACGATATATTTTTATCTTCTTGTTTACGACTGTTTAAGAGAAACAAAGATAACGGTTTCGGCCGAATTTGTGAAATTAAAAAAATGTAAACGCCTTTTATCCTTTCCTGGGAAAAGATAAAAGGCGTTGGTTCATTCGGGACAGGGAGACTATCGGCCCCAGGTACAACCGTTCGGCAACGAGGGAACGAGGGAACGAGGGAACGATGCAGCGCCGCATCTCCCGCCTCACCCATCATTCATACAAACCGAAGTTCGGGTGATTCGAGATGTATTCTACCCGGTCGATTATCCAATCTTTGAGTTTATCAACATTTTCCCGGAAGTAGAACGACCCCTCGGTTCTACCCTCTTCGGGAGCCCATACCACACCGTTCTCTATGGCCGAAGGCTCTATTTCGTCGGCATACTCGTCCATGTATTCGAGCAACGTCGGGAGCAGATTCTGCTTAAAGTTGTCGAGTTTCTCCTGGTAAAGCGTTCTGAATTCGGGTCTGGAAAAAAGTTGTATAAAGAACGAAGCTCCTCGTTTCTCCCAGTTAGACAAATCCATCAACGGCAAACTCGGCGCTTTGCCCTCCACCCCGTCGTTGTAGGTAAAGCCCCAGTCGAAGTCCCAGATGGGGCCGAAGTGATAGACATCGTCGAGGCTGGCCTTGTAGAGGTAGACACTCTTGGGCCAGGCCGGTTCGCGATTGCCGCACACGTTATAGACAAGCATGTAGTTGACCAGCGACTCCATGTCGAGGCTGGTAGAGAGGTCCTCTCCCTGGGACACTTTACTCTCGAAGGCCTCGAAATCATCGCCCCAGGTTTCCAGTAACGACTGGGGTGTCACCCCTTTCAACTCGGCAATCTCGCTCAGGTCGGGGTCCTTGACCATCATCGGAAGGCTGTAATACATCGAGGTGAATTTGTAGTCTTCGTCGAAGTTGGTATCCATCTCAAAGAGAATGCCGCTCTCCTCGTCGATGTCGACACTCGCACCCGTAATGCCTATCTTCTCGGTAATGAAATAGGCTCCCTTGAAAATGCCGTTGAAATAGACCCGAATGGGCTGACAGTGGTTGGTATAGGGCATCTCCAACAGCTGACCCATCTTCAAGGCCACGGCGTTTCTCATGAGGGTACAGTCGATGTAGTTGGCAATCAGGGCATAGCTCTTGGCTTTGGCCAAGCCGCAGATGGCAATCTTCTTGTCGAACTTCAACCGGTAGGGTTTCTTGGCATAACTCCACGTGCTGTTACCCCGACCCTTAATTGAAACGGCTGTGGGTTCCAGGTCGTCGACCACGCCATTACCGTCGATGCTGATCATGGCGTCGAGATAGAGTTCCTTGTCATACAACTCGGTCAAATCGGGACTTGCGGGAATGGTGATATAGACGGTGGGTACATTGGTCCCTACCGCACAACGCTCGATATTCGCCAGAGGCACCGACAACCGGTTCTCCTTGCCGTTGACAATCATGCTGTCGAGCGACTCGTCTTCATAGAGCTTGTGCGTAATGCTGTCAATCTGGGCAGCCTTTATCGAGTGGAAATTGACATCGTTGCGGTAAATGTGCAACCAGGGGAGTGCTTGCTCTCCATAGGCCAACAGGGGGAGCAACAGAAGAAGGAGAAATAATTTTTTCATGGGTATGAATGGAATGCAGATATGAATACTCTTTTAATAATACACAGGAATTATGGACAATCGTCAATGACGGTTCACGATGATTTTGCGTGCAACCTGACCGTAGGCCACTACATAGACGCCGTTGGTCAACCGAGCCAGTTCCAACCGATAGGTGTCATCGGCACGATCCTCGCACACCAACACTCCGTCCAAATCGTAAACCCGCACCACGGTTCCCTGAGGCAATCCGACAATCTGTAAAGCGTCGGGAGTCACCACAAAAGACTCGGTTAATATCTCTTTTTCAACCGATGTAGAACGAGCGGCATAACAGAATCCCGATATGTCGGCCAAGGCAAACTGCTGCTTTGAGGTAGCACTCTCAAACACCAACTCATCACCGACAAACTGTATCGTCAATTCGGGCGACAAACCCACACTGACCACCGTATTGTCCTTATACTCCACATTGATGACCTTGCTGCTGGGGTAAATCATCAAACACACACATAGAAACGCAATGAGCGTAAAGATTTTTTTCATGGTTATTGAATTATTTTTTAGTGTTTCTTTCTATTTCCAAGCCGATATCTCTCCCTATCAAAGGGGGTAAGCCGCATCGCTCTATCATCGGTCCTCATCTCAATTTGCCAAGTTGCGGCAAAAATAGATATTTTTTCAAAAAGAAAAATCTTTTTACTAAAATTAAGTTCACGGGGCAATATGTTTCACCGGTCACCCCAGTTCTCACGGTCGAGGTTGCGGTAGTTCACCGCCTCGTTGATGTGCTGCACCTGCACCGTCTCGCTCCCGTCGAGGTCGGCGATGGTACGGGCCACTTTCAAGATGCGGTCGTAGGCACGCGCCGAAAGGTGGAAACGCTCCATGGCATCTTTCAACCGCTTCAGTCCGGCAGCATCGGGCACGGCATGGCGGTTCAACAAGCGGGTGGTCATCTGGGCGTTGCAGTAGACGCCGGGAGTGTCGGCAAAGCGGGCGGCCTGAATCTCCCGGGCGGCAACGACCCGCCGACGTATCGCCTCGCTCGGTTCGGCCGGACGGGTGTCGGATATCTTCTCAAACGGCACGGGTACAATCTCGACCTGAATGTCGATGCGGTCGAGCAACGGACCCGAAATCTTCCCCAGGTAGCGCTGTATGGCTCCCGGGCTGCATATACACTCCTTGTCGGGGTGGTTGTAGTAGCCGCACGGACAGGGATTCATCGAGGCGACCAGCATCACCCCGGCGGGATACTCGATGGAATATTTGGCCCGAGCAATGGTTATCTTGCGGTCTTCGAGGGGTTGGCGCATCACTTCGAGCACCTGCCGGGAAAATTCGGGCAACTCGTCGAGAAAGAGTACTCCGTTGTGCGCCAGCGAAATCTCTCCCGGCTGGGGATAGGTGCCTCCACCCACCAACGCCACCGACGAGATGGTATGGTGCGGTGCTCTGAACGGACGTTGCGACAGCAGCGAGCTACCTCGCTCCATGCGGCCGGCCACCGAGTGTATCTTGGTCGTTTCGAGCGCCTCTTGCAGGGTAAGGGGCGGGAGTATCGAAGGCAACCGCTTGGCCATCATCGACTTGCCGGCTCCCGGCGGCCCTATCAAAATGAGGTTATGCCCCCCGGCGGCAGCCACCTCGAAGGCGCGCTTCACACTCTCCTGCCCCTTCACGTCGCTGAAATCGAGGTCGAAGCGGGTGTTCTCCCTGAAAAATTCGGCCCGGGTATCAATGACGGTCGGCTCCAACTCGGCCTCCCCGTTGAGAAACCGTATCACCTCGGTGATATTCTCCACGCCGTAGACATCGAGGTGGTTGACCACGGCGGCTTCCCGCACGTTGGCCTTGGGGATAATCAGCCCCCTGAACCCCTCTTCCCTTGCCTTGATGGCCATGGGCAGAGCACCCTTGACGGGAAGTATCGAGCCGTCGAGCGACAACTCGCCCATCATCATGTAGTTGCTGAGTTTGTCGAGGGCTATCTTTCCATCGCTGGCCAGAATACCCACGGCAAGGGGCAAATCGTAGGCGGCTCCCTCCTTGCGGATATCGGCGGGCGACATGTTCACAATAACCTGTCGTCGAGGGAATTTGTAGCCGTTGTGTTCGACGGCCGAGACAATGCGTTCGTGGCTCTCCTTGACCGCCGCATCGGGCAGTCCCACCATGAAAAAACGGATTCCTTGCGAGCAGTTCACCTCGATGGTGACCACCAGGGCATCGATGCCTTGAACGGCGGCCCCGAACACTTTTACCAACATAGCATTAGATTAAGATTTCTATTCAAAAAAACGCAGGTCAAGGCTTGACCAACCGGTCGATATACTGCCTCATCGAGTCGGGCGGAAGCCCCCGGGCCACCACCCGTCCGGCCGAGTCGGCCACCACCAGGTAGGGAAGTTTGTGAATATGCATGTTTTTAACCCCCGCAGCCAGGTATCCATCTTTGGCCCAGCGACGGGCCCAACGGGCCGAATCGGCCATGACCACCCGCTTCCACACGGCACTGTCGCGGTCGAGCGATATGTCGACCACCTGCACGACTGTATCGTAACGAGCCGTCGTCTCGCGCAAGAAGGGTTCATACTGTCGACTTCCCGCCGTCTCGGCTGCCCAGAAACAGAGCAGCGTAGCCTTTGCACGGCGGGCATTCAGCCGTTCCGTGGTGTCGGCTACCGTTACCCATGAGAAATAAGGCAGCACGGTATCGCTCTTCAACTCGGACTCAAACTCCCGGTAACGAGTCAGCGGCTCTCCCACCGCCCCGGCCAGCATATCCTTGTCCATCAATCCTACGAGCGAATCGCAAAGGGCCTCGTCGACATTGCCCAACAGATAGTCGTTGACCAGAATGGCACTCACGGGCGAATCGCGATGTTTACCCACATAGGTTGCGATTACCTCCTGCAACTTCTCGCTCAATTCCCGATATCGGGGCGTGGGCGAACCCGATGCCGAGGCATTGCGCTCGACCAGCCAGACCGACAGCAGCCCCTTGTTCTCCTGATTGAACTTGAACAGTTCCTTGTTGAGCGAGCTACCTTTCACCTTCAACCCGAAGGGGTCTTGCCCGTCGCCCGACAGCTCGATGCGGTCACCGTTCTGGACATAAATCTGAGTCAGCGGAGTTTTGTCGGAATAGTAGAACTGTATGGGTATGAGGGCAGGCGACGAGTTCTTGAAGGCAATGTAGCCGTTTTGCGGACGCAGGGTGTCGATTACAATGCCGCTTTCGAGCCGGTAAACGGCATAGACGGGTCGACCGCCCAGGTTGTTGAGGGTCCCCTCAACCGAGAACTCGTTGCTATTGCCGCCGCAACCGCACAGGAGCAGCACACCTATACACAGAATCGCACCTATCTTACTCATGTAAAACCTTTTTCTTTTCTTGCAAATGTACTCGATTTGCGGGAGAAACCAAACTTTATCGCCCCAAAAGCCATCGCCCGGCTCGAACTTTCCCGAAAAACCGGACAAAAGGGGCGACCTTTTTATCCACTCACTCCGCTCCAATTCCCCTATATTTGCCACACCATTGGAAACCGGTGCAGACGACTCTTTTGAAAAAAGCATTTTCACTTGACATGTGTCTCGCCTTCTTATATATTTGCAGAATATCTTTGTCTTATACCTTTGCTATGAAACGGCTCGCCATTCTCCTCCCCCTGCTCCTCCTGGCTGTCGCAACCGAGGGCCAGATACGCAGCAATGTACCCAGGTACAACCCCGACAGCGTGCGGGCAGAACTCGACAAGCGCCCCTACTTCTCGCTGTTCAAGGACAACTACTTTATCGGGGGTACGACCTTGGGGGCAAAACCGACGGGGCAGAACTCCGACGTGAAATTTCAGTTGAGTATCAGCCAACGGCTCACCAAAAGCAAACTGCCCTTCGATACCTACCTCTTTATCACCTACACGCAGAAGGCTTTCTGGAATGTGTTCCAAAAGTCGCTCCCGATGTACGACCTCAACTTCAACCCGGGAATCGGTCTTACCCACCCGGTTATCTACCACGACCGTTTCATCGGGCAGATTACCCTTCTGCTCGAGCATGAATCGAACGGACAGGACAGCATCTGGTCGCGCAGCTGGAACCGGGTATCGTTCATGGGAGCTCTGGCCGTCGACCACAACATAGAGTTGCAGTTCAAAACCTGGATTCCCATCATCGACAGCGGCAACAACCGCGACATTCTCAAATACTGCGGCATCTTCCAGCTGGCCGGCAGCTACCTGAGCGACAACCGCCGGTTTGGAGCCTCGGTCATTCTCACCAAACGCAGCGGCTGGAATTTCAATTTCAACACGGTTATCGAACTGAGTGCCCGCCTTTTCAAAAACGAAAACCAATACCTCTTCCTGCAATACTACAACGGCTACGGCGAGGGATTGCTCGACTACAACAAGTTCCACTCCCGCCTGCGCATCGGGTTTGTCATCAAACCCCAGAATTTCAGCAATTTCTGAACGACAAAAGATAGCTCAAAAGGAAACCGGATACGTCGGAAACAGGCAGGGCCGTCCGAAAAAATTCGGGCAGCCCTGACGCTGTATCATAAGGTATTCGTGGCTATCTCTCAGTCGAGACCGAAAGCCTTCTTCACGGCATCGACATAGTCGAGTTTCTCCCAGGTGAAGAGCTCCACCTCGCGCACCACCGGCTCGGTGTTGTAGTGCGACGTGAAGGTCTTGACCACCGTTTGCGGCTTGCGGCCCATGTGGCCATAGGCGGCCGTCTCCTCATAGATGGGGTTGCGCAGTTTCAACCGCTCCTCGATGGCTCGGGGACGCATGTCGAAAATCTCGCCCACACGGCGGGCAATCTCGGCATCGCTCATCGGCACATGCGACTTGCCGTAGGTATTCACATAGATACTTACCGGCTCGGCCACACCGATGGCATAGGATACCTGCACCAGCACCTCGTCGGATACACCGGCGGCCACCAGATTCTTGGCAATGTGACGGGCGGCATAGGCGGCCGAACGGTCGACCTTCGAGGGGTCCTTGCCCGAGAAGGCTCCACCCCCGTGACCTCCCTTGCCACCGTAGGTGTCGACAATGATTTTGCG
>DXDM01000008.1 GCA_019115485.1 Candidatus Barnesiella excrementavium | reverse complement strand
TTCGTTCTTTTCTCTTGTACTACACTTGCTTCTTTTCAGTCTTGTCAATGAACTTTATCTCTCCGCCTTCCCGGGCCCTTGTCGGCCCCTTTCCAGCGGCGAAAGTGTTGCAAAGGTACACCCTTTTTCTTTTCCCTTCCAAATTTTTGAACAACTTTTTTTCAAAAATTTTTCAGAAAAAATCGCTCAATTCATACAACTTTTTTATTTACTGGTTGTTATAAACAGTGCTGCGTTTTGACTTTTTTCTACGCCAAAGCCCCTCCGGTTCTTCTCGGAGGGGCTTTGGCGTGATTTATCTAAAAACCGGCAAGGTAGTTTATAGCAATTTGAAACGCATGCGGAAAATACCGTCTTTGTAGTCGTGACTGATGATTTTGAAGATTCCTATCTCGGAGGTGTTCTCGACATGACGTCCGATACAGAGGCATTCGTCATAGTCACCGACCTTGACTACGCGCACCGTGTCGGAGGCATTCTGTGGCAACCGGTCCAAATCGAATCGGGTGCGGGCTTCGTCCTGAGTGATATATTGTGTTGTCACGGGCAAATGTTCCTGAATGACACGATTGACAGCCTCCTCAACTTGCCGAATCTCGTAGTCGGAGGGTGGTTGCGGGAGTTTGAAATCGAGTTTGCTTTTCTTTCTCTCGATGTGTGCCGAGACGGCACGACCGCATTCGAAGAGGCGCACCATCGTCTGATTGACAATGTGCTCGGTCGTGTGCATAGGGGGATATTCTTCTTTATTGTGTTCGTTGAGTTGTGGAGTATCATTCATGAGTATCATCATTTTAATTTGTTATTTCAGCAGAAAATCGTATCGGAATGAAACCAGGACACGAGTAAACTGAATATTGTCGTTCAAGGGGATAGAGAGCTCGGGGCGCACCCACAGTTTGCGAGCCTTGAACAGCACGCCGGGGACTATACGATGCTCGACCATGCGGTACTCCGGAATATTGGTCAGATTGACTACTATCGAGGCCTCTTGAATGACACGACAGGCAGCGTGCACCGTATAGCAGGTGTTGTAACCGAATGAGGAATCATAAAAGGGCATAATTCCCGCCCCGAAACTGAACCGCCCGACAGCCTTATCCAGCCCGACTTGCAAACCTCCATCATAGTATCGGCCAGCGTAGTTGGCTCCCGCAAAGGCATGGGCCGAAAGTTGAATGTCCCACAGTTTGGTATTCAAGCTATAACGGCCATTCAAACGCAGATATTGTTCGTTGGGGTTACGCGTCCACAAGGTATTTTCCAACCCGACTGACCAAGAGCCGCCCTGATAGCCGGCGAATACATATTTGTTATTTCTCAGCCCTACATAAATCGAGCGAGTCGAACACGTGTCAGTTTGCGCCCATACTCCTACCGAAAGAAAGGCACAGAGGGCTAAAAGAGTAAATCGCAGTCTCATAATTCTTTTGACAATCGCACGTTAAGTATATTATATCCCAAATCGTTCAGATGCAACCCGTCCAGCGAGTAGTTCATATTCAACTTCCCCTCATACAGGAAATAGTCATACACATCGACAAAGGTACCGTAGCCCAATGCCTTTACCATTTGCGAAAGGGCCAGGTTCAGTTCCTGAATGCAACTATTCAAACGCTCGTCATCGTTTTTGAAATTTCTTGGCAGAATAGAGATGACAAAAACCCGCCGCGGAGCCCATGACTCAATCGTGTGCCGATACTCCTCGACAAAGTCGGCAATAAACTGCTGACGGGTATCGTCGTGAATAATGGCCAAGCCCATATTGTTGGTCCCCACCAGCATCACCACATCTTTACCCCGATAGTCAAGATTCCAGGTGAGCAGGTCTTCCAAGCGGGCTCCACTCACCCCGTCGTTCCTCACAACTCGTGTAGGGAATGCCGAGTACACGTCCCACCCGGCCACCAACGAGTCTCCCACAAAACAGAGTTCGGTAGCCTCATTATCGGAACAGGCACCCAAACCTACTACCAAAGGGAGCATCATACACAGGATTTTAGTTCGCACACAACGTATCATTTTCGGTATTTTTTATCTTTTGGTAAAAATCACTTTTCAACAGCTGGTCGATAAACAGACCGGTATAGATGCGAGCCCCGTCGCCATTGAGGTGCTGCGTGTCGTAAAACAGCTGCGGCTTATCCCTGAAATAGGCCATCTGGTTATCATCGATAACCGGAACGCCGTTCTCCCGGCAAATAGCCTCAATCATCTGTTTGGAATAGGGATTGCCCTGATTTATCAACCGCTTGAAATAGGGAGGGAATACAACCAGCAATTCTACACCCTCGGCCTGGGTGTGACTGATAATATCTTTCAAACATTGAACTTTCAGAAGATACAAATCTTTGCTGTCGGGCAAATTGCCATTGTCTTCAAACACCGGCAGATTGTTGGGCTTGTGTTTGGCCACAAACCCGTAATTAGCCATCTCCTCCTTGGGAAGCATCGACTGCAACAGAATTCTGAACCATACCGTATTGTATTTGTAGAGGTTGGAATGAAGGAAGATAGATCGTTTCCCTTCATTCTGCAAGAGCAATACCGAATCGAGAAACGGCGCTCCCTGACCGTAATAGGGGTTCAGCAGCTCAATTCGTCCCAGTTGCTTATCCATCAGGTCGTCGGGTTGCAAAGCCAAAATAATACCCCGGGGACGGTGATGCTGCAACAGCCCCTCGACCATACATCTGAAAAAGATGATATTCTGGGCATTGCACCCGCCATTGAAGACCGACATCTGCATGCTGTCCATCATGAGCGAAGGCATGAAACTGTTGATGGCAACCGACGAGCCGATAATAACCACATCGTCCTGCGACTGCTTGAACATATATTCAATCTTGGCGTAATCGCCCGGCAGGCCGTATCGTTTGGCATAGAATGACATTAGCTGTCCGAACAGTATATCGATTACAACGACAATCACCACCAGGGCGACACAAGTCTTTAACCATTTCATAATATCTTTGTTCATGGGCTATCCTCCTAAAATTGGAAATAGATAAACGCGCCACCATCGAACGACGCCGTCAAGATAATGAACGCGAGGAAGCACGCCATCGACACGATTCTCGTCCAATAGCTCGACGAGTGCAGAGCATGGATATTCCACCCCAGTTCATCTTTCAGTTCTTTCATCATGAGAATGGCAATACACAATAGCCCCAGCAGCAGCGAGGGAATACCCTCACCCACATATAACGATCCCCGCTCGGTAAACATACGTCCGATAATACCAAAAGCCGAGTGAAGGTCATTGGCCCGGAAGAATATCCAGGCAAACATGACCAGAACGAAAGTCACCACGACACTCAAAAGGGCATGCAACACACGGGGAGCCTTCACCCGCGGGAGCCATCGGTTCTTCTCAAAACCCACGACCTGATACAGCCCATGCAGACCGCCCCACAGCACAAAAGTGAGGTTAGCTCCATGCCACACACCACTCACCAGGAAGGTGACAAACAGGTTCCACATGTGACGCCAATGACTTACCCGGTTTCCACCCAGCGGAATATAAAGATAGTCTTTGAACCACGTGGAGAGCGAGATATGCCACCGTCGCCAAAAGTCCTTGATATTTTGAGCCAAGTAGGGACGGTGGAAATTCTCCATCAACCGGAATCCCATGATCCGCGACGACCCGATAGCAATCAAGGAATAGCCGGCAAAGTCGCAATAAATCTGGAAGGTGAAGAAAAAGGTAGCCAGCAGCAGACTCGGGCCCGAATGCTCCATATAGTTATTATACACGGCATCGACATAGGTCGACACCCGGTCGGCCACACACAGTTTCATAAAATAGCCCCACAAAATCCAACGCAGCCCCACGTCGAAATTCTCATAGGAAAAGCTGTGTTTCTCCCTGAACTGAGGCAACATGTTTTTGGCCCGTTCGATAGGACCGGCCACCAGCTGCGGGAAGAACGAAATAAAGAGGGCATAGACTATGAAATTCTTCTCGGCCCGAATCGTACCCCGGTAGACATCGACGGCATACCCCACAGCCTGAAAGATATAGAACGAGATACCTACCGGCAAGAGAACATTCCACTCGGGTATCTTCATGCCTATCCCGAACCACGCCAGCAAATCGGTAATCAACGACCCGACAAACGCATAGTACTTATAAAAAAACAGAATCCCGAGATTGATAAATATACCCAAAAAGAGGGACAACCGACGCCACTTGCGTTCCTGGAAATAACTCATACACAACCCCGAGAGATAGGTAATGGCCGTACTGGACAAGAGCAACAGCGCATATACAGGCTCCCAGCACATATAAAAATAATAGCTGGCCAGGAGTAAAAAAAGAGTGCGCCCTTTAAGCCCCGGCAACAGGAAATAGACCAGGCATACGATGGGGAAAAAGAGAATGAATTCTAAGGAATTAAACAGCACAATATCGGTTCTTTATTTCGACAAATCAATTTTATTCGGCCTACAAATGTAATATTATTTTGAAAAAGAACCGATTATTCCGTACAAAATTAGGACCGTACAAACGGCCGTAAGCTCCTTGACCAGGGGCTGGTTACCGCACACCGTCCCTGTATGAATGCCCCTTTTCGACTCATACCCGCCCGGTTTGCTTTTGAACGAGGTTTATACTATCTTTGAGACCCGACAAAAAAAATAAACAGTATATGATTACGACAGAAGAGATAAAGCAGCTTATCGACAACAACGACTTGGATCGTGCCCTTGTGCATCTCGAAGAGCGCCTCTCCTGCAATCCGCAGGACGACGAGGCCTACTATTACCAAGGAACCCTCTTTTGGAAACAGGGCAACTGGAAACAGGCTATTGAAAACTACTTGAAGGCGACCGAAATCAACCCCGCCAGCCCGGCGCGGCAAGCCTATGAAATGGTGATGGAGATTATCAATTTCTCCAACCCCGACCTCTACAATCCCTAATCACGCTACACGACCAGCAAGCACAAGGCCCCGTAGACCAACAACTGCACTACCTGCAAAACCCACGACACTTCGGGACGGGAGGCATAGACCCGATAACTAATCCAGGCCGAAACCACCACATAGAGAGGCAACAGCATGACAAAGGCCCACGGCAGCGAGTTGTCCGTACCGCTTTCGGCAAAAGTCTCGGTGGCCCGGCTCATGAGCCACGGCCAGGCAAATACCGGCAGGGCCATAATCAATATCAACACCTTGAACCCGCCGGGCACCTTGCGCGAATAATTCTCTTTTCCCATCTTGCATGATTTTGAGTCAAAGATAACGAAAAGGCTACAAAATTGAGATTGAAAAGTAAAAAAGGCGCCAATATAAAAAATTGATGTACCTTTGTTCCCAAACTCAAACACACAAAAACTATGTCTACTTATACCGAAGACACTCGTAAAGTAACGACTCACCGCCTGATGGAGATGAAACTCCGCGGCGAAAAGATTTCGATGTTGACCGCCTACGATTTTTCCATGGCGACCCTCATAGACCAGGCCGGTATCGACGTGATTCTGGTAGGCGACTCGGCCTCCAACGTCATGGCCGGCAACGTAACCACACTACCTATCACTCTCGACCAGATGATTTACCACGGCAAATCGGTGGTTCGTGCCGTCAAGCGGGCTCTGGTCGTTGTCGATATGCCCTTCGGGTCGTATCAAGGCAACTCCAAAGAGGCCGTAGCCTCGGCTATCCGCATCATGAAGGAGACGCATGCCGATTGTGTGAAGATGGAAGGCGGTGCCGAAATCCGCGAATCGGTCGAGCGCATACTCAGTGCCGGAATCCCCGTCATGGGGCACCTGGGCCTCACCCCTCAATCAATCAACAAGTTCGGCACCTATACCGTGCGTGCCCGCGAAGAGGCCGAAGCCAAGAAGCTTATCGAAGATGCCCATCTGCTCGAAGAGATAGGCTGCTTTGCCCTTGTGCTCGAAAAGATTCCCGCCAGCCTGGCAACCCGCGTGGCTCAGGAGTTGACCATTCCCGTCATCGGCATCGGTGCCGGCGGCGGTGTAGACGGTCAGGTACTTGTGATGCACGACATGCTGGGCATCAACAAAGGGTTCTCGCCACGATTCCTCCGCCGGTATGCCGACCTGAGCACCACCATCACCGAGGCGGTTCAGGCCTACATCAAAGATGTCAAGACCCGCGACTTCCCCAACGAGAAGGAGCAATACTAAAACGATACGCCCTCTCCCCTTGCCGGAGGGGGCGCATTGCTATCTCCCCGATTCATCACACACCTTAGCTTATCTCATGCCATGACCAAGGACCGAAATCTCTCCCTCGATTTACTGCGGATTATCGCCTGCTATCTGGTAATCCAGCAACACACCAGCGAGTTCTACTACATTGGCGACGAGCTCAGCGTCGTCACGGGCAGCAACACCTTCTGGATAGGTATCATCACCTCGCTGTGCCGCACGTCGGTTCCCCTCTTCGTGATGCTGTCGGGGTTTCTGCTGCTCCCCATGCAAGGAGATATCGCCACCTTTTTCCGCAGGCGGTTCACCCGCATCGTCTACCCCTTTATCGTGTGGTGCGTCATCTATGCCGGCTATTTTATGCTGACCCGCGACGAATCCATCGTCCAAATGGGTATTCACATACTGCACATTCCCATCAACTTCGGGTGTGAGGTGGGACACCTGTGGTACATCTACATGCTCATCGGGCTCTACCTGGTGACGCCCATCATATCGCCCTGGCTCGAACGGGCAAGCAAACGCGAGCTGGAAGGCTATCTGGGGCTGTGGCTTCTCACCACCTTCCTGCCCTACATACACCAGGTCTACCCCGAGGTCCTGGGCGAGGCGTTCTGGAACGACACTCCCCTGCTCTACTACTTCACCGGCTTCATCGGCTATTTCATACTGGGCTACTATTTGAAGCGATACGGCTATCCCTCGGCCGCCCTCTCATGGGTGCTGCTCATCGCGGGCTACCTGCTCACCGCCGGCATCTTCTGCTCGCGCATCGACACCGTAGCCACTGTTCCCGAACTGGAACTCAGCTGGCAATTCTGCACCATCAACGTGCTGATGATGTCGATTGGGCTCTTCTCGCTCATCGGCAGGCTACGCCTCAACCTGACAAGCCGGGTCTCCCGACTCATCAGCGACATCTCCATCAAGAGCTACGGCATGTATCTGGCCCACATTATTATACTTAATTTCTATTACCGGTGGTTCCAGCCCGTAAGCGAACACGCCTACGTCGTCATACCACTCATTGCCGTGAGCACCTTCGTCACAGTCTACCTGGTGACCTGGCTCCTCGCCCGGCTACCCCAAAGCAAATACATCGTAGGATAGCCCCTCGGAAGTTCTCTCTGTCATTTCGTCGGTTGCGACTCCTGCGCTTTGAGCAAGTCGCGAATCTCGGTGAGCAGTTTCACCTCGGCCGACGGTTCGGCCGGAGCAGCAGCCTGGGCCTTGGCCTGAGCCTTACGCTTCTCGGTGAGACGAGTCACGAGCTTGATGAACAGGAATATCGAGAAGGCGATGATGAGAAAATCGAAGGTCGTCTGCAAAAAATTCCCGTAGTTGAGCGTAACAGCCGCCTGCTCCACGCCGTCGACCTCGCGCGGCGCCTTCAACACCCATTTCAGATCGGTGAAGTTGATACCCCCCACCAACACCCCCAGCAGCGGCATGATAATATCGGCCACCAGCGACGAAACGATTTTGCCGAAAGCGCCCCCAATAATCACACCCACGGCCAGGTCGATGACGTTGCCGCGCATCGCAAAATTTTTAAAGTCGGTCCAAAAAGAACTTTTCATAACAGTATAATTTAGGATAATTCGATAGATTACTCACATTCAAGGATATGCAAATAAAGAAATTTTTCTTTTATTTTCACATTCGCATACATTGTATTCAAAAAAAATATATACCTTTGCACTGCAATTTTAGGAGTAAAGTATAAGGTTATGAAATATAAAATTGCCTTTTTGCTGGTTTTGCTTGCCCTGATGAGCAGTTGCGCCACCCCATGCGGTTGTTAAACAATATGGCAAGCGCAAATGTTTTAGGGAAGCGGGACAACAAAGAGAAAAAAGAAGCAAGACATTATTTTTATTCAATAAACACTTAAAGTTTTATTACAATGATTAAAGTAGGTATCAATGGATTTGGCCGCATCGGACGTTTCGTTTTCCGTGCAGCTCAAACAAGAAACGACATCCAGATCGTAGGTATTAACGACCTTTGCCCGGTTGACTATTTGGCATACATGTTGAAATACGACACGATGCACGGTCATTTCGATGGCACGATCGAAGCTGATGTTGAGAAAAGTCAGTTGATCGTAAACGGTAAAACGATTCGTGTTACCGCCGAAAAGAACCCTGCCGATTTGAAATGGAACGAGGTAGGTGCCGAATATGTAGTAGAATCTACCGGTCTCTTCCTGACCAAAGAAAAAGCTCAGGCTCACATCCAAGCTGGTGCCAAATATGTAGTTATGTCGGCTCCTTCGAAAGACGATACCCCCATGTTCGTTTGCGGTGTAAACGAGAACACCTACGTTAAAGGTACTCAATTCGTATCGAACGCTTCTTGTACGACCAACTGCTTGGCTCCTATCGCCAAAGTATTGAACGACAAGTTCGGTATCCTCGATGGTCTTATGACGACGGTTCACTCGACGACCGCTACTCAGAAAACCGTTGACGGTCCTTCGATGAAAGACTGGCGTGGTGGCCGTGCCGCTTCGGGCAACATTATCCCCTCTTCGACGGGTGCTGCCAAAGCCGTAGGTAAAGTTATTCCTTCGTTGAACGGCAAACTGACCGGTATGTCGATGCGTGTTCCGACTTTGGACGTTTCGGTTGTTGACTTGACGGTTAACTTGGCCAAACCGGCTACTTATGCCGAAATCTGCGCCGCTATGAAAGAGGCTTCGGAAGGCGAATTGAAAGGTATCCTGGGTTACACCGAAGATGCTGTTGTATCGTCTGACTTCCTGGGCGACGCCCGCACTTCTATCTTCGATGCCAAAGCCGGTATCGCTTTGACCGACACTTTCGTAAAAGTTGTTTCTTGGTATGACAACGAGATCGGTTACTCGAACAAAGTGCTCGACCTCATCGCTCACATGGCCAAAGTAAACGGTTAATCATTATCCAACAGATAATTCCTAAAAAAGCCGACCCCGAAAGGGTCGGCTTTTTTCATCTCAATCCGACAGGTACACCCTCGCCATATACCCTCAAAGGTATCCTTCTTTGTGCCATGCCACACCTCCCGGATTTACCCGTTCACACGTATACAACACCATAACTCGACAAAAAGTTGGTCAACAGCGGCAAGATTTCACCCACCGCCTTACCCATGCTACCGGTCACCCGCACCGGCATGTCGGTATACTGTGGCTCGATACCGCAAATCATCGAGACCGCCCGATGCTCCCGCTCGGCGAGTCCGATTTCGCACATCAACATATAGGCCACACCGTCAAACTCGATTTCGGTCTCATGCCGCACCCGCTTCCGCGGATTCTCTTCGCGTTCATAAGCTACCAGCCAGTGCGATGCCGCCAAAGCAGCCAGAGCCGGAGCCTCCCATTCAATCGTTTGCATTCTGCTTCTCCTTTCTCTCGATGCTATTCCGCCAGGGTATATTCACACTGCTTTACCTGTTTTGCCCGTGTAAACTCTCCCTTTGTTACTATTCACATAAGGTAATATACCCCGGCAGAATATCATCAAATATGTTAATTATTAGTCTATTATTTTCTTTTCTCCCAAAAGTTTTCTACCTTTGTATTGGTGATAATACCACACAAATATACAATCAAATAACCCGAAAAGCAAATTATAAAAGGTAATTTTACCAATAAATTTTCTTCACCATGTCCGAAAACGATGATAAAATTTTGAGAATAAAGGAGTTGATTGACAACCTGGGAATCACCCAATCGGAGTTTGCCAAACGCATCGCCATCGACGCCTCGAACTTTTCCAAGCACCTGACAGGCAAACTGCCTATCAGCGACTCGCTCATCAACAAGATTGTGGTCGAACTGGGCGTATCGAAAGAGTGGCTCAGCTCGGGTAACGGCTTCATGTACGGGTCGACAGGTACCGGTACAAATACCGACGTGCATACCCACATACGCACCCTCACCCTCCCTTCGGGAGCCATCGTTCCCGAGGTGCGCAACGGAGCTAAGGTCTACGGCCTCGATGTGACGGCCGGGAATCTGGGGCGCGACCGCATGTTTACCGACGACCTGGTTATCGGCAGCATCGACGTGCCCTTCATCAACCCCGATTGCAGCATTGTCAAGGTGAGCGGCGACAGCATGAAGCCGGTTATCAACAACGGTGACATGATTGCCATTCGCGAAATCAAGAACCTCAACCTCATCTTCTGGGGACAAATCTACGTCGTGCTGTTGGAAGACTACCGCATGGTAAAATATGTGCGCAAGCACGAAGACCCTAACCGGGTAATCCTGCGCAGCGAAAACAAGGAGTATGACGACATCGAAATCGAAAAGCGCGACATCTGCGATCTCTTTATCGTCGAGAACATCATACGCATCGATAACCGCATCTGATTAACCCGAAAGCCCCGAAAATAGCCTGGGCCTCAAAACTCAACGTCCAAGTCATGCTTACACTCAAACAGGTGATTGTCGAATCGAACGACGACCTCGAAATCGGGTCGTCGATTACCGTATGGGAAAGCCCCCGGAAAGAGCTGGTCGTGCAACTGGATTTCATCGACTACGACGACCGGGAGCGAGACAACAAAGTCCTCGCCACCCTCGACCGCGACGAGACCGCTCTCCTGGGCAACCGCCTGCATCTCGACATCGGGGCATTGCCCACCGTCCTCTTCGAGCGATACGGCGACACCTCCAACAGGGCCGTCCCTTCGGAGGTCGAAGCACGGTTCCAGGAGATACTGAACTTCCTGCCCGACCAGGGTGTGCGCTATCGTCTCACCCGCGAATAGCTGTCCTCCAACCGAGCCGTCACCCCATTCGCTCCCGGCGAGAAGCGAGCGGGGGAAAAATAAAAAATTTGTTTCTGCCTTTTTTGTGCTATCTTTGCAAACAAATCACTACCTGCTTATCCGTGAAATGAAACAGTTGTTATCCATCATCTTACTCCTGTTTACCGGCCACAGCCTGCTGGCAAACAGTTACACCTGTTACACCCAAGCAGGGAAACTGCAAACTCACGTCGGCACACGAGCCGGAGCCATCACCCAGCTAAGGGTCTCGGGTACACTCGACGCCCGTGATTTCGCCTATATCAGCGACTCACTGTTCCAACTCGTGGAGATAGATTTGGAGGGCTGCTCGATTGCCGCATTCGAAAGCCGCGACACCTACCTGGGCAACCAGTCGCGTTTCGAAGCCAATCGACTGCCGGCCAACGTATTTGCAGGATTCCAGAACCTGACCACCGTAAAACTGCCCCGCCAGACCCAAGCCATCGGCGAGGCCGCCTTTGCCGGTTGCACGGCACTCACCACCGTAGAATGGGGCGACCGGTTACAAACAATCGGCGACTTGGCCTTCGCGGGCTGCACCGCACTCGTCACACCGCTACCGGCTACCCTCAAAACAATCGGTGAATACGGGTTCAGCCAATGTGCCTACACGCATCTCGATTTGGAAGAAACAGCTTTACAATCCATCGGAGCCCAGGCCTTCTCCAACTGCACCCGTCTGACCGAAGCCAATCTGCCCGCCACGCTGCAAACGTTGGGCAATCGGGGATTTGCCGGTTGCACGGCACTCACCACGATAACCCTGCCCGGCTCGTTGCGGCAGTTGGGAGAAGGAAGCTTCGCCTACTGCACATCGATGACCCATGCCGAGATAGCCGACTGTCAGCTCGACACCCTCCCCCCCTACCTTTTCGACCACTGCACGGCGCTCACCGCGATACAGGTGCCCCGCACTGTCACCCACCTCGGTGAAGGGGCCTTCTATTATTGCACGGCACTCACCGACTGCACCCTGCCCGAAAGAGTACAAACCATCGGCGATTACACCTTTGCCGGTTGCAGCCGCATGATTCGGCTCGATTTCCTGCCCGAAGGTCTCGAACAGATAGGTCGATGGCCCTTCTACGGCATGCGTCAGCTCTACTCGGCAGAACTCCCCTCGACCGTCGCCTACATCGGTGACCACGCTTTCGACGGCTGCACGCGTTTGGCGGTAATCCGGTCACACCCCACACTTCCCCCTTCGCTGGGCGAAGCGGTGTTCCAGGAGGTACCGCAGGCCAACTGTTTACTGGGTGTCCCCGACGAGAGCATCGAACTGTATCGCGGCACTCCTCAGTGGCAAGAGTTCGAAATCCGGCTTCTCTCCAACAAGGAAGAACTCACGGCCGACAACCGGCTGAACGTCCATTTCGAGCAAGGGAACCTCATTGTGCAATCCGAGGCCCCCATGCGTCACATCGCCCTCTATACCCCCGACGGACAACTCATCTACCGGGAGACGGGCGAAACGACCGAATGTACCATCGACACCCGGTCACATGCCGGACAGATATTTATCCTCTCCGTACAAATGGTTTCGGGCGAATACCGTCACCTGAAAGTGGGACGGAATCGATAACCCCCCCGAAAGAGATACTTAGCTATGGGAAAAAACAAACTGAAAAAATTCGACGACCTGCAAGGATATCCCCACGTGTTCCAATACCCCTTCGCCCTGTTGCAGGAGAAAGGGTTCGAGATGCGGGGCAAATGGGGAGAGACCTTTTTCAAGAACAGCAACCCCATCGTGCTCGAACTGGGCTGCGGGAAAGGCGAGTATGCCGTGGAGCTAGCCCGACGCTTCCCGCAAAAGAACTTCATCGGGGTCGACATCAAGGGTGCCCGCATGTGGAGCGGCGCCAAACAGGCGCTCGAAGAGGGTATCCCGAACGTAGCCTTCCTGCGCACGAACATCGAGCTGATAGACCGCTTCTTCGCCCCCGGCGAGGTGTCGGAAATCTGGATTACCTTCCCCGACCCGCAGATGAAAAAAGTACGCAAGCGGCTTACCTCGACCCGCTTCATGAAACTCTACCAACACATTCTTACCCCCGACGGAATTATTCACCTGAAAAGCGACAGCCCCTTCCTCTACACCTACACCTGCGAGATGGTCAAGGCCAACGGCTACCCCGTACAGGTTGCCACCGACGACCTCTACCACTCGGGGCTGGCCGACGACATTCTCGAAATCAAAACCTTCTACGAGCAACAGTGGCTCGAACGAGGCATGACCATCAAGTACATCAGGTTCGTGTGTCAGCCTCGCGAACAATTTGTCGAGCCCGACGTTGATATTCCCTACGACACCTACCGCAGCTTCAACCGGGGGAAACGAAGCGGCAAACAGAGCAGTCAAGACGATACAAACTCTAAATAACATATATCATGCAGCTATATCCTAAACTCATACTCGACGCACTGGCCAAGGTGCGTTATCCCGGCAACGGAAAGGACCTGGTCGCCAACGGCATGATCGAGGACGATATCCGCATCGACGGGAACAAGGTGAGCTTCTCCATCATCTTCGAGAAGCCCAACGACCCCTTTATCCGCTCGGTAGTCAAAGCGGCCGAAACAGCCATTCTTACCTTTGTCAGCCCCGACGTGGAAATCAAGGGCAACATCGCCGTCAAGGCCAAGCAGATAGCCCGGCCCAACCCCGAGAATCCCCTCCCCGGCGTAAAGAACATCATTGCCGTGTCGTCGGGCAAAGGGGGTGTAGGTAAATCGACCATCGCCTCGAACCTGGCCGTAGCCCTGGCCCGCCTGGGCTACAAGGTAGGCCTGCTCGACGCCGACATCTTCGGCCCCTCGGCCCCCACGATGTTCGACATCGAGGATACCGACGTCTACACCGAGAACATCGGCGGACGCGACCTCATCTTGCCCGTCGAACGCTATGGCGTGAAAATACTCTCCATCGGCTTCTTCGTCCGCAAGAACGACGCCGTGCTCTGGCGTGGCGGCATGGCCAGCAACGCCCTCAAACAGCTCATCACCGACGCCGCCTGGGGCGACCTCGACTACTTCGTGCTCGACCTGCCGCCGGGTACCAGCGACATACACCTCACCCTCGTACAGACGCTCGCCATTACGGGAGCCATCGTGGTTACCACCCCGCAGGAGGTAGCCCTGGCCGACGCCCGCAAAGGCATCAGCATGTTCACCGGCGACAAGGTGAATGTCCCCATTCTGGGTCTGGTCGAGAACATGAGCTGGTTCACCCCGGCCGAACTGCCCGAGAACAAATACTACCTCTTCGGCAAAGACGGCGGCAAACGGCTGGCCGAGGAGGCCGGAGTACCTCTGCTGGGACAGATTCCCATCGTGCAGAGCATCTGCGAGAGCGGCGACTCGGGTCACCCCGTAGCCCTCGACGACTCGGTCACCGGACTGGCTTTCAAACGGCTGGCCGAGGCTGTGGTCAAAGCTATCGACGAGCGCAACGCCACCCGCCCCTCGACCCAACGGGTAGAGGTTCACAAGTAACCACAATCCGGCACAGGATTCCCCCTATACGACGAGAGCCGCGGCAAACCAGTTTTGCCGCGGCTCTCGTGCTTTTTCTTCGCTCGTGCCTCACGATACCTCACCGGCCAGCAAACGGGCGATGGTGGCGGGATAGAGCTCGTGCTCGGCGGCATGTACCAGCCGGAACAGTTCGTCGATGTCGTGCCCTTCGTAGGGGACAGCCCGCTGGGCGATAATGCGCCCGCCATCGACCGTCTGGTCCACATGGTGAATCGTCACGCCATAGACCTTCACCCCGTAGGCCAAAGCCTGTTCCACGGCCCGTGCCCCGGGAAATGCGGGGAGCAGCGACGGGTGAATGTTGATGATGCGCCCGCCGTAACGCGACAGCAACGTGTCGGTGATGATGCGCATGTAACCGGCCAGACAAACCCAATCGATGCCGCGCTGGTCGAGTTCATCGGCAATGGCATTCTCCATATCGGCCTTCGAGGGGAAAGACTTGGGCTGGAAGGCAAAAACCTCCACACCATGACGGGCAGCCCGTTCCACCACGGCCGCCGCCGGTTTGTCGCACACCAGCAGAGCCACCTCGGCCGGAATCTGGCCCCGTTCGCAGGCGGTCGCTATCGCTTCAAAATTGGTACCGGTGCCGCTGGCAAATACAGCCAGCCGTTTTTTCTGAGACATAAGCAGTTTCTTTTTATACAAAATGACAAAAAACGAGATGGCGCTCAAAGAGCCGGTCATACCGTCGGTTCGAGCGCCATATAGGGTTGAAGGGAGGGTGACAATTATTTCACCTCCCAGGTCTCTCCGTGCAACAGGAACTCACGCAGCGAATGGTAGGGCACCTTGGCGGTTACCTCCTCGACCTGGCGAGCCACCTCCTGGTCGTAGACGGGAGCCTCTACGTTGCGAATCACACCGATAGCCAGCGGCAACTCATGTCCGTCCATCATGGCCAGACTCTGGTGCAGGAAGTTGCCGGGCGACTT
Source organism: Candidatus Barnesiella excrementavium (assembly GCA_019115485.1). Classification (GTDB taxonomy): domain Bacteria; phylum Bacteroidota; class Bacteroidia; order Bacteroidales; family Barnesiellaceae; genus Barnesiella; species Barnesiella excrementavium. Next base: position 34,918 of record DXDM01000008.1, on the reverse strand, counting down.
GGCATCGTGTACCAGAATGTCGTCGAGCGTAACCCCGTTCTCGCCGATAGTCACCGCTTTGAGTTTATACCCGTCGAGCACGAGCCCCCGGTTATGGTCTTTACCGAAAATCATCTTCTCACCGTGGCGCAGGTGAATGGTGCGGTCGGCCCGGAACTCCTTGTCGGCCACATAGCTGTGAATGTTGTTGTTGAAGATGACACAGTTCTGCAACAGTTCGACTACCGAGGTTCCCTTGTGTCGGGCAGCCTCGACCAGCACCTCTTGCGACACCGACAACTCCACGTCGAGCGAGCGGGCAAAGAAGGTACCCCGGGCTCCGAATACAAGTTCGGCCGGGATAAAGGGGTCTTCCACCGTACCGTAGGGCGACGACTTGGTCACGAAACCACGGTCGCTCGTGGGCGAATACTGTCCCTTGGTGAGGCCGTAAATCTTGTTGTTCATCAACACCACGTTGATGTCGACGTTACGACGCACCGAGTGGATAAAGTGGTTACCGCCGATAGCCAGGCAGTCGCCGTCGCCCGAGATTTGCCACACGGTCAGGTCGGGGTTGGCCGTCTTCACGCCGGTAGCCACCGCAGCGGCACGCCCGTGAATGGTGTGGAACCCGTAGGTATTCATGTAGTAGGGCAGACGCGACGAACAACCGATACCCGAGACTACCACCGTCTTGTGGGGCGGTATGCCCAAAGTAGCCATGGCTTTTTGCAACACGTTTACAATCGAGTGGTCTCCACAGCCGGGACACCAGCGCACATACTGATCGCTCTTATAATCTTTTGCCGTATATTCCTTTTGTTCTTCCATATCTTATTCCTCCTCCAAAAGCTTTGTAAAATGCTCAATCAACTCGCTCACCATGAAAGGTTGGGCCTGAATCTTGTTGTACCGCAGGAAGGTCTTGCCGGGCACCTTACCTGACAGGTAGGCGGCAAACTGACCGTTGTTCAGTTCGCACACCACCACCCGCTTGTAGCGGCGAAGAATCTCTTCGGTATTCAGGGGCAGAGGATTGATATAGTTGAAGTGAACGAATGCCACCGGTTTGCCCTGGCCATTCAGCGCCTCGACGGCCGAGTAGAGGTGACCGTAGGTACCCCCCCAGCCCACTACCAGCAAATCGGCATCGGGATTACCCTGCACGTTGAGCAACGGCAGGTCGCTGGCAATGTTGTCGACCTTCTGCTGACGGGCCCGCACCATCTTCTCGTGGTTGACGGGGTCGGTAGAGATGGCACTGGTCTTGCTGTCTTTTTCCAGACCGCCCAGCCGGTGCATGAAACCTTCGAGACCCGGACGAGCCCAGTAGCGCACCGAACGCTCGTCGCGGTCGTAGGGTTTCCAGGCGCCCAGTTGTTCGGGTTTCACATAGTTGGGTTTAATGTCGGGATACTCGTCCATGTCGGGGATACGCCAAGCCGAAGAGCCATTGCCGATAAATCCGTCGGTCAACAAGATGACGGGAGTCATATGCTCCAAGGCAATCTTGGCAGCCCGGAAGGCCATATCGAAACAGTTGGTCGGGGTCGATGCGGCCAACACCACCACCGGGCTCTCGCCGTTGCGGCCGTAGAGCGCCTGCAACAGGTCGGTCTGCTCGGTCTTGGTAGGCAGACCCGTCGACGGGCCGCCCCGTTGTACGTCGATAACCACCAGTGGCAGTTCCGACATCACGGCCAAGCCGATACCCTCGCTCTTCAAGGCCAGACCGGGCCCCGAGGTCGAGGTTACGGCCAGGTTTCCGGCAAACGAGGCACCGATGGCCGTGCAGACGCCGGCAATCTCGTCCTCGACCTGAATGGCTTTCACACCCAAGTCCTTGCGTTTGGCCAGTTCATGCAGAATATCGGTGGCAGGAGTAATGGGGTAACTGCCCAGGAAGAGGGGCAGTCCCGACTTTTCCGATGCGGCTATCAACCCCCAGGCCGTAGCCGTGTTGCCGTTCACGTCGGTATAGATGCCGGGACGCACCTGCGCCGACTCTACCCGATAGGTCGAGACCGACGCGTGTATGTTGTGGCCATAGTTGTAACCGTCGTTCATCACTTTGGCGTTGGCCTCGTAGATGGCCGGTTTCTTGGCAAACTTATTTTTCAGCAAATGTTGAGCCTGCTCCAGCGGACGGTCGAACAACCAGCAAACCAAACCCAGCGCAAACATGTTCTTGCATCGCACAATCGACTTGTTGTCGAGCCCCGAGTCGGCCAACGAATCCTTGACCATCTGAGTGATGGGCACCGGTACAATCTGTGCGTGCGACAGCCCTGCCTCCTGAATGGGGTCGTCGGTCTTGAAAGCCGCCTTTTCCAAATCGCTGGCACGGAAACTGTCCGAGTCGATAATGACCACTCCACCCCTCTTTACATGGCGGGCATTAGTCTTTAAGGCTGCGGGATTCATGGCAACCAACACATCGGCCAAATCGCCGGGGGTGTGGACACCACGCCCTATATGAACTTGAAAACCGGAAACCCCGCCCAGCGTACCTTGCGGAGCCCGAATCTCTGCCGGGTAATCGGGAAAGGTCGAAATTTCATCTCCGACACCGGCCGAAACATTGGAAAAAATATTTCCGGCCAACTGCATGCCATCGCCCGAATCGCCGGAAAATCGCACCACGACTTCTTCCAATACTTTCACATTCGTTTTTTCTGTCATTTTTACATTACATTTTTAATTCAACAGAGGCGTTTTAGATTTTAATATCAAATGATTTTAGCAAAGATAGCGTTTTTTTGTAAGCATTTGAAATATTTTCATAGAAATATGTAAGCACTTTTGCAAAGTTCAAATTTAAAACATCGACATGAAAAGGGCCATATCGTAATAGGGCAAGCCTAATCGCAGGCTCAACTCCTTGTGCGTGAGCTTTCCACCGAACAGATAGACGGCATTGCGCAGCCGGTCGTCGGTCTTGATGTGGCCATAGAGCATGGCCGGGTCGTTCAACTCCATCAACAGGGGCACCAGCAGGTTGCTCAGGGCCATCGACGCCGTGCGTGCCACGGCGCTGCCCACGCTCGACAGGCAGTAGTGCAGCACACCGCACTGCTCATACACTTTGTTACACGGGGCCTCGCTGCAACTCGACGTTTCGAAACAACCGCCCTGGTCCATGCACAGGTCAAAGAGCAGGGTACCCCGTTTCATCATCTCGACGTAGTTCATGCCCAGCCGTCCCCGGTCGGGCACCTCGGTACCGATAACCACATCGGCCGAGCGCATGGCGTTTTCCAGCACGTGCGGGTGCATGTTCGAGGTGAAGACCGAAGGGCCTACTTCAAGCTGGGTAGCCCGCAACCGATAGAAATCGTTGTCGAAAACACGCACCAACGCCCCCAGTCCGCTTGCGGCACGGGCCGCTGCACGTCCGGCCAGCCCACCGCCGACAATCAGCACCTCGGCGGCAGCCACACCGGGTACACCGCCCAGCAGCACCCCCTTTCCGCCACTGCGGTTGCTCAGCAACTCCGAGGCCAGTACGATAGCTGCCCGACCGTCAATCTCGTCGAGAATGTCGGCAAAGAGATAACGCCCCCGGTCATCGGCCACCCGGTCTATCGCCACGGCCGTCACCCGTTTCTGCATCAGCACTTTGAGGACCGCCGCCGATTGATATTGCGGTTGCAGCAGCGTGAGCAGGAGCCCACCCGGACGAATCAAGGAGGCTTCCTCCTCATTGAGAGGCGTGATTTTAAGCACCACGTCGCATCGGAATACCTCGGCAGGCTCGACCGCCTGGGCCCCGGCTTCGGTATAGTGCAGGTCGGAGTATTTGATACCCTCGCCCGCTCCCCGCTCGATGAGTACAGCAAACCCTTCGCGAGTAAGCAGGGCAACCCCCTCGGGAGTAAGCGGGAAACGCTTCTCCCCGCCGTTGTGCTCGGCCGGCAAGCCTATCGACAAATGTCGATTGCCGGGTTTTACCCCCAGCAACTGTTCTTGGGGTGCCACCCCCACATTGGAACGGCATGCAAAATCATCACCTGCCATATATGTCTCGTTTTTTAGATTCTGATTATAGGTTAAATGGCCAATCTTCTTAGAGAGGTGCTTGCGCTCCCGGTTATCCGGCGGAGGCCTCCCCGGCCGACTCCTGCATGAGTTGGGAGAGGCGATGCACCGCCTCGTCGACCGAGTGGGTCAACTCGTACTGCTCGGCATTGAACGTGTGGTCGGCCTGCAAATAATAGGTCTCCCGTTGTTTCAACATCTGCGCGATGTAATCGCCCAGCTCTTCGGCACTCTTGCCCACCACCAGCGGACGTTTGACTCTGGCCCGCAACAGACGCCGGCACAACGTGGGCACCGATACCGACAGATAAACCGTCACTCCCCGGCTGCGCATGTACTCCATGTTGTCGTAAAAACAGGGAGTACCTCCACCCGTCGACACCAGCACGTTGTCAAACTCGGCCACCTCGTGCAGCATGCGCCGCTCGATGTCACGGAATCCCGTTTCTCCCCGCTCGGCAAACAGGTCGGCCACCCGCTTGCGATAACGCGCCTCGATATAGGCATCGAGGTCGATAAACTCAACTTGCAGAAGCTCGGCTGCCCGACGGCCCAAGGTCGTCTTGCCGGCCGCCATATATCCGATTAAAAAGATTGGTTTCATGGTTGTGTAATAGGGGTTACTGTATCGATCGAGGCTCCGCCCACGGCCGGCTTTCCGGCAGCGACCAACGCCTCGTGCTTGGCCCGCCACGTCTCACCGAACTGGCTGACCTCAAACCCGGCAAGGCTCTCGTTCAACATCTGCTTGTCGGACTCTTTCAAAGGCAGCCCCACGATAAAACTCGAAGCAGCCTCCTTCCCTTCGAGACCGGCCAGCAACACGGCCTTGTTCAGCAGATAATCCATGTTGGCAGGCTCCTCTTTCAGATACGAGTCGTAAAGCGCCAAAGCCTCCGACAACTGCACACGGGCATCGGCCTCATCGCCCCGGTCGTAGGCGATAAATCCCTTCACGGTATAGAAGTAGGCTTTCATGCGGTTCTTTCCGTCGGAGCCTATCTTCTCGATAGCGGTCGACGCTGTGTGGTAAGCCCTGTCGGGACGCCACAGGTTCAGTTCGTTCAAGACCTTTCCGAAGTAGGCTTCGATATTCTCATCGTCGGCTTCGACAGCCTGCTCCAACAGTTCCTGAGCAGCCAGACAATCGGCTATCGACACACTGTCGCCATCGAGCAGCGACACCGCCTCGGCATACAGTCGGGCACTCTCCTCCCGGGCCTCCTTCCCGGGCGAACAAGCCACAAGGCCCCACAAAACCAGCGGCAAGATACCGCACCAGATTATTCTCTTCATCTTCATTGTCCATTAAGGTGAACCCCTACGGTTCAAAGCAAACTGCATTACGGCCTCTGACAAACCACAAGCCGACTCTCAACCGCACTAAGTTTTGTAAAGATACGACAATTTTCTTATTTTCGGACAAAATAGAAGCCGCATCGACATATCGGGTGGAATATTATCGCTATTTTTTGTGGGACGGGCGGGAATGTTTTACTTTTGCAGCGCCTAACAAAAGGGCGTTTTTTATGGAAGAATATCAGATTTGTACGTTATCCAACGGTCTGCGGCTCATTCACCGCCCCACACGGTCGGCCGTTTCGTATTGCGGGTTTACGGTCAACGCCGGCACCCGCGATGAGAACGAGGCTTACAACGGACTGGCCCATTTTGTGGAGCACACGCTGTTCAAGGGCACGACCCACCGGCGGGCGTCGCATATCCTCAACCGCATGGAGGTGGTGGGGGGCGAACTGAATGCCTATACGGCCAAGGAGGAGACGGTGGTCTACACGATTTTTCCGGGCGTGCATCTGCCCCGGGCCATGGAGCTGCTGGGCGACCTGGTAGCCGACTCGCAATTCCCCGAGCGGGAGCTGGCCAAGGAGCGCGAAGTGGTGGCCGACGAAATCAATCTCTATCTCGATACACCGACCGAACTGATATACGACGAATTCGAATCGCTGCTCTTCGAGGGGTGTTCGCTGGGGCGTAACATCTTGGGCTCGGTCGAGTCGCTCAACGGCATGACTTCTGCGGTAGCTCGCCAGTTTCTTACCGACTACTATACCCCCGGCAACATGGTGTTCTTCTCGATGGGGGCTACCCCTTTTGCCCGGGTGAAGGCGTTGGCCGAACGTTATCTGGGCGGATTGACCCGCCCCACCAGGGCGATGAATCGCCTGTTGCCTTCGCCGGTGCCGGCATTCACGCGTACCATCAGCCGCGATACACACCAATCGCATGTCATCATCGGGGCCCGGGCCTACGACCTGCACGACCCGCGTCGCCGCGCGTTGCTGTTGCTCAACAACTTGCTGGGCGGTCCCGGCATGAACAGTGTGCTGAATGTGAGCCTGCGGGAGAAACGCGGCTATGTCTATACGGTCGAGTCGTCGGTCACCTCCTATACCGACACGGGGCTGTTTACCATCTATTTCGGTACCGACCATCACGACACCCGCCGGTGTATCGACCTGGTGCGCCGCGAGTTGAAACGGTTGCGCAAGCAGCGGCTCTCACCGGCCAAATTGGCCGCCGCCAAGCGCCAGTTTATCGGGCAAATCGAGGTCTCGACCGACAACTCGGAGAATGTGGCTTTGGCCCTGGGTAAGAGTTTCCTGCGCTATGGCCGGTTCGATTCGTTGGCCGAGATAGCCCGTCGGGTCGAACAGATTACGGCCGACGATTTGCTGGCTGTCGCCAACGACCTGTTGTCGGAGGAGCAGCTGTCGATGTTAATTTACGAGTAGCCGTTTGTTAATTTTTACAACCATAGAGCGACAGAATAGAGAGTTTTTTATATATTCGTCATCTCAATTCAGATGCAGGCATGAAAATAGGTAATCTCGATTTTGGACAATATCCGCTGTTTCTGGCACCGATGGAAGATGTGACCGATGAGTCTTTCCGACTGATGTGCAAGGAGTTTGGAGCCGATATGGTCTACACGGAGTTCGTGTCGAGCGATGCGCTGGTGCGGAATATCAACAGCACCACCCGCAAATTGAACATTCACGACGAGGAGCGCCCCGTGGCCATTCAGATTTATGGCCGCTTTGTCGACGCGATGGTCGAAGCCGCCCGTCTGTGCGAAGCGGCTCACCCCGATGTGCTCGACATCAATTTCGGCTGCCCGGTCAAGAAGGTGGCCGGCAAGGGAGCCGGAGCCGGCATGCTGAGAGATATACCGCTCATGCTGAAAATCACCCGGGCCGTGGTCGATGCGGTAAAGATACCCGTCACGGTGAAGACCCGTCTGGGGTGGGACCAGGACTCGCGCATCATCGTCGAGCTGGCCGAGCAGTTGCAGGATTGCGGTATCGCCGCCCTGACCATACATGGCCGCACCCGCAGCCAGATGTACACCGGCGAGGCCGACTGGACTCTTATCGGCGAAGTGAAGAACAACCCCCGCATGCACATTCCCATTATCGGGAACGGCGATGTGACTACCCCGCAGATTGCCAGGGAAAAGTTCGACCGCTACGGGGTCGATGCCGTGATGGTGGGACGCGCCAGTTTCGGGTGCCCCTGGATTTTCAAGGAGATGAAGCACTACCTGCTCACCGGCGAGCTGTTGCCGCCGCTCACGATACACGAGAAGATGGAGGCGCTGCGCCGGCAGATGCTCGAGAGTGTAGCCCGGCTCGACGAACACCGGGGTATCCTGCACATTCGCCGCCATTTGGCGGCTACCCCCCTGTTCAAGGGGATTCCCAATTTCAGAGAGACCCGCATCGCCATGTTGCAGGCCGATACGGTGGAATCGCTCACGGCGATTCTCGACCGGATAGAATATGAAATATTACCCAACCAACCCGTATAAACAGGAGAAAAAGATGATGAAGAAGATATTTGCCATGCTGGCCGTATGCCTCGCCACGGTTGTGGGAGCGCAGGCCGTCGAGACCTCGGTGAAACAACTCTCGGTCGATGATTTCTACAAGATGAAGGTGTATAACAATTTCGACGTGTCGTACCGGCAAAATGCCGATTCGGCCGGGATTGTCGTCGTGATGGCGGCAACCGGCGACCTGGGCAACATCGAGGTGACCTCCAAAAAGGGAGTCCTCACAATCAAGCACAAGGGGGCGTGCGACAAGAGCCAGATGCAGGGCTCGGTCATCGTCTACTCCACCGCGTTGGAGTATGTCGAGAATAACGGCATCGGTTCGATACAGATTGTGTCGCCCATTACCGGCGCCGCGTTTCAGGCCAAAGTGATGGGTAACGGCTCGATTATGGGTCGGCAAATCGATTTCGGCATCGTGAAGGCTTCGGTGTTGACAGGCAGTGGCAAGGTATCGCTCACGGGTAAATGCCGGGAGGCTGAGTTGTCGGTAACCGGTTCCGGACAAATCGAGGCCGACGGTTTGGAGGCTCGCGATGTGAGTTGCCGCATCATGGGCAACGGAGTAATCGGTTGTCATGCCCGTGAGAAATTGTCGGCCTGGGCTACCGGTAACGGTGAGGTCTATTATCGGGGTACACCCGAAATCAAGAAGAACTCGTTGGGCGAACTCTCCGTGCGTTCGCTCGAAGGGAAATAATCTGCCGCACCCGTATCTCTCTCGTTTCGGGTGCTGTTTTTCTCACCTTCCCCTTCCTCGTTTGAGCGTCCGGGCCACTATTTGTATCGGGCGTGGTCGCTGCTGACGGTAGTGAAGGCACTGCCCTCACCGTTGGCTTGGCATTGATAGTCAAGGGCTATGCGGTCATATTGAGGATTGATGCGATAGTGACCGTCGGGGTCGATAAACCCGTAGAAGGTCCCGGCCTGCACGAGAGCCAACCCGTCGAAGAAAGGTTGCGCATCGGTGAACTGACGCTTGATTTTCCAGCGACCCTTGCGGTCGATATAGCCCCATTTCCCCTGTTGTTTCACGGGAGCCAGGTCGGCCTGCCCGAATGCCCGGCTTTCATCGAACGTGGGGGCGATAATCTCTTTGCCGTTGGTATCGCACCAGCCCCATTTCCCCGCCCGCTTGATGCGGAAGAGGGAGCCGTCGGAGACGAGCTCCTCGCAGTCGGTCTGCCAGATGGAGTCGCCTTGCAGGCCGATGACCCGGAAAACATCTTTTCGAATCTGCACGACAGCCTGGCGGTGGGCCGAGAACGACTCGGCCGCTTCGTAGTGCGGCGGTATCGTCTCAACACCCTGCGAATCGACATAGCCCCATCGCCCCTTTTCGTCCTGTACGGCAGCCAGACCGTGAGTAAAAGGTTTCACCGCGCGATAGAGAGGCTTGATAACTATCTTCCCGCTTTTGTCGATGAACCCCCATCGTTCGCCGCGATTTCCCTTTTGGGCAAAAGCGGCCATTCCTTCGCAAAAAATCATGACTTTGGAGGCTCGGGTGAGGGTGAGTTGCAGACGCCCTTTGGTGTCGATGGCACAAGGGGCCTCGTCGGGACGCACCACCCAGGCCCGATTCTCGTGGAAGATGGTGGCAGCGGTGTAGACGGCCGGGTAGACCAGTTCGCCCGAATCGTCGATATAGCCCCATTTCCCGTCGGCCGTATGACGCACCAGTGCCAGGTCGTCGTAGAAGAGCGAGGCGTCGGTGTACGGACCCACGAAACGAGGCTCGTCGTCACGGTCGATGTAGAGACAGGAGTCGCCGGCGAAAGCCGGTATGTAGTCGGTCTCGGTGAGTATATACGATTCGTTGCCACCGCATTGACAGAACAGAAGTAGCAGCGCGGCGGGCAGGAGAGAACTTATTTTCATGGCCTGTATAGTTTATCTCCCCGACAGAAACGAGAGCGGCATTGCCGCTACGATATCTTGATCGGAGGCAGTTTGTCGTAGGTCTCGATGTAGCGGCTCCGTTTCTCCTCGATAATCTCTTTTATCGCAATGAGGATACCCGACTCCTCCACGTTACCGAACTCGTCGTTGATGGCCGTGCCGAACATCTTCATCGTGGGCGACAGTCCCATGTAGGCGTTGACCAGCGGGGGAATGTTGTAGCCGAGCTTGCGCACCTCCTGATTCAGAATCTTGTAGTCCTCCTTGAAATCGTCGTGGATAAAGAGACGGCTCATCTTCGCCTCGTCGGTATTGGTTTCCAGCGGGTGGCGCGGCCACACGAGGTGCTCGGGGTCGGGGAAGTGCTTGTTGAGGAAGTAAAGAATCATGTTGCGCCCCTCGTGCGAGTAGGTGGGATACATGGTCACCTTCCCGAAAAAATATTCGGTCTGGGGATAGTCGACGGTGAGCGCGCCCAATCCGTCCCACAGGTTGTCAAGGGCGAAGAGCCCTTTGGCACCGGCCCGCGACGACTGGTATTCGAGGGTGACGAACGAGCGTCCCAACTCGATGGTGCGGGGCAGATATTCGCGCAGAAACTTGTCGGAGAACTCGAAGAGGTGCGAGGTAGCGATGCGGGGACGTCCCTGCTCGTCCTGACGAATGTTCTCGCCCAAGATGAACCGATAGCCGCCGATAATCTCCTCGGCATCGGGATTCCACACGATGAGTTGCTGACAAGGCGGGTCCATCGTATCAAACTCGTCGATGTCCAGCGCTTTGCCCGTACCACCTCCCGGATAGCGGAAGGCTATTTCGCGCAGCCGTCCTATCTCGCGCATGGTGTTGGGTGCGTTGTTGCAATCGACGATGTATATCTTGTTGCCGCCCTTGCGGGTGTCCCGCATGAATCGTTCGGGGGTCAGTTCCGATTTGATTAGTTCCTTGTCAACGGGCGCGATAATCGGTTCCATGTGATTGGTTTTTAATCTGATAGACTTGCTCTTTCACTGCCTGGGCCCACTCTTGAAGACTCTTGGACTTGTCGAAAGTTTGCCAGGGGATAGGCTTGCCAATGTATATGTTGAATGTTTTGTTTTTGCTACTGAACATTTCGTCGGGCAAATATATCAATTCTATATTGAATTTTATACCGAGCAATTTACGTATTTTAGCAAATCGGTAAAAAAAGGCTGAATTTTGCCCCTCGAAATAGATGGGGATAATGTCGCGTTGCGATTGGATTGCTTTGGCGATAAAGGTCTTTTTCCACTCCAAATCCCTTATCTGTCCGTGTTGCAGACGTGAGCAGAGCCCGGCGGGGAAGATGAGCATCTGCTCGTCCGACTCATAAGCCTTGTTAATCTGCACGCTCGACTCCTTGGCCTGCGACCCGTATTTGTTGATGGGCAGGAATACCGGCTCCAACGGCTTGATATTCATCAACAGGTCGTTGACGAGAAATTTGATTTTCCCGTTGTAGTAGTGACCGAAAAAACGAATGAGGGTGACCCCGTCGAGTGCCCCCAGCGGGTGATTCGAGGCAAATATGAAACGCCCCTCGGCCGGAATGTTCTCGGTGCCGATGACGTTGGCGTGTACATTCATGTAGGTAAGCAGGTCGTCGGCAAACTGCACGCCGGTACTCTCCTTGTAGGTACTGAGAACATAGTTTATCTCGTCCTGGTGAATGGTCCGTTTCAGATAACGGAAGAGGAATCCCGGGATTCTCCTGGCATATTTGGGCGTCTTCTCCCTGACTACTTTTTCAATATCGATTTTTAGAGGTTCGGAACTCATGACTATCATAAAAAGTGTGTACAAAAATACGCTATTTTTTTATTTTTACAGGCAGGAATGGGGTTTTTATTGCAGGGTGGCATCTCTTCACGCTTTCAACGGGTGGGAGCCTTTGAGCCTCAGCAGAAAAAAATAGCGAAAAAAGTGAAAAAGAGCACTGCGGGATTGGGGATTAATGCCTATCTTTACCCTGCAAAAAAGTGAAGTTGGAGGACAAGTAGCGAATGGAACTGCAATCACCTGTGTATCATATACCTGCACTACTCGAAGAGTGCATTGACGGATTGGCGGTCAAACCCGACGGAACCTATGTCGATGTCACTTTCGGCGGTGGGGGTCATTCGCGTGCGATTTTGTCCCGTTTGGGCGAGGGGGGACGACTCTTTTCGCTCGACCAGGACGAAGATGCCCGGCGCAACAGTCTCGACGATGAGCGGTTCACGTTTGTTCACAGCAATTTCAGGTATCTGAAAAACTTCATGCGCTACTATGGTGTGGAGCAGGTCGACGGGATTTTGGCCGATTTGGGTGTCTCGTTTCACCATTTCGACGACTCGGAGCGGGGATTCTCGTTCCGGTTCGAGGGGCCGCTCGACATGCGCATGAACCAGCGGGCTTTGCAGACGGCCGCCCAGGTGGTGGCCTCGTATAGCGAAGAGCAGCTGGCCGACCTCTTTTTCCTGTATGGCGAATTGAAGAGCGCCCGCCGCATCGCCTCGGCCATCGTGTCGGCCCGGGCCACGTCGCCCCTCACCACAACCGAGCAGTTGCTCGAAGTGGTGCGCCCCTGTGTCAACCGCAAACAGGAGAAGAAAGAGTTGGCCCAACTCTTCCAGGCCCTGCGTATCGAGGTGAACCGCGAGATGGAGAGTCTGCGCCGTCTGTTGGAACAGTCGGTCGAATTGCTCGCTCCCGGGGGACGGTTGGTGATACTTACCTACCACTCGCTGGAAGACCGCATGGTCAAGAATTTTATTCGCACGGGGAATGTCGAAGGGCGTGCCGAACAGAATTTCTTCGGCCGCATAGAGGCTCCCTTCCGGGCGGTCAACCACAAGGTGATTGTGCCCGACGAAGCCGAAATCGAACGCAATCCCCGGTCGCGCAGTGCCAAATTGAGAATAGCAGAGAGGGTATAACCGTATGGCCAAGAAAACAAAGGACGAAAAGATAGGATTCATCAAGTATCTGAAAATGGCGGTTCAGGGACGCATCTTCTCCCTGGATTTTTTCAGGTCGCACTGGGGCTTCATCGCTTCGGTGGTTTTTCTTTTTTGCCTGTCGATTGCCAACCGGTATGTGTGTCAGACCAAGTTGGAGACCATCAAGGAGCTGCGGTTTGAACTCACCAATGCCAAAACCGAGCGCGTGCGCGCCGCCGCCCGTTACATGGGGCTGGTGCGTCACTCGCGCATCGTCACTCTGGTAAACGAAAACCGGCTGGGACTCGAAATACCCGATACTCCTCCTGTAAAATTGAGACCGACAGATGGAGACAAGGAATAAACGTCATATATTGCTGCGATACGCCCTGGTTATTGTCGGGGTGCTGCTGTTCAGTATCGCCATCGTCAAGAAGGCCGCCGATACCTGCATCATACATGCCGACAAGTGGAACCAGAAGGCGGCTCAGATGCTCTCGGTTACCCACGAGGTGATGCCCGAGCGGGGCGACATTCTAGCCCAGAACGGCGAGGTGATGGCTACCAACATGACCTATTACCGGGCCTTGATCGACTTTGGGGTGCCCAAGTTCAAGGCCAGGGAGTTCAACGACAGTGTGAAGATTCTGAGCCAGATGCTGGCAAAATATTTCCCCAATAAGACGGCAGCCGCCTATGAAAAGGGCATGCGCAGTGCCTTCTTGCGGAAGAAACGCTATTTTGTTCTGGTGCGTGAAGTGACGGGGCGCGACTACGAGCTGTTGAAAACCTTCCCCTTCCTGCGAAACGCAACCCCCTATTCGGGATTCTATATCGACCCCAACCGCGAGAAAATCATCAAGCGCGAGAAGCCCTATGGGACCATGGCCTCGCGGGCCATCGGCGGGCTGGACGAGACCTTCCACGGCAACAGCGGACTGGAAAAGGCTCTCGACTCGCTGCTCTACGGCGTTCCGGGGCGAACCATCAAGAAGCAGATTCCGTCGGGTATCGTCGACTGGGTATCCGACCCGCCCCAACGGGGTCTCGACGTGAAGACCACCATCGATATCGACATACAGGATATTACCGAGCAGGCTCTGCTGCAAACTATCGAGGAGACGCAACCCGAGTTTGCCGTGGCCATCGTCATGGAGGTGGCTACGGGCGAGATTAAAGCCATGTCCAACCTCTCGCGCCTGCCCGGCGGAGAGTATCTCGAAACGGTGAACAATGCCGTGCAGGGGTACGAACCGGGGTCGGTAGTCAAGCCCTTGTCGATGATGATTGCCCTCGACGACGGGGTGGTACGCCCGCACGATGTAATCAACGGTCACAACGGTGTGTTCCGTTATCCGGCCGGAGCCCGGGTACGCCCCATCACCGATACCCACGGCAGGGCCTCGATGACCGCCATCGAGGCGATGAAGTACTCGTCGAACATCGGTCTGTCCGAAATTATCCTGCGGGGATATGAGCGCGACCCCGACCGCTTCGTGCAGCGCATCTACGAGGTAGGCTTCATGGAGCCCTTCGACCTGGGTATCCCCGGAACGGCACGCCCCACGATACGCCATTTGAAAGCGACGGTACAGGACCGCATCAACCTCACGCGCATGTCCTATGGCTACACCACCAAGATACCGCCCATCTATACGCTGGCGCTCTATAACACCATAGCCAACGACGGCAAGTTTGTCAAGCCCCGCCTGGTCAAGGAGCTGTTGCGCAACGGGAAGCCCGAAAAGGTTTTCGACATCAGCTACATCAGGGAACACGCCTGTAAGCCCGAGACGGCTCAGGCCTTGCGTAACATGCTCTATGCCGTGGTGAACGACGACGACGGGACGGGACGATTGGCCCGCTCGAAAAAGGTGACCATCGCCGGGAAAACGGGCACGGTGCGGACCATCGGTGCCGACGGCAAGTATGAGAGCCGCTACCGTATCACCTTCTGCGGCTTCTTCCCCTACGAGAAACCGCAATACTCATGCATCGTCCTGCTGGGGAAACCCGATCTGCCGGGCATGCCTTCGGCCGGGCGCTATTGTGGCGGGGTGTTGAAAAAGATTGCCGAGACTCTCTATTCGATGGGGCGTCTCGATGTGCCCATGTCGATGCCTTCGGACTCGACGCTGAACTTCGCCCCGTCGATTATGAAAGGCGATATAGCCGAGACGCGTCAGGTGCTCCAACGCTTGGGCGTGCGGGGTGACGTAAGCGATTGCTACAACATCGAGACCTGTTGCGACAGCATGCCCGACGTGAGCGGCATGGGGGCCCGCGACGCCCTTTACCTGCTGGAACAGGCCGGACTGAATGTGAGCATTCAGGGTCGCGGTCGGGTGTATGAACAGTCGATACCCCGGGGAGCGGTGCTGCAACCCGGCACGACGGTGATTTTGAAATTGAAATGAATACGATGATATGAAAAAAGTAGAAGAGTTATTATCGGAAATTGTAGTGACAGAGCGTAAGGGCACTGTCGTGAACGAAGTGTCGGGCGTGGAGTCGGACTCCCGCCAGGTGAAGGCCGACTATCTGTTTGTCGCCGTCCGCGGAGTCTCGGTCGACGGTCACACCTTTATACCCCAGGCCATCGCCCAGGGTGCCCGGGTGGTGGTGTGCGAAGAGTTCCCGGCCGAGCTGGCCGACGGGGTGATGTATGTGAAGGTCGACGACAGTTCGATTGCCTTCGGGCTGCTGGCCTCGGCCTGGTACGGAAACCCCTCGCGCGAGTTGACGCTGGTAGGGGTGACCGGGACCAACGGCAAGACCACCACGGCCACGCTACTGTATGAGATGTTCCGCTCCTTCGGATACAAGGCGGGGCTCCTCTCGACCGTGTGCAACTACATCGACGACGTGAAGGTGCCCGCTACCCACACGACCCCCGACCCGCTGCACCTGCACCGCCTGTTGCGCGAGATGGTCGACGCAGGGTGCGACTACGCGTTCATGGAGGTGAGTTCGCACTCGGCAGCCCAGCACCGCATTGCCGGGCTCGACTTCAACGGGGCTATCTTCACCAACCTCACCCGCGACCACATCGACTACCACAAGACGGTCGAGGCCTATCTGAAAGCCAAAAAGTCGTTCTTCGACGGGCTGCCCAAGGGAGCCTTTGCCTTGACCAACATCGACGATAAGGCCGGTATGGTGATGTTGCAGAATACCCGCGCCGAGAAGCACACCTACTCGCTGCGGACGATGGCCGACTTCAAGGCCCGCATCATCGAGAGCCGCATGGACGGCATGTCGCTCGAAATCAACGGCAAGGAGGTCGAGGTACGGTTTGTGGGCCGCTTCAACGCCTACAACCTGCTGGCCGTCTATGGCGCCACCTGCCTGCTGGGACAGGACCCCGACGAGGTGCTGCGCAAGATGAGTCTGCTGGTGCCGGTAGCCGGGCGGTTCCAGACGCTGCACTCCTCGCGCGGATATACCGTGATTGTCGACTATGCCCACACCCCCGATGCGCTGAACAATGTGCTCAACACGATTCACGGGGTGCTCGAAGGCAAGGGCCACATCATTACCGTAGTGGGTGCCGGCGGTAACCGCGACAAGGGCAAACGCCCCATGATGGCCCGCGAAGCGGTAAACCTGAGCGACCGCGTGATTCTCACCTCCGACAATCCCCGCTTCGAAAACCCCAACGATATCCTCAACGATATGGTGGCCGGGCTCGATGCCGAGCAACGCCGCAAGGCCCTGTTGCAGGTCGACCGCCGCGAAGCGATTCGCATGGCCACCCAGTTTGCCCAACCGGGCGACGTGATTCTGATTGCCGGCAAGGGTCACGAGGATTATCAGGAAATCGAGGGAGTGAAACACCACTTCGACGACAAGGAGGAGGTCGAGAAACTGTTTGCCGAAGAGCAGGCTTGATACTAACCGATAAATAAAGAGGAACGCAATATGTTGTATTATCTGTTTCAATACCTCGAATCGATGTTCGATATCCCGGGAGCGCGATTGTTCTCCTACATCACCTTCCGGTCGATGGCAGCCTTTATCCTGTCGTTGTTCATTGCCACCATCATCGGGCGGCGCATCATCAACCGGTTGCAGATACGGCAAATCGGCGAACTGGTACGCGACCTGGGGCTCGAAGGGCAGATGGCCAAGAAGGGTACCCCCACGATGGGCGGTATCATCATCATCATCGCCATACTGGTTCCCTGCCTGCTGGTGGGCCGGCTGGGCAACATCTACATGATATTGATGCTGGTCACGACCGTATGGCTGGGGGCCATCGGTTTCCTCGACGACTATATCAAGGTATTTAAAAAAGATAAGGAAGGGCTGCACGGACGGTTCAAGATTGTGGGACAGGTGGGTCTCGGTCTCATCGTGGGGCTGACGCTCTATCTGAGTCCCGAAGTGGTAATCCGCGAGAATGTGGCCGTACAGGCTCCCGGCACGACAACCGAGGTGGTCAAGTACGAGTCCGAGAATATCAAGTCGACCCAGACGACCATTCCCTTCTTCAAGAACAATAACCTCGACTATGCCGACCTGGTGCCCTTCCTGGGCGAACATGCCCAGACCGGCGGTTGGATTATCTTCATACTGCTCACGATATTTGTCGTCACGGCCGTCTCCAACGGGGCCAACCTCACCGACGGTCTCGACGGTCTAGCCACGGGGACATCGGCCATCATAGGACTCACGCTGGGTATCCTGGCCTATCTGTCGGGCCACATCGCCTACGCCTCCTATTTAAATATTATGTATATCCCGGGCAGTGAAGAGCTGGTGGTATTTGCCTGTGCCTTCATGGGGGCGACCATCGGCTTCCTGTGGTACAACGCCTACCCGGCCCAGGTATTCATGGGCGACACGGGCAGCCTCACGCTGGGCGGTATCATCGCCGTCTTTGCGCTGTGCATACACAAGGAGCTGCTCATACCCATCTTGTGCGCCATCTTCTTTGTCGAGGACCTCTCGGTGATGATACAGGTGGCCTACTTCAAGATTACCAAGCGCAAGTATGGCGAGGGGCGACGGGTCTTCAAGATGACCCCGTTGCATCACCACTTCCAGAAACCGGGAAATGCCGGAATCAATGCTTTGATACAAAAACCGTTGCAGGCTGTGCCCGAATCCAAAATCGTCGTTCGGTTCTGGATTGTCTGCCTCATGCTGGCGGCGATTACCATAGTCACGCTCAAAATGCGATAGAAAGGTTGTTTTGATATGGAAAAGAAAAAGAGAATTGTTGTATTGGGAGCCGGCGAGAGCGGTGCCGGAGCCGCCGTGCTGGCCCAAGTGAAGGGATTCGACGTGTTTGTTTCGGACACGTCGTCGATTAAGGATAAATACAAGGAGCAACTCGACCGGTATAGCATTGCCTGGGAAGAGGGGCACCACACCCCCGAACTGATTCTGAATGCCGACGAGGTAATCAAAAGTCCCGGCATACCCTTGACCGCCCCCATGATTGTGGAGTTGCGCAAGCGGAATATCCCCATCATCTCCGAAATCGAGTTTGCCGGCCGTTATACCCATGCCCGCATGATTTGCATCACCGGCAGCAATGGAAAGACCACCACAACCCTGCTCACCTACCACATCTTGAAGAGCGCCGGGTTGAAGGTAGGGTTGGCCGGGAACGTGGGCAAGAGCCTGGCCTTGCAGGTGGCTACCTGCGACTTCGACTACTACGTGATTGAGTTGAGCAGTTTTCAGCTCGACAACATGTATGACTTCAAGGCCAATATCGCCGTCCTGCTCAACATCACGCCCGACCACCTCGACCGCTATGACTACAAGATGGAGAACTACGTCGATGCCAAGTTCCGCATTGTCCGCAACCAGACCGAGGACGATGCCTTTATCTACTGGAACGACGACCCCGTCATCAACGAGAAGCTGTCGAAACTCACCCTCAAATCACAGCGCTATCCCTTTGCCGAGACGCATGAGCCCGGTACCCAGGCCTATACCGACCACGGCGAGTTGACCATCGATACCCCTGAGGAGACTCTCACGATGAAGACCGACGAACTTTCGCTGCACGGACGTCACAACCTCTACAACTCGATGGCGGCCGGCCTGTCGGCCTGCCTGCTGAATGTCAAGAAAGAGGCTATCCGCAAAGCATTGAGCGACTTCGAGTCGGTAGAGCATCGTCTCGAACGGGTCGCTTCGGTGCGGGGCGTGCAGTTTATCAACGACTCCAAGGCAACGAATGTCAACTCGTGCTGGTATGCCTTGGAGAGCATGAAGACCCCCGTGGTCCTCATCTTGGGCGGAAAGGACAAAGGCAACGACTATACCGAAATCGAACAGCTGGTGCGCGACAAGGTGAAGGCCCTGGTATTCCTCGGGGTCGACAACAGCAAGTTGCACGCCTTCTTCGAGGGCAAGGTGCCCTATATCACCGAGGCCCGTTCGATGAAAGAGGCGGTCGACAAGTCATATGCCCTCGCCTCGCCGGGCGATACGGTATTGCTGTCGCCCTGCTGTGCCAGCTTCGACCTGTTCAAGAGCTACGAAGACCGGGGCGACCAGTTCAAGGCTTGTGTAAGGGCTTTATAAAATAAGGATAAGAGAATAGAATATGAATGTCGAATCGGTAGAGCAATCCAGGCGAAGCGATCCCTACATCTGGGGTATCATCATCATCTTGTATATCGTCTCGGTGATTGAGGTGTACAGCGCCATCAGCCGCGAGATTACGGGAGGTGATGTCTATTCGCCCATCATCAAGCACGTGATGCTTCTCTTCTCGGGATTCCTCATCACCTATGTCACCTCGAAGATTCACTACAAGTGGTTCAAGGTGCTGGCCTATGTGATGATACCGCTGGCCATCTTGCTGCTGGTGTGTATCCTCTTTTGGGGCGATACCATCAACGGAGCCAAGCGCACCATCTCGGTGCTGGGCGTCTCGTTGCAGGGGTCGGAGGTGGCCAAGGTGACCATCGTGCTGGCCATGGCCACGGTGCTGGCCAAGTCGCAGATCAAGCGGGGCGTAAACATGAAGGGCGTCCTGTGGGTGGTGGGGCTGGTAACGGTTTTCAGCGGCCTGCTCTTTACCCAGGGATTGACCAACACCCTGCTGTTCATCGGGATAAGCGTGTGCATGATGCTCATCGGCGGTGTGGAGTGGTACAAGCTGATAGGTATCTTCCTGGTCTATGTCATCTTGGCCCTGGCGGTAATGCAGGCCAAAGACCTCATCACCGAGATGAAGGCACCGGCCGAAACCGAGGCTGTTGCCGCCGCAGGCGAGGGGAAGGGCGACAAGGTGATAGCCCGTTCGTCTACCTGGGAGAGCCGGTTGGAGGACTTCTTCGACCCCACTCCCGAGTATGAGAAGGAGACCACCCCGCAGAACTTGCAGGAGCATCGGGCCGCCATGGCCATGGCTCACGGCGGTATCATGGGCGTAGGGCCCGGCAACAGCCGGGAGTCGTCGCGATTGCCGTTGGCCTTCTCCGACTACATCTACGCCATCATCATCGAGGACCTGGGTTTTGTGGTCGGCGGTGTGGGCCTGTTGCTGGTCTATCTCATGATTCTGGCGCGGGCCGGCCTCATCGCCCGGCGGTGTACCAAAGCCTTCCCGGCCCTGCTGGTGATGGGAATGGCGGTGATGATTGTGTTGCAGGCCCTGTTCAACATGGCCATCGTGGTAGGGGTATTCCCCGTTTCGGGTCAGCCGTTGCCGCTGATCAGCAAGGGAGGTACCTCCATCTGGATGATGAGTTTCGGCTTCGGTGTCATGCTCAGCGTGAGCCGGTATGCCGTTAAGGATACGGGAAATAACATCAAGTCGGAACGCGAAACCGATTTGCCGGAGGATTTGCAGGCTGCGAATCCGACCAACTTAGCATAATAACCAATCGTATGAAACGAGCAATAAGAGTATTGATTAGCGGCGGTGGAACGGGGGGACATATCTTCCCCGCCATATCCATTGCCAACGCGATAAAGGCCCGGTGCCCCGAGGCCGAAATCCTGTTTGTCGGGGCCGAGAACCGCATGGAGATGGAGAAGGTGCCGGCGGCGGGATATCCCATCGAGGGGCTGCCCGTGAGCGGGTTCAACCGCAGTAACCTGCTGGCCAACTTCAAGGTGTTGTGGCGCCTGGGCAAGAGCCTGCGCCTGGCCCGGGGCATTGTGCGCAAGTTCAACCCCGACGTGGCCGTGGGGGTAGGCGGCTATGCCAGCGGCCCCACGCTGTGGGCGGCTGCTCACCGGGGTGTGCCCACCCTCATTCAGGAGCAGAACTCCTATGCGGGTGTCACCAACAAACTGCTGGCCTCGAAGGCTCGCGCCATCTGCGTGGCCTACGAGGGTATGGAGCGTTTCTTCCCGGCCGACAAAATCGTGCTCACCGGCAACCCGGTACGGCAGGATTTGTGCGACGACCGGTTGACCCGCGACGAGGCCTGCGAATTTTTCGGACTGGATCCCCACAAGAAGACAATCCTGCTGATAGGCGGCAGTTTGGGTGCCCTCACGCTCAACACGGCCGTGGTCGAGTCGATTCCCGAGATTGTGAAGAGCGGAGTGCAGCTCGTGTGGCAGTGTGGCAAGCGGTTTGACCAGCGGGCCCGTACCGCACTCGATGCGGCGGGCAATCCCGCCTGCATCAAGCAGATGCCCTTTATCGCCCGTATGGACCTGGCCTACAAGGCTGCCGACCTGGTCATTTCGAGAGCCGGAGCCAGCTCAATCTCGGAACTCTGTCTGCTGGGCAAGCCGGTGATTCTGGTGCCGTCGCCCAATGTGGCCGAGGACCATCAGACCAAGAATGCCCAGGCCCTCTCGTCGAAAGGGGCCGCTATTCTGGTGCGCGACGCCGAAGCCCGTCAGCGGTTGATGCCCTGTGCCCTTTCGGTCGTGCACGACGAGGAGCAGTTGCAGTCGATGAGCCGGCAGATTGCCCGGTTGGCCCAACGCGATTCGGCAGCGCGCATTGCCGATATAATCTTTGATATAGTCGATAAGAAATGAAATCATATACCTCACTCTATTTCGTAGGCGCCGGCGGCATCGGTATGAGTGCGCTGGTGCGTTATTTCCTGGCCAAGGGCTACCGGGTGGCCGGTTACGACCGCACCCCTTCGCCGCTGACGACCGAACTCCAAGCCGAAGGGTTGGAGATTGTCTATGACGAATCGGTCGACCTCATTCCCGATTACTGTCGCGACCCGGCCACGACGCTGGTGGTGTACACGCCGGCCATTCCCGCGACCCATGCCGGTCTGGTCTATTTCAGGGAGCAGGGTTTCCGGGTAATCAAGCGGGCCGAACTGCTGGGTCTCATCACCCAGTCGAGCAAGGGTCTGTGCTTCTCGGGGACGCATGGCAAGACCACCACGTCGAGCATGGCGGCCCACATCTTCCACGAGTCGCCCATCGGTTGCAACGCCTTCCTGGGCGGTATCTTGCGCAACTACGACAGCAACCTCATCTTGTCGGACCACTCGCCCTTCACGGTTATCGAAGCCGACGAGTATGACCGCTCGTTCCACTGGTTGCACCCCTATATGGCCGTGGTGACGGCTACCGACCCCGACCACCTCGACATCTACGGTACCGAGGAGGCCTATCTCGAAAGTTTCGCCCACTTCACCTCGCTCATACAGCCAGGCGGCTGCCTGGTCATGAAGCGGGGCATCAAGCTGGTGCCTCGCGTGCAGGAGGGGGTGAAGGTCTATACCTATTCGGCCCGCGACGGCGGCGACTTCCATGCCGGGAATATCCGGGTGGGCAACGGCACCATCGTGTTCGACTTCGTAGCCCCCGACGGCGTGGTGACCGATGTGGAGCTGGGAGTTCCCGTCGACATCAACATCGAGAATGCCGTGGCTGCCATGGCAATTGCCCGGTTGAACGGTGTGGCCGACGACGACATGCGCCGGGCCATGGCCTCGTTCCGCGGAGCCAAACGGCGGTTCGAGTTCTGGGTGAAACGCGACAACCGCGTGATGATCGACGACTATGCCCACCACCCCGACGAGTTGAAGGCCAGTATCCGTTCGGTGCGGGCGCTCTATCCCGGACGCAAACTCACGGTTATCTTCCAGCCCCATCTGTACAGCCGTACCCGCGACTTTGCCCCCCAGTTTGCCGAGGCCCTCTCGATGGCCGACCAGGTTATCCTGCTCGACATCTACCCGGCCCGCGAGCAGCCCATACCGGGAGTCTCCTCACAGATTATTTTCGACAAGATAACGTGCAGAGAGAAAGAACTTTGTTTGCGCGAAAAGTTGTTAGAACGGATAAAAGAGTGTAACTTTGACATTTTATTGACCATGGGGGCCGGCGACATAGACCGTCTGCTGCCCCAGATAGCGTCGATTGTGGAGGCAAAATGAAGGTATTGTTGAGATTCTTGTTCATGGTAGTACTCGTTGTCTACCTGTTTGTTTCGTTCTTTATTCTCCGCTCCTACGCGGCAGAAGACAAGTGCCGGGACTTGCAGGTCGAGATACTCGACAGTGCTGCCCTGCACTATGTCTCACCGGCCGATGTATACGGATATATCGAGGAGTACGATTTGGATCCCTGCGGCAAACCGTTGAGCCAGATCGACACCGAGAAAATGGAGCGGACCCTGCGGCTGAACGGCGTGTTGGGTTCGGTCGAGTGTTATAAGAAAGCGGGAGGCATCGTGTGTGTCGAGGTGACTCAGCGCGTGCCCGTGATGCGGGTCATGGCCAATGGCGGCAACTACTACGTCGATACGGAAGGGCGTCGCATGGTGGCTCGGGCCCAATATCGGGCTCACTTGCCGCTGGTCACCGGGTGTGTGGACAGTGTGATGACCTACGGCGACCTGCTTCCACTGGCCCGTTATATTTATAACGACCCGTTTTGGAACGCCCAGATTGAACAAATTTATGTCAACGAGCGTCATGAAATAGAGTTGATTCCCCGGGTAGGGCACCAGACAATACTGCTGGGCTCGGCCCAGGATTGCGAGACGAAACTCGATAACCTGATGCAGGTCTATCAGCAGGTTTTCAACCGGACGGGCTGGTCGATGTACGATACCGTCTCGTTGAAATTCAAGGACCAGGTGGTTTGTACCCGTCGGAAAAAGTGGTGAAATAAATAATAATATAACAATATGGATACGGATAGATACATAGTAGCTATTGAGATCGGGAGCTCGAAGATTACGGGCACGATAGCAACCCGTTCTCTGAAAGGGGTTGTTACTGTGCTTGGCATAGATACCGAACCGTTGAGTGGAAGTGTGAAACGAGGCTTCGTGGTTAATGCCGACGATGTTTCGTCAAAGATAAAACGCTTGATACGGAAATTGAACAACCGTATAAGTACCTCGAAAAAGATAAAACAGGTTTATGTCGGCATTGGCGGTCAGTCGCTGCATGCCGAAGACCACATGATCAGCCGCGACTATCCCGAGGGTACGACCATTACCGAGGAACTGATTCGCCATTTGCAGGAGGAGGCCCGCGAGATGCCTATCGCCGGCGCCGACATCTTGGAGGTGGTCCGCACCGAGGTGACGGTCGACGACCAGCCGCGTACGGGACGGGAAGAGCTGGTAGGCTCGAACCTGAAAATGGGACTGAAACTGATTGTCGCCCGCGACGAACTCAAACGGAGCGTGGCCCAATGCTTCCGGGGAGAACCCTCGGTTATTCGCTATATCCCCACGGCCCTCTCGACCGCCTATGTGGCATTGAGCAACGAGGACCGTCAGGCCGGTGTCATGCTGGTCGATTTCGGAGCCGAGACAACTACCGTATCGATTTACAAGGAGGGTTTGTTGCGCTACCTCTCGACCATACCGCTGGGCGGTCAGAACATCACACGCGACATCATGACACTCAAAGTGACTGCCCCCGAGGCCGAGTCGTTCAAGGTGCGGTTGGGTTCGGCCAAGGTGATGGGCGAGGAGTCGAACATCACGTTGCGCGGCGAGAACCTCTCCGAAATCAAGAGTCTCGACCTCTCGAAGGTGGTCAAGGCCCGCATCGAGGAGATTGTAGCCAACGTCAACGCCCACTTCGATTACGCCAAGTGCGACCGCAAGAGTCTGGGCGCCGGCATGGTGATTGTGGGTGGTGCGGCCAAACTCTCCAACCTGGCCGAACTGCTGGCCGAGAAGTGTGACATTCGGGTGCGCAAAGGAGCTCTGCGGCAGGATATGCTGCTCGACGTGGCCTCGCAATCGAAGAGTGCCGACTATCTGCAAATACTGGGTCTGCTCTATTGCGGGCGTGAGAATTGCATAACGGTACTGCCCAAGACGGTCGACGAACCGCACGACGAGGAACCGGAAGAGGAGGTAAAACCCGTCGACCCGAAAGAGCAGAAAGCTCGGGAGCGCGAGGAGCAGGAACGCCGCAAACGCGAGGAGAAAGAGCAGCGCAAGCGCGAAGCCGAGGAGGCGAAGAAACGCGAGAAGGAGCGCAAGGAGAAAGAGAAACAGGAGAAGGAAAAGGCCAAAGGACCCGGCCTCTTCGGCAAGTGGAAAGACATGCTGCGGAAAGCCGAGACGCTGCTCGATGATGAAAACGATAATTTTTAAAAGATGAACGCCATGAACGATTTGGATATAAATAACTCTCAGTTACCCGACTTCATCGTCCCCGGAGTTGAACAGAAGAAGGACGAGCCTATCAAGATAAAGGTAGTGGGTGTAGGCGGCGGCGGTGGTAATGCCGTTAATTACATGTACCGTCAGAATATCCAGGGAGTGAGCCTGGCCCTTTGCAACACCGACCCCCAAGCCATGAGCGACTCGCCGGTGCCCATCAAGGTAGCTATCGGCGACGAAGGTGCCGGTGGCGAACCCGAAGAGGGAAAGCGACTGGCCGAGGAGTATGAGCAAAAGGACGGCCGCATCTCGGCCCTGTTCGAGGACGAGACCCGCATGGTATTCATCACCGCCGGTATGGGTGGTGGTACCGGTACCGGCGCCGGACCCGTCGTGGCCCGCATCGCCAAGGAGAAGGGCATGCTCACGGTGGGTATCGTCACGATACCGTTCCTCTTCGAGGGCGAACCTAAGATTTTGCAGGCCTTTGCCGGTGTCGAGGAGATGCGCAAGCACGTCGACGCCCTGCTGGTCATCAACAACGAGCGGCTGTGCAAGATTTATCCCGACCTCTCTTGGACCAACGCCTTCTCCAAGGCCGACGACGCCTTGGCCAACGCCGCCCGCAGCATTGCCGAGCTGGTGTCGAAGAACGGTAAGATAAACCTCGACTTTGCCGATGTGCGCACCACCCTCAAAAACGGAGGTGCCGCCGTAATCAGTACCGGCGAAGGCGAAGGCGAGCACCGCATGAGCAAGGCCATACAGAATGCCTTGATATCGCCGTTGCTTAAAGAGAGCGACATCTACGACTCGGAGCGGGTGTTGTTCAACCTCTATTTCTCGCCCGAAGAGTCGGACGAGCTGCGCATTCAGGAGTCAAAAGAGTTGAGCGCCTTCATGACCCGCTTCAAGAAACGTGTGAAGGTAATCTGGGGTTACACCCACGACTCTTCGCTGGGCAAGAAGGTGAAGATTACGATTCTGGCCACCGGTTTCGAGGTCTCGGACCTGACCTTCAAAGGCGAGTACGGAGGCGATGCCGACGAGCACATCGCCCAGTCGCAATACATTGTGTTGCGTCCCGACCAGCTCGACAACGACGAGCTCATCGACAAGCTCGAGAAGGCTCCCGCCTATGACCGCCCGAAAGACTTCCGCGACAATTTCGAGGGTGGCGATAAGCGCGAGGATAGCGGCAACGGTGGTCGCCGCACCATAAAATTCTGATAGAAACCTGTAAAATATAGAAGAAGATGAATTTATTTGATCAGGTCAGCAACGACATAAAAAGTGCCATGCTGGCAAAAGACAAGGTAAGACTCGAAGCCCTGCGGGGTATCAAAAAAGAGTTTCTCGAAGCTAAGACCGCCAAGGGTGCCGACGGCGAACTGTCGGACGAGACGGCGATGAAGATATTGGCCAAGATGGTGAAACAACGCAAGGAGAGCGCTCAGATCTACTCGGAGCAGAACCGTCCCGATTTGGCCGAACCCGAACTGGCCGAGGCTGCCGTTATCGAAACCTATCTGCCCAAACAGATGAGCGACGAGGAGCTGACCGAGGCCCTCAAAGCCATCATCGCCCAGGTGGGTGCCAAGACCCCGCAGGAGATGGGCAAGGTGATGGGTGTCGCCACCAAGCAGCTGGCCGGTCGTGCCGACGGTCGTGCCATCTCGACCAAAGTAAAGGAACTGTTGTCGTAAACGAGAATACAATATACGAAATTTAGACTATGCTTACATTAAGTGTCATTAAAGAGAATCCCGAAGATGTGATTCGCCGGTTGGCTATCAAGCATTTCGACGGGAGAGAGGCTATAACCCGTGTACTCGAACTGGATAAGATACGTCGTGCTTCGCAAGCCGAACTCGACGGAAAACTGGCCGAGTTGAAAGGGTTGGCCGCCCAGACCGGACAACTCATGAAAGCCGGCAAGAAAGAGGAAGCCGAGGCCGTGAAAGCCCAGACGGCTGCCATCAAGGAGTCGACCAAAACGCTCGAAGAGTCGATGGTGTCGGCCGAAAAAGAGATTACCGATATTCTGTTGACAGTCCCCAACCTGCCCTATGCCGGAGTGCCCGAGGGCCGTACCGCGGCCGACAACATTGTCGAGAAGACCGGTGGTGTCATGCCCAATCTGCCCGAAGATGCCCTGCCGCACTGGGAGTTGGCCAAGAAATACGATTTAATTGACTTTGAGCTGGGTGTGAAGATTACCGGTGCCGGATTCCCCGTCTACAAAGGGAAAGGTGCCCGTCTGCAACGTGCCCTGATATCGTTCTTCCTCGATGCCGCCCGCGAAGCCGGATACCTCGAAATACAGCCCCCCTATGTAGTCAACGCTGCATCGGGTTACGGCACGGGACAGCTACCCGATAAAGAGGGTCAGATGTACCACTGCAACGAGGACGACCTCTATCTGATTCCTACCGCCGAGGTCCCGGTGACCAACCTCTACCGCGACGTGATTTTCAACGAGAGCGACCTCCCCATCAAGAATACCGCCTATTCGGCCTGCTTCCGTCGCGAAGCCGGTTCGTATGGCAAAGACGTGCGCGGATTGAACCGTCTGCACCAGTTCGACAAGGTGGAGATTGTGCAAATACAACACCCCGACCACTCTTACGAGGCTCTGGAAGAGATGAAAGACCACGTGCAGAGTCTGGTAGAACGACTCGAATTGCCCTGGCATATCCTGCGTCTGTGCGGGGGTGACATGAGTTTCACCTCGGCCATCACCTTCGACTTCGAGGTATTCTCGGCCGCTCAGAAACGCTGGCTCGAAGTAAGCTCCGTATCCAACTTCGAGAGCTATCAGGCCAACCGTCTGCACTGCCGCTACCGCGGTGCCGACAAGAAGATGCACCTGTGCCACACGCTTAACGGCAGTGCCTTGGCATTGCCCCGTATCGTGGCCGCGCTGCTCGAAAACAACCAGACCCCTGAGGGTATAAAAATCCCGAAGGTACTGGTGCCCTACTGCGGTTTCGACATCATCGACTAACCAACGGCTCGAATATGATACAAGAAGGGCTACTCCTTGCGGGCAGCCCTTCTTGTATGAATAATAATGCCAGACTTTTACTTGCAGCCCGAATCGGCAGACATTTCTCCCACTTCTCGGTCTCCCACTTGAAGAGCTATCTTTCTCACCCAGGTGATGGCGTTGCGGACCGATGTCAGTGTGTATTTTCCCGGCAGGGTTCAAAAAACTTACCGAAATCATCGTCCGTACAAAATAATTCATTAACTTTGTTTTTAATGATTATAGCGACCTTCGCTTGTATTACTTTGTATTACTTTGTATTTCAATATAATGCACATGTAACAAATTTTTGTTAACCTTAAAATTCACAGGCATTTATTACGATTGGGCGACTCGTATTAACTTAAATCCTATACCTAATGAGAAAAGGCTTATTACTAATTGTATGTTTGATTGGTATGGCTGTGGCAAATGCCCAGACCTATACCATTTATCCAATTCCCCAGCGGACAACCGAAGGGAGTGGCACGGTGGAGCTGACGCAGACCATCAACGTGGTGTGCGGCTCCGGTATCGGTCATGTGACCAAGGGACGTATCCAGGAGGTACTGGAAGAGGCCGGTTACATCTACCAACCGGGCGAGTCTGCCTCGTCCGAGTTGACCAACCTGTATGTGGGTGTGGCGGGTTCTGGCGACGTGGCTGATGCCTATGCCACGAGCCAAGGCGTGTCCAAGGAGGTATTCACCGAGGCAGCTAACCGCTTTGACCCGTATGTGATGCAGATTGCCGACGGCAACATCGTAGCGCTGGGCAATGGCGAACGTTCGGAATATTACGCCTTCGCCACCTTGGAGCAGATTCTGGAACAGGCGGCAGGAGCTGCACTGCATGAGGTGACTTATGAGGACTACTCCCACTGCCAGTGGCGTGGTGCGATCGAGGGATTCTATGGCAACCCTTATTCGGTCGATGCGCATTGCAGTCTGTTCGAGTTCTTCAAACGATTCAAAATGAACGTCTTTATCTACGCACCCAAGATGGACCCTTATCACCTTGGCTATTGGACCGAAGAGTATCCGACCGAGATTACCGAAGAGCAACGTCGCATGGGGTGGATCACGCAAGATGACGTGCGCCGCATGGCCGAGACTGCTCGTGCCTGCAACGTGCATTTTGTCTGGGCAGCCCACCCGGGTCTTGCTCCCGGCGGTCAAGTGTCGATGGACTTTACCAGCACGTCGACGGTAGATGCAGGAGTTGAATTGCTGATGGAGAAATATCACCACATGTATGACCTTGGCGTGCGTGCTTTCAGTGTATGTATCGACGATATGGAGCGCAACCCGTCGGCACAGATGCAGGCATATCTGCCCGACCGGACGCAGAAGCGGTTGAAGGAGGAGTTCCCCAGCCAGGCCGAAGACGAGAAGATTGCCCCCCTTTTCTATGTCCCTGCCACATACGCTCTCATGTATTCAGGAGCATCTTCCTATCTGAGTCAGATGGCAAGTGTCGACAAGGACGTGGTTATCGGGTTCACCGGTTATGCCGTATGTGGCGACCTCGACAAGAAGGACTGCGATGCGATGGCTGGCTACATAGAGCGCAACCCGTTGTTCTGGTGGAACGCGACGGTCAACGACAACAACGACGACCGCCTCTATATGCGCGAACTCACCGCCCACTATGCCCTTGTCCCCGAGAAGGGCGGCATCAGCACCTTGGGTGGTGTAATCCTTAACCCCGAAAAGCAGGCACAGGCTGCCAAGGTGGGACTGTTCGGCCTGGCCGACTATTGTTGGAATCCCGATCGGTTTGACGTGTCGCAAAACTGGTACGACTGCTTCAACTACCTGGCCGAGGCCGGTGATACGGAGACGGCAGAGCATATCCGGTTGTTCGCCCGCTATACCGATGCTATCTATGAGGATCAGGAGATTATTGACCTTTACGAGGCTTTCAAGACCAAATACAGTGCCGGCAACTTCCCGACAGAGGGCACTGCCATTCGTGAGGAGATGGCCCGGCTGCAAGCCGCCTGTGAATATATCGAGACCGTGATGGCAAACAGCGAAAACAGCGATTACCGCTTGTTTGCCACCGATGTCAAAGCCTGGTGCGCAAAGATGAAGGCCTACGCTATCCTTATCCAGAAATCTCTCGATTTGCTCGAGAACGGCGCATCGATGAGCCGCGCCGAGTCGTGGGCATCGTTTGCAAGTATCATTTCGCTCTACACGGGTTTGGGCATCGAGCCGCAGTACTTTATCTCCGAACTCGAAGGCTACGGCACCGACTCGCATGTGGTGAACTATGAGGTGCACCCGGCCAATTCCTACACGCGTCCGTTTGTAGACTATCTGTATGAGACCTTGGGCGCCGAACTTCCTGGTGACTGGCCGTCTCCCGAGCAACCGCAAGTAATCACCAACCTGGACCCGGCCACACTCAACCTGACCGTGACAGAGGCCAATGCCACACTCACGGGGCTGAGCGGAGTCGAATTGGCTGACGGCGATTACGTGGGTATCTACTTCGGATCGATTGAGAAGGTGACGGTCGACGAGATGGATTTGCCCGAGGGCGTAACTTTCGAAACCTCAATCAATGGCAAGATATGGACACCTGCAACTCTGCCCGTGTCATCGCAGAATGCGGCTTACGTCCGTCTGGTGCGTAGCGGTACCGACCGCGAATCGCTCGGCTTTGATGTCCTGACCGTCTCCTTCACATCAGGCTCAGTCGTCGTACCGACTCCGACCATCTCGTCCAACTTGAAGGTCTACACCGACGGCAACACCTCTTATCCTCTCGAACTGGCTGTCGACGGCAACACCGGGACCTTCTTCTGGAGCGGTGAGAACACGGCGGTGGGGCACTATATCCAACTGGATTACGGTGATGTTTTCTCCATTGACAACGTTACCCTTGTCTTCACCGGATCGGACATTCTTTCGGGTACGGCAGACATCCAACTCTCTACCGACGCCAGCAGCTGGACTACCATAGCACAATACAGCCACGGCAACCTGGTGAACAATCGCTACACCTGTGCGGCCAATGGGGCCAACGCACGCTATGTCCGCCTGATGGTGACTGGCGTCGAGGGTTCGTTCTGGTTGCAACTGGCCGAATTTTCCTGCACCGTGGCCGGTGCCACGGCAGAGATAGGCACACCTACCCCCAGCACTTCGCTCGGCACCTACCAGAGCTACAACATCGGCAATGTCGTGGACGGTAACACCGGCACGCACTTCTGGAGCAACACCGAGCCACAGGTGGGCGACTGGTTGCAACTGGAATATGCCGAGCCGCACTCGATTTTTGAGATAACGCTTACCTTCATGGAGAACGACCAGCTCATCGGCAGCGGCGAGTTCCAGGTGTCGTTGGACGGGCAGAGCTGGACAAAGGTGGCATCTTATGACAGCGGCGGCATCAACGCCAACACCCGCACCTTTACTACCAACGCCAATGGCGCTACGGGCAAGTATCTCCGCCTCTATATCACCAATGTAGTCGGCAGTTACTGGCTCAAAGTGGCCGAGTTCAGTTGTGTGATGGCCGACCGCGTGACACAGACTACCGACCACAACCAGGCGATGATTTCGGCTTTGTCCGACAAGAACATGATTACCAGCTATCGTGCCGGCGAGGCGGGCTACGTGGAGCACACGTTTATCGAGAATATCGATATTGAGGCCGTGGAGATTTACCACAACACCACCTTCGATCCCAACTACGAATTGCCCGCTGTCTCGCTCTTCGATGGCACTCAATGGGTGGCAGCAGGCACGCTCGACCACCTGGGCACGGTTATCGATACCCGCGGTTACGAGATGGTGACCGCCGTGCGCATCGAGTGGAACGGGAACAATATCCCCACACTCTATGAGATTATCCCGGCTGGGGAGTATGAGGAACCATCAATCAGCGGTGTGATTGAGTCGGCCGAGGAGAGCGACAATGACATCTCGGTTTATACCTGTGGCGGACAACTTGTCGTGCGCAGCCAGACGATGTTAAACTCCGTTCGCATCTATAACCTCTACGGGCGGTTGCTCCGTCAGGCCGTTCCGAATGCGACCAACTTCACACTCGACCTCGGGACCTCTGCACCGGCAATCATGATTGTCCAGGTTGTCGACGAGTCGGGCAACATAACTACGACCAAGGTAGTGAAACATTGATTCTGAATCCCCTGTACCGGGAGGAAATATGAAATAGAAAGGAGTTGCTTCGTGATGAGGCAGCTCCTGCTGTATGTGTAAGAAAGGAAATAATCAAGGCGGACTATTTGCGTCCGAAGTCGGCCGGGATTTCACCCCACCGCTCGGTCTCCCATTTGATGATAGGGTTGGTATAAGTGTGGGTTTGCAGCCAGCGCTCGGCACGGGCAATAAGGTCGAAGATAGGGGCATTGGCGGCATTGGGCGTCAGCTTGGTTTTACACTTTTTTTGTCGCACCCAGGCGATGGCGTTGCGGCTGTCGGAGTAGATGGGAATCTGGGAGCCACGCTGTTGCAGATAGGCCAGCCCGTGGACCAGCGCCAGGAACTCGCCGATGTTGTTGGTGCCCTGTGGCATGGGGCCTACATGAAACAACTCGATACCCGATTTCGTATCGACTCCACGATATTCCATGTGACCGGGATTGCCGCTGCATGCCGCGTCGACTGCCAGGCTGTCGGCAATGACGGCCGAGGGTAGCGTAGGTGCTGTGAGTCTTTCGCGCGAGTGTTCGCCAATCTTGCGCAGAATCCCGAAATAGTCGTCGGGAGCTTTTCGAAAGGCCTCGGTAGCCGATTCAAGGTCATCGAAGCTCTTGTATTTGGCACCCTTGAAATTTTCGACCTGCTCCTTGCACTCTTCCCAGGAGTTGAATATGCCGCGGGCTCGCCCCTCCCACACCACATAATATTTGTATTTAGCCATAAGTCAGCAATCTCGCTTGGTTGAATGGTACAAAAATAGTGAAAGGCGAGAGCAGAGACAAATGAAAAACAGCGTTTTTCAATTTGGACAGTACCGACTGCCTTCCTCATTTATTCAAGATAACGAAAGACTGTCGCAAGAACAAACTAAAAACAGAGTTTTCAGACATACGAACATATTGTTTTTTTTCTACCTTTGAGAAAAAAAGCAGAGAAACACTATGCAAAGTATCACAGTATTCTGCTCCGCCTCCGATGCCATTGCTCCCGACTACAAACACGAGGCCGAGGTGCTGGGCCGATGGATAGGGACCCACGGCTACCGGCTGGTCTACGGCGGAGCCAACGGCGGACTCATGGAGATTGTGGCCCGATGCGCCCGCGAAAACGGCAGTCCCGTGCTGGGCATCATCACCCGACACATCATCGAGCTGGGCCGGTCGAGCCAGCAACCTACCGAGCTGATTACCACCGACAACATGGGCGACCGCAAACGTCACCTCATCGAACAGGGCGACATCATCGTGGCTCTACCCGGCGGCATCGGCACCATCGACGAACTCTTCGACGCCATCACCACCAAGATGCTCGGCAGCCACGACAAGCCCGTCATCATCTGCAACACCGGGGGACTGTTCGACCCCCTCATTCAACAGTTCGACCGGCTACGCCAGCAAGGCTTCCTGCGCTACGACCGTCCCGACCTTTACCAGGTTGTACCCGACGCCCGAGCCTGCTGCGAACTACTCAGCCACGAAAACCGTTAATAACCCAAACAACCGACGATATGAAAAAAAGCAACCTCTACACCCTCACCGGCGACAAAGGCACCACCTCGCTGGTAGGCGGCCTGCGCATCTCGAAAAACGACCCGCGGCTCGAAGCCTACGGCACCATCGACGAACTCAACGCCCACATCGGCCTGCTACGCCAGATGGGCAACGCCCCCGACGACGACGCCCTGCTTCGCTTCATACAGAACAAACTCTTTGTCGTAGGCTCCTATCTGGCCACCGACAC
This sequence comes from Candidatus Barnesiella excrementavium, assembly GCA_019115485.1. Classification (GTDB taxonomy): domain Bacteria; phylum Bacteroidota; class Bacteroidia; order Bacteroidales; family Barnesiellaceae; genus Barnesiella; species Barnesiella excrementavium. The sequence goes on along the minus strand of DXDM01000008.1, from coordinate 717 downwards.
CTCGTTCACCCAGCTGCGCGAAGCCAGCCGTCTGCACCCCGCCGACATCACCCGCATCGAAGAGCGCATCGACACCCTCGACTCCACCGTGCCGCCCCTCAACGCCTTCCTGCTGCCCGGCGGGACAGCCTCCGCCGCACAAGCCCATGTGTGCCGCACCGTATGCCGCCGAGCCGAACGCCGCATCTGCCAGGTCGCACAAGAAGTATTGGTCGACGAAAACATCATGAAATTTGTCAATCGCCTCTCGGACTATTTCTTTGTTTTAGCGCGATTTAACAATTATCGTCAAAAACAGGACGAAATTTTTTGGGATAAAGATTGCTAATGCAAATAAATGAACTATTTTTGCGAAAATTTTAGAGAAAGACCTATCAACAAGTTAAAATTTTAACACTATGTACTGGACATTGGAATTAGCATCGAAACTCGAAGACGCACCTTGGCCTGCAACAAAAGAGGAGTTGATCGACTACGCTATGCGTTCCGGAGCACCTCTTGAAGTCATCGAGAACTTGCAGGAGATGGAAGACGAAGGGGAGACCTATGAATGTATCGAAGATATTTGGCCCGATTACCCCAGCAAAGAAGATTTCTTCTTCAACGAGGAGGAATATTAGTGCAATTTTAAGCACAGAAACAACTATTAAATCCCTGTCAATCAATAAGATTGGCGGGGATTTAATTTGTTTGGACAACAGTGTTTGACCGCCTCAA
>DXDM01000007.1 GCA_019115485.1 Candidatus Barnesiella excrementavium | reverse complement strand
GGGAAAAAGTGGAATGAAAAAATTTTTTCATTCCACTTTTTCCCGATTTACATCGCAAGATAGGAATAATATCTCTATATTCGCCGTCGGAAATCAAAAAATTCCATTCTGCCCGAAGCGGGAAATGCGATAATATCGAGAGGTTTATGAATAAAGAGAAGTTTGTTATAGAGTACGAGTTGAAAAGTGTTTCTCCTGCGCTGCTGTGGCCCTATATAGGGACCAAGAACGGGTTGGCCGATTGGTTTGCCGATGACGTGCAGAGCGATGGCAAGTTGTTTACTTTCTACTGGAACAGGTCGTCGCAGCAGGCCCACCAAGTGGCCATGCGTACAGGGTTGTACATTCGGTTTCACTGGCTGGACGACGAGGAGGAGAAGAGTTTCTTTGAATTACGCATTACTACTTCGGAGCTGACGGGCTCTACCATGCTGACGGTGACCGACTTTGCCTATCCCGACGAGATGGACGACAGTCGTGACTTGTGGGACCATCAGGTCGAGACGCTTCGGCGCAAGTTGGGGGTGTGATTCCCGGTGGGGAGGTCTGTCTGTCTTGCCCCGAGGAATTCCCGTTTGGGACGATTCTCCCAATAAACGTTATAGCCTTTTCGGAAATTCATTTTTTTGCGTTACTTTTGCATTCTGATAATCGGCAAAAGAATGTTCTATATCAAACGACTATACAGGTTTATCTTAAAGAGCTTCTTACCCCTGTTTCTGATGACATTCTTCATCTGCCTGTTCATCGTACTCATGCAATTCCTGTGGCGGTATGTCGATGAAATGGTGGGGAAGGGTCTTGAAATGTCGGTCCTGGCCGAGTTGTTTTTCTATGCCGCCGTCACGATGGTGCCCATGGCGTTGCCGCTGGCTATCCTGCTGGCTTCGCTGATGACCTTCGGCAATCTGGGCGAGCGGTTGGAGTTGCTGGCCATCAAGGCGGCCGGTATCTCGTTGCTGCAAATCATGCGGCCGTTGGTCGTCTTTCTGATATTCGTGGCCATCGGTGCCTTCTTTTTTCAAAATTATGTATTGCCCAAGTCGCAGGTGAAGATGTGGACGCTGCTCTACTCCATGCGGCAGAAGTCGCCCGAACTCGATATCCCCGAGGGGGTGTTCTATGACCAGATAAGCGGTTATAACCTCTATGTGAAGCAGAAGAATCACAAGACCGGCATGCTCTACGACGTGATGATTTACGACATGTCGAGCGGTTTTGACAACGCCATGATTATCCTGGCCGACTCGGGTAAGTTGAAAATGACCGACGACAAGCAGCATCTGTTTCTTACCCTTTACAACGGCGAGTCGTTTGAGAACCTGCGCGACCAGCGCACCAGTGTCAGCAACATTCCCTATCGGCGGGAGACCTTTTCGCTGAAAGAAATCATGATTGCCTTCGACGCCAACTTCAACCGCATGGACGACGGCATCATGCAAAACCAATACATCGGCAAGGACCTGACGGCCTTGCAGTCGTCTATCGATTCGATGACCTATCGGGTGGACAGTATCGGCGGTAACTATGCCCGCAGTTTGCAGACGTCGGGCTATTTCTCGCTGTATGACCGTCCGGGGGTACGCCTGTCGGCGAACGACTCGATACAGGAGCAGAAAGCTCTGGCCGAGGCCTCGACCCTAAATCTCGACAGCGTGTTTGCGGGGAGCAGCCTGCAACGCAAGCAACTCTACCTTGACCGGGCAGAAACCCGGGCTCAGCGCTATATGAACGACTATGAGTTCCGCAGCTACACGATGAAGGAGGAGAATAAAGTCATCAGACGACACCAGATTGAGATGTACAAGAAGTTTACCCTCTCGTTTGCCTGTATCATCTTCTTTTTCATCGGGGCTCCGCTGGGTGCCATTATCCGCAAGGGCGGACTGGGTATGCCCGTGGTTGTGTCGGTTTTCATGTTCATTTTCTATTACATCATCGACAATACCGGCTACAAGTTGGCCCGTGACGGCCGGTGGGAAGTGTGGGAAGGTATGTGGCTCAGCTCGGCCGTACTCTTGCCGCTGGGTATATTTCTCACTTACAAGGCGGTAAAAGATTCGGCCGTGTTCAACCCCGATGCCTATATCAACTTTTTCAGGAAACTGGTCGGGCGGCAGGAGCTGCGCAAGGTGGTCTTGAAAGAGGTGGTGATGGAGGACATGTTCCCGCGGGTGGCTATCGGCAAGGCTCAACAGTTGAGCGAGGCTTGCCGCCGGTATCTCGACAAGGTGGGGCGGAAGCGGCAATCCTACTGGCAGTATTGCCTGCATGGCTATGCCAAGTCGGATATCAGTGAGCTGGGCGCCCAAGTCGACGATTTGGTCAACTACACGTCGAACAGCCGCAGCCAGTTGGTTGTGAGTAAGCTGATGGACTACCCCGTGCTGCGCAACCTGTGGGTATATCGGCCGGCTCCTTCCGAGAAGTGGGGCTATCTGCTGGCCATTCTTTTCCCCGTGGGCTTGTTGCTCTACTGGGTGGGCTCTTATCAGCAGCGTTTGTTGCGCAACGAGGTAGAGTCGATGATACGTACCAACGAGGAGTTGCAAACCTTGCTGGAAAAGGAGGAGGCCGAACGTGCCGAGGCTGGTGAAACCGTGTGAGAGATAATGGATAAAAGTAAAAGATAAAACGAAATAAGATATGGATAAAGAGATTATTTTGAGTTCGATAGACGAGGCTGTCGAGGATTTCCGACAGGGCAAGTTTTTGATTGTCGTCGATGACGAAGATCGGGAGAACGAGGGCGATTTCATTATCGCGGCCGAGGCCATTACCCCCGAGAAGGTGAACTTCATGCTCACCAACGGCCGGGGTGTTCTCTGTGCCCCCATCACGATGCAGCGTTGCGAAGAGCTGAACCTCTATCGCCAGGTAAACCACAACACCTCGATGCTGGGCACTCCGTTTACAGTGACCGTCGACAAGTTGGAAGGTTGTACGACGGGTGTGTCGAGTCACGACCGGGCCGCCACGATACGTGCGTTGGCCGACCCGACTTCGACGCCCGAGACCTTTGGCCGTCCCGGACACATCAACCCCCTCTATGCTCAGGACAAAGGGGTGCT
>DXDM01000001.1 GCA_019115485.1 Candidatus Barnesiella excrementavium | reverse complement strand
GTTATGGTTATGGCTATGGCTACGGCTACGGTTATGGAGCAGAACATGGGCGAAAGAAAAAGCGGAATGTCGTCTATAAGTGGGCTCATAAGATAGTCGGGATATTCAAGGGGTAAGGTACCCTCCTTGGGCCATTTTTTATATTCGTATTTGTAGGAGAATAGGAATCTATGCCTCAACAAGAGTCACGGGTCAAAAAATCTTTGTTGAATGCAAGAGTCAATCTCATTTTCTATTTTTTGACTCTTATTCTTTCGTTCTTTTCCCGAAAGATATTTCTCGATACCTTGGGCGCCGACTTCGTAGGTCTTACAGGTACTTTGCAAAATTTGCTCGGTTTCCTGAATTTGGCCGAATTGGGAATAGGTAGTGCCATCGGTTATGTGTTGTACAAACCTTTGTTTGAACACGATGAGGGTAAAATCAACGAAATCATCTCGGTATTCGGTTATCTCTACCGTTGGATAGGCTTTATTATTTTAGGAGCCGGTTTGATTTTAGCCTGTTTCCTTCCTCTGATATTTCCCGATACCCAATTCGAGATGGGTATCATCTTCTTTGCCTATTTTGCATTTTTGGCTTCGTCGTTGATTGGCTATTTCGCCAACTACAAACAGACCCTTTTGGGAGCCGACCAAAAGAATTACGTCGTTACCGCTTATTTCCAGACGGGGAATATCGTTAAAGTCCTCATTCAGATGGCCAGTGCCTATTATACGGGAAGCTACTATCTGTGGGTCGTTATCGAGTTGGTATTTGGTATCATCTATTCGATTATACTCAACTGGAAAATCAATCAGGTCTATCCTTGGCTTCGTAGTGAAGTTCGCTTGGGGAAACAACTTTTCAAAAAATATCCCGAGGTGATGAAATACACCAGGCAGTTGTTTGTGCATAAGATAGGAGGTTTTACTCAATGGCAGACAACTCCCTTTTTAATCTATGCTTTTGTTTCGTTACAAACGGTTGCGTATTATGGCAACTATACCATTATTGTAGAGAAAATAAATACTTTCATTTCTAATTTCCTCGGTAGTACCGGTGCTGGAGTCGGAAACCTGATAGCCGAAGGGAATAAAAGTAAGGAGTATAGGGTATTTTGGGAATTGGTGGTAATTCGGTTCTTCGTCTCCGGAATCATCATGTTTTCGATTTATATGCTCATCGAGCCTTTTATATCTTTGTGGCTTGGAGCAGAGTATATCTTACCACGTGCCGTGTTGATTATTATTTTAATTAATTTCTTCCTTAATTTGACCCGCGGGGCCACCGACCAGTTCTTATATGGTCACGGGCTCTTTTACGATACCTGGTCACCTGTGGTAGAAGCCGCCATATATATTACCGTTGCTATTATTGGCGGACATTTCTTGGGACTGGAAGGCGTATTATTAGGTTCTACCGTTAGTCTGTCTCTAGTCATAGGTTGCTGGAAACCCTACTTTTTGTTCACAAAAGGCTTTAAGATATCGATAATTAAATATTGGATCGGGTGGTGGAAATATGTATTTTTGATTCTTTTGTCGGGAATATTGAGCTATTACTTCCTGTCTTTAATTCCAATAAGGCCCGATGAACATTGGGGTACATGGATTGTTTATGCTATAATAACAACAACTATAATTACTCTTGTAGAGACAACCCTGTTATTGTTATTCACTCAAGGAATGCGCGATTTTGTAAGGCGGATAATAAAGAAATAATATGATTCCTAAGGTTATTCATTATTGCTGGTTCAGTGGAGAGAAGAAACCTCGATTAATTCGCAGATGTATTCGCAGCTGGAAAAAGGTCCTTCCCGATTATGAAATTAAATGTTGGGATGCGAATAGTTTCGATTTTGACAATGTACCCTATGTCAAGCAAGCCTATGAAAGAAAGAAATGGGCTTTTGTAGCAGATTATGTCCGTCTGTATGCGTTGTATACAGAGGGCGGTATTTATCTGGACAGTGATGTCGAGGTCTATAAATCGTTCGATGAGTTTCTGAAATATTCATTCTTTACGGGAACCGATATTCGTAGTCTTAAATTGAAACATTATGGGATAGAGGCTGCAATTATGGGGGCAGAGAAAGGGTTCCCGTATCTAAAAAAATGTTTGGACCTTTATGGACAATTGCAGTTTATAAGAGCCGATGGAAGTATGGATATGACAGTGATTCCAGATAATATAAGTCCGCTTCTTGAAATGTATGGTTATAAGCCTGTTGATGAGACTCAATATTTATCCCATAATATAGTCGTATTGTCATCAGCATACTTTGCAAATTGTAAAGCTATAAGTTATAATAATATATATGCAAGACATTGGAATACAAGTTATTGGTCTCCAAAAGATAACAGAGGGAAAATATATCATTTCTTCTATAATCACGATTTGATGTTTATATATCGGTTTGTTGAAAATATTCTTTTGAAAATGAGAAAATAAAGAAGTGTGATAGGTGTAAAATTTTTAATAAAGAATATTCGTGTTTTAAGGTATAATCGATATGATACCCAAGAAGATACATTACTGTTGGCTTTCGGGCGATAAATATCCACGTCTTGTCAAGAAATGTCTCAAATCGTGGCGAGAGATATTGCCCGATTATGAGGTAAAATTGTGGGATGCCAATTCATTTGATTTTGATAGTCTCCTTTTTGTGAAGCAGGCTCTTGAACGGAAACAATATGCATTCGTCTCGGATTATATACGATTGTATGCTTTATATCATGAAGGGGGACTCTACCTTGATAGTGATGTAATGGTTTACCGCCGTTTCGATGATTGGCATAAACTCAATTTTTTTACCGGAATAGAGACGCGAACTCCGCAGCATGAACAATTCTGGATTGAGGCTGCTATTATGGGGGCAACGGCCGGCAATGAGATGATACGGGAGTGCATGCGTCATTACGAGTCGATACCTTTTATAAAGAGCGATGGCACAATGGACCAGACTCCGGCTCCCGATATTATAACTCCAATTTTTATCAAACATTATGGGTGGTGTCGGGCCGAGGGTAAATCGGAATTAGCTGATAATACGGTCGTATTTGGTGCCGATGAAATCACTACCTCGCAATATCCTTTGCAGCCATCCGTTGCCTTGTATCATTGCAATAACTGTTCGTGGATTCCCACAGAACCGTGGCGCAGTCCTCTATACAAGTTTTGTCGGCAACATGATTTGATGCATATATATCACCGTCTTGAAAAATTAAAGTTGAAAAAGTCATAATGATATGATACCCAAGGTAATACATTATTGTTGGTTCGGTCGGGGTAAACAACCTTATTTGATTAGGCATTGCATAAAAAGTTGGAAGAAGGTAATGCCTGATTATCAATTGAAATGTTGGAGTGAAGACAATTTTGATGTCGATAGAATCCCATTTGTTCGGGAGGCCTATAAAGCAAAAAAATGGGCTTTTGTGGCTGATTATGTGAGATTTTATGCTTTGTATCATGAGGGAGGTATCTATTTAGATACAGATATAGAGACATTAAAACCTTTTGATGAATTCCTCGATAAACCATTTTTTGCCGGTACGGAGGTCCGTAACAATGGCACATGGGTTGCTGTTGATGCATCTACTTTGGGATGTATTCAGGGACATTGGTTTGTAAAAAGTTGTATGGAGTGGTATGAAGATAAACCGTTTTTAGATAGCGTAGGAAATGTAGTTGGTGGAGTCGTTCAAGCTGTAGCAACGAATATTTTGTTGTCTTCCGGCTATCAAAGGAAGAATGAGAATCAACAAATTGGAGATGTTTATATATATTCTAATCGATATTTTGCAAATAAAGAGAATCACCCCAATCGTAAGTCGGTTTATTCTATTCATCATTTTGATGGCTCCTGGACGACGGGGAAACACGGCTATTTTTACACCTTTGCCAGAGAACATGATTTAATGCATGTTTATCGTAAGATTGAGGTAGTTACCTCATTTTTACGGAAGATAAAATAGAATTATAATTTATTGTTAATCAATATTTCGCTGCTCAATATACTATAATGAAAAGCTTTATAAGATGATTAAAGTTTCAGTTTGTATTACAACTTATAATTTAGAGAATTATATTGCGCAAACTCTAAATTCAATATTATCCCAAAAAACATCATTTGATTTTGAAATATTGATAGGTGATGATTGCTCAACAGATAATACGAAAAATATTTTGTTGGCATATAAGGAGAAATATCCCGATAAAATTGTGTTACATTTTCAGTCACACAATGTGGGTGTTAATAAAAATGATTATGAATTAATTTATTTAGCAAAAGGGGAATATATAGCGTGGTGTGATGGTGATGATTATTGGATTGATGATTATAAGTTAGAAAAACAAGTCCGTATATTAGATGAAAATCCGCAATATTCTTGTGTCCATACGTTATGGAGAAATTTTATTGCATGTGACAATCGGTTTATCGATGCACGTTTTGAGCAAAAAGATTGGGAACAAAAGTTGAGCGGAAGTTTATATATTGAAAAATTGTTAACGAAGCAAGGATCTGGATTTCGATTTAGTTCTTTATTGGTTAGGAAAGAAATTCTTATAGATTCGTTGAATAATGATCCTTCAATACTGATCAATGTAGAACATCTCCAAAATGATTTTGCAATATTTTGTTTGTTGGTCTATGTTGCTCCAGCATATTTATTGAAAGATATTACGGTTGTTTATCGAATTAGGTCTGAGTCTTTATCAATCACAAACTTGCAATCTAAGCGTTATAATTATATTTTGAAATGGGTAAATTTAATTGTATATTTAATTACGAAATATAATCTTTCACAAAAAATAGTACAGTTTGTATTACATCCTGCGGTTTCATCCTTACTTTATTTTATGCTAGAAAATAAACAGTATAGAGGTGACATATTAATGATAGAAAATAATCTTCATAGGGTGAAATATCAATATTCATTAGGACAGAAAACGATGCTGTTGTCAATACGATATAATAGTTTGACTCCGGTTGTAATCTTTTGTATCAGGTTATTGCGTAAAATAAAGAGTAACCATTGATTATTTGATAAAAGACAATTTATGCACATTCTTCAAATAGCATCGGGTGATTTTTTTTCCACGTATGGTGGAGGACAAGTTTATGTAAAGAACATTGTTGATGAGATGATACGTCGGCAATGCTCTGTACAGGTAGTTTCTTTTGTCGACGGGGATAGTGCGATTGAGAAGAAGGTCTATAAAGGTATAAATCTGTATGAGGTAGGATACCGAGGACTGGGTCAACTTCAATCTTTGTTGAAACAGATTGGGCCGGATATAATTCATGCCCATAGCCATAAGGCTCAGACGGTAGAGATTGGTAGAGCATTGAATATTCCTGTTATTGTTACGGCTCATCATGGAGGTATCGTATGTCCGGCAGGGACCTTATTGGATAGTCATGACCGGATTTGTGCTACTACGGTGGCGCACGAACATTGTTTGGCCTGCTGTTTGAGAAATATTCGTAGTGGAAGGCATTGGTATCCGTTTATGCGATTGTTGCCGAGGTCGGTTTATCAAAAGATAGGAGTATGCTTGTCTAAAATACCGTTTATCCCTTTTGTTACCCCTATTGGGCGGACTGCCTTGTCGATAGAGCATAAGCGGGTAGAATGGCGTACGATTGCAGAAGGTTGTACTCGTATGATTGCTCCCTGTATAGCTATAGCAGAAGCAATGGAACGTAATGGACTGGATAAGGGGAAAGTTACGGTTTTACCTCATGGTATACCATTGCCATCGTTATCTCCGGTTTTCCCTGCTGTTGTTAATGGCAAGATAAAGTTTTTTTATGTGGGACGTATCTGTTATGTAAAAGGTATTCATGTTTTGTTGAAAGCTTTTTCTTTACTCGATAATCCCCATGCCGAATTGCATTTAATAGGGGGGACCGGTAATAAAGGAGAGAGGCGATATGAACGAGCCCTTAGAAAACGTTATGCGTCAGACTCTCGTATTGTATGGCATGGAAAGATTCCGTCGGAACAGGTATTTGATGCAATAAAGCCATTCCATATTTCAGTATCGGTCCCAATATACTTGGAAGTATTTGGCCTGAATATCGCAGAGGCCTTAGCCATGGGAAAACCGGTATTGGCAACCCGATGTGGTGGAGCCGAGATGCAAATCGAAGATGGGGTGAATGGCTGGTTGGTCAATCCTAATGATGTTGAGGCTCTTGCTCGAAAAATGGAAGATTTATCAAATCATTTCACGGGCTATGATACACATCATTCAACACAACGAGTGATTTCGATAGAATCTCATTGCAATTCATTAATTAAACTGTATGAAACGGTTACTCATTGATGTAAATCCTATTGTTCCTTATTTTGTATCGGGAAAGGTAAATGGCATAGGGCGTACGACCTTGGAATTGATTCAAGCATTAGCCCGAGTACCGAATTTACCGTTTGAAATTATGTTGTATTCCCAGAATATGAAGGGGATAGGTGGGTGCAATACCGGTCTTCCGTTTAAGAGTCGGCATTTATATTTGCCTTATCGGCCGGAAGTTGATAAATTATTATCCCGGTTCCCTGTGAGAGAATGGTTTACAGGATATGACTTGATGCATATTACGCATAATTTTGAATATGTACATTGTCCGGAGAGGTGTGTTTTGACCATTCATGATGCCATGTTCTTTTCATACCCGGAATCCTTTTTAGGACATGATTTTGCAAGGGAGAATTATCCGAAATTGGCTAAAAAAGTGAAGGCCATTATCACATGTAGCGAGAATTCCAAGAGAGAGATAGTGGAGTATATGCAAATCCCTGACGAGAAGATTACGGTTTGCTATTGGGGGTATAATCACGAGTTGTTTTTCCCTCGGGAATGGACTCCCAATAAGTATACGGGAAATAGACCTTATTTCTTGTCGGTCTCTTGTGACATTGGGCGAAAGAATACAATATCGGTTCTTCGGGCCTATGAATTACTATTGAAGCAAAATCCACAGAATGATTTGGTGTTGGTTTGGAGAAATCCTCCGATTGATATAAAAGAGAAATATACAACTTCGCCGTTTGCAGGACGGATTCATTTTGTCTCCAACGTTACAGATGAAGAACTTGGGCGGTTGTATTCATCGGCAACAGCCATGTTTTTCCCGAGTAAGTATGAGGGATTTGGGTTACCGGTTTTAGAGTCCATGGCGTCGGGAACACCAGTCATAACCTGTAACAACAGTTCTCTTAGAGAGGTCGGTGGAGACGCCGCCTTGTATGTGGAGCCCGAAGATATTCATTCCATGGCCCATATTATGGAACAATTTGAAAACAGCGATTTAGATATAAGTGCAATTAAAAAGGCCGGCATTGAGCAGGCTTCCAAGTTCTCTTGGGACACTTGTGCCCGGCAGACCATAGAGGTGTATAAGAGATGTTTAGAGTTGTAAAGGATTGGATTCGGCGGATAAGAGTCTATCTTATTCGTGCATTATCTTGTAATTCGGTAGAGTTGGTGCTCCCGGATAATGTCTTGGTGATTGCTCCGCACCCCGATGACGAAGTGCTCGGGTGTTCGGGGTTGATGCAGCGATTGTTGTCCGAGGGCAAACGAGTTGATGTCGTTATCTTGTCGGGTGGTGGAAGGAGCCATGCCACCTGTTGTGATATAGATGCGTCGTTCTTGATAGAGTCGCGTCGCAATCTCTCTCGAACGGCTGACCATATGTTGGGATTACCGGTGGAGAATTTGCATTTTCTGGACTATCCCGATGGGAATATAGTTTTTGAGAATAGTGAAACGGAGAGACTGCGGGTATTGATTGACAGGTTACAGCCTCAATCGATCTTTGTGCCACATCGAGGAGAAGGTTGGAAAGACCATTTGTCCGCAGGGCAGATAGCTCGAAAGTTGATAGCGGGGAAGCCCGATGTTTCGTGTTATGAATATTGCGTGTGGTTTTGGTATTACAATGTATGGCATATCGATTGGAAAAATGTTTCTGTTTTGAAGTTGACGCGACGGGAATATGAGTTAAAGAACCAGGCTATTGATGCCTATATATGCCCCAAAGCTCCGTGTGGGAAACCTTGGTCGGGCGTATTGCCACCTGTTTTTGTATGGGCAAATCGATGGCGGAAAGAACTTTATTTTAAGAAGGAATAATAGTTATGTGGAAATTTGATATATGTGAGGATTGGGATATCATATGGGGAAGCCATTATCAAGAACGATGGAATAAGTTATTAGATGTATCTCCTACTGCTCATGTTTTTTTTCACCCCTCATTGGTAAGGGCATGGATCAATACTTATCGGCCATTACGAAAACTATCACCTATTTTTATTTGGGGGAAAGATAGCAACTCGGGCAATGAGGCATTTATTCCTTTTGTCTTGTGGCGAAAGAATTGGAAAAATTTATTTATTCGTTCGATAGTGTCTGTTGGGTATTCAGACTATGATTATCATAATCCGATATTTCAAAATCTGCCATCTGATATAGATGCATTTTGGTCATCTGTAATTAATCTACTGAAATCATATTCTACTGATAATATAATTATAGATGGGATTGTAGATACATATAAAGGTCGTGGGGATAGTAATTGGCAAAGGAAAGAACCATGTCCATATTTAGATTTATCTTCATTGAGGTGTGAGAATGATTTAATGGCTTTTTTTAAAACAAGTTTACGAGGCGATATTCGTCGACAAATCAGGCGATTAAATGAAATTGGGAATTTGACTGTTAGAGAGTATGATACAATGGTTGATATAAACAAGACGTTTCCTGCTTTTATGAAAGAGCATTCGTTACGTTGGCCTATGGCATATAAGGCTCCTAATTTTCACATAAATATGCTTCGTGAAGGGAAAGCAGTTACCCATTTTTCATCATTAGATGTGAATGGTCAACCGATAGCATGGCATTTAGGTTTTGAATATAGAGGTGTGTACTATTATTATATGCCAGTTGGAGATCATGAATATTCAAAATTTTCTCCGACTAAGGTTCATTTATTTTATTTGATAAAGCGTGCGATAGAACGGGGAATGACCAAATTTGATCATTTACGAGGTGAAGAGACTTACAAATTGGGTTTTTCTAATGGTGTGGATTATGTGAATAGCATAAATATTCAGAATCCGTTATTCCTTAGCCAATTCAAGTTGGAAAGTAATAAGATTATTAGACATATTTTACGATGACTATTCTTATTTGCATACCTTGTTTGCTGACGGGAGGAACCGAGATTCAAACGCAGAATCTCGTTCAGGCTCTTGTCAGGGGGGGGCATCGAGTAGTGACAGTGTGTTACTTTGAGTACAGTGAGGAAATGAAGACCCGATTCCGAGAAATCGGTAGTGAAGTGGTCTGCCTAAGTGCCACAGGGACTCGGATAGGAGGTTGGAGAGGAATCATTTTCCTTTATAAAGGGTTACGAAAAGCCGTAAGACAATATAGGCCCGAGGTTGTTCATGTACAGTATATGGCACCAGGAGCTATTCCTATTCTACTTCTACGACTGTTGGGGGTACATCAGATTATTGCTACGGTTCATACAATGGCCGATATATATCCTAATTTGAAACAGGTCCACTTTGTTCAGCAGTATTGTGTGAGAGCTTTTACTTGTATTACCGAATGTGCAGAGAGATCATTTTTTGGGAGCTCTCAGCTATATACAGAATCGACGCCAATAAAGAGACGTAACCATTTTACAATCTACAATACACTTCCAGCTCAATTTCCGCTCCGAAGCGAAAGACGGCATTATGGTCAACGGATAACCTTAGGGGTTGTCAGTCGATTGGAAAAGATTAAGGGAATGGACTTGGTGGTTCCGGCGTTTGCTCGGGTAAGGGTAAAATATCCAGAAGTTCGTTTGATTGTAGTAGGAGACGGTTCGTTGCGAGAAGCGATGCAAGAGCAGGCGCAAGAGTTTGGTTGTACCGATCGTATTGAATGGGTAGGGCAACAGTCTCAGAGCCAACTGCCTATATGGTATGGACGTATGGATATCGTATTGATGCCTTCGCGAAGTGAAGGTTTTGGTCTCACAGCGATTGAAGCTATGGCTAATGGATGTGTAGTGGTTGCTTCACGGACAGGAGGTTTGCAGGAAGTTGTGAGAGATAGGGTGGTGGGACTATTGCATGAGTCTGGTTCGATTGATGATATGGTAGAAAAGATAATCTTGTTAATTGCCAATCACTCTTTGTTACAACAATATTCGACCGCAGCCATGCGGTATGTGAAACGATATAGTTTTGAGCAGTATTCCAAGTTATTTAATGATTTGTATAAGCGAGTTATCCTGTTAAAATAATAAGTATGTATCTACTTAATTATCTATATTTTTTGATCATAACCCTAATAGGACTAAAATTTCTGACCATGAAGCGGGGGGTGATGGTTAGCCCGCTTAATAAGAGTCAAAAAATGGCTCTTGATGGTCCTGAAATGTTTTGGATACTGACTTTTTCCACCGGGATATTAGCTTTTTCGGCACCTGGTGTATTAGATTTGATGGCTATCCGATTGTTGGTCTTGGAAATTTTTTGTTTTGTGGGACTGTTTATTTGTAAACGATCACCCCAATGGAGTGCGATGGCTATATTCTATTTTTTGTATATAGTATGGCTGGTTATCGGTCTGAGTTATACGCCGGCTCCGGGTTATGGCATTCGGGTTATATTGAAATATCTATATCCTTTATTTATCGTCTTGTTCGCCTCCGCTGCGGTTCGAGACAAGGAGGTATTTCTTAAAGCCAGTCTAGGTGCCCGCACCATAGCTCTTATTTCTATTGGTGTCGCTTTTATACCTTATGTAGGTATGCTTTTTCCAGGTGTATTTTGGACAGGAACAGCAAAAGCGATTAACTATATATCGATGTGTATATTTTCTTTGGCGTTATTTTATTATACTCAGGAGAAGAGAAAGAATCTTTTGTTGAGTATACTGTTTATGCTCCCATGCTTTCTGTGGGTTTTTCGTACCAGTATTATGGGTACTACTATGGCATTGATGATGTTCTTCTTTTTTAAGTATAGATTGAAATCTGTGCCAGTAATATTCGGAATAGCTGTTATTGCTGTAGTAGCCGTATTCACTATACCTAATTTAAGAGAGAAAATGTTTAAAGATAGTGATAGCGTTTCTATTGAACAGTTTCAGCGAGGGGAAATATCGAAAGATGATATAAATAGCAACGCTCGTTTTTCTATGTGGGAGCAGTTAGAAGCTCGTTTTTATAAGGGAAATGAACTTATGGGGTCGGGGACTGGCAGTGTGCAAAATTATATGTATAGCAATTTTGTATTTGGAGGATTAAAGGTCCCTCATAATGATTATGTGCAAATGTTATGTGATAGTGGCGTAATAGGATTAGCGTTATATTTACTAATAATCATAACAACTATCAGTCATTGTTTTATAGTTTATCATAGATATTCTGATATAGCCATAAAAGTATGTGCTATTGTTGCAGGGAGTAGTCTGACAGGGGTAGCTTTTTCTATGTATAGTGATAATGTGGTGAATTATTCTATGGCAACACTGTCCTATCCTTTTGGATTTTATGGTATGATGTTGGGTTTGATCAAAGGGAAAAATAGATAAAATGATATCAGTAGTCATTCCTTTATACAATAAAGAGAAACAGATCGCTTATACCTTGCAGTCGGTATTCAATCAAACATTTCAAGACTTTGAGATTGTAATCGTTGACGATGGATCTACCGACGGCAGTGTAGCTGAGGTGGAAAAGTTTGCAGATCGGCGTATTCGGTTGATTCATCAGCAAAATGCCGGAGTATCGGCCGCCCGGAATCGGGGAATCGAGGAGGCCAAAGGTGAATTGGTTGCTTTTCTCGATGCCGATGATGAGTGGAAACCTGAGTACTTGGCTATGCAACATTCTCTTTATCTGAAATATCCCGATTGCAGTATCTATGCTTGTAATTATGAGTTTCGTAATCCAGAAGGGGTGGTTACTTCGACAACTATTCGGAAACTCACTTTTACGAGCAAAGATGGACTTTTGTCTAATTACTTTGAGGTAGCCAGTTGTTCATATCCTCCGTTGTGGACATCGGCCGTAATGGTTAAAAAACAGGTAATACAAGACGTTGGCGGATTTCCTGTCGGTATTAAGTCCGGGGAGGATTTGCTTACTTGGGCAAGACTGGCGGTAAGAGGTCCGATAGCCTATTCAAAAAGTGTCCAGGCTGTTTATCGTCAAGGATACAGTAATCCTCGTCCGCCGGAAGAAAAAGATTTCGTGGGAGAGCAGTTAGAGATATTATTCAAGGAGGTACCAGCAACACCAGGATTAAAACATTATGTGGCCTTTTGGTATAAAATGCGTATGTGTCGTTGTTTGGCTCATCGAATGTGGGAAAGAGCAGTGAAGGCTTTTGTTAAGTCTTTGAGATATAATCCGCTACAAGGGAAAATCTATATGTCTATTGTCAAATATACGTTGATAGGGCTAAAATGAAAATACTTTTTTTTGACTATTGGCTTAAAGGGATAGCCAACTTTAATCGATTGATGCCAGAATTACGTCGCCAATGTCCCGAGGCTGAGGTTAAAATGTTCCATGTCGGGTCGTGGAAAGAGCCGCAAGAGTCGGTGGTCAACGAACACGATGGTTTTACCAGTTATGATATCTCTTATTACAAGACGTGGTCTTTATTTAAGGTCTTGAAAAGAGAGAGACCCGATGTATTGGTCATGCTCAACCTCTGTTTTTTGAATGATAAGGCATTGATTGTTTTTTGCCGAAAGTTAGGCATAAAGACCGTGTATTTGGCTCATGGTAAGTTCTTGAAAAATATAGATGAAAGTTTGGGCTCATTTATAAAGCAAGATTTGAGAAAAAACTTTCGTTCAAAGATACGTCGAGATACTATCAATATGCTTCGTAATTATTTCCATGCCACATTATTGGAGCATAAACCTATGCGGTTTGTAAAGGATTTGATTGCAATGGTGAAAGATCCTTCCTCGATGACACTAAACTCTACCTATACCGATGAACTTGATGCAGATCTTAAATTGGTATATTACGAAAGTGACAAGCAATTATTAATCGAGCAACGTAAGTTCCCGGATAAAAATATTTATGTGGTGGGTAATCCCGAACTGGATACCTTTATTAATACCCCACTCATGGAGCGGTCGGAGTTCCTTCGACAGGTTGGCTTGCCCGATGTGCCCTATTTACTTTATTTAGATGATGGTTATGTTCAGGCTCGATTGTTGGATAAGGAGGAGTGGCATACTCATCTATCCGAGATTGCCGGGATTGTGAAAAAGGCAAATATGCAGTTTGTCATCAAATTGCACCCTCGTACTCCATTAGCCGAGCACGCCCGGTTTTTCTCAAAGGAGCATATTATTCCTTTTGGAAGAGAAGTAGATTTCAAGAATCTTATAGCTCATAGTGAAACGGTTACGTCGTTTGTATCGACAACAATCTCTTATGCTCTTTTGTTACAGAAAAGGGTCATATCTCCTCGCTGGGGAGTATCGGCTCAATACATTCATAACTATCCAGATGATGTCATTCATTATAGTCCCGATGCCGAAGATTTTGCAGAGTGGCTTGTAAATAAAAGGCCTTGTAATACGTCGATTAGCTATGTAGCTAACAATTTCGGCATATTAGATGGCCAAACAATACCCAGAATTGTTACACTGATAAAAGAGATATTAAAATGAAAGCTCCAAAAATTATAGCCGAAATCGGTTGCAATCACAAGGGCGATATGGCAGTTGCCAAAGAGATGATAATGACAGCTGCTACATATTGCAAGGTAGATGTTGTGAAATTTCAAAAAAGATGCATCAGGGAGTTGCTCACCCCCGAAGAGTATAACGCACCGCATCCACACCCCGAAAATTCGTATGGTGTTACCTATGGTCAGCATCGGGAGTTTTTGGAGTTTTCGTTGGAACAACATAGGCAACTTCAAGCCTGGTGCAAAGAGTATGGAGTTGAATATTCGACCTCGGTATGGGATATTACTTCGGCCAAGGAGATATGCACGTTGCACCCCAATTTAATAAAGGTTCCTTCGGCTTGTAATTTGAATAGAGGACTGCTGGAATATTTGTGTGATAATTTCGGGGGCGAGATTCATCTCTCTTTCGGTATGACCACGAGAGATGAAGAGGAACAAATCATTAGTTTTTTTGAATCGAAAGGACGCAATAAAGACCTTGTTATATATGATTGTACATCGGGCTATCCGGTTCCCTTTGAAGATATTTGTTTGTTAGAAATAACACGCTTGCGCGAATTGTATGCCGACCGGGTAAAAGCAGTCGGGTTTTCGGGGCATCATCTAGGTATTGCCGTAGATAGTGCCGCCGTTGCCTTGGGCGCAGAGTGGATAGAGCGTCATTATACACTGGATAGGACTTGGAAGGGAACCGATCATGCGGCATCTTTGGAACCCGATGGTGTGAGAAAATTGGCTCGGGATTGTAGAGCCGTGGCCAAAGCTTTGACCTATAAGCGGGAAGATGTGTTGGATATAGAAAAAGAACAGAGAAATAAATTAAAGAAAAATCAAATAAAATGGTCGTAGCATTTATTCCGGTAAGAGGCGGCAGTAAATCAATACCCCTCAAAAATATAAAACTGTTGTGCGGCAAACCGCTGGTTTGTTGGTGCATCGAGGCTTTGGTGCAATGTGATAAGGTTGATGAAATTGTCGTAGCCACCGATTCTGATGAAATTGAGAGAGTTGTCTCGGAACGGAATTACGACAAATTGAAAATTTATAGGCGTCTACCTGAAAATGCAAGCGATACGTCCAGCACCGAAAGCGTAATGTTGGAGTATATACATGCCGTGAATCTACTCCCCGAAACAATCTTTATGTTGGTTCAAGCCACCTCTCCGTTGACGGAGAGTATCCACTTCTCGGAAGCTCTTGACATGTATGCAAAAGGGACGTTTGATTCTGTTCTAACCTGTGTCCGTAATTATCGGTTCTTTTGGAATGAAGATGGAACCAGTATGAACTATGATTACCGGAATCGGCCCCGCCGTCAAAATTTCAAGGGAATGCTGATGGAGAATGGGGCATTCTATGTCAATACGGTAAAAAATATTTTGGCATCAGGGAATCGTTTGAGCGGGCATATTGGAATTTACGAGATGCCGGAGTATACGGCAACAGAAATAGATGAGCCCGACGACTGGATTGTCATGGAGAATCTGATGAAGCGTCGCATTCGCCAAGTACAGAATCCAGATCTAAAAAAATCAGTGAAACTTTTCCTTTGTGATGTAGATGGAACTTTGACCGATGCGGGTATGTACTATTCAGAAAAAGGAGATGAACTGAAAAAGTTCAATACCCGAGATGGCATGGGGTTTCAATTGCTGCGGGAAGCTGGGATAAAGACCGGAATTATAACATCGGAGAATACCCATATTGTAACCAATCGGGCGAATAAGCTGAAAGTCGATTTTGTGTGTCAAGGACAGAGAAACGGAGGTAAGTTATCAGTAGCATTGGAAATCTGCAACCAATTGGGTGTATCGCTCGACGAGGTTGCCTATATGGGCGATGACATTAATTGCTTGGAATTATTATCGGCTGTTGGTTATTGTGCATGTCCCCAAGATGCTGACAATCAGGTAAAGCGAATACCCAATATTTATATTGCTGAAAAGTGTGGTGGAATGGGGTGCGTAAGGGAGTTTATCGAGAAGATATTGGGGAGAATGTAATAGAAAATGAAAATTCTACTGGTTCACAACAATTACGGTAAATATAGTGGAGAGGAGGCTGTTGTCGACAAGATGGCCTCCATGCTTACGGAGCATGGTCATGAAGTGGCGTTTTATCGTCGCACAACCGAGGGGTTGAGAGATTCGGCTGTTGGGAAGATAGAAGGTTTCCTGTTGGGTATTTATTCGCCGTCGGGTGTACGGGGTATGCGGGAAGCTTTGCATCGGGAAAGGCCCGATGTGGTGAATGTACACAATCTCTATCCCTTTATCAGTCCTGCTGCACTTTTTGAGTGTAAGAAGGCGGGCGTGCCGGTTGTGATGACGGTTCACAACTTTCGGTTAATTTGTCCCACAGGTTTATTTATGCGTAATGGTATGCCTTGTGAAACTTGCTTGGAGCGAGGCAATGAGTGGAGTTGTGTGCGATATAATTGCGAACATAGTCGGTTGAAATCATTGGGATATACTCTTCGTAACGTTTACGCTCGTTGGACGGGAGCGTATCGAAAGAATGTCGATGCTTATGCCTGCATAACCGAATTTCAACGGCAGAAATTGATTGCAGCTGGATATGATGAGAAGAAGATTTTGGTGATACCCAATAGTATAGATGCTCCAGAATCTTATATGCCGATTACAGGGGATTATGTGGCTTATATAGGAAGATTAAGCTACGAAAAGGGTTATGACTTGTTAGTAGAAGTGGCTCGTCGAAATCCGGCTATTCAATTTCGATTCGCTGGTGCTATGCGGGGACAGAGTAATAAGGAGATTCCTGAGAATGTTCAGTTTGTGGGATATCTGCAAAAAGAGGCCTTGACCGACTTTATTTGTCAATCTCGTTTCGTGGTTATGCCAAGTCGTTGCTATGAAGGTTTCCCTATGGCTATTCTCGAAGCAGCCTGCTACGGTAAACCTACGATTGGGCCGGCTCATGGTGGGTTTACCGAGATTATAGGAGAGGGAGAGTCTTCTGTCGGACGGTTGTTTATTCCTAACAGTCTCGAAGACTTGGAGCGGCAGATTGTATCGTTGTGGCAGGATCCAGAAGAGATTGCTCGATTGGGACAACTGGCTTTTGACAAGTTGCATCGAGAGTATTCATCGGAAGTGATATATAAAAAGTGGAATAGGTTATTTCAAGAATTGGTATGTCAGAAGTAACAGTAAAACAAAGAGATAAAAGTATAGATATTGCGAAAGGAATAGGAATTATCCTGGTTGTATATGGCCATTTGGCTTGTCCGATAAAAGAGGAAATATACTTGTTCCATATGCCATTATTCTTCTTATTGTCGGGCTATTTCTTTTCAATAAAAGAGTCACTACGCGATTTCCTTGTGAAGAAGACAAAAGCTTTATTATTGCCTTTTTGCCTATTTTATGCATTATCATTTATATATAGCTATTTTTATGGAGCTCATGATAATTTGAAGGATTTCGTATATTCATTTAAATCTTTTACAGATGTTGATGGTCCATTGTGGTTCTTATTGTCTTTGTATGAGATATTTATTATTTGTTTTATTGTAGAGAAATATCTACATTCCAGCATATGGAAATTTGTAATTGCAATATTAATTACGTTGTTGGGGTATTTAATGGCCATGAAGAAAATCTTCATTCCTTTTTGTTACTTATCACAGGCATTTTTAGGGTATGCCTTCTTTTATTTTGGATTTCAGATTAAAAGATATGGAGTGTTGTTGCATAAATCATGGTCTAAATATATTGTTGTATTATCCATAATTTTTTATGGGATAGGTATTGTGCGTCATGTGCTAACCGAGATACGATGGTTGATAATAGATCATACATATATATTATTCTTTTTGCCAGCCTTGGGAGGTTCATTATTGGTAATTTATATTTCGAGGTATTTACAAGACAAGCGATATGCCAGATGGTTGGCTTATTTGGGAAAGAATTCATTGTTGATCATGTGTGTACATATGCCATTGGTTAGATTGGTTTATGCATTTTTACTTCCGGGATTGAGGTATTATTATTCTTTGATAGGTAATTCAACGGTTACGGACGGAGCTATGATAGGAGGACGTATATGTAGTTCATTAACGTTAATTATATTGGTTCCGCTGTCACTATATGTAGGGCTGTTGATAAAAAAGATATTTCCATTTTGTTTTGTTAAAAGGTAAGAATAAGTTCTGTTGTGATGTAGTTGATAGGAGAATTGACATAGAGAATTACATAAAAGATGAAAAATGGAAATAATAGGAAAGAATAGAATTATAGGTCTGGATTTAATTCGTAGCAGTGCTATCTTATTTGTAATAGCAGGGCATTTCTGGTTGAATACACCTTTCAAAAATGCTATTTTTGATGGAGAATCCATGTTTGTTCAATCTATATTCCGAATGTTTTTTGCAATGGGTGTTCCTCTATTCCTTTTGTTGACGGGCTATTTGAATACGAATAAGACAGTGTCGAAGCGATATTACAAGGGGTGTGTACGGGTATTGATTGCCTATCTTTTCTTTTCGATAATAACGATTCTGTTTCGTAAGTATTATTTGCATCAAGAGTTTTCATGGTTGAAGTGGATTCTGAAAATCTTCGATTTTTCGGCGATACCTTATGCATGGTATATTGAAATGTGGATTGGGTTGTTTTTGTTGACACCCTTTCTGAATATGATGTACAAGGCAATACCGACTCGAAGGCAAAAGCAGATTTTGATATTGACCTTATATGTAATGACGGCTTTACCTGATTTGTTTAACCGATATGGTTTGCATTTGGTACCTGGATTTTGGACATCATGTTTCCCGTTGACCCTATTTTTTGTAGGTTCATATATTCATGAGTATAAACCTCTGGTTGAAAGTTGGAAATTATGGCTTGTGATTTTGTTGATGTGTTCGATTAATCCGGTGTTCAATGTGTTGTTTGTACATCACCATAGTCTGATTCAGATTGCAGGTGGTCCAGAGGGGGTATTCGGAACGATTATAGCAGTAGCTTTTTTCTTGTTGTTTTATCAAACTGATTTTAAGTCGCAAGTACTACGTAAGAGTTTGACTAAGATTTCATTGTTATCACTTGATATGTATCTCTGCTGTTATATATTTGATGCGCTGGTTTATCCCTATTTTATAGATCGGTACTTTGAGAGTCAGTCGCAGTTTGGAATTTATTTCTTCGTGATAGTTCCGATCCTGTTTGCGGGGTCGTTTGTGACGGCGTGGATAAAGGATTGTTTATTCCGTTTGTTACGAATTGGTTAGGTGCTTTTGTCGGGGTCGAACTCTCTTTAAAAGGGCCGGTATTTTTATTTGAGGTGACAGAGTAAAAAAGATATTACACGCAGTATTATTTAGCGTAAGATAATTTCACTTGGTGGGTCAAGTGAAAAGAGGGTTTATACTCTCGGTTGTAATCAAAGAGGCAGTTAAGATTGTTTTTATAGTCGGGATTAGGGGAGTCTCGACAGTAACTATATATGTTCATTTTTATGGAGAATTATTTCAACATCAGGTACGAGTTTGATAAGCACGTGGTTTTCCGTGCTATCGACGAAGCGTTGTTATTGGGGACGCCGGGATATATCTGCGTATCGGACGGCGTGATTTTGGCTACGGTCAATCGCGACCCCGCTTATCGTGAGGTTGTAGATGGTGCTATGTTCTCGATTTGCGACAGCGGTTATGTGCCGTTGTATTTGCGATGGATTTATGGCATCAAGCGCAAGCAGTACTGCGGGAGTGAGATTTTTATGGATATTATTCATCAGCGTAGGTATCGTATGGCCTTTTTGGGGACTACGCAGCCTACGTTGGACGGTTTGAAGCAGAATCTGTCGGAGATAGATCCACGTGTCAACGATATGTGTTTTTATTCATTACCATACAAATCGGTCGATGAGTTCGATTATCAGGCGATTGCCAATATGTTGGATAAAGATGGTGCCGAGATTATTTGGGTGGCTTTGGGGGCTCCTAAGCAGGAGATTTTTATGAGTAAACTGAAACCTTATTTGAAGCGGGGGGTGATGATTGCCGTGGGGGCTGCATTCAAGTTTTATAGCGGTACCGACGTTAATCGGGCTCCTAATTGGATGGTGCGGGCTCACATGGAGTTCTTGTATCGTATTTATTGCGAACCAGGGAAGCAGTTGCGTCGCTGTTCGATGATTATCGAGATGTTGCCCAAATTGCTTTTTCAGGAGTGGAATCGCAAGCGTCATCGCAAGAATTTGATGATGAAACCGGGATAGACCGCATAAATTATCGGAAGGAATTTGTGATACAGCGCATTTGCCAGGTTGGGGGAATCGCAAAATTCAATAATTTTGCAACGTTATATCGTTTTAAACGGATAATAAAACTATTTTTGTAAAAAGAGAAAACATAAAACACGAAGTATATATGATGAAAACTGCGTTGATTACCGGTATCACGGGGCAGGACGGTTCTTTCTTGGCCGAATTTTTGTTGGAGAAAGGTTATGAGGTGCATGGAACCATACGTCGGTCATCGGTCGATTTTCGGGAGCGTATCGCTCATTTGGAAGGGCGTCCGCACTTTCACTTGCATTATGCCGATTTGAGCGACTCGATGAGCTTGATTCAGGTAGTGGGGAAGGTAAGACCCGATGAAATCTATAACCTGGCGGCACAGAGTCATGTGCAGGTATCGTTCGATGCTCCTGAGTTTACTGCCGATATCGATGCCACCGGTGTGTTGCGTATTTTGGAAGCTGTCCGGCAATGCGGGCTGGCCTCTACTTGCCGCATTTACCAGGCCTCAACCTCCGAGCTATATGGCAAAGTCGAGCAAGTGCCTCAGAACGAAGAGACCCCTTTTCACCCGTATAGCCCTTATGCGGTGGCCAAGCTGTATGGATACTGGATTGTCAAGGAGTATCGCGAGGCATACAATATGTTCTGTTGCTCGGGCATCTTGTTCAATCACGAGTCGGAACGTCGGGGAGAAACCTTTGTTACCCGTAAGATTACGTTGGCGGCAGCTCGCATTGCTCAGGGTAAACAAGAGAAGCTCTACCTGGGGAATCTCTCGTCGTTGCGCGACTGGGGATATGCCAAGGATTATGTGGAGTGTATGTGGCTGATTCTTCAAAACGATAAGCCCGAGGACTTTGTAATTGCCACCGGGGTGCAGCATTCGGTGCGTGAATTCTGTCAGTTGGCTTTCCACTATGTGGGTATCGAGCTCGATTTCGTAGGTGAGGGAAAGGACGAGAAAGGTATCGATCGGGCTACCGGCCGGGTACTGGTCGAGGTGTCGCCCGATTTTTATCGTCCAACCGATGTGGTCAACCTGTGGGGGGATCCCTCGAAGGCCAAGCGGGAATTGGGCTGGGATCCCATGCGCACCTCGTTTGAAAAACTCGTTAAAATCATGGTCGATGCCGATATGGCCAAGGTAGCTGTCGAGCGTGCCGGTGATGAGATTCGTATGAATTTGGCCGAATATTTGGAAAAAGGTATTGTTAAATAGGAGATATTCATCATGGAAAAAGATTCCAAGATTTATGTGGCCGGTCATCACGGACTGGTGGGATCGGCTATTTGGAAAAACTTGCAGGAGAAGGGGTATACTCGTTTGATTGGCCGTTCGCACAAAGAGCTCGATTTGCTCGATGGGGTTGCCGTGAAGCGATTCTTCGACGAGGAGCAACCCGAGTATGTGATTTTGGCTGCCGCTCACGTGGGCGGTATCATGGCCAACAGCATCTATCGGGCCGATTTTATTTATCAGAATTTGCAGATTCAACAAAATGTGATTGGCGAGAGTTTTCGTCACGGAGTGAAAAAACTGCTCTTCCTGGGTAGTACCTGTATCTATCCGCGTGATGCGCAGCAGCCCATGAAAGAAGAGGTCTTGCTCACCTCGCCGCTGGAATATACCAATGAGCCGTATGCCATTGCCAAGATTGCCGGGCTGAAAATGTGCGAGAGTTTCAATCTGCAATACGGGACGAACTACATTGCCGTGATGCCGACCAATCTGTACGGGCCTAACGACAATTTCGACCTCGAACGCAGCCATGTGCTCCCGGCCATGATTCGTAAGATTCACCTGGGTAAATGTTTGATGCAAAACGACTGGGCGGCTGTTCGCAAGGATTTGTCGTTGCGTCCCGTAGAGGGTGTCGACGGTACTGCCACGAATGAGGCGATTCTTGCCGTGTTGGCCAAGTATGGTATCTATCCCGACCGTGTGGAGTTGTGGGGTACCGGCAAGCCGCTGCGGGAGTTCCTGTGGAGTGAGGAGATGGCCGATGCCTCGGTCTATATTCTCGAACATGTCGATTTTGCCGATGTGAAGGGTGAAGGC
Organism: Candidatus Barnesiella excrementavium; assembly: GCA_019115485.1. GTDB lineage: Bacteria > Bacteroidota > Bacteroidia > Bacteroidales > Barnesiellaceae > Barnesiella > Barnesiella excrementavium. Next base: position 18,709 of record DXDM01000001.1, on the reverse strand, counting down.
CCCGAGGTGCGCAATTGCCATATCAATATCGGTACCGGTAAGGAGATTACCATTGCCGCCTTGGCTCATCGCATTCAAGAGGTGATTGGTTATAAGGGGGAGATTCGATTCAATCCTGAGAAACCCGACGGTACCCTGCGCAAGCTCACCGATGTGACCAAACTGCACAAACTGGGCTGGCACCACAAAATCGAAATCGAGGAGGGGGTTCAAAAGATGTACGACTGGTACACTGCCGATCATGCCGAGATGTACCGCTAAATAAAGACTTCCTTTGAATAAGATAAAGTTAGCCGACCGTTCCGGGTGAAAGGTCGGCTAACTTTGTTTGTACGCTCCCGATTTTATTCAAGACGGGGTTGATAAGAATAAAAAAAGAGGTATCCTCACGGACACCCCCCGTCTGAAATTATAAACATCAAAAATAAAAGGTATTATTTCAATTTTAATTCGAACTGTCGGGACGATTATAGGTAAACGAGAAATATTTGCTGGTTTTGTCGCTTCCTACTTGGGTAAAGTTCGAGATTTCGGCCCGATATCGCACAACGACCTTGATGTCGGTATCGACAGGATATTGAGGCAGTTTGAACGAAATATAGTCCGAAGTTTTAGACTCCTTTACATTCCCTTTTTCATAGACGAGATAGAGCGTATCGGTTTGAGCCGTAGTCTCAAACGGCTTGGGTTGTACCAGTTTCAACGAACTGGGATCACCGCTTTCCACATCGTCTTTGAGATAGGCGAAGGTAAGTATGGTGTCATCTTTGCGATAGTTGACGAATGGCTCGATGGCGTAGAGCGTGGGTATCGTATCACTCTGGTATTGGGTCATTGTGTTGTCGAATATATAACTGTTACAGTCGAACTGGTGAATGCCCGATATGGAGGCGTTGTATATGTAGTCGGCTATTTGAGTTCCTTGATTGTCAAAATCAATTGCTATGGTTGCCAACAACCTGTCTCCTTCGTCGAAATCTTCGCTTTGCAGTTCGGTGCTGGTAACCAGCATTCCCGTGTAGTCGACATACATGTAGGTGGTGCCTGTCTCGGTTTTATAGATACTTCCGGTCGAATAGACCGACATGGTGTTACCTCCGTCGCCTAAGCAGCTCGTGAGGAGAAAAATTCCCCCGAGCAAGGATAAAGCAGCTGTGATTTTCAATGCTTTCATTGTTCCTTCGTTAATTCGTTTTATGTGTTAGTTGTGTTATTAAAATCCTGTTCTTATACCTAAGGTTAAACCAAAGTTGAAAGGCTTGTCTTTCCAGATATTGTGAATGCTTGAATTATTTTCGAAATAGTAGGCCATATAGGGTTCCAGGTACAGCTCTACCGATTTGTATAGGGAGAGGGCTGCACCTACGTTGGCTTGTACCGAAAACTGTACGTTCTCGTGTTTCAACTCTTTATAACCTGAGCCCGAAATCGCCCCTTCGTGTTCTTCGTCTTTCTGCCGTCCGGTCAGGTAGAAATCGACTTGGCCACCTGCCGAAGCATAGAACGAGAATCGATTGATACGGGCGAACCGATAAATGACATTGAGCGGAATACCCAGATAGTGCAGTTCCTGGCTGCCGTTACCGTTGGTCGAATAATATTGGGAGTAGAGATAGGTGTATATCAGCCCTGATTCCAGCTCCCAATTCTTGGGCAGACTCTTCGACACGGTGACTCCGGCCGACAGGGGCATCTTGTGTTTGAATCGGTACACCGGGTTGCGCTTGGCCATCATCATCGGGTTTCTCGTGCGAATGGCTGTGGGGCCGTTTTGGCTGCTGCCGGTTGTGGCATTGGCGGCCATCAACCCCAATCGTATTCCCGACGCCTTTGCTTTTTTTGTCGGGGTGGTGTTCTCGGTATAAGCCTCTTTCAGTGTTTGGCCGGCCTGTTCAAACTCGTCCAACTGTCGGCGATAGGTCGCACTTTCGGGCGATGACGTAGCGGCAGAATCCGATGGCGTCAAGGTAATTGCCGGGTGAGCCGTTTCGACTGTTGTTAGGGGCGAATGGAGTGTGGGGGTGTTTGTAGTCGTGTCCACCGCCTCGGTTGTGAGGTAGACCGATTTAGTCGTATGCTCGGGTGCTGTGCCGTTTTGTTCGCTGCCGTGTGCAGGACGAACTGTGCGGGCAGAAGCCAGGAGCGGGGCGTTGTTGGTCTCCAATTCCGGAACGTGTGCCGGTTGCGTCTTTGCCTCCATTTCCTGTGGAGTGGTGAGTTGCGATATAGTAGGAGTGTCGAGTGGCTGATTGGGTGTATGCCACAAGGCCAGGGTCAGAACCGAGCCGACGGCTACCGCTGCGGCCGAATACCACCACACACGCCGACGTAAAGGAACCCGGCGGGTAGTTTCGCCCTTAGGCAACTGCGATTCGATAGCCGCCCACAAGTCGTCTCTGACATCGGCTTCGTGCCCTGCCAGTTTCGATTGTATCGTTTTTTCAAAATTCCGGTCGTCTATCTTCATTGTCGGTAATCGGTCAATACCCGTTTATTTCAGTTCGTTAATCCACTTTTGCAGTTGTTGTTTGGCCCTTGTGTATTGCGAGCGCGACGTGCTTTCGGTAATATGCAAGGCTTGGGCAATCTCCCGGTGGGAGTATCCCTCGATGGCAAACATATTGAAAACCGTACGGAAGCCGGGGGGCAACTGGGCAATGAGTTCGAGCAGCTCGTCGGCCGAAATTCGGTCTACTGCCGAGTAATCGGCCTCTTGCTGGGGTTCCAGTGAGTCCAGCTCGACACCCTTGCGGAGCAGGTCGTTTTTGCGCAAGGCTTCCAATGCCGTATTCACGAAAATACGTCGTATCCAACCTTCAAAAGAGCCTTCGTAGTTGTAGCTTCGTATCGAGGAGAATACCTTGATAAAACCTTCTTGTAAAAGGTCTTCGGCCATCTCTCGGTTATCGGCATAGCGCAAACACACCGACATCATTTTGCGCGCAAAAGTCTCGTAGAGTTGCTTTTGCGCCCGTGCGTCGTTGTGCTTGCAAGCGTCTATCAGCTTCCGTTCGTCCATACCGATTTTATCGGCCCGCATGACAACTACTGTTTAGTAGATGCAATCGGGTCTCTTTTTGCTGCATGAGTGTAAAAAAATAAATAGCAGTTCTTGGTTAAGGTCTGTTTATCCAAAGAACTGCTATTCGTCGAATGATTTATCTTCAATCCAGTTTATGGATAATGAGTCCCGAGCGTAGTTTAGGCTCGAACCAGGTGGTTTTGGGTGGCATGATGTTGCCCGTGTCGGCGATGTCCATGAGCTGTTTCATCGATACGGGATAGAGGGCCAAAGCCAGCTTCATTTCACCGCTGTCGACCCGGCGTTTCAACTCTTCGAGTCCGCGGATACCTCCCACGAAATCGATGCGCTTGTCGGTGCGCAGGTCGGTAATACCCAAGATGTCGCGCAGAATAAGGTCCGATGAGATGGTTACGTCGAGTACTCCGATGGGGTCGTTGTCGTCGTAGGTGCCGGGCTTGGCCGTGAGCGAATACCATTTGCCTTCGAGGTACAGCGAGAAGTTGTGCAGTTTCTCGGGGTGGTATATCTGTTCGCCCTTCTCTTCGACGATAAAGTGCTCTTTCAACTTTTCGAGGAACTCTTGCGGAGTGAGTCCGTTCAAATCCTTCACAACCCGGTTGTAATCGATGATTTTCAACTGTGAGGCCGGGAAGCACACGGCCAGGAAGTAGTTATACTCTTCGTCGCCGCGGTGGTTGGGATTCTGCTGAGCTTTTTCGTTACCTACCAGGGCAGCCGCTGCGGTGCGGTGGTGACCGTCGGCTATGTAGAGGCTGGGTATGTGGGCAAAGATTTCGGTAATGCGGGCGATTGTCTTGTCGTCGTCGATTACCCAGAAGTGATGTCCGAATCCGTCGGGAGCGACAAAGTCATACTCGGGCTCACGCGAGGTCTCCCGTTTGATAATGGCATCGAGTTCGTCGTTGTCGGGATAGGCAAAGAATACCGGCTCGATATTGGCGTTGTTGATGCGCACATGTTTCATACGGTCTTCCTCCTTGTCGCGGCGGGTCAACTCGTGTTTCTTGATAGCTCCGGTCATGTAGTCGTCGACATTGGCTCCGACAACCAACCCGTATTGGGTGTGACCGTTCATCGTTTGGGCATAGATGTAGTAATGCTCTTTGTTGTCTTGTACCAGCCAACCCTTCTGCTGGAACATGTTGAAATTTTCTACGGCTTTGTCATATACCTCGGGGCTGTGTTCGTCTGTTCCGGGGGCAAAATCAATCTCGGGCTTGATGATGTGGTAGAGCGATTTCTCATTGCCCTGTGCCTCTTGGCGGGCCTCTTCGGAGTTGAGCACATCATAAGGTCGCGAGGCAACTTGCTCGACCATTTCTTTCGGCGGGCGTAACCCTTTGAACGGTTTAATCTTGGCCATGGTAGTTAAGTTTAAAGGTTATTTATTGGAGAGAACAATCGTCTGCTCGCGGTCGGGACCTACCGATACGATACAGATAGGTACCTGCAACTCTTTTTCGAGGAAGGCGATATACTCTTTGAATCGTTGGGGAAACTCGGCTTCGCTGTGAATCTTGGTCATGTCGCTCTTCCACCCGGGCAGTTCGACGTACACGGGTTCGATATGGCCTTCGATGGAGTAGGGGAATTCGGTCACCTCTTTCCCGTCGATGCGGTAGGCGACGCAGGCTTTGATGGTGTCGAAGTTGTCGAGCACGTCGCTCTTCATCATGATAAGTTTGGTGACACCATCGATCATGATGGCATATTTCAAGGCTACCAGGTCAATCCAGCCGCAGCGACGTTCGCGACCGGTTACGGCTCCGTATTCGTGGCCGATGGCCCGTATGGTCTTGCCGGTTTCGTCGAAGAGCTCGGTAGGGAAGGGACCGCTACCTACACGGGTGCAGTAGGCCTTGAAGATACCATACACCTCGCCGATTTTGCTGGGGGCAACACCCAGGCCCGTGCAGGCTCCGGCACAGATGGTGTTTGACGAGGTGACAAAGGGATAGGAGCCGAAGTCGACATCGAGCATCGTGCCCTGGGCACCTTCGGCCAAAATCGATTTGCCCTCTTTCAGGTAGTTGTTGATGACGTGCTCGCTGTCGATGATGCGGAACCGTTTCAGGTATTCGATACCTTCGAACCATTTGGCTTCCAGTTCGTCGATGTTGTAGTCGTAGTTGAGCGAGCGCAATATCTTTTCGTGCTTGGCTTTTGCCGTAGCGTAAATCTCCTTGAAGTTGAGGAATATGTCGCCTACCCGAACACCGTTGCGGCTTATCTTGTCGGAGTAGGTGGGGCCGATGCCTTTACCCGTGGTGCCGATTTTCGAGCTGCCTTTGGCTGCTTCGTAGGCGGCATCGAGTATGCGGTGCGTGGGCAGAATGAGGTGTGCTTTTTTCGAGATGCACAGGCATTGGGTCAGGTCGTGTCCACTGGCAGCCAGGCTTTCGGCTTCCTCCTTGAACAGGACAGGGTCCAGCACCACGCCGTTACCGATGATGTTGATTTTGCCGCCTTGGAAAATACCCGAAGGGATAGAGCGCAATACATATTTCTCTCCCTTAAATTCCAATGTGTGACCGGCGTTGGGACCTCCCTGGAAACGGGTGATTATATCATAATTGGGGGTCAATACATCGACGACTTTGCCTTTGCCTTCGTCGCCCCATTGCAATCCTAAGAGAACATCGACTTTCATAATCTGAGTGTGTTTCGTGAATGTTTAATTGGGTTTATTTTTTTTCGTTTTTCTCTTTTTGACTTTTGCGGTTGCACCGGCTGCATATGCCGTAGACATAGAGCGTGTAGTACGAGGTGGTGAACTTGTTGAACTTGCGAGTGTTCAGCGTTGACATCAGGTCCAGGTCTTTGACCTCGCGCACTTTCCCGCATTTGATACAGATAAGGTGGTGGTGGTTGGTGTTGTACACCCGTTCGTATTGGGCCAGATTGCCGCCGAACTGGTGTTTGCGTACCAGGTTGGCTTCGAGCAGCAGGTCTATCGTGTTGTAGACGGTTGCTTTGCTCACGCGATACCCGTTTTCGATCATGGCTTCGTGCAGGCTCTCTACGTCGAAGTGCTGAGTGGTGGTATATATTTTTTCCAATATGGCGAACCGCTCGGGAGTCTTGCGTAATTTTCGGGCTTCCAAGAATTGTATAAACAACTGTTTTACAGTCTCTTTCGATTTTTCTTCCGGCATGATCAAAAACCTATGTTACAAATTTAGCGATTTTTGTCGTACAAGCAAAACAAAATCAGTCTGAATCGCGGCCCGAAAATTCGCGGTACAGCGCCTGCTCTTCGGTCAGTTCGTCGAGCAGAAGACGGGCTCTTTCGTTGTCGCCGGTTTGGGTTTGCAGCGACGACAGTATGTGAGCGGCCAGTGGGTCGTTGTGCATGGCCTGTTTCAGCAGGTTGACGGCTGCGAATGCCCGGTTGTCGTGCCGGTCGATGGCTTGGGTCAAGGCGGTGTCGGCTACGGGGGTGAGAGCCGATGCCTCGGGACTGTCGGGGTGGGCGATGAGCCAGGCGGTAGCCAGCTGGAATGCGGTGTATTGTTGCAGCGCCATATCGCTTTGGCTCCAACGGTTGGCCTTTTGTATGGCAAAGGGCCGGTGGCAGAAGAGGTATTTGCAGCAGATGTCGGCCACCTCGGTGTTGGGCATCGTGTCGAGCCAGCGGTCGGCCATCTCTTCGCCAAATTCGTCGGCGGGGTAGACCATGGGGGCCAGCATCATCGACTCGCGCACGGCGGTGTCGGCCCACAAGGCCTCGGCCAGTTGGGCATCGGGAGTAGTTTCGGCGGCAATCCGTTTCAACAGCGGCAGCGTGAGTCCGAAATTGATTTTGTAGTCGGCACCCTGGGTGCGCATGTTGTGCGAGACGATGCCGTTCATGGCATGGCGGAATTTGATTTTTATCTCTTTCAGTTTTTGTTGCATGACGGTTCTTGAATTAGGCCGCAAGATACGAATTAAAAACAAGGGAGCGCGCAAGATGGTTGACAAAAAAACTCGGCCCGACATTTTTTGAATGCCGGGCCGAGTCGTTATGGTTGGTCGGTGATTATTTCTTGACCGGGAAGGGGGTGCAAATGGGCAGGGGCGAGTAGTCTTTCGAGTATCTCAACATCTGCTCGGCATAGCCTTCGTTATAGGAAATCTTGATGTCGGTAATGTTGCCGTTGGCATCGGTAACCGGGGTGTAGACGGGGTTGACAAATCCCTTGTAGGGAGCGATGTGCAGGTTTTCATACCGGGCCAGAATCTCCTTGTGCAGTTCGGGGTCGACGGTCACGCCATACTCCTCGACCAGATTTTTGCCGCTCTCGTAGTCGCCTTCCGATTTGATGCGTTGAACCTCGGCCAGCAGCTGACCCAGGAGGGTGCGCAGTTTCTCATAGTCGTTGACTACGACATAGGTCTTGCCGTCGCGTTTGACAAATTCGATTACCTTGTCGGCCTTGCCGTGTTCATAGGCCCAGCGGGCGATGAGCTGGCGGTTGCGCATGTGCGACTCCTCGATGTTCTTGCCCGGTTCGATGCGGGTGAGCTGTGTCATCAGGCCATTCATCATGTATTGATAGTAAGCGGCCTTGTAGGCGTCGGGCGAGGGGAGCAGTTTCAGTTCCAGAATCTTGGGGTCGGCCATGTAGTAGAGGGCAAAGAGGTCGGCACGAGCCTCTTCGAGCGTAGAGCTGTAAGCCTTCAAGGCATCGGGGTCTACACCGGGGAGGAGTTTGCCCGAACCGTGACCCAGACACTCGTGCAGGTCGGTGTGCAGGTTGTCGGCTTGGAGCAGGTAGTTGTTCATCAGTTCGCGCTCGGTGTCGCTCCACACGAATTCGTCGTTGAATCCGTTGCCTTGTGCGGCTTTCTCATAAGCCTCGGTAATGTTTTCGATGGTTACCGATTTGGAGCCGTGCAGGTGGCGAATCCAGTTGGAGTTGGGTAGGTTGATACCGATCGGCGTCGAGGGATAGCAATCGCCGGCCAGCATGGCGGCAGTGATGACTTTGGCCGATACGCCCTTCACCTCTTCTTTCTTGAAGCGTGCATCTACGGGCGAATGGTCCTCGAACCATTGGGCGTTCTCGCTGATGGTGTGGGTACGCTCCGAGGCTTCGAGGTTCTTGAAGTTGACAATCGACTCCCAGCTGGCTTTCATACCCAGCGGGTCGCCGTAGGTTTCGGTGAATCCGTTGACGAAGTCGACACGCGAGTCGAGGTCTTTTACCCACAGGATAGCATATTCGTCAAAGGTTTTCAAGTCGCCGGTCTGGTAGTATTCGATCAGTTTCTCGATAACCTGTTTCTGTTGTTCGTTCTCGGCTACACCGGCAGCCTTCTGCAACCAGTAGACGATTTTCTCAATAGCCTGGGTATAGAGTCCGCCCACTTTGTAGGTCTCTTCCATGATTTTGCCGTCGCGTTTTACCAGCCGGCTGTTCAATCCGTAGGAGATGGGGGTCTCGTCTTTGGGGTCTTTCATCTTGTTGTAGAAAGCCTCGGCTTCGGCTTGGGTTACCCCGTCGTAGTAGTTGCAGGCCGAGGTGGCGATGAGGTCTTCACCGGCAGCCTGGTTCACCCGCTTGGGCATCACCGTGGGGTCGAAGATGACGGGTACCAGCGTGTTGAGCAGGTCGTCGACGGTAGCCCCTTCGGTCAACGGGAGTTTTTGCGGGTCGAGCGATTTGACGGCATTGACAAAGAACTCTTGCGAGAATTCGGGTACGAATTTATCGCAGCCGTAGTGGTGGTGAATACCGTTGGAGAACCATACCCGTTTCAGATATACTTCGAAGTTCTTGAAGTCGGCGCTTTCGCGATCGCCCGTGTAGTCTTGATAGATAGCTTCGAGCGTGCGGCGGATAGCCAGATTCCATTTTCCGTTTTGGTCAAAGAGAATGTCCCGTCCGTAGGCGGCAGCCTCGGAGAGGTAATAGACCAACTCTTTCTGTTGTAGCGATAACTCTTCAAATCCAGGTACTTTGTAGCGCAGGATTTCCAAATCGGCAAACGACTCTACGGTGTAGTCGAAGTCGTCGCTTTTCTCCTCTTTCGTAGCACAGGAGGCCAAGATAAGCAATGAAGCCATTGTACAAACAATTTTTTTCATATCATGTGATTTTTGAATTGTGTTTACTCTACATAGAGAACCAGTCCTTTCAGGTATTCACCCTCGGGGTGGTAGATGTTTATCGGGTGGTCGGCCGGCTGGGTGAGCTGATGCAGAATGCGCACGTTACGTCCCGACTGTGCCGCTGCGCTGAAAACAGCCAGTCTGAAATTCTCCTTGCTCACCACCTGCGAGCAGGAGAAGGTGAAGAGGATACCCCCGGGGCGTATCTTTTCAATGGCCTTGGCATTGAGTTTGCGATAGCCCTGCAAGGCATTGTTCAGCACTTTTTTATGCTTGGCGAAGGCCGGCGGGTCGAGAATGATGAGGTCGTACTGGTCGCCCATGGTGTCGAGGTACTTGAAGGCGTCCTCGGCAAAGGCCTGATGGCGGGTATCGCCGGGGAAATTCAGCTCCACGTTACGGCAGGTGAGGTCGATGGCCTTGGCCGAACTGTCGACCGAGTGTACCAGCTTGGCCTCTCCCCGCATGGCGTAGAACGAGAAGCCGCCCGTATAGCAGAACATGTTCAGGACCGAGCGTCCGCGGGCATACCGTTCGAGCAGGGCGCGGTTCTCGCGTTGGTCTACAAAGAAGCCCGTTTTCTGTCCGCGTACCCAGTCGACATAAAATTTCAGTCCGTTCTCGATGGCGATGTTGGGAGCGTCGCCGCCCAGCAGATATTCGTTTTCGGCGCCGAGTGCCGCCTTGTAGGGCAGGGTCGTCTCCGATTTGTAATAGATGTTGTCGATGTGGTTGCCCAGAACCTTTTTAAGCGCTTCGGCTATTTGGTGGCGCGCATAGTGCATGCCCGGGGTATGTGCCTGCATGACGGCCGTGCGGTCGTAAAGGTCGATGATAAGTCCCGGCAGATTGTCGCCCTCGCCGTGTACCAGGCGGCAGGTATTGTTATGCTCGTTGAGTAACCCCAGGCTCAGCCGCACGTTGTAAGCCTCTTGCAGGCGGTTTGCGTAGAAGGCTTCGTCGATGGTCACCGGTTTGAACGACAAGATGCGCACGGCAATGCTGCCTATCTGGTATTGGCCCACCCCGATAAAGTTACCCTGATGGTCGGTTACCTCGACAATATCGCCCTCTTCGGGCTGTTTCTCAAAACGGTAGATGGCTCCGGAGAATACCCACGGGTGGAATCGATGAAACGAATCTTCCTTGCCCGGTTTCAGTATGATTTTCGTATAGTTCATAATCGGTTATTTGAAGAAGAAGCGGAATATGTCGTTGCCGTTGGCATAGACGAGCAGAAGCAGCAGGAAAATCATGCCGCACATCTGGGCATACTCCATGAATTTATCGTTGGGCTTGCGTCGTGTGATGACCTCGTAAAGCAGGAAGAGCACGTGTCCGCCGTCGAGAGCCGGTATGGGCAGGATATTCATGAAGGCCAGGATTACCGACAGGAAGGCGGTCATGCTCCAAAAGGCCTCCCAGTTCCACTGCTCGGGGAAGATGCTGCCGATGGCTCCGAAACCACCCAGGCTTTGTGCCCCCTCTTTGGTAAACACATATTTCATGCTGCTCACATAGCTCTTCAACTTGTCGACACCAAGTTCAATACCCTTGGGAAACGATTCCCAAAATCCGTAGTGTTCGGTCACGACATCATAGCTCTCGGCCAGGGGCGAGATGAGAATGCCCAGTGCGCCTACCGAGTCGGTCATTACTTGGGCCGAGTGCTGCACTCCGTTGCGCAGGAAGGCTACCGTCACCGTGGTGTCGCGGTGGTGGGCCAAGACTTGGTGCAACTCGTCGAGCGAGGGGGTTGCCTCGCCGTTAATCGACTCGATGCGGTCGCCTTTTTGCAGGCCTGCCCGTTGGGCTCCCGTGTGGTCGGCCGCTTCGTAGACAACCGGCGGAATGCGGTACATGGCGAACTGCTCCTCCTTGTCAATCAGGCGAAGCATGAAGTCCTGGGGAATGGCAATCGACACGGTGTCGGTACCACGCAGAACCTCTACCTCACGAGCCTCGACAATCTTTTGCAGCGTCTCGCTCGACATGAAATCGAGCGCGGCACCGTCGGCCGTGAGGGGAATGTCACCGTTCCGGAATCCTATCTCTCGGGCCGACTGGCAATACTCCATACCGGCGTAGGCGTTTTTGAAAGGAATATACGAGGTGCCCCACGTGTAGGCTATCATCGAGTAGATAAAGACGGCCAGAATAAAATTGAACACCACACCGGCCACCATGATAAGCAGCCGTTGCCAGGCCGGTTTCGACCGGAATTCCCACGGCTGGGCCGGCTGTTTCATCTGTTCGCGGTCCATCGACTCGTCAATCATACCCGCAATCTTCACGTATCCGCCCAGCGGTAACCAGCCTATGCCATATTCGGTGTGGCTGTTTTTGGGCTTGAACTTGAAGAGCGAGAACCAAGGGTCGAAGAAGAGGTAGAATTTTTCGACCCGTACCTTGAACATGCGGGCGAAAATGAAGTGGCCGAACTCGTGAACGATGACCAGTATCGAGAGGCTCAACAGGAGCTGTACGGTTTTTATCAGGAAGGTTTCCATCGGTGTGTACCAGTTTTTAGAGGGATTATTGAATCAGCCGGGCTGCATAGTCGCGGGCCAGCTGGTTGGTGTGTACATAGTCTTCGTAGCCGGGCGAGGCGATGAACTCGACGTGTGCCATCGTTTCGGCCACGATGCGGGCAATGCTGGGATAGTCGATGGCATCGTTGAGGAAGGCGGCCACGGCTATCTCGTTGGCGGCATTCATGATGCAGGGCATGTTACCCCCCTCGGCTACGGCATCGAAGGCATAGCGCAACAGCGGGAAGCGCTCCATGTCGGGGCGCTCGAAGGTGAGTTGGGCATATTGCTCGAGGGTAAGTTTCGAGTGGGGGCTTTCGAGCCGGGTCGGGTAGGAGAGGGCATAGCGTATGGGCATTCGCATGTCTTGCACGCCCAGCTGGGCCTTCACCGTGCCGTCTTTGAATTGTACCATCGAGTGAACAATCGATTGCGGGTGCACGGCAATTTCGATGTCTTTGGGGGCAACGTCGAAGAGCCATTTGGCCTCAATCATCTCGAAGCCTTTGTTCATGAGCGTGGCCGAGTCGATGGTGATTTTGTGCCCCATGTTCCACTTGGGGTGTTTGAGGGCATCGTTTTTGGTCACGTGTTTCATCTCTTCGGCCGAGAGCCCTCTGAACGGTCCCCCCGAAGCCGTGAGGATAATCTTGTCGATGGGGTTGTCCCATTCGCCCACGAGGCATTGGAAGATGGCCGAGTGTTCCGAGTCGACGGGAATAATCGGGGCCCGGTTGTCGATCGCCAGTTGCTTGATGAGGTCGCCCGCCACCACCAGCGTCTCCTTGTTGGCCAGGGCGATGGTCTTGTGAGCCTCGATGGCCCGTATGGTCGGTTTCAGTCCCGCATATCCCACCATGGCCGTGACCACGATATCGATAGGGGCCGCTTCGACGATTTGGGCGATGGCCTCGTCGCCGGCATATACTTTGATAGGGAGCTCTTTCAGGGCCTCTTGCAATCGGGGGTAATGCGCCTCGTTGGCAATGACCACCGAGTCGGGGTTGAAGCGTTTGGCCTGTTCGATGAGCCGTTCTACGTTGTTGTTGGCAGTGAGTGTATATACTTCAAACAGGTCGGGGTGTTCGGCCACGACATCAAGGGTCTGTGTGCCTATCGAGCCTGTGGAACCTAATATGGCTAATTGTTTTTTCATTCGGTTAAATATGCGGTATCAAAATCCTCGCGTAAGATTATGCAAAGGTATAAAATAATGTCTATCTTCCGCGAATCGAGGTTAGAAAGTGATATATTTTTCAGGGTCGATTGATTGCCCCATGTGCCATAGCTGGAACTCGGCCGTGCACGATTGCGACGACGATTTTCCCTCCTCCCAGCCGGTAACGGCGATTTTTTCGCCGCCCAGTACCTTGTCGCCAATCTCTTTGAGGATACCCGCGTTGTATTTGTAGATAGAGAGGTAGTTGTTGCTGTGCTGTATGGCTACGACATAACCGTAGTTGGGGGTGTAGCTGGCCGAGACAATGGTGCCGTCGAGAACCGACGATACCGCCGTGTTGCGCGGGCATTGCACGTCGACCCCGAAGTGGTTGCGCTGCGGGTTATAGGCTTGGACTATCTTGCCTTTGAACGGGGTGTAGAACAACTTCCCGTCGATGGGCGTGGTGGGGGTGAAGACGTTGAGGGTGTATTTCTCCTCCTGCTCATATTGCTTGACATAGTCGTCCATCTGTTTCGACGGAGGCAGCAGGGTGTCGTTGCGGGTCGCAAGCAGACTGTCGGCCTGCTGGCCGATGGAGTCGATTTTGATTTCGCCGGTGAGAATAGCCGAGAGGTTTTTGATGTAGGCGTCGCGTCGTTGCACTTCGGCCGCCAGCGAGTCGACCCGCAGAATCTTGTCGACCATCTCGATACGCTCCTCGGTTTTCAGGTAGCCGGGCAACAGATGTTTCACCGGGGTGCCCACGATAATCGAGAGTATGGCCACGACAATGAGGACGACGAGCAGCACGGCCGTCATGATGGCCCCGAATCGGGAGAAACAGATGGTCCACACATCTTCCAGCGAACTCTCGTTGAAGAAGGTGAGTTTGTATTTCGACCGTTTCCGGGGGAAGAAATCGGGGCTCTTTTTATTTCGTTTCATAGACTGTTGTCTCTGGTTGTGACTATAAAGGTATGATATTCATCGAGTATGTGCAAATTTAGTAATTTATTGCCAACCGGACTGCACCGTTTTCATTTTTTATAAGATGCTTACAAGGTCTAAATAGTATGGATTTTTCCTACTCTTTTCTCGATTGCGGGTGAACACATTCTTTTATCCGGTTGTTTTAGTTGACAAAAACGGATAGTGGCGGCAACAGGCTTCTGTCTTTTTGAATAGTGAACAACAAAATTGTATAACTAAAACAAATGAAGATGAAAACAAAGTTCTTTTATTTAGCAGTAGCGCTGGCTACGACATCGATTTGGGGATACACCGAGTCGGCTGGGGCACAAGCGTTCATCGTCGAAGAAGATGTTTCGGTCACCGAGGTTCTGCCCGGCAAGCCCCGGTACTACTCCGACAGTCACAAGAACAACTGGTTTATTTCGTTGGGTGCCGGTGGTCAGACCTTCTTTACCGAACATACCGGCGATGCCCAATATACGCTGGCCATGGATTTTGCAGTAGGTAAATGGATCAGTCCTTTCCTGGGATTCCGCCTGTCGGCCATGGGGGGGGCCCTGCATACCAACTGGCCTTATGCCGAAGGGGTGATGACCCACATGCGTTATGCCGCCGTGTATGGCGACTTGATGTGGAACATGTTCAACACCTTCCACGGTTATAACGAGCGGCGCGTTTTCTCAATTATTCCTTTTGCCGGTATCGGTGGTATCTATTCGTTCCACAATACGCCTTACGGACGTGATACTTATGCGTTCCCGCTTACGGCCGGTATCAAGTTGAATTTCAGATTGTCGCACTATGTCGATTTCTTCCTCGAAGGTCGTGGCAACCTCATTGGCGACCATTTCAACGGCATTGTCGAGGGGACAGAGGTCGAGAGCGTGGTGTCGGCTATCGGCGGTTTCTCAATCAAGTTTGGAAAAGACCGCTTCAAAGCCTATGATGCCTATGCCGACCAGTTGATGATTAATCAGTTGAACGACAAGGTGAACATGTTGAGAAGCCAACTGAACGAATGCGAGTCGCGCGAGGTGGAGTGCCCCCCTTGTCCCGAACCGGTCGTTGAAGAGGTGACGGTAGTCGAGCCGGCCGGTTGCAATCAGGAGCTTACGGGGGTGGTACGCTTTACCATCAACAGTGCCGTGGTCTCCAACGAGGAGATGGTCAACGTCTACAACATTGCCCAATGGTTGAAGAGCAACCCGTCGTGCAATATTTCGGTCATTGGGTATGCCGACAAGGATACGGGTACGCCCGAGTATAACAAGCAGCTGAGCCAACGCCGTGCAGAGTCGGTGGTCAAGTTGCTGACCGAGAAATATAACATTGATAAAAAACGGGTACAGATTGTGGCTAACGGCAGCGATTCGCAACTCTATCCGCAGAATAACAACTGGAACCGAATTGTCGTATTTGCCGGTTCGGCCCAGTGACAGAATCCTTTTTCCCGGTATGAAAAACGGGTGACCGCAATCGGTCACCCGTTTTTTGTATTGAGTTTTGTATTGAGCCTTTCTTGTCGAGGTAGAGGAATTAGTGTTTTCTAATCCATTCTACAATCCATTCGCCCACCTCGTGGGTGTGGTAGGTGAGTTTCCCGGGGTCGGCGATGTCCTCGGTCACGATGCCGGCCTTCATCGACTCCGACACGGCCGAGCGAATGAGGTCGGCCTCGGCTTTCAGTCCGAAGGCATACTCGAACATCATGGCGGCCGACAGAATCGTGGCCAGCGGGTTGGCTATATCTTTGCCGGCGGCCTGCGGATAGGAGCCGTGTATAGGCTCGAATACCGAAGTGTGCAGACCTATCGAGGCCGAAGGGAGCATACCCAGTGAGCCGGTGATGACCGAACCCTCGTCGGTGAGAATGTCGCCGAACATGTTTTCGGTGACAATCACGTCGAAACTCTTGGGCCATTGTATCATGCGCATGGCGGCGTTGTCGACGAAGAGGAATTCGGTTTCGACCTCTGGGTATTCGGCGGCAATCTCCTGGGTCACCTCCCGCCAGAGCCGCGAGGTGGCCAAGATGTTGGCCTTGTCGACCATTGTCACCTTCTTGCGGCGACGCATGGCATAGTCGTAGGCCAGTTGTACGATACGGGTAATCTCTTCACGGCTGTACATGCAGGTGTCGTAGGCCACGCTGCCGTCTTCGCTGCGGCCCTGAGGACGACCGAAGTAGAGGCCGCCGGTGAGCTCGCGGATACACATGAAATCGGCTCCGTCGATGATGTCGGCCCGCAGGGGCGATTTGTGTATCAGCCCCGGAAAGGTGGTGATGGGGCGAATGTTGGCAAACAGCCCCAGTTTTTTACGCATGGCGAGCAGTCCCTGTTCGGGGCGTACCTTAGCATTGGGGTTGTTGTCGTATTGGGGTGAACCGATGGCTCCGAACAGCACGGCATCGGAGTGCATGCACAATTCGTGGGTCGAGTCGGGGTAGGGCGAGCCGGTCTCCTCGATGGCGCAGGCACCTACCGGGGCAATCTGGTGTTTCAATTCGTGACCGAATTTCTCGCAGATGGCTTGGGTCACGTTCAAGGCCTGTTCCACGACTTCCGGGCCAATTCCGTCGCCCGGCAATACTGCAATATGTAATTCCATTTTCTTGATAGGTTTAATGGTTGGTTATGTGTTGTTCCTTATCTTCGATGATGTTCAGCATCTTGATGGTAGCCTGTATGGCCGCCTCCATCTGGTCGGCATCGAGGCCCTGGGTTTTCAGCACGTTGCCGTTGTAGTCCCACGAAATGACCGTCTGTACCAGGGCGTCGGTGCGTCCGCCGGGCGGAATGTTCACCGTGTAGTTGGTCAGCAGCGGGAGGGTGCGTCCCAGTTGCTCCTTGTAGATTTTGCGAATGGCCTTTACGAAGGCGTCGTACTGTCCGTCGCCGGTCGAGGCCCCTTCGTACACCTGCCCGTTGATGTCGATGGCGAGGATAGCCACTGGTTTGAGCCCCTGCGAGAGGTTGAGGGTGTAGTTCACCACCTTCACGTGCTGGGCGATGGTCTGGTGTTTCAATACGTCGGAGATGATGTAGGGCAGGTCTTCGGGGGTAACCATCTCCTTTTTGTCGCTCAGTTCCACGACCCGTTGGGTGACCCGTTGTATCGACTCGTCGTCGAGTTCGATACCCAGCGATTCGAGATTCTTGCGGATATTGGCCCGCCCCGAGGTCTTGCCAAGGGCATACTCCCGTTTGCGACCGAAACGCTCGGGTAGCAGGTCGTTGTAGTAGAGGTTGTTCTTGTTGTCGCCGTCGGCATGCACACCGGCGCACTGGGTGAAGACCGATTCGCCGATGATGGGTTTGTTGGCGGCTACCCGCACCCCCGAGTAGGACTCGACAATGCGGCTCACCTTGTTGACCATGTTCTCGGTCACTCCCGTGGAGGCCTTTACCTGGTCGTGCAGCACTGCCAGCACGCTGGTGAGAGGGGCGTTGCCGGCCCGTTCGCCCAGTCCGTTGATGGTGCAGTGTATCCCTTGTATGCCGGTGAGGGCGGCGGCAAAGGTATTGGCCGTGGCCAGGTCGTAGTCGTTGTGGGCGTGGAAGTCGAACCGCAGTTCGGGATAGCGGCGGCGCATGGCCCGGCAGAATTTAAGTGTTTGGAGCGGGTTGAGAATGCCCAGCGTGTCGGGCAGCATGAAGCGTTCGATGGCCTCGCTCCGCAGGGCATCGACCAGTTGGTAGACATAGTGCGGGGAGTGCTGTATGCCGTTCGACCAGTCTTCGAGGTAGAGATTCACTTTCAGTCCGGCCTCCCGGGCCTTCTGAATCGCCCCTTTGATGTCGGCGATGTGCTCCTGTACTGTCTTTTTCAGTTGGAAGGTGCAGTGCTTCTCCGAGCCCTTGCAGAGCAGGTTCATCACCCGGGCACCGCAGGAGCGTATCCATTCGATGGAGGCTCCGTTGTCGAGAAATCCCAGTACCTCTATTTTGTCGATGTGTCCTCGCTTCCGGGCCCATTTGCACAGTTGCGTGGCCATGTCGTATTCGCCCGACGAGACGCGGGCCGAGGCAATTTCGATGCGGGGTATCTTCAAGTCTTCGAGAAGCAGCCGGGCGATACTCATCTTCTCTTGCCGGGCGAAAGAGACCCCCGACGTCTGCTCTCCGTCCCGCAGGGTGGTATCCATGATTTCGATGAACATAGGCAATCGGTTATTGATGGTTGGCCTCCCACGCTTCGATTGCCGGTTTCTTGCTGAGCAGATAGTCGATGTCGTCGTATCCGTTGAGCAGGCAATTCTTCTTGTAGGGGTTGATTTCAAAATGTTCGCATGCGCCGCTGGTGTTGTCGGTGATGGTCTGCGCTTCGAGGTTGACCGTCACGGTCGAGGCCGGGTTGGCCTGAATGTGGCGGAAAAGGTCGGCCAGGAAGTGTTCCGATACCACGACCGGCAGCACGCCGTTGTTGAGGGCGTTGTTTTTGAAGATGTCGGCAAAGAAGCTCGATACGACCACCCGGAATCCGTATCCGGCAATGGCCCAGGCGGCATGTTCCCGGCTGGAACCGCTTCCGAAGTTCTTCCCGGCGACCAGTATCTGTCCCGAATAGGCGGGATTGTTGAGCACGAAGTCGGCAATGGGTTTGCCGCTCTTGTCGTAGCGCCAGTCGCGGAAGAGGTTTTCGCCGAATCCTTCGCGCGATACGGCTTTCAGGAAACGGGCCGGAATGATTTGGTCGGTATCGACATTCTCCTGAGGCAGGGGAATGCACGACGAGGTTATGATGTTGATTTTTTCGATCATGACAGTGTGAAATTATAAAAGGGTTCGTGGATCGGTTATCTTACCCGTGATGGCGGCAGCTGCGGCCACCAGCGGCCCGGCAAGTATCGTGCGGGCACCGGGACCTTGACGGCCCTCGAAGTTGCGGTTCGAGGTCGA
>DXDM01000006.1 GCA_019115485.1 Candidatus Barnesiella excrementavium | reverse complement strand
ATCTGCTCCTGTTCGGTTACGGCGGGTACCGGCAACGGCTTTTATACCCGTGACGAATTTATCGACCTGATTCGTTATGCAGCCCGTCGGCATGTGACCGTAATCCCCGAAATCGAGGCACCGGGTCATGCCCGTGCCGCCATCGTGGCCATGAAGGCCCGTTATCGCAAGTATGCCAGTACCGATGAGGCAAAGGCTCGCGAGTACCTGTTGAGTGAGCCGGGTGACACGTCGAGGTATGTGTCGGCCCAGTCCTACACCGACAATGTCATCAACGTGGCTTTGCCCTCGACCTACAACTTTATGGAGAAGGTCGTGACCGAAATCGCAGCCATGTATACCGAGGCCGGTGTGGAGTTGCAAGCCATGCATCTGGGTGGCGATGAGGTGCCCGAAGGTGCCTGGCTGGGCTCGGCGGCCTGTACAAAGCTCATGCAGGAAAAACATCTGTCGGGAGCACATGGCCTGTTTGAATACTTTTATCGGCGTATGGCCGATTGGGTGGAATCGAACGGCGTGAAACTGGCTGCCTGGCAGGAGGCCGCTCTGCACAACGAGGCGGCTACCGACAACCGGTTGAAACAGGTTGCCGGCAGCATCTATTGCTGGAATACGATACCCGAGTGGGGAGGCGACGAGATACCCTACCAAACGGCCAATAAGGGTTATCCGGTAGTCTTGTGCAATGTCAATAATTTCTACATGGACCTGGCTTATAGCTCGCACTATGAGGAGCGCGGCCACTCGTGGGCCGGGTATGTCGACGAGGTGAAATCGTTCTCGATGTTGCCCTTCTCGATATACCGATCGACCCGTTGTGACCTGCAAGGCAATCCGGTCGATCTGGATAGGGCCGCCGATGGGAAAACCCCTCTGGACAGCCTCTCCAATATCGTGGGCGTGCAGGCTCAGCTATTCTCCGAGACGTTGCGGGGGCCGCAGTGGGCCGAGTATTATATCTTCCCCAAGATTCTCGGGCTGGTAGAACGCGGGTGGAATGCTCACCCCAGTTGGGAAACTCTGCACGGTCAGGCCGAGCAGCAGGCTTTCGACCGGGAGGTCTCCCGCTTTTACCACCAGTTGAACCGGCAGGAGTATCCCTATCTGATTCAAGCCGGGGTGAACGTGCGATTGCCTCATGTGGGGCTGTGCGTAATCGATGGCCTCCTGTATGCCAACAGTCCGTTGTCATCGGCGGTGATCCGATATACCACCGACGGCAGCGAACCTCACGGCCAGTCGGCTGTGTGGCGTGGCCCGGTCGCCTGTCCCGCGGGTAGTGTGGTCAAGGCCCGTTTGTACTATTTAGGAAAAGAGAGTGTAACAACCATTTTGTTCCCGACCGATGCAGAGAGGAACAAATAAAAAAATAGAGAAGTCATGAAGAAATATATAGTTTGTTTTGCTTTCATAATGAGCGTGTTGGGGTGGGGAGCCGTAGCTTCCTCGTGTTCCGACCCCGCAAACGACTCCTCCCGTCAGGTGAGTGCCTCGGAGGTAGCGCTTATTCCGCAGCCGCAGTCGGTAGTCTACAACGGGGGAGGGGCGATTGTCCCCACCGCGGTCTCGGTGAGCGACCAGCTGACGGGCACCCCCTACACCTTGTTGGAGTCGACCGTGGCTTCATGGGGTGGCGAATTGACGAGCCAGCCCAACGAACAGGCCTTTATCCAGCTCACGACCGATGCCTCTTTGCCGGACGAAGGCTATAAGATACGGACGACGCTCGACGGCATTACCCTCGAATATGCGTCGTCCCGTGGGTTGCTTTGGGGTATACAGACCCTGCGGCAGATTCTGCTCCAAGGCACGGCCTATGAAGGCGGTGGCCGGGTGATACCGCTGCTTACCGTCTCGGACAAGCCCGAGAAAGATTGGCGCGGGTTCCATATCGATGTGGCGCGTCATGCCTTTACCGTCAGCTATTTGAAGAAGGTCATCGATATGCTTTCGTTCTATAAGATCAACAAGTTGCAGATGCACCTGACCGATGACCAGGGTTGGCGCATGGAAATCAAGCGCTATCCCGAGCTGACTGCGATAGGAGCCTGGCGCGAGTTCGACGAGTATGACAAGCGCTGCCAGGAGTTGGCTCAGACCGATGCCTCGTATGTAATCGACACCCGGTTTATCCGCAACAGCAGCGAGTATGGCGGCTACTACACCCAGGAGGAGTTGTCGCAGTTGGTCTCCTACGCTTCGGAGCGGGGCATCGAGATTATCCCCGAAATCGATATGCCCGGCCACTTCTCGGCCGCTATCCGGGCATATCCCAATCTCTCCTGTACCGGTGAAGCCGGGTGGGGCACCGAATTTTCATACCCCATCTGTGCGGGCAAGTCCGAGACGTATGAGTTCCTGAAAAACATCTTGGACGAGGTGTTGGCCGTATTCCCAAGCGAATATATCCACATCGGAGCCGATGAGGTGGAGAAAGATAACTGGAAGAGCTGTCCGCAATGCCAGCAGATGATTCGTGACAAAGGTCTGATGAATGTGGAGGAGTTACAGAATTATTTTGTCGAACAGATGTCGGACTATGTCAAGAGCAAGGGACGCAAGGTGATGGCCTGGGACGATGCCTTCTACAAGAACAATCCGCTGGATCTGCTCTATACCTACTGGCGCGACTGGGAGTCGCAACAGCCTGCCGATATTACTCAGAGCGGACATTCGCTGGTGTTTATGGAGTGGGGCCGTTTCTATTTGAGCGGAACCTCGTCCGACGAGTCGTTGAAATCGCTCTACGAGTTTACCTTCGAACCCCAGTTCCCGGGAATCGTACAGTCGCAGGTGCGCGGATTCCAGGCCTGTGTGTGGACCGAGATGATACCCAACGAGCGCAAGTTCGGGCAGCATGTCTTCCCCGCCTGTCAGGCATTCAGCGAGGTAGCCTGGGGTAGTGAGCGCGATTGGAACCGCTTCACGAAGAGCCTGCCGTGGCACTTGCAGTGGCTCACTCGGAACGGACTGCATTACCGAACTCCCGGCTTTATCAAGTAACAGCATCATAAACCCTATAATCGTATGAAGATGAAAACAGAGCGGTTGATGTCGTTAGATGTGTTGCGGGGCATCACGGTGGCCGGTATGATTCTGGTCAATAATCCCGGCGACTGGGGCTATATTTATGCCCCGCTGAAACATGCCGAGTGGAACGGACTTACGCCCACCGACCTGGTGTTCCCGTTTTTTATGTTTGTAATGGGTGTCTCCATGAGCTTTTCGCTCCGGAAATTCGATTATCGTCCCACGCGGGATTTCCTGGTCAAGCTGGTCAGGCGTACGGCGGTACTGTTCCTTTTGGGGGTAGCCCTCTCGTGGGTTTCGCTCGTCCTGTCGCGTTGGCTCTCGCCGGATAGTACGATGTCGTGGAGCCAGATACTCTTCCCCTTTGAGCAAGTGCGCGTGTGGGGTGTGTTGCAGCGGCTGGCCCTCTCTTACTTTTTTGCCTCCCTGCTGGTGGTCACGGTCCGCAACCGGCGAATCCTGGGCTATATCGTAGTCGGCATTCTGCTGGTCTACGGCTTCATCTTGACGCTGGGACATGGTTTTGAACTCTCTACGGCCAACGTGATTGCCGTAGTCGACCGGGCTGTGGTAGGCGAAAATCACATGTATCTCGAATGGCTGCCCGACGGGGGACGTATCAGTTTCGACCCCGAGGGGCTGGTCAGTACATTGCCCGGTATTGCCCATGTGTTGATCGGCTTTTTCTGCGGGCGCCTCTTGATGAGCTCGAAACCCTTGAACGACAAGATGGTGCATTTGGCCGTAGTCTGTGCGGTGTTGCTCATCGTCGGGTTCCTGCTGGGGTATGGCTGGCCTGTCAACAAAAAGGTGTGGAGCCCGTCGTATGTACTGGTAACCTGCGGCTTTGCCATACTCACGCTTATCGTACTGATATGGGTCCTCGACATGCGCAACCGGCGGCGTTGGGCCTATCCGTTCCGGGCCTTTGGCTGTAATCCGCTGTTTATCTATGTCTTTGCCAGTTTTCTGGCTATCGTGTTGGAGACGATACCCTGCGGAGGCCTTTCGGTGAAGGAGCAGCTGTATGGGTGGATAGCCGGGTGGGCCGTCGTGCCGCAACTGGCCTCGCTCATTTATGCCCTGGTGTATGTAGCCTTCAACGGATTATTGGCTTGTGTTTTACTGCAAAAGAAGATATTTATCAAGGTGTGAAGTCCTACCTTCGGACCCGATTCTTAAAATGCAACTTAAAAATTAGTAAAAAAGTGAAGCGTGTATATGTTTTTTAAGGCTGTAAATAAAACGAGTCGGCAAAAATGTTTATCTTTGCGGTAGAATTTTACTAACCTATAATTTATATTAAGATGGTAAGCTACAAAGAATTAGGATTGGTAAACACCAGAGAGATGTTTGCCAAGGCTATCAAAGGCGGATATGCTATCCCTGCTTTCAACTTCAACAACATGGAACAGTTGCAAGCAATTATCCAAGCAGCCGTAGAAACGAAATCGCCTGTGATTCTGCAAGTATCGAAAGGCGCTCGTAACTATGCCAACCAAACGTTGCTCCGTTATATGGCACAAGGCGCTGTAGAATATGCCAAAGAGTTGGGTTGCGAACATCCTCAAATCGTGTTGCACCTCGACCACGGCGATTCGTTCGAATTGTGCAAATCGTGTATCGACACGGGTTTCTCTTCGGTGATGATCGACGGTTCTCACCTGCCTTATGAAGAGAACGTAGCCCTCACGAAGAAAGTAGTAGACTATGCACACCAGTTCGACGTAACGGTAGAAGGTGAGCTGGGCGTTCTCGCCGGTGTTGAGGACGAGGTTTCGGCCGAACATCACACCTATACCAACCCCGAAGAGGTTATCGACTTCGCACACCGCACGGGTTGCGACTCGCTGGCTATTTCGATTGGTACTTCGCACGGTGCCTACAAGTTCAAACCCGAACAATGCCACGTAGATCCTGCTACGGGTCGTCTGGTTCCTCCTCCCTTGGCATTCGACGTATTGGACGCCGTTATGGAGAAACTCCCGGGCTTCCCCATCGTACTGCACGGCTCTTCGTCGGTTCCCCAAGAAGAGGTCGACAAGATCAACAAATACGGAGGCAAACTCGAAGCTGCTATCGGTATCCCCGAAGAGGAGCTGCGTAAGGCTGCCAAATCGGCCGTTTGCAAAATCAACATCGACTCCGACAGCCGTCTGGCCATGACTGCCGCTATCCGCGAGGTATTCGCTACGAAACCCGCCGAGTTCGATCCTCGTAAATACCTGGGTCCGGCTCGTGACAACATGAAGAAACTCTACATTCACAAGATTGAGAATGTATTGGGTAGCGCCGGCAAACTCTAATTGATAGTCCAAACAGCTAAATAAAGGCCGCCGATTTCCCGTCACGGGAAGTCGGCGGTTTTTTTTATGTCGGTGTTATCATCGGGAATAGAGGCAAGAGGGAAGTCATGACTTCTGTCCGTAACTGACCGAATGCGGCGAGGTGCGCGACACGGACTCTCTTCTTATCAGCAGAATTTGATATGTGGAAATAAAAAAAGAAAGTTCTGCCGGAATCTCGATATCATAAAAAAAGGGGACTGATAGTATAACGATTCACATCGTTGTTTTTTCCGGCAGAACTTGTATGATAAAAATTGTAATTTTATTCTTGCTTTCCCTTTATTGAAAGGGCCTATCGCTATTTTGAATCTGGGGCAAAGGTAGTGTTTTCAAATGATAAAACAAAATTATATTTTGCGTTCTGCGCTCGCATAATCGCTTTTTTTTCTGGCCTGGTATCGGCTTTGTGACGGGATTTTGGGTAAAACAGATGTCACCTATCTAAATAATTGTCACCCTATTATCCTTGAATTGATAAGCCGTAGGTTGTCGAAAGAGCCTGTCCATGGGCGTTAATAAGAAAATACAAGTGTTTTGGAATTTTATATTTTCTCTTCGTGTGCAGGCTGTTTGGACAGGGCTTCGGTGATTCTTTTTCCGGTCTCTTCATACAGCCACAAGGCCTTTGGGGCGTGTATGACCCGGGGTGGAATGGGGGTGTGTTTTTTCTTTTTGAAGATTTCGCCGGTCACTCCATAGGCCTCGGGCGAGGTAGCGGCAAAGATAGCTCCGGCGGCCCCCTCCTGCGGCGTGCTGATAAAGGGGCGGAAGAAGCGGTTGGCCAGGGGGTCGACCCATGAGTGCATCGTAATCATGTCGGTGTCGACTACACCGGGGTCGGCGGCATTGACCCAGATGCCCCGGGGCCGCAGTTCCTGGGCCAGTCGGGCGGTGTAGAGGGTAAGAGCCAGCTTCGACTTGCTGTAAGCTTCGAACCGTTTATAGTCGTGAGGCGAGCCGCCAAAGAAACTCTCGTCGATTTTCCCGATGTACCGGGTGAGCGAGGTGGTGGTGACAATGCGGCTGCCGGGGTGCATGAGGGGAAGCAACAGGCGGGTGAGCAGCACAGTGCCTATGTAGTTGACCCCGATGGTCGATTCGAATCCGTCGGCCGTCTGGCTGTAATGCTGGTTCATGACACCGGCATTGTTGATGAGCGTCTGTATGGCAACCGAGTCTTGTGAGAGGCGGTTGGCAAATTCGAGAATAGAGGCAAACGAGGCCAGGTCGAGTGGCAACAGGGTGATGTCGGTGTTGCCCGTCTTCTCGATAATCTGTTGTTGCACGGGTTGCGATTTGGCCAGGTTGCGGCAGGCCATGATGATGGAGAGCCCCTGGCGGGCCAACTCTTCGGTGATGGCCTGGCCGATGCTGCCGTTGGCTCCGGTAATGATGTAATACTCCTTATTCATCGAGCATGCGGTGTTTGACTATGAGACGTACCCGGGTGGGCATAACCGAGGCCAGCGGTATGAGCAGGCGGTTGAACAGCCCGGGGATAAGTTGTTTCTTCCCGCGGAAGAGGGCGTTGAGTGCCTTGCGCACGAGACGCTCGGGGGGCATGAGTATGCCCAGCCTCACCCCCAGTCGCAGCAGGCGGGGCGGTAGCCCGTAGAGCCCGGTAGCTACTCCGCCGGGACACACGACGGTGGCATGGACGCCATAGTCGCTCAGCTCGTAGGCCAGCGCCCGCGTGAAGACCCGTATGTAGGCCTTGGTGGCGGTGTAGAGGGCGATGCCGGGGTAGGGGGTCCAGCAGGAGAGCGACGACATGTTGAGCAGGTAGCCGTGATGCCGCTGGCACATGTCGGCGGCGAATAGTCGGGAAAGACGGGTTACCGTGCCCATGTGCAGCTGAATCATGGTCTCGATTCTGGCCGGGTCGGTGCGTATCACTTCGCGGAAGGAGAAGATGCCGGCGTTGTTGACCAATATGTCGATGACCAGTCCCTTGTCCCGGCAGTAGCGATAGAGCTCGTCGGCCGCTTCGGGTCGGGCCAGGTCCATGCAGAGGGTATCGACCGGCACTCGATAGTCGGCAGCTATGCGGGCTGCTTCGCGGTCGAGGTCGTCGCGGTCGATGCTCACCATCACGAGGGCGGCCCCCCAGGCCGCCAGCTGACGGGCAAATTCGAGACCGATACCCGAACTGGACCCGGTGACGAGAGCCGTGCAAGGCGACAGGTCTCTATTGCGGGTCATGGCGGTGAATCCTTTCTATCTCTTTGACGATGCACGGGGGCAGTTCTCTTTCGAGGTGCTTGTGACAGGCCATCTCGATGGAGTACATGCGGGCTATGCAGTAGTTGGTGTGGTCGCAGCCGCAACGCACCTCGTCTTCGTTTTTCATGCGGTTCACGAAGTCGGGTTCGTTGATGAGGGCCCGTCCCATCTGCACGAATTCGAATCCGTGGTTGAGCACCTTGTCGATGGTGGGGCGCGATATCAGACCGCCCACGTAGATGAGGGGCAGTTTGAGGGCTTCGCGGAATTTGAGTGCGTCGTCGAGAAAGTAGGCCTCGCGGAACGGCACGGTGGGTATCATGAACCGGCCGGCCAGTTTCACCCCGTATTTGAGCCACCAGGTCTTCATGTAGTAGGTGAGGGTGGTGATGGGCATCTCGCCCCGCATCACATACATGGGGGCTTTGCTCACGAAGCCGCCGCTCAGCACCAGGGCATGTGCTCCCAGTTGTTCGAGTTCGCGGGCGATGACGATACCCTCGTCGATTTCGATACCCCCCTTGAAGCCGTCGCGCATGTTGGTCTTGACGATGACGGCCATGTCGTTGCCGGCCGCCTTCATCACCTGCTCCATGCACATGCGCATGAACCGCATGCGGTTGTCGAGCGAGCCGCCGTATTCGTCGCGGCGGTGGTTGGTATAGGGCGAGAGGAATTGGCTGATGAGGTAGCCGTGTCCGGCGTGAATCTCGACGGCGTCGAATCCCGCATCGCGGGCGTTGTTGACCGCCTCGCCGAAGGCTCGGGCCATCGCCTCGATTTCGTCCTTGTGCATGCCTCGTACGAAGGTGGGCGAGTAGAGGTTGAATCCGGTCGAGGCCGAGATGGGTATCTGGCCCGCCGTGCTGCGGTGCGACATGTTGCCGCAGTGCCCCAGTTGAATAGAGGCCTTGGCCCCCTCGGCATGAATGGCATCGGTAATGCGGCGCAGCGGTTTCACGATTTCGGGGCGCATCCACAACTGATGTTTGAAAGAGAGTCCGTTGCGGGTCACCGACGCGTAGGCCAGCGTGGTCATTCCTATGCCGCCGGCTGCCACGCTGCGGTGGTAGTCATACAGCTTTTGGGTAGGGGCGTTGTGGTCGCACATACCCTCGAATGCGGCCGACCTGATGGTGCGGTTGCGCAGGGTGACGGGGCCTATCGAGGCCGGCGTGAAGAGTATGGACTGTTTGGAAGATGTGTCGGTATTCATGATTTCAATAGATGAAAGGGATTATCTTTTTACGTTTCTCGCGGGTAAACTCCTCGCCGAACTCTTGGGCGTAGCGCTTGTAAAGCGAGGCCGAGCGGGGAGCCAGGTTCGCAAACGTCCACCAGGCAAAGACGGCGCCCGACCACGACCAGGTGAAGATGGCGAATCCTACCCATTCGAGAAATTCGCCGAAGTAGTTGGCCGACGAAACCCAGCGGAACATGCCGCCCCGCGGAATATAGTGCCGCCGGTCGCCCGGCTTGCGCAGGTGACGTATGATGGAGTCGGACTGGATATTGATGAACATGCCGGCCACGAAGATTATCACGCCGATGATGAACTGGGGCGAGGTGAACCAGGCCGGAGTATAGTAGTCGAGCGGCGAGATGTAGAAAATCCAGCCTCCCTGCATGAAGGCGTTAAGCAGGTTGAACACGACGCCCATGCTCACGATGCTGAGGGGCATGCGGCTGTTTCCCTTGATGAGGAAGGGGAAGATGAACGAACGCTGGAAGTAGTGCGCCTCGAACAGCACCAGAAAGACGATGCGCACCGGGTCGCAGCGATATTCGTCGGGTGCCAGCAACCACAGTGCGAGCATGGCGATGAATACCGGGGCTTCCATCACCACCCACCCGATGCGGTTGGGCAGCGAGACTCCCCACTTGCGGTCAAAGAGCATGCCGTAGCCTGCGCTCACGAAATGAAGGGCGATAAAGACGATGAGGGCCGTAACGGCCATCACGATTAGAAAGAGGTTGAATGTGGCGGTTCCCATGGTTTGCCGAACAATAAAATAGACTGAATGGTTATCTTTATTAAAGACCGTGAAAAGCGGGCATGGAGGCAAACGGCTGCTCCCTCACCGGGGGGGCCGGTTGAGCCGGGCCGCCTTGTACACTGTCTTCTACAAAGATACGCAATTTTGATAAGATAGGTTTTTATTTAAATACTTTTCTTAAACCTCTTGTATTTTTACATAAAGAAACAATTTAAGGACATATAATAAAGCGGAGTCAAGCTTTTTGAGGGGTAAACGGTGCGGATAAATATTTAAAAATAGATAATTACCCCGAATAAAATCGCAAGAGCGTTTAATTTTGTAGCGTTTGAATATCGAAAAAGAGAATATGAAAAAGATGCGGAAAATAACATTGGGGGCTATTTTGTGCGGTTTGTCGACCGTGGTAAGTGCCTATGCCCAGCGAGTAGAGCCGTTGGCTTTTGCCGATTTTGAGCATTGGGTGACACGCGAGATCAAGGAGTCGTCCCTCTTGGGGGGCAAAACCAAAACTGTCTATGCCATAGCTCCTACCCAGCATATCAAGGGAAACAAGGCTTACCGGAATATGGGAGGGTCGCCGTGGGCCTCGTCGAACGTGATGGCTAATGTGATGGGGGTGGTGAAAGCCAGCAACACCGTCCGTCCCGAGAAGCGCGAAGGGGGCGGCACCTGTGTCTGCATGGAGACGGTAATCGAGGATTGCTGTGTGTTGGGCATGATGAATCTGCATGTGCTGGTGAGCGGCAGTATCTTCCTGGGCGAGGTGAACGAACCTATCCGCTCAACCAACAGCCCTTACAGCAAGATGGAGATGGGGGTTCCCTTCACCAAACGTCCCACCCGCTTGATTTTCGACTATAAATACAAGGCGTCGCCCGACAATTTCCGTACCCAGTCGACGGGGTTCAGTGCCCGCAAGCAGTTGCCCGGCCGCGACAACGGCGAGGTCTATATCCTTTTGCAACACCGTTGGGAAGATGCCGACGGCAACGTCTACGCCCATCGGGTGGGCACTGGCCGGGAACGCTACGGCAAGAGTACCGCGGGGTGGGTGAACGGTCACAGCATTCCCATTCACTACGGCGATATCACCGACGAGCCCTTTTACAAATCCTACATGGGACTTATTCCCAAGGAGAGCTCCTACTACTGCCGCAACAGCAAGGGCAAGATGGTGCCTGTGGTCGAGGTGGGTTGGGGTAAACCCGACGAGCCGGTCACCCACATGCTCGTGATGGCTTCAGCCACCTGCGGCACCGCCTATGTGGGCGGACTGGGCAGTACCCTCTGGATCGACAACATCGCGTTGGGGTATTGATATCCGCATATTGATGATAAGAAAAGGGGCCTGAACGGTAAGTTCGGGCCCCTTGTTTATTGAGTGATGCAGTGGTCAGTTCTGTTTGAAGATATAGACGATAACCCCCGTCTGGTTCGACGAGCGGTTGCTGCGCTCGAAGCGCGAGCGGCGGGCGGCTGCTTCGGCCGAGGCCCGCAACTTGGGGTTGGAGAAGGCGGTGCCTTCACTCCCTTTGACGGTGGCGATGGCACTGATGACCTGTCCCTGGGGGTTGACCGTAATCGATATGGCAATGGTACCGGCGTCGTTGCTGTTGTCGTATTGGGGATAAGGCAATGAGCCCACCAGCCCGCGGCCGCCGAGGTTGTAGCCTCCGTATCCGCCCACGCCGGTGAGTTCGCCGGTCGACGAGTTGCCGAAGGGGTTGCCCTGTGTGCCGCTACCCTGGTCGCTGTCGCCCCGGCTGCCGTCGTTCGACACCCCTTTGCCAAAGGCATTCTTCACCTGGTTGGCAATGCGGTTGTCCTGTTTGTTCTCCTGGACGGCTTTCTTTTTGTTCTCCTCCTCTTTCTTCTTTTCGATTTGGATACTCTCCTCGTCGGTTTGGGTTATCAGTTCGTCGTCGTTGGTACGGGGCTCTTCGGCCTGAGGCCGTTGCGGCTCGGTGGCATTCGACTCGAACATGCCCGATGCCTCGTCGACCAGACCCACCTGCACCAGCACGCCGCTGCCCGACCCCATGGGCTCGGGCCCCAGAAGGGTAAACCACAAGACGAGCAGCACGACCAGATGCACGGCAACGGTAGCGGCTATGGCTTGTATCTTATCTCTTTTTTGCGGTTCCACAGGGAGAGGGTTGAAGGATTTACGGTATCGGGAGAGTTCGTTACGGGTTGCGTACCGGCTTGGTGGCCAGTACCATTTTCAGATGGTTGTCGTTGGCGACGTTGAGTATCTTGACAATCTCGCGGTAGGGTACCGTTTCATCGGCATAGAGGGCTACGTAGCGTTCGGCGTCGTGTTGGGGCGTCTCGGCCAGCTGTTGTACCAGTTGGTCGTAGGTGACCGCTTGCGGAGCTTCGTTGCCGAAGGAGATGTAGTAGTCCATGTTTTCGTCGATGAGCACCCGGGTGAGGGGCTTGGCAGCCGCCTGCTGGTTGCTCTGCGGCAGGTTCACCTTGATGGAGTTGGGAAAGACGATTGTCGAGGTAATCATGAAGAAGATAAGCAACAGAAAGATAACATCGGTCATCGATGCCATGCTGAATGTGGCCTCTATCTTGTGTCTTCGTTTCAGTGCCATGGTCTTGTCTCCCCTCTGGTTATTCGGCCGGCTCGTTGAGCAGGTCCATAAATTCCATCGTTTTCGATTCGAGCTGGTTCATCACGCCGTCGACACGCGACACGAGGTAGTTGTAGGCAAACAGGGCGATGATACCCACGATAAGTCCGGCCACGGTGGTCACCAGAGCCTCGTAGATACCGCCCGAGAGTGTCGAGATGTCGGCGTTGTTACCGGCCGAAGCCATGTTGTAGAAGGCCCGTACCATACCGGTCACGGTACCGAGGAACCCAATCATGGGGGCACCGGCAGCCGTGGTGGCGAGCCAGGGGAAGCCCTTTTCGAGTTTGGCAATCTCGATGTTGCCCACGTTCTCGATGGCCACCAGCACGTCGTTCATGGGGCGGCCCAGCCGCGAGATGCCTTTGGCGATGAGCCGGGCATAGGGGGTGTTGGTCTTTTTGCAGAGCTTCAAGGCACTGTCGATGTTGCCCTCGTGGATATAGTCCTTGATGCGTTCCATGAAGGAGTTGTCTTCGCGGGCGGCGCGGCGAATCACTTGCAGCCGCTCGACAAAGATATAGATGGAGAGCAGCGAGAGGAGCAACAGGGGTATCATGATGATTCCTCCCTTGCAGGCCAGGTCCCAAAGGTTCAGGTCGCTGGCGGTCTCGACCGGGGTAAGCACGGGCGGCGTGGCCAGTGTGTCGGTAGTTTGCAGGAGCAAAGTAAGCAGATTCATGATATAGCTTTTAACAGGTTTATTTCAGGCAGTCTTTGTATTGTTTGATAGTCTCTCTCAGTCCCAGGTAGAGGGCATCGCAGATGAGGCAGTGGCCTATGGATACCTCGCTCAGGAAGGGAATGCTTTCGTGGAGGAACCTCAGGTTTTCGAGGTTGAGGTCGTGACCGGCATTCACGCCCAGTCCCAGGCTGCGGGCATGCTCGGCCGCCTGTACGAAGGGGGCGACGGCCGCCTCGCGGTCCTGTGCATAGCGCACGGCATAGGGTTCGGTGTAGAGCTCGATGCGGTCGGTACCGGTCTTGGCGGCATAGTCGACCATCTCGAGGTCGGGCTCGACGAAAATCGAGGTGCGTATATTGGCGGCTTTGCAGCGGTCGATAATCTTGGAGAGGAAATCAAAGTTGGTTTTGGTGTCCCAACCGGCGTTTGAGGTAATTACATCGTGAGCATCGGGAACCAGTGTTACCTGGGTAGGCTTCACTTTGAGTATCAGGTCGAGAAATTTCTCCGAAGGATATCCCTCGATGTTAAATTCGGTACTTACGGCCGGTCTCAGTTCGTAGACGTCGGCATAGCGAATGTGCCGCTCGTCGGGACGCGGGTGTACGGTGATACCTTCGGCTCCGAACGATTCGCAATCGAGCGTGACTTTCAATACATTGGGCACATTCCCACCCCGTGCATTGCGCAGGGTGGCTATCTTGTTTACATTAACGCTTAATTTGGTCATTTCTCTTTTACCCTAATCTTGTTTCGGTGTGACTCTTGGTCGGCACAGTTTGTTTCGTTTTCAATGAAAGGTAGCCGATTGCGGCGTTCACCGAAAAAATAGCTATCTTTATGTGCGATAGAATCGGGCTCGGCGTGGCTAAACTTGAAAACTGTGTTTTCGTTTGTCTCTACTCTCACCTTTCACTATCTTTACAGAAGACAGGAGGCGGTTCGGCCAAGCAAATTCTGCAAGCATCTTTGCTTTGCACTCACCTTTCACTATCTTTGTATAATCTTTCGTGCAAAAATAATACGATTTACAGAAATATGTGCAATAAATGAAAGCAAAAGATATGATATTGCCCGAAATACCTTACTTGTCGGCCGAGATGACGGTGGGGCAGGCCCGTGCGGTGTTGGACCGTTCGGGCCGGTCGAGTCTGCCGGTGGTCGATGTGGGGGAGTATGTGGGCATTCTTCACCGGCAGGAACTGGCCGGCGAGCACGACGAGGATACGGTCGGACGGGAGACGCTCAGGCGGCCCGCCGTGCGGGAGGAGACTCATCTGCTCGACGTGGTGAACCAGTTTGCCCAATATACCGACGACGTGCTTCCCGTGGTCGACCGGAACCGCCGCTACGTGGGGGCTATCCCCATTCATGCGGTGATGGTGGCCGTGGCCCGGTTGTGTCAGACTTCGTCGTCGGGGGCCATCATCGAACTGGAAATCCCTCGGGCCGACTACTCGGCGACCGAGCTTACCCGCCTGGTGGAGGATAACGGTTGTCGGGTGATGAATCTGATGATACGCCCCGACGAGGAGTCGGGCCTGTGGCGTGCTTGTCTGCGCATCGACCGTGAGGACGCCACACCGGTGCTGCGTTCGTTGGAGCGGTTTGACTATCGGGTGCTGAGCTGCTACCAGTTGCACAGCGTGATGGACGACCGCATCGAGCAGCGTATCAAAGAGTTGATGTATTATTTGGAAATGTGAGGCGTGTGATGAAAATTCTCTTATTCGGACATAATTATCAAGGCTCCCGGTTGGCTCAGGTGCACGAGGTGTTGCAGGTCTTGTCGCGCATGGAGGTCTCGCTGGCAGCCCATAGCGAGTTTTACGAACTGCTTTCCCGTGAATTGCCCGACGTGTGCCGGGGTATCGAACCCATAGCCTGTTGCAGCGACTACCCGGCCGACATGGCGTTGAGCATCGGGGGCGACGGCACGTTCTTGCGGGCCGCCGAGAAGATTGGCGACCGGGGTATCCCCGTGCTGGGGGTGAATATCGGACGTCTGGGATTCCTGGCCGATGTCCCGGCCGAGGAGACGGAAGCGGTCATGACCGAGATTCTCGCAGGACGTTACAAAATCGAGGAGCGGTCGTTGTTGCAAGTGGAGTTTGACGGCCGCCCGGCCGACTTTTGGCCCTATGCCCTCAACGAGGTGGCTGTGTTGAGACAGGAGATTTCGTCGATGATTTCGATACACACCACGGTGGGCGAGAGTTTCCTCAACACCTATCAGGCCGATGGTCTTATCGTGGCTACGCCTACCGGTTCGACCGCCTATTCGATGAGTGTGGGCGGCCCCATTCTCATGCCGCAGACGGCCAACTGGGTAATCTCGCCGGTGGCTCCTCACAGCCTCACCATCAGACCGCTGGTGGTGAACGACGATACCGCCATTACCCTCCGGGTCGACAGTCGCAACCACAGCTATCTGCTCAGTCTCGACGGCCGTTCGATTATGCTCGACACCGATACGCAGGTAGTCTTGCGCAAGGCTCCTTTCCCCGTCAGGGTGGTGAAGCGGTTGGGCCACAGCTTTTCGGAGACGCTGCGGGCCAAACTGATGTGGGGAGTCGACAAGCGCGAGTAATCCCTGCCTGATGATGGAAAACGTATGGCAAACGCCCCGGGCAATCCGACAATCGGTTGCCCGGGGCGTTTGGGTATTTAAGGGTGGAAGCTGTTTACAGAACCATCAACTCTTGGTTGGGAATGGCGACGAAGGTCGAGAAGAAGAGCCCCGCCAGCGAGAGCAGCCACAGTACCAACAGGAAGATGTTGAGTGCTGTCGATTGTGACTTCCAGCGAAAAATCGACCCCAGCACCAGGCGCAAGATGGCATAGAGGGGTATGCCGAAGGTGAGCAGTAGCGATACGGTGAAGAGTATCAGTTCCCAATGGCCGTTGATGACGTCGATGTGCCCCGGGAAAATCGAGATGAACGGGGTGACGACGGCTGTGGAGCCCAGGAAGAGGAGGCTCAGCAGACTGACGATGCAGGTAACCAGCGCCCCGATAATCGAGAGGGCAATGAGGGCGCCTATGCCGATGAAGAAGACCTTGAATACCCCGCGGACGATTTCGCCCAGCGTGTGCGAGAGTGCACTGCCGGTCGGGCTGCTGTTCTCATGCTCCTCTTCGACGGCACGACGTATGTTGTCGACGGTGGGAGTCTCGCCCCGCATTTCGAGCTTTTGGGCAGTGGTGCGGGCTTCGGGGACGCAAATCCACAGGAGCAGGTAAATCCATATCGACGAGGCCCACAGCGGTAGCAGCAGGACCAGAATGACCCGGACAAGAACCACGTCGATGCCTATGTAGTAGGCGATACCCGAGGCCACACCGCCCAAGATGCGGTTGTCGGGGTCACGGTAGAGCCGGCGGCGCCGGGGTGTGGCCGACTCGGTTGCGGCGTCGGCATTGCGGGTTGTGTTGGAGCCTGAACTTGAATCGGAATCGGACTCCTTCTCACCGGTCGTTTTGTCGGAGGTTTCGCTTTCGAGCGGGTTCTCGATTTCGTCGGGGCGTCCCATGATGGCAATCACCTCGTTCACCTCTTGGAGGGTGATGACCTGCATGCCATATCCCAGCCGCTCCTTGAACAGTTCGGCTATGCGGCTCTCGATATCGTTCAGAATCTCTTGTCCGCCCTTTTCCCGGGCAAAGTGGTCGTTCAGCGATTTCAGGTAGGCGTCGAGTATTTCGTAGGCATCGTCGTCGATGTTGAAGATGGTCTTGTCGAGGTTGACGGTAACAGTCTTTTTCATAAGTCGAGTGTATTGATTTTATTGTTCTTTAATGTGGGCGATTACCTGGTTCAGCTCGTTCCAGGCGGTGTCGAGTTCGTTGAGGAAGAGTTCGCCTTCGTCGGTAAGCTCGTAGTATTTGCGCGGGGGACCCTGGGTCGACTCCTCCCACACGTAGGTGAGCAACCCCGAGTTTTTGAGCCGGGTGAGCAGTGGGTAGAGCGTGCCCTCCACCACGATGAGTTTCGAGGCTTTGAGCGACTGGATAATGTCCGATACATAGGCTCGCCTCTTTTTCAGAATGAGCAGGGTGCAATACTCCAATATCCCTTTGCGCATCTGCGATTTTACATTGTCTGTGTTCATGTTTAATATCTTATACGGCACAAATATAGGTATTATATGGTAACTTGTATTGCATAGTACTGATAAATAATATTTTTTAACAGGTGAAGCAAGGGGGAAAGTCGATTGAAAAGAGGCGGGCAGAGGTTGTTTGGGGAGTTGAATCGCATTACATTTGCAGGGAAAAAGGGAGGGAGAAGATTTTATGTATGAATTTCATGACACTGAGTTCGGTACCGTGCAGGTGCGGGTCGACAGCCGGGCCCGTCGGTTGATATTCCGGGTAAGGGAGGGGGCGATGTCCATTACCTCGCCTTCGGACTATTCGCTCGAGCAGGTGCGCCGGTCGGTCGACGAGTATCGCGGGCGGTTGCGGCAACTGATGGCTCGGGGCGAAGCCGTGCAGGAGCGACGTCGGTTGTCGGTAGGAGACCGCATACCCTGTTACGGAGGCGACATTGCGTTGGTAGCCGGGATAGTGAGCGACCGTTTTCTCTTTCGGTATGAGGGTGATACCCTGCAAGTGCTCTGTCCGCCGGGAGCCGATTTGAACGACCCGCGGGTGCGGAAACGCCTGGCACAGGGGGTGTGCCGGCTACTTTATCGGCGGGCTCAGGAGCTGTTGCCCCGGCGGTTGGCCCAGGTGGCGCAGCGGGTGGGAGCCGAGCCTCGTGCCGTGTCGATAGGTCGGGGACGTCGCAAGCTGGGGCATTGCACCCGCAGCCGCGAGATACAGCTCTCGTTCTACCTCATGTTCCTGCCCGAGCCGCTTGTCGATTATGTCATTTGCCACGAACTGGCCCATTTGCAGCAGATGAACCACGGCCCCCGATTTCACGCCTTGTGCAATCGCTATTGTGGCGGGGAGGAACTTGCACTGCGCAAACAGTTGCGGACTTTCACCTTTTTGTTCTGATAAATAAGATTATATAATGTAAAAAATAATTAAATAATAGGGGCGAAATATTCTATTTCACGGGCTGTCAGGCCGTCGCAGTTGTGTATTATATAATATTGTACTATCTTTGCAGCGATAGGAATGGAAGAGGGGGCAACGATGTCCCCTCGTTTTTTTCACGACAACAACCGATATGATAGACAAAAAAGAGTTAGAGGCATTGGTCCAGGAGGGGTTGGCAGGAACCGACTGTTTCCTGGTCGATGTACAAGTGAGTCCGGACAATGTACTGGTAGTAGAGATTGACAACGAAGAGGGGGTAGACATAGACCGCTGCGTGGCCCTGCATCGTTTTTTGGAGTCGAAACTCGACCGCGATGTCGAGGACTATGAACTCGAAGTGGGTTCGGCCGGTATCACCTCGCCCTTCAAAGTGCTGGGGCAGTACAAGAAAAACATCGGCAACGAAGTGGAGGTGCTCACCAAGGACGGCCGGAAGTTGTCGGGTATCTTGAAGTGCGCCGACCCCGAGCGATTTGTCGTGACCGTGACCAAGAAGGTGAAGAGCGAAACCAGCAAACGCAAAGTAGAGGTGGAAGAGGACTGCACCTTGACCTACGATGAAATAAAATATACAAAATATCTAATTAGATTTAAATAATATGGCAAAAAAAGAGGAACCCGTAAGCATGGTCGATACCTTTGCTGAGTTCAAAGAGTTGAAGAACATCGAGATAACCACGATGATCAGTGTGCTGGAAGAATCTTTCCGGAATGTGTTGGCAAAGATGTTCGGGACCGATGAAAATTTCGACATAATCGTGAACCCTACCAAGGGTGACTTTGAGATATGGCGTAACCGTGAAATCGTTGAAGACGGTGCCGTGACCGACAGCAACCTGCAAGTATCGTTGTCGGAAGCCCGCAAGACCGACCCCGACTTCGAGGTAGGCGAGGAGATGACCGACGAGGTTCATTTCGAGAAATTCGGCCGTCGGGCCATCTTGAACCTGCGCCAGACGCTGGCCTCGAAGATTCTCGATTTGCAGAAAGATGCCATTTACAACAAATACAAGGATAAAATCGGCGAACTGGTAAGCGCCGAGGTTTACCAGATTTGGAAAAAGGAGATGTTGCTCATCGACGACGACGGCAACGAGTTGCTGCTGCCGAAGACCGAGCAGATTCCGTCGGACTTCTACCGCAAGGGTGAGACCGTGCGGGCTGTGGTGCTCGATGTCGACAACAAGAACAACAATCCCAAGATTATCGTTTCGCGTACGTCGAACGACTTCCTGCGTCGCTTGTTCGAACTCGAAGTACCCGAGATTCACGATGGCCTCATTCTCATACGGGCCATTGCCCGCATTCCGGGCGAGCGTGCCAAAATCGCCGTCGAGTCGTACGACGACCGTATCGACCCCGTAGGAGCCTGCGTGGGTGTGAAAGGTTCGCGTATCCACGGCATCGTGCGGGAGTTGCGCAACGAGAACATCGACGTCATCAACTACACCTCCAACCCCTCGCTCTTCATACAGCGTGCCCTGAGCCCCGCCAAGATTTCGTCCATACGGTTGAACGAGGAGGAGAAAAAGGCCGAGGTATTCCTCAAACCCGAAGAGGTTTCGCTCGCCATCGGCAAGGGCGGTTTGAACATCAAGCTCGCCTGCATGCTCACCGGCTACAACATCGATGTATATCGCGACATCGATGAGGACGAGGAGGAAGATATCTACCTCGACGAGTTCAGAGACGAAATCGACGACTGGGTAATCGAGGCCCTGAAAGGTATCGGTTGTGCCACGGCCAAGAGCGTGCTGGCTTTGCCGCGCGAGACCTTGATCGAGAAAGCCGATCTCGAAGAGAGCACCGTCGACGAGGTACTCTCTATCCTGAAAGCGGAGTTTGAAGAATAATCCGCTGCGGAGGGGGCGCCGAGTGTCGCTCCCTTGTGCCTTCGAGAAAGGCCTCCTTTTATTCTTCCAATATTTATAAACTAAAACTGAGTATGTCGATAAGGTTAAATAAAGTAGCAAGAGATTTGAATGTAGGAATCCAGACCGCTGTCGAGTTCCTGCAAAAGAAAGGTTTTACGGTAGAGGCTAATCCCAACGCCAAGATAACCGACGAACAGTATGCCCTGCTCGTGAAGGAGTTTAGCAAGGACAAGAGTTTGAAACTCGAGTCGGAGAGCATTAGTCTCGAACGGCATAAAGAGCGCGTTAAAGCTGCGGCATCGGCCGAGGCTGCCGAAAACAATGCTCAGGCCAAGGAAGAACCGAAAGAACTGAAAACGGTTATCCCCGAACCTCAGCGACCCAAGGTAGTGGGACATGTCGACCTCGACGCTCTCAACCGTCCCAAGACGGCCGACCACAAAGCTGCATCGGCCCCGGTCGAGAAACCGGTCGAAGAGCCCAAGCCCATGGAGAAACCGATCGAGGAGAAAAAAGAGGCTGCACCCGCTCAACCCGAGGTGAAGTCCCAGCCCGAGACCCCGGTTGCACCGGCCCGGCCCGAAACTCCCGCCGAACCGGAAAAACCTGCCGATGAAACCCCGGCTCCCGCATCGGCCGAGAAACCTCAGGAATCTACTGCTGCTCCCAAGGCTTCGGACGACGACGAGGTGTTTACCCTTGGCCGTCCCGCTTTCACCTCGAACATCAATGTGGTGGGACACATCGACCTCGATGCTCTTAACCAGCAGACTCGCCCCAAGAAGAAAACCAAGGAGGAGAAACGCAAGGAGCGCGAGAACAAGGAGAAACAACGTCAGGAGGCCCACAAGCCTGCTGCCGGCAATGGCGACGAGGCCAACGCACAAGGTGGCGAGCGCCGCAAACGTCAGCGCATCAGCAAAGAGAAAGTCGACATCTCGAAGAGCATTTCGTCGATGGGCGGCAACCAGCCGACCCGTGGCGGAAACAACAAGAACAACGGCAACAACAATAAGCCCAACAAACAGAAACAACGCCCCATCAAGGCCGAAGTCAGCGAAGAGGACGTTCAGAAACAGATCAAGGAGACTCTTGCCCGACTCACCACCAAGGGCCAGAAGAAGTCGGCCAAGTGGCGTAAGGAAAAGCGCGAAGCCTTCTCGAATCGCGAGCGTGAACTCGCCGAGATGGAAGAGGCCGAAAGCAAGGTGCTGAAACTGACCGAGTTTGTGACGGCCAACGACTTGGCCTCGATGATGAACGTGCCGGTCAACGAGGTAATCGCCACCTGCATGAGCATCGGCATCATGGTCTCCATCAACCAGCGCCTCGATGCCGAAACGATTAACATCGTGGCCGAGGAGTTCGGGTTCAAGACCGAGTATGTGAGCGCCGAGGTGGTCGAGGCCATTCACGAGGAGGAAGACAAGGAGGAAGACTTGCAGTCGCGGCCGCCGGTCGTAACGGTGATGGGTCACGTAGACCACGGTAAAACCTCGTTGCTCGACTACATTCGCAACTCCAACGTGATTGCCGGCGAGGCCGGAGGTATCACCCAGCACATCGGAGCCTACAACGTGAAGCTCGACGACGGTCGTCGCATCACCTTCCTCGATACGCCGGGTCACGAAGCCTTCACCGCCATGCGTGCCCGTGGTGCCCAGATGACCGATATCGCCATCATCATCGTGGCCGCCGACGACAACGTGATGCCGCAGACGGTCGAGGCCATCAACCACGCATCGGCCGCAGGCGTGCCCATCGTCTTTGCCATCAACAAGATTGATAAGCCCAATGCCAACCCCGACAAGATTAAGGAGGAGCTGGCCAATATGAACTACCTGGTCGAGGACTGGGGCGGCAAATACCAGTCGCAGGAAATCTCGGCCAAGAAAGGTACCGGCGTGCACGAACTCATGGAGAAGGTGCTGCTCGAAGCCGAGTTGCTCGACCTGAAAGCCAACCCCAACCGCAAGGCCACGGGTACGATTATCGAGTCGACCCTCGACAAGGGACGGGGCTATGTGGCCACCGTGCTGGTACAAAACGGAACGTTGCACAAGGGCGACATCGTCCTGGCCGGGACCAACCACGGTCGTGTCAAGGCCATGTTCAACGAGCGTAACGCCCGCATCGAGTCGGCCGGACCGTCGGCCCCGGTACAGATACTGGGATTGAACGGAGCCCCCCAGGCCGGCGATACCTTCCACGTGATGGATACCGAGCAGGAGGCCCGCGAGATTGCCAACAAGCGTGAGCAACTGCAACGCGAGTTGGGTCTGCGCACCCACAAGCTGCTCACCCTCGACGATATAGGCCGCCGCATCGCCGTCGGCAACTTCCAGGAGTTGAACCTCGTGGTCAAGGGCGACGTAGACGGTTCGGTAGAGGCTCTGAGCGACTCGCTCATCAAGCTCTCCACGCCTCAGATTCAGATCAACGTGCTGCATAAGGCCGTAGGTCAGATTTCCGAGTCGGATATCACGCTGGCCGCCGCCTCCAACGCCATCATCATTGGCTTCCAGGTGCGTCCTTCGGTAGCCGCCCGCCGGTTGGCCGAGAAAGAGGGTGTGGACATACGTCTCTACTCGATTATCTACGATGCCATCGAGGAGGTGAAAGCCGCCATGGAGGGTATGTTGTCGCCCGAAATCAAGGAAGAGATTCTCGGTACGGCCGAGGTATTGGAAACCTACCACATCACCAAGGTGGGTACCGTGGCCGGCTGTATCGTGAAGGAGGGCAAGATCAAACGTTCGAGCAAGGTGCGCCTGATACGCGACGGTATCGTGATTTACAGCGGCGACCTGGGTTCGTTGAAGCGCTTCAAGGACGATGTCAAAGAGGTGGCTACCGGCTTTGAGTGCGGGTTGAATATTGCCAACTACAACGATGTGAAGGTAGGCGACTTGATCGAAGCCTACGAAGAGGTAGAGGTAAAGAAGACTCTTTAAATTCCGAGGAGTTTATGCATAGGACAAGGCTGCCCCGCCACGCGGGGCGGCCTTTGTTATCCCTCTTTAACGCATAATAAGACCGAAAAGTCTGCCATTCAAAATAAAAGAAGTAATTTTGCACTGCTAAGAAACGCGTGTTGAAACGATGAACTATATCGATTTTATCATAGTGCTGGTTGTCCTCGTGGGCGCCTTGTACGGGCTCATTAAAGGCGTGTTCCGTCAGTTGGGTTCGTTGGGCGGTTTCGTGGCCGGTATTCTGGTTTCGCGGCTGTTCGGCGGTTCGTTTGCCGGGCTGTTGCAACAGATGTTCGACCTGCCGGCAGGCGTGAGCCGCATCGTGGCCTATTCGCTGCTCTTTCTGCTGGTCTACCTCGTGTGCCTGCAATTGATGCGGCTCATACACCACATCTCGCATCAGGTGGCGCTGGGGTGGCTCGACCGCTTGGGCGGGGCCATTTTCGGGGCGGCCAAGTACCTGGTAATTCTGAGCATTGTGTTGAATCTCGTTCATCTGGCCGATTCCAAATTGCGACTCCTGCCGTCGCATGCGGTGGCCTCCTCGCATCTCTATCAGCATACGCTGCGAGTGGCTCCGGCGCTTTTCTCGATTGCCCAGGAGCAGTTGGCCGCGGGAAACAAACCCGGTGACCGATTGTTTATACCCTGTGCGACGGCGAGCGACGAGCCCTATCTCTGTTGTGAAAATAGTAAAGACGATTGAAAATGAAACAGGAGAATCCGAATGAAATATTAAGCGACGTTACCGCGAATGAATACAAATATGGTTTCGTCACCGATATAGAGACCGATATTATCCCCAACGGTCTGAGCGAGGAGATTATCCGCCATATCTCCGAGAAGAAGGGCGAGCCCGAGTGGCTGCTCGAATTCCGGCTTAAAGCCTATGCCTACTGGAAGACGCTCGAGATGCCCCATTGGGCGCATCTGACGATTCCCGAAATCGACTACCAGGCTATCAGCTACTATGCTGCGCCCAAGACCAAGACGGCTCCCAAGAGCCTCGAAGAGGTGGACCCCGAGCTGCGCAAGACCTTCGACAAGCTGGGTATCTCGCTCGAAGAGCAGATGAAACTGTCGGGGGTGGCTGTCGACGCCGTGATGGACAGTGTGTCGGTGCGCACCACCTTCCGGGAGAAGCTGGCCGAGCTGGGTGTCATCTTCTGCTCGTTCAGCGAGGCGGTGAAAGATTACCCCGACCTGGTGAAACGCTACCTGGGTTCGGTTGTGTCGTACCGCGACAACTTCTTTGCCGCCCTCAACTCGGCCGTGTTCAGCGACGGCTCGTTTGTCTATATCCCCAAGGGGGTACGCTGTCCCATGGAACTGTCGACCTACTTCCGCATCAATGCCGCCAATACCGGCCAGTTCGAGCGCACGCTCATCGTGGCCGACGACGACAGCTATGTGAGCTACCTCGAAGGGTGCACGGCCCCCATGCGCGATGAGAATCAGCTGCACGCCGCCATTGTCGAGATTGTGGTGCACGACCGGGCCGAGGTGAAATACTCGACCGTGCAGAACTGGTATCCCGGCGACAAGGAGGGGAAAGGCGGCATCTACAATTTCGTGACCAAGCGCGGCATGTGCAAGGGCGACCACTCGAAACTGTCGTGGACCCAGGTCGAGACCGGTTCGGCCATCACCTGGAAATACCCCAGTTGCGTGCTGGCGGGCGACCACTCGGTGGGCGAGTTCTACTCCGTTGCCGTCACCAACAACTACCAGCAGGCCGACACGGGTACCAAGATGATACACATCGGCAAGAATACCCGCAGCACCATCGTCTCGAAAGGCATATCGGCCGGCCGCAGCCAAAACAGCTACCGCGGTCTGGTGAAGGTATTGCCCGGCGCCGAGAACGCCCGCAACTTCACCCAGTGCGACAGCCTGCTGCTCAGCTCCGACTGCGGGGCGCACACCTTCCCCTATATGGATATACAGAACGATACCGCCATCGTCGAGCACGAGGCTACCACCTCGAAAATCAACGAAGACCAGATTTTCTACTGCAACCAACGGGGTATCCCCACCGAAGATGCCGTGGGGCTTATCGTCAACGGCTATGCCAAGGAGGTGATGAACAAGCTGCCCATGGAGTTTGCCGTAGAGGCTCAGAAACTGTTGCAGATTTCGCTCGAAGGTTCGGTGGGATAAGACGTTGCCGGCGGGGAGGCCTGCCGCTTCCCGGCCGCAGAATAGAATGAAAGAAAAAAATAAAACCAGATATCTATGTTGAAGATTACAGACCTGCATGCCAGTATCAATGGCAAAGAGATATTGAAGGGCATCAACCTCGTGGTGAAACCGGGCGAGGTGCATGCCATCATGGGACCCAACGGCTCGGGCAAGAGTACGCTCTCGGCCGTGCTTACCGGTAATCCCGCCTACGAGGTGACCCGCGGTTCGGTCGAGTTTTACGGCAAGGACCTCCTGGCCCTTTCGCCCGAAGACCGTTCGCACGAGGGGCTCTTCCTGAGCTTCCAGTACCCGGTCGAGATTCCGGGGGTGAGCATGGTCAATTTCATGCGTACGGCCGTGAACGAGCAGCGCAAGTATCGCGGACTCGAACCCCTCTCGGCCTCCGATTTCCTGAAACTCATGCGCGAGAAGCGTGCGATTGTCGAGCTCGACAACAAGCTGGCCAGCCGCTCGGTCAACGAGGGTTTCTCGGGCGGTGAGAAGAAACGCAACGAGATTTTCCAGATGGCCATGCTGGAGCCCCGTCTCTCGATTCTCGACGAGACCGACAGCGGTCTCGACATCGACGCCCTGCGCATCGTTGCCGGGGGGGTGAACAAGTTGAAGAGCGAGAAGAACGCCACCATTGTCATCACCCACTACCAACGGTTGCTCGACTATATCGCTCCCGATTTCGTACATGTGCTCTACAAGGGCCGCATCGTGAAGTCGGGCGGACCCGAGTTGGCCTTGG
Organism: Candidatus Barnesiella excrementavium; assembly: GCA_019115485.1. Classification (GTDB taxonomy): domain Bacteria; phylum Bacteroidota; class Bacteroidia; order Bacteroidales; family Barnesiellaceae; genus Barnesiella; species Barnesiella excrementavium. Next base: position 48,796 of record DXDM01000006.1, on the reverse strand, counting down.
AGCTCGAAGAGCGCGGTTATGACTGGATTAAGAAAGAGTTGGGTGAAATTTAAGAGAGTTATGAGTGCAGTACAGCAATATATAGATTTATATCATGCGCAGAAGGATTTGATTACGGGCCATTCGTCGCCGGTGATGAACGCCTTGCGCGACGAGGCGGTTGCGCTGCTCGAAAGCCGGGGCCTGCCCACGCTCAAAGACGAGGAGTTCCGCCGCACCGACATCGAGGCCCTCTATGCCCCCGACTATGGCTTGAACCTGGGACGGGTCAACATCGAGGTCAATCCCTATGAAGTGTTCCGTTGCGATGTGCCCAATCTGAGCACGTTGCTCTATTTCGTGGTCAACGATACCTTCTATGCGCAGGCCCAGCCCGCAGCGGCCAAGTTGCCCGAGGGTGTCCTCGTGGGCAGCCTTTGCGAGATGGCCCGGCAATATCCGCAACTGGTGGAACGCTATTACGGTCGGGTAGCCGACATGAAGCGCGACGGTACGGTGGCGCTCAACACTGCCTTTGCCCAGGACGGGTTTTTCATCTATATCCCCGACGGGGTGGTCGTTGAGAAGCCCATTCAGCTGGTGAATATCCTGCGGGGCAATGTCGATTTCATGGTCAACCGCCGGTTGCTCATCGTGGTGGGCAAGGGGGCGCAGGCCAAACTGCTGGTGTGTGACCACTCCGACGAGTCGTCGGTACGCTTCCTCGCCTCGCAGGTGTGCGAGATTTTTGTCGACGACGATGCCGTCTTCGACTACTACGACATGGAAGAGTCGTCGGAGAATACGGCCAAGGTGGCTTCGGTATTTGTGCGTCAGGGAGCCCGGTCGAACGTACTGGTCAACGGCATCGTGTTGCACAACGGCATCACCCGCAGCAACTACTACTCGACCTTCGCCGGCGAGCATGCCGAGTTGTCGCTCTGCGGCATGGGCATTGTCGACAAGGAGCAGTCGGTCGACACCTATACCTTCATCGACCACGCCGTTTCGCATTGCCACAGCAACGAACTGTTCAAATACGTACTTAACGACTCGGCCCGCGGCTCTTTCTGCGGCCGCATACTGGTGCGCCACGGCGCCCAGAAGACCGAGGCCTATCAGGGCAACAAGAACCTGTGCGCCTCGCCGCTGGCCAAGATGTACACCAAACCTCAGCTCGAAATTTATGCCGATGACGTGAAGTGCAGCCACGGCGCTACCGTGGGGCAGCTCGACCAGAACGCCCTGTTCTACATGCGGTCGCGCGGTATCACCGAGGCCGAGGCCCGCATGTTGTTGATGTTTGCCTTTACCAACGATGTCATCGAGCAGGTGCGTCTCGACGCCCTCAAAGACCGGTTGCGTCAGTTGGTCGAGAAGCGGTTCCGCGGGGAACTGGCCAAGTGCTCGGGCTGCCAGGCGTGCCGTCAGGATTAAAAAGAAGAAAGGAGTTCCACCATGTTGGATATTGAGAAGATAAGAGACGATTTTCCCATTCTGAAACGGGAGGTATCGGGGCGTCCGCTGATTTATCTGGACAATGCGGCCACCTCGCAGACCCCCCGGTGCGTAGTCAACCACATTGCCGATACCTACTACCGGGTGAATGCCAACGTGCATCGCGGGGTGCATACCCTGAGCCAGGAGGCTACCGATGCTCACGAGGCGGCCCGTCGACGGGTACAGCAGTTTATTGGTGCCGCTTCGCCTTCCGAGATTGTCTTCACGCGGGGGACGACCGAAGCCATCAATCTGGTGGCCTCTTCGTTTGGCGACGAGTTCCTGCACGACGGCGACGAGGTGATTCTCACCGTGATGGAGCATCACGCCGATATCGTGCCCTGGCAACTCCTGCAACGTCGGCGCAAAATCAAGTTGCGGGTAGTCCCCATCAACGAGCGGGGCGAACTGCAACTCGATGTCTATAAACAGCTCTTCAACGAGCACACCCGTCTGGTAGGCGTCGCACAGGTCTCCAACGTGCTGGGTACCATCAACCCGGTGCGCGAGATGATTGCCTATGCCCACTCCCAGGGGGTGCCGGTGCTGGTCGACGGCGCTCAGGCCATACCTCACCTGCGGGTGAATGTGCAGGAGCTCGATGCCGACTTCTATGCCTTCTCGGCTCACAAGATTTATGGTCCTACGGGTATCGGCATACTCTATGGCAAGGAGAAGTGGCTCGATGCCATGCCTCCCTATCAGGGGGGTGGCGAGATGATTGCCCACGTCGATTTCTCGGGAACCACCTTCGGCGAACTACCCTTCAAGTTCGAGGCCGGAACTCCCGACTATGTGGGCACGGCTGCCTTTGCTTCGGCACTCGACTATGTCGACGGTATTGGGTTGGAAGCCATCGCCGCCCATGAGAATGAACTGATGCGCTACACCACCGCCCAGATGGAGCAAATCGAGGGTATGCGCATCTTCGGCACCTCGCCTCACAAGAGCTCGGTCATCTCGTTCCTGGTCGACGGCATACACCACTACGACATGGGCATGTTGCTCGACAAGTTGGGCGTAGCCGTGCGCACGGGGCACCACTGCGCCCAGCCGCTCATGACCTCGCTCGGTATCGAGGGGACGGTGCGGGTGTCGTTTGCCATGTACAATACCCAAGCCGAGGCCGACGCCTTTATCGCCGCCCTGCATCGGGTAGTGAAGATGTTTCGCTAAAAGGATTTTATGGAAATAAATCGAGGGTTCTGGGGTGACCGGTGGTCGCCTCAGAACCTTTTTTTACCTTTGAGAAAGTAGTCGATGGTGATGTTTCGCCCCGTCTCGGGGAATCGTCCCAGCAGGTTCTCGTCGGGGTAGCGGGTGTATTGCTTGCGCATCTTGCGGAAGTCGTTGTGGGCCCGCAGTATGGCCCGGGCGTGGGGCAGTTGTCCCAGCATGACGAACCGCGCGAAGGCCAGCGTGTCGTAGAGCCTGCGGATAAACAGAATCTTTTTCCCCTCCTGTCTGGGCAGGTTCTTGTGTAGCATGAGCAGGTTGTTGCGGAAGTTGAGGTAGGTCTTCCGCGGATTGGCGGCGTCGAGCGAGGCTCCGCCCTGGTGGTAGACCACGCTTTGTGGAACCACGGCGATGCGGTGCCCGGCCAGGTGAATGCGCCAGCAGAGGTCTATCTCCTCCATGTGGGCGAAGAAGCTGGGGTCGAGACCGCCCACCGCACGGTAGACGGCCGTGCGCACGAAGAGGGCGGCGCCGCTGGCCCAGAAGATGTCGAGCGGGTCGTCATACTGTCCGTTGTCGGTTTCGAGGGTGCCGAACAGACGTCCCCGGCAGAAGGGGTAGCCATAGCGGTCGATAAATCCGCCGGCAGCTCCGGCATACTCGAATTTCTCGGGTTCGCGCAGTGCCCGTATCTTGGGCTGGCAGGCAGCCACGTCGGGGTGAGCCTCGACGAAGGCAAGCAGCGGTTCGAGCCACCGGGGAGTCACCTCGACGTCCGAGTTGAGCAGCACGGCATATTCGTAGTCGAGTGCGTCGAGAGCCCGGTTGTATCCCTCGGCAAAGCCGTAGTTGCGGGGGAAGAGCAGGGTGCGCACCTGGGGGAACTCCCGGTTGAGAATCTCGACCGACGTGTCGTCCGACCCGTTGTCGACGACAACCACGTCGGCCAGTTGGTCGTTGGTGTGGGCGCATACCGAGGGGAGGAAGCGGCGCAGCAGGGCGGCACCGTTCCAGTTGAGAATGACGACGGCGACTTTCTTTTTCATATTCTCTCAGGTATTGGGAAAATTTTCGTGTTTGTATTTCCAGCGCTTGTGGGTCCAAAGCCACCCCCAGGGTTTGCGCAAGATGGTCTGCTCCATCAGGGCGGTATAGCGGTCGGTGATTTCAAACTCGGGCAATTCGTTGGGGTGCAGGGCAATCTCCCGGATTGTAGCCTTGTAGTATCCCCGTTTCACCATCTCGACATCGAAGTAGAGCACGGCAAAGTCGGCCTTGCGGGCAATCTTCTCGTAGCCGGTGAGCACGGGCGAGTCTTGCGAAAGGAAGCGGGTCCAGTGGTGAATGTTGGCCGGCGAGGGGGTCTGGTCCGACATGAAGCCGGTGATGGAGGGGCGGCCCGAGCGTTTCATCTGCAAGATGGCCCGCAGGGTGTCTTTTTTGGCGATGCAGACGGAGCCGAAGCGGGAGCGCAGTTTCAGGAAGAAGCGGTCGAACCATTCGTTGTTCAACGGGCGGTATATCTGGGCAAAAGTTACATCGGGGGTATGGGTCCACAGGGTGACGGAGGGCACCCACTCCCAGTTGCCGAAGTGGCCCAGCAGTATGATGATGGAACGGTTCTGGTCAAACAGGCGGTCGATGATGTCGACCTGTTCGAACACCATGCGGCGACGCATCTCGCTGTCGGAGATATGCAGCAGCTTTATCGTCTCTGCGACGTAGTCGCAGAAGTGGCGGTAGAATCGTTTTTCGAGCTGCCGCAACTCCCGGTCGCTCTTGTCGGGGAAAGAGTTGCGCAGGTTTTCGAACACCAGCTTGCGGCGGTAGTGCACCACGTAGTAGAGCGGGTAGTAGAGCAGGTCGGCCAGCAGGTAGAGCACCCGCATGGGCAACAGCGCATGCAGCTTGAACCAGAGGTAGAGCGGCGAGTAGAGGATATTTTGGAGCGTCTCTTTTTTCATGTCATGCAAGTTATATTTCGGTGGCTGTGAGCGCATCGCCTGCCGCGTTGAAATCGCCCAGCTGCACCGGCCGGCAGGTGTTGACCCACTCCTTGCGGTAGGGCATCTCCACCCGTATGTAGTTGTCGGTAAAGCCGTGCATGGGTGCCCCCTTGCGCGGTTGCTCGAACAGCACGGGGCGTGTCGACCCCTGGAATCGGGTGTAGAAGTCGTGCAGTTTCCGTTCCGATATTTCGAGCATGCGGCGGCAGCGCTCGTGCCGCTCGGGAATGGGCACGACCGGTTCGATTTTCAACGCCTGCGTGCCGGGCCGCTCGGAGTAGGTGAAGACGTGCAGCTGCGAGATGTCGAGCCCCTCGACAAAGTGGCGGCTCTCCTCGAACAGCTCTTCGGTCTCGCCCCGTACCCCGGTGATGAGATCGACCCCGATAAAGGCGTCGGGCAGCAGGCGGCGAATCGTCTCGATTTTGTGGGCGAACAGGGCGGTGTCGTAGTGGCGGTGCATCAGTTTCAGCACCGTGTCGCTCCCCGACTGCAACGGTATGTGGAAGTGGGGGGCAAAGCGTTTCGAGGCGGCGACGAAGGCGATAATCTCGTCGGTGAGCAGGTTGGGCTCTATCGAGGAGATGCGGTAGTGGGCGATGCCTTCGACCCGGTCGAGCGACTTGATGAGGTCGAGGAAGGTCTCGCCCGTCTGTTTGCCGAAGTCGCCGATGTTCACCCCCGTGATGACAATCTCCTTACCCCCGGCGGCCGCCACCTCGCGGGCCTGGGCGGTGAGTTGCTCGATGGTGCCACTGCGGCTGCGGCCCCGGGCAAAGGGTATGGTGCAGTAGGTACAGAAGTAGTCGCACCCGTCCTGCACCTTCAAGAAGTAGCGGGTGCGGTCGCCCCGCGAACAGGAGGGCGAGAACTTGCGAATGTCGCGGGTGGGGGTGGTGACCACATGGCCCGACTCCTGCTTGTGCAGGTCGCCCAGGTATTGCAAGATGTCGAGTTTCTGTTCGGCACCCAGCACCAGGTCCACGTCGGGGATGTGGGCAATCTCATCGGGTTTGAGCTGGGCATAGCAGCCGGTCACGACGATAAAGGCCTGCGGGTGCTGCCGGGCAATCCGGCGAATGGTCTGCCGGCACTTCTTGTCGGCCAGCTCGGTTACCGAGCAGGTGTTGATGACACAAACATCGGCCTTCTCGCCCGGGCGCGCCTTGCGAATGCCGTGTGCTTCGAGCATCTTCCCGATGGTAGAGGTCTCGGCAAAATTGAGTTTGCAACCCAGGGTGTAGTAGGCCGCGGTTTTATCTTGAAATGTGTTTACATCAATCATACGACAGGTGGTTTCAAAAGCCAATATAGGCGACAAAGTTACGCATTTCGTTTAAAAATGTGACCCCCTCTCTTTTGAATAGTTGTGTAAGAATGTATGATTTTACAAACAAAGTCGTATATTTGCTACCAAACTAGTTAGATTGGGAGTATGATTTCTGAAAATTTCATTAAAATATACGAGTCGAGTTTTCGTGAAAACTGGGACTTGCCGGCGTTGACCGACTATAACGAGCAGCGCACCTATACCTATCAGGACGTGGCACGCGAGATAGCCAAATTGCATATCCTCTTCCGCCATTGTCAAATCAGGCGAGGCGACAAGATTGCCCTCGTGGGGAAGAATACCCCCAACTGGTGTATCGCCTTTATGGCCACGGTGTCGTATGGTGCGATTCTCGTACCTATCTTGCAGGAGTTCAATCCGCACGACATACACCACATCATCAACCACTCCGACTCGGTATTGCTCTTCGTGGGTGAGAACATCTGGGAGAATATCGAGATGGAGAAGCTGCCCGAGGTGCGCGCCGCCATTTCGCTGCAAGACTTCTCCTGCCTCGTGCAACGCGACGGCGAGGAGATTGCCAAGTGCCTGCGCGACATGAAGCGCCGCTTCAAGAATACCTATCCGAACGGGTTCAGCCGCGACGACATTCGCTATGCCGACCTCGACAACGACAAGGTGGTGCTCATTAACTATACCTCGGGAACTACCGGATTCAGCAAGGGCGTCATGCTCACGGGCAACAATCTGGCCGGGAATGTGATGTTCGGTGTCCGCTCACACCTGCATTACAAGGGGAGTAAGTGCATCTCGTTCCTGCCGCTGGCTCACGCCTATGGTTGCGCCTTCGACCTGCTGACCCCCTTGGCCGTGGGTACGCACATCACCCTTCTGGGAAAAATTCCTTCGCCCAAAATTCTGTTGAAGGCGTTGGAGGAGGTGCGTCCCAACCTGATTATCTGCGTGCCGCTTATCCTCGAAAAGATATACAAGAAGCAGATACAGCCGCTGCTCAACAAGACTCCCATGCGCTGGGCGTTGAACATACCCATTCTCGACAACCGCATCTACGGGCAGGTGAGAAAGAAACTGATCGATGCCTTCGGAGGCCGTTTCGAAGAGGTAATCGTGGGCGGTGCCCCCATCAACCGCGAGGTGGAGCAGTTCCTGCACAAAATCAAGTTTCCCTTTACCGTGGGCTATGGCATGACCGAGTGTGCCCCGCTGGTGAGCTACACGTCGCATCGCGAGTTTCGTCCCGGATCGGCCGGCCGCACGCTGTTCGGCTATGTCGAGACCAAAATCGATTCGCTCGACCCGGAGAATATCCCCGGCGAAATCTGCGTGCGGGGCGAGCATGTGATGAAGGGTTATTACAAGAACGAGGAGGCTACCAAAGCCGTGCTCGATGAAGACGGGTGGCTGCACACCGGCGACATGGGAACCATGACCCCCGACGGCACCATCTACATCAAGGGGCGCAGCAAGACGATGATTCTCACCTCGAACGGGCAGAACATCTACCCCGAGGAGATTGAGGCCAAATTGAACAACATGCCCTTCGTGATGGAGAGTCTGGTGGTCGAGCGCGACGGGAAACTGGTGGCTCTCGTCTGTCCCGACTATGATGCAATGGACAGCTATGGCGTTTCCAACCACGATTTGCCCATGGCGATGGAGGAAGTTCGGGGCAATCTCAACAAAATGTTGGCTCCTTACGAGCAGATTACCCGTATCCAACTCTATCCGAACGAATTTGAGAAGACTCCGAAGCGCAGCATAAAGCGCTATTTATATGATAATTGAGCTTTTTTGAGGCGATTTTTCACAGAAAAAACAAAATATTCTGAAAAAAAAATAAGATTAGGAGTACAACATATAAAAAGAATGTATACCTTTGTAGCGTTTTTGAAGCAAAAAAATATTGTTTTATCTTTAATTTGAAGGAAATGAAAAAGTTAGTTTTGTTCTTCGCTGTTGCTTTTGCAATGTCTTTCGCTTCTTGTGGTAATAAAGCCGCTGAGTCTACTGAAGCTGTTGATAGCGTTGCTGTTGTAGAAGAAGTTGCTGTTGAAACAGTTGATTCTGCTGCTGTTGACTCTGCTGCTGCTGATACTACTGTAGAAGCTGCTGCTGTTGTTGCTGAATAATTCCAGCAAGAACTGAGAAAGAATTGGGGCTATCCCTCGGTGAGGGTTAGCTCTTTTTTTATCCCGATGATGTGCGGCCGGTCTCTCCCCCGAAAGGAGGAAAGAGAGGGTCGGGGATTCTATCGCGGATTGTACGTATAAGACGAGGGCGACTCTCCTGACGGGAGCCGCCCTCGTTGTTTATTGTCCCATGTGGAGAAAAGGGGGGATAGTTATTTTATCTTCATGATTTTACGTATCGTGTTGGGTATCTCGGTGTTGTCGTTCAAACTGCCGAATTGCTGGGCCTGGCAGCCGATGACATAGAGGGGAACAAAGCTGCCGGTGTGCGAGAAGGTGGTCCACCCTACACCTATTTTGCGCGCCAGCAGGGCGATAGCCTCGGCTACGAGCGGCTCGTTGCGCGAGTATAGCGTAATCTCCTGTTCGGAGTTTTTCTTGACAATGGTCTCGTAGTAGCACTGCATGAGTTTCGCCTCTTCGCCGGCATTCACGGGAATCTTGTCCCACAGTCCGGTATTCTCGGCCAGGATTTTCCGGGTCTTTTCCCAAGTGTCGATTCCACCCGTCTTTCTCAGGTGTTGGAACAGATTCGAGAGCGACTCTTTGGACATCTTCTGGTAATTGACATACTCCCAGTGGAAAGGCTTCATGCCGGTTTCGCCCAGAGTGAGTCCGCCGGTTTCGTGGTCGGCCGTCACGATGATGAGGGTCTCGTCGGGGTGTTGCCGATAGAATTCGTAGGCCAGTTTGACGCAGCGGTCAAACTCGGCACCCTCTTTCACGGCGGTGGCAATGTCGCAGGGGTGCGAGGCGTGGTCGATGCTGGCCCCCTCGATCATCATGAAGAAGCCCTTCTTTCCCTTCTCCCGGCTGAGTTTGTCGATACCAGCCTTGACCATAAATTCCAAACCCATGGCTTCGGGGTCCCGTTCGATGACGTAGGGCAGCCACGAACGCAGCGTCGTGTCGGCATCGAGCAGGAGAATCTTGTCGGCCCGGGCATCGAAGCCGTCGATACCCCGGCATATCTTGTAGCCCTTTTGACGGTAGTAGTCGTAGAGCGAAGGTTGCTTCTGGTCCTTGCCGTAAGGCTGTTTCAGGGCACTGCCCGCCAGATAATCGAACTGGCTGTCGGCGCCGTCACGTCCGATGAGATAGGCATCTTTGCGCATTTGCGAAGCATAGAAGGCGGCCGGAGTGGCATCGTCGATTTGTCCGCTGGTCACGATACCGATGGCATAACCCTTGTCGCGCAGCTGTTTGGCAATCGAGGTGAGCGGTTTCCTCTCGGGGTCGATGCCCACGAAGTCGATGTTGGTCTTATGGCCGGTAGCCAGAGCCGTACCCGCAGCGGCCGAGCAGGTGATGAGGCTGTTGTTGGCGTAGGTTCTGATGGCCGACCGCACCGGGAAGTCGAGAATGGCGAGCGACTCCTTGCCGTTGGGGTTGTTGCCGTGTTCGTAGTAGAGTTGGGTAGCCATGACGTGGGCGAAGCTCATGCCGTCGCCGATACAGTAGAAGATGTATTTGGGTGTCTTGGCCGATAATAAGGTGGTGGAGATGAGTAGGATAACCAGAGTTAAAACCCATTTTTGTGCGTTCCTTTTCATAGCTGTTTATCTGTTTGTTTCGGGGATAAAGGTATAAAAACTCGTTGAGAAAAGAAAAAGCCCCGTCGTTACCAAAATGTTACAACGGGGTTTTTATAAAAATTTAAGAGGAGCCCTTGAATAGGCGGCCGGCCGATTTAGCCTTCGGCCGTTGCCGGGTGGAAGGTGAGCCGTTTGCCCGGGGTGCGGTTCAGGAGCCGACCCTCGGCAAATACCTCGTTGCCGTTGACAAAGGTGCGCTCGATTGAAGCGGGGAAGGTGTGCCCCTCGAAGGGCGACCACCCGCATTTAGACAAGATGTTGTCGCGGGTGACGGTGTAGGGCTTGTGGGGGTCGACCACCACAATATCGGCATAGTAGCCGGGGCGCAGATAGCCTCGGTGCTCTATGCGGTAGAGTTGGGCCGGGGCATGGCACATCTTCTCGACAACTCGTTCGAGCGGGAACTCGCCCCGTTGCGACAGTTCGAGCATCACTTGCAGGGAGTGCTGTACCAGGGGACCGCCCGAGGCCGCTTGGAGGCACGAGCCCTGTTTCTCGCTCCACAGGTGTGGGGCGTGGTCGGTCGCTACCACATCGAGGCGGTCGTTGCGCAGCGCTTCGAGCAGGGCTTTGCGGTCGCCGCAGGTCTTGATGGCAGGATTCCACTTGATGCGGTTGCCATATTGGGCGTAGTCGTTGTCGTCGAACCAGAGGTGGTGCACACACACCTCGCCGGTGATGCGTTTCTGAGCGAGTGGCGCCGCATCGAGCAGCGACATCTCACGAGCCGTCGAGAGGTGCAGCAGGTGCAGCCGGGTGCCGTATTGCGAGGCCAGTTCGGCTGCCCGTGACGACGAGGCATAGCAGGCTTCGGCGCTGCGGATAAGGGGGTGGAAGAAGATGGGCAACTCCTCGCCGAACCGCTCGGTATAGTATTTTCGGTTGGCCTGTATGATATGCTCCTCTTCGCAATGCACGGCGATGAGGGCGGGAATCTCGGCAAAGATACGGCGCAGTGTCTTTTCGTTGTCGACAAGCATGTTGCCGGTCGACGAGCCCATGAAGATTTTCACGCCGCATACCTGTGAGAAATCGACCTGTTTGAGCACCTCGAAATTGTCGTTGGTGGCACCGATGTAGAACGAGTAGTTGGCCGGTGATACCTGGGCGGCCCGCTCATATTTCCAGTCGAGGGCTTCGAGTGTAGTCGTCTGAGGTTTGGTGTTGGGCATATCCATGAACGAGGTAACCCCACCGGCCACCGCGGCTACCGACTCGGTAGCGATTTCGGCCTTGTGGGTGAGTCCCGGTTCGCGGAAATGCACCTGGTCGTCGATGGCGCCGGGCAGCACCCATTTGCCCGCAGCGTCGATGATGCGTTGGGCAGTGCCGGCCACCGGCTCGGGCAGTTCGCCTCGAATGATGCTGTCGATGCACTCCCCGTCGATGACGACCGAACCCGTAAATCGTTCGCCGTCGTTTATGATTGTTCCGTTTTTGATAATCGTTTTGCCCATGTCGATTGGTAATTATGGAGATTCCTCGATACCCGACGGGTTACCGCTTGGGATATTTGCGGAACCAACTGTCTATTTTCAGTTTGATGACACCGAATACGGCTTCGCCGAAGATGCTGCTGTTCATCTTGCTCTCGCCCAATACCCGGTTGATGAATATGATAGGCACCTCCTTGATGACAAAGCCGCACTTGTAGGCAGTGAATTTCATCTCAATCTGGAAGGCGTATCCCTTGAACCGAATCGAGTCGAGGCCGATGGTTTCGAGTACCCGGCGACGGTAGCATACGAAGCCTGCCGTCGTATCGTGAATCTTCATGCCGGTGATGAAGCGCACATATTTCGAGGCGAAATAGGACATCATCACCCGCCCCATGGGCCAGTTCACCACGTTGACCCCCGTCACGTAGCGGGAGCCTATGGCCACATCGGCGCCGCCGGTTTTGCAGGCCGCCAGCAGGTTCATCAGGTCTTGCGGGTTGTGGGAGAAGTCGGCATCCATCTCGAAGATATATTCATAGCCGCGGGCGATAGCCCATTTGAACCCGGTGATATAGGCCGTGCCCAACCCCTGTTTGCCGGGGCGTTCAATCATGTGGAGTGCTCCGGGGAACTGTTTTTGCAGCGAGCGCACGATGTCGGCAGTTCCGTCGGGTGAGTTGTCGTCGATGATGAGGATATGAAACGGACGAGGCAACTCGAATACGGCATGGATAATTGCAGCAATATTTTCCTTCTCGTTGTAGGTGGGAATGAGAACGATACAGTCTGATCTCGAAGGTGCAATAGGGTCCATATGATTCTTGTTTGGATATTACAGGAGCAAATATAGTGAAAGGCGAGCGCAAAGGCAAATGAAAACGTAGTTTTCAGAATTGCCTTGGCCGAGCCGCCTCCTGTATTCTGTAAATACAGTGAAAGGCGAGTGCAAGGATAAATGGGGCGTAGTTTTCAGAATTGCCTTGGCCGAGCCGCCTCCTGTATTCTGTAAATACAGTGAAAGGCGAGCGCAAGGATAAATGGGGCATAGTTTTCAGAATTGCCTTGGTCGATGACTATATCCAGCAATTTATCGGGGTAAGATTCCCCGACGTTCGAATGCCCGGTAGTCCTCCTCGTCGAAAGGCAGATACTGTACCGGTATCGGGGTATTGCGCTCTCCCAGATAGTAGCGTTTGTCGAGTTGGAACGACTGGCTCACGAGCGAGAGGCTGTCGTTGCGATAGTCGGTATCGATGCCGCCGATGGCCAGCAGCGTGTGGAAGACTACCCGCGAGTCGAAGGGCGTCGTGTGCCGTTCGCGAGCCTGTTGTACCTCGGTGGGGAATTGTCGGACATATTGCGGCGAGAACCACAGGATAAAGGGCACATGCAGCTGGTAGTAGGTAGGCACGGGCGAGGCATGCAGGAATCGGTTGCGGTCGTCGTCGAGCAGGTCCTCACCGTGGTCCGACAGGTAGAGCATGGCCGCCGTCTTGCCGGTGCGGTCGAGCCGCTCGATAACCTGGTCGAGAAACCGGTCGGTCGCCACAATCGAGTTGTCGTAGGCATTGATCATGGCCTGTCGGTTTTTACGGTCTATCTCGTTGATGTGGTCGGGCGTGAACAGCCGGCAGTCGGTCGGATACCGCTCGCAGTAGTTGAAGTGAGAACCGTAGGTGTGCAGCACGATGAGCTGCTTGGTCGCTCCGCTGTGGAGCAGCGAGTCGACTACGGGCAACAGAGCGTCGTCATGCAGGTGGGGCTTGTTTTTGGGCGCCACGAGGTAGAGTGTGCAATCGGCTTCGTCGGCAAAGAAATCGGTAAACGAGCCGTTGTGCAGCTGGTTGGAGATGAACGCCGTGTGGAATCCCGCTTGTTTGAAGGCGGTGATGAGGCTTTTTTGCCGGTAGATTTGGTTGAAGTCGAGGGCGTCGGCCGGGGAGAGCATGAGGGGTACGCTCTTGTGGGTAGCGTTGATTTGGGTGAGTACGTCGTCGAAATGAATCACATCGTGTCGGGCACTCAGTCGGGGTGTGGTGTTACGTTCATAGCCATAGAGGCCCCAGTTGCCGGCTCGGCCAGTCTCGCCGATGACGAAGATATAGACCTCGGGTTGCCGGAAGTCGCGGGTCGATGAGGCGTGGTAGTCAAAGTCGCGCGAGGTGCGGTTGTAGTTTTTGGCTGCCTCCCAGCTGCGCACGGCAAACCGGGCGTTGTTGAAGGCGTTGATGGGATAGAGGTTGTCGAGCCGAGCCCGGTGTGGAGCCTTGCGGTGGGCCGGGGTATAGACCAGCAGACCGCTCCCCAGCAGGAGCATGGCCAGCATGAAGATTCGTTTTCGGAAGAGTGGCGAGAGGGTGTCGCTCCGCCGTATGGAGTAGACGGCCAGAGCCAGAGCCGGCAGGTAGAGCACGAATACCCCTACGACTGCCGGAGCCAGTTTGTCGAGCAGTTCGAAGGCTTCGCCGCTGTTGGTGGTGAATATGTTGAGGAACATGTCGGAGGCGATGATGGAGTTGCCGAAGAGGTAGAGCAAAACCAGTTGGGCCGCACTGATAAAGTGCAGTGGCAGGAGAGCCCAGAAGGTGATTCCCGGTTTGCGCGAGAGGTTGAGCAGTACCAGATAGAGGGCTCCCGGTATGAGTATATACGAAATCTTGAACAGAGCGGGCAGATGCTCGGTAAAGCACAGGAATAGGTTGGGCACCAGCATGATGACCGCAAATATCCAGAAGATACGCCGTTGTGTGAAGAGTCGGTTAAAATGCTTCATTGATGTTGAATAAAAATCCCGATTGTCCTTTCTTGCCAAATCCATAGTCGAGTCGCAGATTCACCCGGTTCTTGAACTCCCAGCGGTAGCCAATCCCGTAGTTGGGCAGTGTGTGGCCCCACTTGAAGCCCGAGAATGAGGGGAATACGTTTCCGGCTCCCACCCACACGGCGATACCGTTGCGTCGCCAGATGTGCTGCCGCAGTTCCAGTTGGGTCTCGATGAGGTTCTTGTCGCGGTAACGCCCTTCGTAGTATCCCCGCATGCGGGTCGACCCGCCCAGCGAGGCGAGCATGTTCCAGGGCACGTCGCCGTAGTTGAACTCGCCGTGCAGGTCGAAGGCGAGAATTGCACCCTTCCACAACCGCTGGTACACGTCGAAGATGAAGGCGGTGCGGGTGAAAGGCTGCTTGTTGCCGAGAAACCGGGGGAAGAAGCGTTGGTTCACATTCAGATAGACCCCCCGGGCAGCATTGGGGATAAAGTCGCGGCTGTCGTAGGTGAGTACCAGTCCCACGCTGGTACTGATGACCTCGTGCGGCTCGCCGTTGAGCAGCTCGGGTTTGGTAAAGCGCGAGCCTTTCACCCAGTTGAACCCCGTGGAGACACCCCCGTAGAGATTCCGGTGGAAGCGGGCCAGCCAGTTGGCGAGCAAGATGGTTTCGAGTCGGTTGTAGCTGCTCTTGTTGGCGTTGTTGTTCCCGTTGTCGTAGCCGATTCCCCAAAAATCACTGGGGAAGGTGTAGAGGTAGAAATCGTAGTCGATGCGATATTTGTTCTCGGGGAAGAGGTTGTTGCCCTTCACCCCGATGAGCAGGAAGCCCGTGGTGGTGGCATCGCCATAGAGCGACACGTTGGAGAGCTGTGTGAGCGAATCGCGACGCATGCGGTAGGTACCCGAAGCCACTATACCCAGTCCCAGTTTGGTGGTCGACGAGTAGTGAGGCCCGCCGATAATACCGAAGTCGAATTTCTTTTCGGGCCGTGGCTCGTTCGAATCGTTGAAATATTTCACCACCTTCTGGAAGATGTTCAACTTTTGGACTTTCGGTTCGGGAGAGAGAAGTGTGTCGATTGAAGCTATTGCGGTAGTGCTGTCGTTCCCGGTCGTAACCTGGGCCTTTGTGGAGCACAGTGTTCCTGCGGCGAGGAGGCCGAGGCAGAGGAGCGAATATCGTACAAATAGTTTCATATATAATTTGGTTTAGGTTCTCTCACGAGTGGGCTGCAAATGTATATTTTTCAAAGTGGATTGCCTAATCGCTTTTCAATCAACTTGTTAACTTTTGTATAAAATTTCTTTTTGGAGGAGGATTGAAATCAACGAGAATCAGAGGTAGTCCAATTCGTTTTTCCAAGTAGTAACAAATTACGGTTCAGAAGGTTTGACCCGATGACACTATTTATATAAAAACTCTTTTGTTTGGTGAAGTTGGGGGCGCAATCCGGAAAAACTTTTTGAGATTTTTGTGACCGTTGCCAGAGAATTAATAAGTTTCAACAGACCTGCAAACTATTTGTTATAATTCTCAAAAATGCTCTTCACGATTGCTGAGGCTGAGGCTCGGTATAAGCAAATTTGAAAACCGTGTTTTCGTTTGCCACGGCTCTCGCCGTTCGCGCTCGTTATAGCAGATAAAGACACGTTTGACAGAACATATTCAGGTAAACTTGATATGCGTTACTCTCACTTTACTTATCTTTGTCATAAAATAAAATTGAACGTCTATGAGTATATTGAAATCGGGAAAGCCGGTGGGATTGGCCTGCGACCATGCCGGGTATGAGATGAAACAAGTTGTGATGCAGGAACTCGATGCTCGGGGTATTGCCTATAAGGATTTCGGTACCTATTCGACCGACAGTTGCGATTATCCCGACTATGCCCACCCCCTGGCCGTTGCCGTGGAGCAGGGCGAGTGCTATCCGGGTATTGCCATCTGCGGTAGCGGCAATGGCATAAACATGACTTTGAACAAGCATCAGGGCATTCGTGCTGCCTTGTGCTGGAACGAAGAGATTGCTTCGCTGGCCCGTCAGCACAACGATGCCAACGTGCTGGTGATGCCCGGCCGGTTCATCTCGGCCGATTTGTGTCGTCGCCTGGTCGACATCTTTTTGAATACCGGGTTTGAAGGCGGCCGCCACCAACGTCGCATTGACAAGATACCGGTGAAGCAATAACGATTGGCAGTCGCACAGGGTCACCACTCGACCACAACCGAGACGTCGCGAATGTCGCCGGTAATGGGCGGCTTCTCTTTCGTCACGATGAGCTTGCCGCCGGTGATGGAGGGGAATTGTCGGGTAAGGGCCGCGATGATGCGGCCGGCCACATGTTCGAGCAGTTGCGAAGGACGGGCCATCTCGTCGGCAATAACTTGATAGATGTCGGCATAGTTGACGGTGTCGGTCAGAGAGTCCGAGGTGAGCGCCCGGGCGAAATCGGTATAGAGTGTAGCCTCCACCCTGAAATAGTTGCCCGCCTTCTGCTCCTGCGGCAATACGCCATGATAGGCATAGAAGCGCATGGAGCCTATATGTATTGCTGTCTTCATAACGAAAAACTTTTGGGTAAAGATAGCGAAAGGTAAGCGCAACGCAAAGAAGCTTGCCGAATTTGCTTGGCTGAGCTTTGTCTTAGATATGCCTCTTTTGCCGACTCCCGCGTCACGGTGCGGGGATACTCAGGCTTCCGCAGCCATACCGCACCCCGATGCGGTATCCAGCAAGATGGGCCAAAGTCGGGAGCAGGGGCAAACGAAAATCCGGTTTTGAGGGCGGGACCTGACGACTGTTTCGTCCCGAGAAAAAAAGAAGAGGGGAAAGAAAGAGTAGCGTTGACTCTTTCTTTCCCCTCGCTGTCTCCTATGGTCAGCCCAGTCTACTTATCACAAGTAGACTGGGCCTGTTGTCTGCGAGTGCAGAGCGTGAAATAAGAACTGTTTTACAGATATGTATGAAATTATTTTAGAATTGGAACATCAAGCGAGCTTGCACGGTGTGGAAGTTCTCGTCGTAGGCAAATTTGTCACGATCGAGGTTGTTGTAAGTGTAGCTTAACATGATCTGTGCAAATTTGTTGAATGCGTAGTTGATACCCAGTGTAGCCGAGTGCATGTTACCACCGCCAATGCTCAACGAGGTTGAGGGATAGTCGGCCAGAATACCATCGGGATAGTATTGGTCACGACCCAGCACATAGCGTTCGCCGTCCACGATGTCGTTCAAGCCTACATAGCTGTAACGGGCTACGATTTCCAAGGCTTGGCCGTCCAGACCTTTCAACAAACCTTCGGAATTGCTGTATCCATAGGCTTTACCGAAAATCTTGTAACCGGCTTCTACATAACCGCCGTGGAATTGATTTGATCCCAGGGGGTTACCTTTTTGCCAAGATTCGAGCGAGCCCCACGAGTCGATAGAACCGAGGTTGGCCTCGAACAGAGTTTGGTCGTCGCGCTCTTTGGTCACATATTTGTACATGTATTCACCACGGATAAAGAAGTTGTCGTTCTTGTAGAGTAACTCGGCACCGACATCGAATACGTTCTTGGCCCAAGGCATCGTAGCCGTTACGAATTGTTTGGTGGGGTCTACGTAAGTTTCCAACGAAGTGCCGATGGTATAGTTGGTTTGCAGCGTATTGTTGTACACTTCGCCTGTTGCGATGTTGGCATAGCGGAAGTTGGCACCGATGTGGAACGTGTGGTTTTCATTGTTTACTGGACGCCACAGCCAGCGACCACCGAATGTAACACCTTGGAAACCGGCTATTTGGTCGTTATACATATTCTCGGCAAACACACCTTGGTTGGCAAAGAAGTGGTCGTTGTAGAAGATGTAGCTGAAACCCAGCTCACGACCCGGCGACATGGCGTTGACCGGTGCGGCACGCGAAATGAAGTGCAAACTGCCGCGGCTCGTGTTGTTGGCCATGGAGGCAGGGTTATTGTAGTAACCGGCCTTGAACAGGTGAGTACCTCTGAGACCTTCCAAGGCATATTGCAGGAAGATGTTCTTTTGAGCAAATTTACCTTTTGAGAAGTCAAAGTCGGCATAGAAATACCAATCTTTATACGACATCGAGGTGCGGATACGGGCATCGGTCAATGCTGCTCCCGATTTTACCGGAGTGAAGTCGGAGTGGTAGTAAGCCACGTCGGCCATCATGCGGGCACCTACGGTAAATTTAACGTCGTCGTTTTGAATCTTTACGACAGGATCAGTATCGAAATCCTGGGCAACCAGACCCGAGAAAGACAGGGCTGCCAATACTGGTACTAAAATATATTTTTTCATATTACGATATTCTTTTTTTGTGTTTAATAGTATTGTTTCGGTATTTAATTATTTGTAATAGCCCAATCTTTCGAGTGTTTCTACGGCATCAGGAACATCTTGGGGAGCAGGAGCGGGACGCAATCCGTGTTCGATGAAATATTTCAAGGTCATTTCGGAGCGGTTGGTGAATGCACCGTCACCGCAGATGCTTGTCGGCAGAGGTTGACCGCTGATGTCGAATTTCAGGAGGTCGTCAAATTGAGTGTTATTACCCCAGTTGTATTCCCCGAAATATTTACCCATTTGAGCATACGAGTCGAAGGAGTAGGGGTGGTTGAGCATACCGGCTTTTCTGATGAGGTAGGCTTGCCAGGGGGCGTTCATTTCGGGATAGTTGTTGGGTGCACCGGCGATGCAGGGGCCGATGATGTGAGCCTTGTGCTCCAATCCCAGGTTGATGAACGAGGCATAGCCCGAGGGGTCGTCATATTTCAGGTCGGTAGCGGCGGTACCTTCCCAGAACAGGAAACACATGGGTATTTTGCCTTGGAAGTATTCGGCCGTACGGCGGAGACTTTCGAGCGAGAAGGTTTGGAGAACCACCTTACCGTTGGTGTTACCTACGTTTACTTTGCCGTTTACATAGTGAGCTACACCGTCGCAAGGTTTGGTAATGATGTTCCAACCCAGACGGTCGAGCTCGTCGTAAACTCGTTTCTCAAAGTCGGTCGGGTTCAGCCAAGACTCCTTGAACTCGATGTACACACCGGGACGGTTGCCTGTGTCTTGGGGGTCGTCTTCGTATTCAAACGTGTAGGTCAAGCAGTCTCTGGGGTGGTCGGAATCCCAGGTACCTTCTACTTGGTAGATACGGTCGCCGTTAGCATCGCGTTTCAGGATTTTTCCCTCAGCATAGCGGATTTGGTCTTCCAGAGTAGATACATATTGTTTCTGGTCCGAGAAAGATTGACGGGCCTGTTCCAGACTCGACTCGTTGAACCAGGTACCGGCATCGAGTGCCAGCAACTCTTCATACATGTACGACATGGCGTAATAGGGGCGGAACGAGGCTTTGTCCTTGGCCACCTGTGCGTCGGCTTGTTCGGCCGTCAAACCGTGACGCATGTAGAAATCCTTACGGCTTTCGGGCACCAGTTCGCCATACACGTTTTCGATGTTGGTTGTACGTTTCAGGTTGTCATCATGGTTGGAGAGGATTACACCGTCTTTGGTGCATTGCAAGTCCGATTCCAGATAGTCGGCACCCATTTCACGGGCCCAGCGCCAAGCAGCCTCGGTCTCTTCGGGAGCCCAGAAGGTAGAACCTCGGTGAGCCATAACGGCATACTTGGGAACATAGTCGCGGACTTTTGCCATTTCAGGAGAAATCTTGTTGACTTCAATGCGCTGTACATCGACATTAAAGCTGGTAAAATCTTGGTTCTCGCATGAGGAGAGAGCCACCACGGCAACACTGCAAGTGATGCCTAATTTAAATAGGTTCTTTAGCATGGAATAAAATTTTAAGGTGATTATTGTGTTGTTAAGATTCACGGATAGAATTAACGGTTCTTAATGTGTTATGTTAAAATCCTCTTAATTCGGTTTGAGGGGTTGGGCGTTTTTACACGCCCAACCGTTGTGTGTTATTTCTTGTTTTGAATCAGGTATTGTTCCTCTTTATAGGTAAAGCTAACAAAGAATATCGACAGGAAGCAGGCTGCCAGCAGCAGGATAAAGGTCCAGTCCCAACCGGCGTGCTCGGCTACGTAACCGATTACGATGTTGGCCAGGATAGCGGTACCGAAGAAGTAACCGAAGAACCCCGTCAAACCGGCCGATGTACCGGCTGCGTTTTTCGGAGCCAGGTCGAGAGCCTGTACACCAATCAGCATCACCGGGCCGTAGATGAAGAATCCGATGGCGATGAGCGACAGGGTTACCAGCGTGTAGTTGTCGGAGAATCGCCAGTAGGTGAAGATAAACACGGCCACAATGAGCATGAAGATGATGGTAGTGATGGCCCGGCGACCCTTGAAGAGTTTGTCGCTCACCCAACCGCAGAAGAGCGTGCCCGGTATGGCGGCAAATTCGTAGGCGAAGTAGGCCCAACCGGCCTCTTTGATGTCGTAGCCCTGAGCCTCTTTCAGGAAGGTAGGAGCCCAGTCGAGGCAGCCGTAGCGTACCATGTAGACGAAGGCGTTGGCGATGGCGATGAACCACAGCATCTTGTTGTTGAGCACATACTTGAAGAAGATCTCTTTCGTGGTCAGCACCTCTTCCTGCTTGGCGCTGTAATTGCGGGGATAGTCGTTGCGATACTTTTCAATCGAGGGCAGACCGCACGATTGCGGGGTGTCGCGAATCAACACGTAGGCAAAGAGGGCGATGAGGATAGCCACGGCCGACGGGAATACATAAGTACCGATGAGGAAGTAGTGAGTCGTGTCGGCTCCGTAGAACCACGATCCGAACCAGATGGCACCGTAAACGGCCATCGGGCCTACCAGGGCGCCACCCACGTTGTGGGCACAGTTCCAGATAGCCATCTTGGTACCGCGCTCTTTTACCGAGAACCAGTGCGTCATCACACGTCCGCACGGGGGCCAGCCCATACCGTTGAACCAACCTACCAGGAAGTTGAGGGCGGCCATCATGAAGATAGCCCAACCTTTGTTTTCGGGACCGAAGGCGACAACGGGAACAATCATAAACATCATGGACAGGGCGGCCAGAATCAATCCCAACGGGAGGAATACCCGCGCATTGCTGCGGTCCGATACACTACCCATCAAGAACTTCGAGAGGGCATAGGCTATGGCGTTCATAGACAAAACGATACTCAGCTCTCCCTTTTCGTAGCCAAACTGAGCCAGCTCGGGAATGGCCATGGAGAAGTTCTTGCGGACAATGTAGTAACCTGCGTAACCAATAAAAATTCCTAAGAATACCTGCCATCTCAGACTCTTATAGCGGGAGTCTATCTGGTCGGCCGGGAGTTCCGGCTTGTGGGCAGGGGGTGCCATAAAGTTCCACATGATAATTAGATTTTAATGTAAGATTTATAAGATAATTTTGTTTATTTGTTGAGTTTCATGGTTCCTTCCACATCGAGGGCTTCGGCCAGGATACTGATCGGGTGCTTCACCTCGTAGGGGGTGGACATCTCGATTTGCCATTTGCAAGTCTCACAGTCGGTGGCTACGTATTGTACGCCTGCTGCCTTGATTTGTTTGAAGAGCGATTCGCCTATGCCTTGCGAGGTGGGGTAGTTCTCTTTCTTGAAGCCGTAGGTACCGCCTATGCCGCAGCATTGCGAGTCGAGTACGACCAGGTCGAGATGGGGGATTTGCCGCAACAGTTCGATGGAGTAGTAGCCCCACCCCAGTTTCTCCATGTGGCAGGGGGTGTGGTAGGCGACTCTCACCGGTTGGGTGTCGCGGAATTTCAGTTTCACTTTCCCCTCTTCGAGCAGCCGGTAGATGAAGCGGGTGGCCAGTTCGACCGAGTCGCGCACGTCGCTGTTCTCGACTTGCAGCAAGTGGGGGTATTCGTCGCGTATGGTGAAGGTGCAGGTCGACGAGGCGGCGATAACCGGACGTTTCTCTTCGTTCACCGATTTGCGTATCGATTCGATGTTGATGTGGGCCTGTTTCTTGGCCTGGTTGATGAGGCCGTTGGAGATGAGGGCCACGCCGCAGCATTTCTCCTTTTCCAGCAGATGCACGCCGTAGTCGATGGCATTCATCACCTTCACCACGTCCTTACCCAACTGGGGATAGTTGTAGTTGATGTAGCAGCCGTGGAAGAAGCTCACGTGGTTGAGGTAGAGCTCCTGTTTGTCGGCAGCGTTTTTCTTGAACCAGCTGACAAAGGTTTGTCCGGCATATTTGGGGAAGGTGCGGTGCTTGTCTATCTTCAAGACACTGTCCATTACCGCTTTCACCGGTTTCAGCGCTACGGTGGTGTTGACCACGGGGGCGAAGGTCGACGACAGGGTACCCACGATATCGGTGTTGGCCAGAATCATGTCGCGCAACGAAGGTTTCTTCTGGCTGTATTTGATGCGGGCCAGCTGGATAATGTCGCCGATGCGCACGTTGGAGGGACAAGCCACCTCGCAGCGTTTGCAGTTCAGACAGTATTTGAGGGCTTCGTCAAAAAACTCGCCTCTTTTCAGCCGCAACCGTTCGCCGTCGGGACCCGCCTGTTTCGGGCCCGGGTAGTTGGGATTTACGGGAACAACCGGACAATAGACGGTGCATACCGTACATTTGAGGCATTGTTCAAAATTATTGTCGCTGATGTTATATTGTTGCGTATTCATCGTTACTCTATTTTTTCAAGTTATCGGCCACATACAGGGCAGTCAACAGGGATACTCCGGCTCCGCAGCCCTCTTGCAGGGCGTCGAACCCGCTCAAAACCGAGCCGATTGCATATACATTCTCCTGGGTTTTCCCGTGGATTTTTATCCGGAACCGGTCGTCGGTGGCGACGCCGAAGGTGCGGTAGCGCTGTGAGGCGAATACCGAGGGGTCGTACCACGTGTTGCGGTTGGGGTCAAACTCGACGTCGGCGTCGAACACGGGGTCGAATACCCGGTCCATGAGGGCATACAGTCCGTTGCTGAAAAAGCTGCCCGAAGCCAGTACGAAGTGGTCGGCCTGCAAGGCGATGTCGCCGTGGTTCACGGTATAGACGCTGTATACCCGGCTGTCGCCCGTCTCGGCATTGACTACGGTATCGCCCAGCATATAATATCCGCCGGCCTGCTCGAATACGTGGCGCAGCCGTTGCTGGGTGCGTATGCCGGGAACCGAGGGAGGCATGGTGGGAATGACGTACACCGGGGTGTCGAGTTGTTTTTTCAGTGTGCTTACCGTCTGTGACGACGCGAGCCCGAAGATGGCCGGTACGGCTACGATGTCGAACCCTTTGCTCTTCTCTTGCAGCCGGGCGATAAAGGTTTCGAGTACGCTTCCCGATTCCATGACGCGGGCGATGTTGGCCGACCGCATCTCGGTGGGACTTTGGCGCAACCGCTCAAACTCGGGCAGCGAGATGGCGACAATCTGGCACGAGGCTCCGGCGGTCTCGAAGGCGTCGGCCACGAACTTGGTGTTGAAATCGAGGAAGCCGGTGATGTTGACCAGCAATATCTTTTTGCCTTTCAGCTCGTCGGGCGATTCCAGCGTGGTGAAGTCGTCCAGCGTGAGCCAGGTGGGCAGGGTCGTTCCCATGGGCGATATGCGATAGGTATTGTGTTTCGAGTCGCCGTGTACCCCAACGCCCGATGCGATGAGCAGCTGTTTGGCCTCTTGGGCATAGTGGGTAAAGCGGTCGCCTATCTTGGCGTAAGGGTGGCTCTTGTCGAGTTGAGCCACAGCCTCTTCGGGGTTGCTTACGGGAGTACCGTCGGGCAGTTCGTTCAGCAAATCGAATGAACCCGAAGAAAAATGCAACGCACTCTGTCCGGCCGATACGATGGCACATTTCGTGCCTGCCTGCTGCAAGCGAATGCCACAAGTCAGACCGGCCAAACCTCCTCCAATAATTACGGTATCGAATTTCATTTCTCTTCCATTTTATTCATTCCACATAATCCTTTGTAGACCCATTGGGTGTATTCGCCTTCCCGAAGGGCTTCGCCCCAGGCTACGGGGTACATGCCTTTCCAGCGTTCGTTCAGGAATCGGGCCAGGTCGGCTTTGGCCTGGTGGGCGCAGTTGTGTGCGTCGCTTAGCAGACCGGCGGCCCGGCAGGCGCAGAGTTCGCCTTGGCAGGTACCCATGCCCACGCGGGTGCGGTGGCGCAGGTCCTCCATGTTGTGCACGTCGAGCTCTTTCAAGGCATATTTTACCTCTCCCACCGACACATCTTCGCATTCGCACACGAGGCTGTTGTCCATCTCGTTGTCTGTGGAAATTCGGGTAGCCAGGTCGCCGTGACGGCCGATGGTCGAACGTCTGATGGGGCTGGCGGCGTGTTTCTTGTCTTTCAGCTCAGGCTCTTCGTCCCGGGATCCGGGCAGGGGCTCGTTCATGGTCGTGCAGGGTTTGTCGATACCCAGTTTGGCACAGGCCAGGTCGGTAGCCTTCTCGGCCATCAGTCGGTAGGTCATCAGTTTGCCTCCCGTGATGGTGGCGAAACCGGCCACTCCGTCGCGAGTCTCGTGGTCGAGCAGTACGATGCCTCGGCTGATGTTCCGGCCCGTGGGGTCGTTGTCGGCAGCTACCAGCGGGCGCACACCGGCATAGGCGCGCAGGATACGCGTGGTAGCCAGAGCCGGAGCCAGTTTCTCGCCTTCGCGCAACAGCAGGTCGACCTCTTCCGAGGTTACCCGCATGTCGTCGACCTCGTCAAACCCGACGTGGCTCGATGTGGTACCGATGAGGCAGATGGTGTCGCCGGGTACCAAGATGTCGGCATCGGCCGGCTTGCGGCAACGGTTGAGCACGACGTTGTTGACCCGGTGTCCGAAGATGAGCAGCGAACCCTTGGCGGGGTACATGCCCACTTCGATTCCGGCCATCTTGGCAATGTTGTGACCCCAGATACCACCGGCGTTGATGGTGAGCGGGGCGTAGTAGTTGGTCGACTCTTTTTTCTTGTGGTCCCAGGCGGTGACCCCTATCACGCGACACTGTTCCTTGATGAGGGCCGTCACTTCGTGGTAGACCCGTATCTGGGCACCGTGGGCTTTGGCGTCGATAATGTTGGCCAGGGTAAGCCGGAAGGGGTCGACCGAACCGTCGGGTACCTTGACGGCCCCGATCAGGTTGGGGTTGACCGAAGGTTCCATGCGACGGGCCTCGGCCGGGTCGATAATCTGGGCATCGATGCCGGCTTCATGACACGATTCGACAAATTTGGATTGGAAGTTTATATCGTCTTCGGGCAGAGAGATAAACAGCCCGTTGTTCTCTTCGACACAATGCCGGGCAATCTTTCGGAGTATCATGTTCTCCTTGATGCATTCCGAGGCCGATTCCTTGTCGGTGACGGCATAGCGGGCACCGCTGTGCAGTAAACCATGGTTGCGACCGGTTGCTCCCGCAGCGAAATCGAAGCGCTCCAATAGCAAGACTCTCATACCTCGCAGGGAGCAGTCTCTCGCTGTGCCTGCTCCTGTAATGCCACCTCCGATGATGATGACATCAAACTCATTGCTTTTGCCGTTGAGATTCATGGTAATTTATATTGTCCTTTGTTTATTGATATAAAACCTTCGTTGTTTCGTATCGCAACAAATATATATAGTTTTTTGATACGAATGAAATTTTTGTGCAATTTTTTTGTAATTGGAATGTAATATCTTTTCAAAGCGAAAAAATTATTTTTAATCCCTGATTGTGAATTTGTGTACCGAAGCATAGAATAATACGTGTTTAAAGGATTGATAGATTCAGTTCTTTTAACAAAAAACAGACCTTTATTTCTTTAAAAATGAACTAACTTGCATTAATAATACAAACTATTGTACTTTTATGACGAAAGAAGAAAGACATTCCATTATCTTGGAGTTGTTGATGCAACATAATTCCATACTGGTTACCGATCTGGCCGAGCATTTGAATGTTTCGTCGGTTACGATACGAAAGGATTTGACCGATTTGGAGAAGGAGAAAAAACTCTATCGGAATCATGGGAAGGCAATTTTGATTAATCCATATATCAACGACCGAAACGTAAACGAAAAGGAAAAGTTTTATACCGAAGAGAAAAGACTTATCGGTATGCAAGCTGCGAGTTTAATTACGAAAAAGGACTCCATCTTGATTGCTTCGGGAACGACCATGCACGCTTTGGCCCGCTGTATCCAGACGACCGACAAGCTCACCGTGATTACCGCATCGTTGCAGGTTGCCATTATCTTGTCGAAAGATCGCAATATCGACATTATCGAGTTGGGAGGTATCTTGCGGCACAGCAGTCTGTCGGTAGTGGGCAAGTATGCCGAGGCGGCACTTGCCGACTTTTCGTGCAGCAAACTTTTTCTGGGGGTCGACGGTATCGACCTGGATTTCGGAATTACGACAACCGATATGATGGAGGCGAGTCTCAACCGGGTGATGATGCGGACGGCTCAGAAGACCATTGTGCTGGCCGATTCGTCGAAGTTCGGGCGGCGTGGTTTCAGTAAGATTTCCGACATGGAGGACGTCGACCAGATTATCACCGACTCGAAGGTTTCGCCGGCGATTGCCAAACGCATCGAAGAGATGGGTATCGTCCTGACCATTGCCGACGCTCCGGTGCCAATACCCTCCGGCCGCAGTTGATTGATGGTTGAGAGGATTCCACATTATTATATATATAGAACCGGTCACCGCCGGCATGGGGCGTGGGCAGGAAACTCCATGGCTCGATAGAGGCGCGGTGACGAAATCCGATAGTAGACGAATCCAACAAGGTCGGCGATGAACCAACCGATAGGTATCGACCACCAGATGCCGATGACGCCTATCGACGGCAGCGAAGCCAGAACATAGGACAAGGCTACCCGTGTGCCCAGCGACAGCACGGTGAGTATGACCGACATGCCCGGCCATCGCATCGACCGGTAGTACCCATAGAACAGAAAGAGAATGCCGATGAGGGCGTAGAAGCTCCCTTCGATGCGCAGATACTGGGCTCCGATTTGTATAATCGCCTGCTCCTCGGGTTTGACGAAGATGAGCATGAGGGGCTCGGCAAAAAGGAATATCAGCAGCGAAACGGTGAAGGAGAAGAGGCAGGTGATGAGTAGTGCCTGGCGTATGCCCCGGCGAATACGTTGCCGTTTGCGGGCGCCGAAGTTTTGGGCCACGAAGGTCGAGAAGGCATTGCCGAACTCCTGTACCGGCATATAGGCGAAGGAGTCTATCTTGACGGCGGCGGCAAAGGCGGCCATCACCACGGTACCGAAGCTGTTGACCAATCCCTGTACCAGCAGAATACCCAGATTCATCACCGACTGTTGTACGCAGGTGAGAGTCGAGAAGGCGGTAATCTCTTTCAGCGTAGCCCGGTCGAAATAGAGGTCGCTGCGGCCGATTCTCAGTTCGGGGCGCTTGCGGTGAGTATAGAGGATTATGCCCAGTGCGGCAGCACCCTGGGCGATGACGGTCGCTGCGGCAGCCCCTTGTATGCCCCAGTGCAGAATCAGGATAAAGAAGAGGTCGAGCCCGATATTGAGGACGACCGACAGCGAGAGAAACCACAACGGAGTCACCGAGTCGCCTACGGCACGCAGCAGGGCGGCATAGAAGTTATAGATAAAGGTAAAGAGAATACCCCAAAAGATAATCCACAGATAGTCACGCATGAGTGGATAGACATCGGCCGGTACTTGCAGGAACCGCAGTATGGGGTCGAGCGCGAGGAATGCGGCCAGGTTGAGTGCGAGGGTAATGGCCAGAATCAGGACAAAGGCCACATAAGTACTGTGGCGCAGGGCCGGGAGGTCGCCCCGGCCATATTGTTGGGAGAAGACCGTGCTGCTGCCCAGCGAGAGCCCCAGCAGAATGGAGCAGAGAAAGACCATGAGCGTATAGGCCGACCCTACGGCCGCCAATGCCGCGGGACCGATAAACTGTCCCACGATGAGGGTGTCGGCCATGTTGTAGCATTGCTGCAACAGGGCTCCGGCCATCATGGGCAGGGTGAACCGCAGCAGGGTCCCGGTAATGCTCCCTTCGGTAAGGTTCAGGTGTGGGTTCGACATGATTGCGCTCGGGGTTAAGTCGGGGACAAAGGTATAAAGAATCGGGCGATGCCGTTCCTTGCGGGAGCTCTCTTTTTTATTTTTCTCGGCCATCGTTTCCCGCTTGGTCGTGCGCAGTGAAAATATTATTACCTCTTTTTACAATGATTATCAGACTCGATGCGCTTATTTCAGGAGATTCTTTCTACTTTTGCACGAGATGTAAAAATAGACTCTCACCTGGGCAGGCGCAACTCGAAGGCGGTTGGCATTGCCTTGTGGATATAAAAACAAGATGCAGATATGGCAAAGGAGAATACTTTTTCGGGTATGGCGCACAATGCGCTCACCGCAGAGACTACCATTGTAGGCAAAATTGTTTCGCAAAAGGATATTCGCATCGACGGTACGCTCGAAGGCCGGTTGGAATGCCAGGGCAAGGTCGTGATCGGAGAGACCGGCCGGGTGGTCGGCGATATCGTGGCGGTGAATGCCGAGGTGGTGGGGAGTGTAACCGGCAACGTGATGGTGGCCGAGATGCTGGTGCTGAAAGCCACCTCGTCGCTTGAAGGCGACATACAGGTCCGGCGCCTGGCCATAGAGCCGGGAGCCGTGTTGAATGGCAAATGTACCATGCAGCAACCGCTCGACGAGAGCGGCGAGGCTTGACCCGTAGGGCGATTGTCGTGACCGGTGAGCAAAAACCGGTCGTAGGGTGTTAAGAGTCTGACCGAAAGGAAAAACGTATGGAAAAGCAAGTAATACCCGTTTTGGAGATGAGTTGCGCCGTGTGCGCGGCTACGGTCGAGAAGACCGTGAGAGAATTGCCGGGGGTGGCCGAGGCTACGGTCAACTTCTCGGCCAACACCTTGCAGGTGGTTTATGATTCCAGGAAAATTTCGTTGAAGGATATGCAGGCGGCCGTGCAGGCGGCTGGATACGATTTGGTTATCTCGGAGAATGCCGAGGCCGATGCCGCCGATGCCGAGCACCGGCACTATGTTGCGTTGAAACGCCGCACCGCGGGAGCCTGGATTTTCGGTATCCCGGTGATGGTGCTTTCGATGTGTTTCCACGAGCCTCCGATTGGGTTGATGTGGCTTTTGATGGTACTCACCTTGCCGGTGCTCTATCTGGGCCGCTCGTTCTATACCTCGGGCTGGAAGGCCGCCCGAAAGGGGCGTGCCAACATGGACACGCTGGTCATGCTCAGTACCGCCGTGTCGTTTGTTTTCAGCCTGTTCACAACCCTCTATCCCCGCTTTTGGGAGTCGCTGGGGCTGGTTCCCCACGTCTACTACGAATCGGTGGCGATGATTATCGCCTTTGTCCTCTCGGGTAAGTTGCTCGAAGCCCGGGCCAAGCAGAGCACGTCGGCCTCGATTCGCTCGCTCATGGGGCTGCAACCCAAGACGGCCCGCCTGGTCGACGAGAGCGGCGAGGAGCGCGATGTGCCTATCGGCATGCTGCGTCCCGGCAATCGGGTGAGTGTGCGTCCCGGCGAGAAGATTCCGGTCGACGGCGTGTTGCTCGAAGGGTCGTCGTATGTCGACGAGAGTATGATTAGCGGCGAGTCGGAGGCGGTGGCCAAGCAACCCGGCGACCGGGTGCTGGCCGGGACCCTCAACCAGCGGGGAGCTTTCCTGATACGGGTCGAGGCTTCGGGCGCCGATACGGTGCTCTCGCGCATGGTGCGCATGGTGCGCGAAGCTCAGGGAAGCAAGGCACCCGTGCAGGGTATTGTCGATAAGGTGTCGGCCGTCTTTGTTCCCACGGTTATTGCACTGGCCATACTCACCTTTATTGTCTGGGTGGCCGTGGCCGGGTGGGGCATGTTCCCCTACGCTTTGTTGAGTGCCGTCTCGGTGCTGGTAATCGCCTGCCCCTGTGCCCTCGGACTGGCTACCCCAACGGCTTTGACGGTGGGGATAGGCAAGGCGGCACAGCAACATATTCTCATTAAAGATGCGTTTGCCCTGGAAAACATGTGTCGGGTCAATGCCGTTGTCCTCGATAAGACGGGGACCCTCACCGAGGGGCACCCGCAGGTAGTCGACGAGCAGCTCTTTCCCGACTTCGAGCAGTTTGCCCCCGTATTGCTGGCCGCCGAGACGCGGTCGGAACACCCGCTGGCTCTGGCCTTGGCCGATACGTTGCGGCAGCGGGGCTATCGCCCGGCCGACGACCTGGCCGACTTTGAGAGCTTCACGGGGCGCGGGGTGACCTGCACCAGCGGCGGGACCACCTTCTGGGTGGGCAATCGTGCTTTGGCCGAAGAGCGCCTGCCGGGTGTTTCGGTGCCCGATGGATATACCGTCTATTTCGGGAACGACCGGGAGCTGTTGGCCCTCTTCGAGGTGAAAGATGCCTTGAAGACTACCTCGCGCGAGGCGGTGGAGCAGTTGAAACGCTGCGGCATCGAGGTCTATATGCTCACCGGCGACAAGGAGTCGACCGCAGCCGAGGTGGCTCGGGCGGCCGGTATCGACCACTACCGGTGGGGCGTGTTGCCCGACGACAAGGAGCGCTTTGTGGCCGAGCTGCAACAGGCCGGCAAGTGTGTGGCCATGGTGGGCGACGGCATCAACGACTCGCAGGCGCTGGCCCGGGCCGACGTGAGCGTGGCCATGGGCAAGGGTACCGATGTGGCCATGGACGTGGCCATGGTGACCTTGATGAACTCCGACCTGCTGTTGTTGTCCCGGGCGGTGACCCTGTCGCGCCGGACGGTGCGGATTATTCGCGAGAATCTGTTCTGGGCCTTCGGTTACAACGTGGTGTGTATCCCCGTGGCGGCCGGTGTGCTCTATCCCGTCGGGCTGTTGCTCACCCCCATGTGGGCCAGTGCGGCCATGGCGTTCAGCTCGGTATCGGTGGTACTCAACAGTTTGCGGTTACGATAAGAAGAATCGATTTAAAACCAAATAAAGATGATACAAGTAAAGACTTCGGCCAAATGTGCCGGTTGTGTAGCCAAGATTGGCGAACAGTTGAATCAGTTTCTCACGCCCGATCAGTGGAGCCTCGATTTGTCTACTCCCGATAAATTGCTGACCGTCAATGCCGACGTGCCTGCCGAGCGGGTGGTCGATGCCGTGCGTGCGGCCGGCTTCAAGGCCGAATTACGGTAAGGGAGTGGCGCAGACCATCACCCACTCGTCGTGGGTGGCATACCACAGGGTGTAGCGGTCGTGGGCCGATGTGCGGCTTTCGACGGCGGTAAAGAGTCCTTTGTGGTTGAGCGTGTGGGGCGGTGTGACGTGCAGCTGTGTGCGAAAGTCCACCCCCGCCTCAGGCATCGCCTTGAAGAGCGCCTCCTTGGCCGACCAGCACAGGTGCAGCCACAAGGTGTGCGAGTGGGGCGGGTCGGAGTGTGCCTGCAATTCATTTTCGTTGAATACTCGAGCGGCTACGCGTTCTACCCGGGCGCCCAGCCGCTCGATGTCTATTCCCACGGGGCATGTGGGGTGCCAGGCGACGGCTATCCATTGTCGGGTGTGCGAGATGGAGAGGTGCCCGGGACGATCGGTCAGATAGGGCTGCCCCTCGGTCGTGTGGCCCAGGATACCCCCGCGGGTCTCGTCGAGGTGGTCCAGCAACAGCCGGGTGGCCGCCTGCTCGCAGAACCGTTTGGGCGACAGGCCCTGGCTCGACAGTTGTCTGTACACCTCGTCGCCGAGCAGGGACGCCAGAGCTGCTTCCGTTTCGGTGAGGTGCCACAGGGCGATGCGGGCATCGGTCGGGGTCGATATGAAGGTGTGAAACGGCATGGCTATCGGGCGGGGGTTTCTATGCTTTCGATGAGGTGGACGATGTGTTTCGACAGGTCGTCGACGACGGGGGCGATGGAGTCGCTCTTACCCGGTTCGTCGAAATAGAGGGCTCCCCGCAACAGGTATCGGGTGCTGTCGGTTACGATAAATTGCAACGGTGTGGCACTCTCGGCCGAGAGGTCGTAGAGAGTGGCATAAATCTTCAAGCTGTCGTTTTCGTAGTGACTCGCCTGCACGACATCGGGGCGGATACTCTGGCGGTAGACCAGTTCGCGGCTTTCGTCGGTCAGTCGGTCGAGGTTGCCCCGCAGAGGGTGGTAGCTGCAATAGAGGG
Organism: Candidatus Barnesiella excrementavium; assembly: GCA_019115485.1. Classification (GTDB taxonomy): domain Bacteria; phylum Bacteroidota; class Bacteroidia; order Bacteroidales; family Barnesiellaceae; genus Barnesiella; species Barnesiella excrementavium. The sequence continues at coordinate 16,748 of DXDM01000006.1, read as the reverse complement.
TAGCCCGGTAGCGTGGGAACCGTATGTTGAGCCACTGTACGCCGTCGTGGCGATGGGTCGAGTCGGGGTCGAGTGTCTCGGTCGTCCCCTCGGGAATCTCGAACGAGAGGCGGGGCCCCGGCAGGGTGGTGCGCCGGTAGGTCTCGGCATAAGGGTCGATGCGGAAGTAGGCGTCGGGCTTCGGCGTATACTGGCGGCGGCAGGAGTGACATGTCGTCACTGCCGTGAGACCGAGCAGGAGATAGAGCACCAGGCGGCCGGGACGTATGGAAAACGGGAACAGACTCATGGCGGCAGGAGGTTTTCGACGTTATTCGTCCTGCGGCGCAGCCGGGTTGATTTTTACCTTTACCTTGCCGATGCGGCGCTTGTCGAGTTCGAGCACCACAAAGCTGCAACGGCCGTAGTCAATCTGCTCTTTCACTTTGGGGAAATCCTCCTTGATGTCGAGTATCAGACCGGCCAGTGTTTCGGCATCTTCGGCCTTGTCGCCGAATTCGCTTTCGTCGAGCCCCGTAATCTTGTAGAAGTCGTTCAGCACGGTTTTCCCCTCGAAGATGTAGGTGTTGTCGTCGAGTTTCACGTAGTTTTTCTCCTCCTCGTCATACTCGTCGCTGATGTCGCCCACAATCTCTTCGAGAATATCCTCCATGGTGACGATACCCGAGGTGCCGCCGAACTCGTCGACCACGATGGCCATGTGGATTTTCTTGGTGCGGAACTCTTCCAGCAGGTCGTCAATCATCTTGGTCTCGGGCACGAAATAGGCCCGACGCATGAGTTTGCGCCAGTTGAACGAGGCCTCCTGTCCGATGTAGGGCAGCAGGTCCTTGCTGTATATGATGCCTTTGATGTCGTCTTCGGTGGTGTCGTAGACGGGCAGCCGCGAATAGCCGGTCTCGATGATGAGGTCGAGCAGCTCCTTGAAGTCGGTACGAATCTCCACGTCGGTAATGTCGACCCGGGCCGTCATCACCTCCTGCACGGTTTTGCCGCCGAACTTGATGATGCCTTCGAGCATCTCTTTCTCGTCGTTGGCTTCGACCTGAGTCATTTCAAGTGCCTGCGAAAGTTCGTTCATCGAGATGTTGGTCCGCTTGCGCGCCATGTGCTTGTTGACAATCTGGGTCGAGTTGACCAGCAGATTGGCCAGCGGGGAGAAAATCTTTTCCAGCAACGACAGCCCCCGGCAGCTCCGTTTCACCCAGTTGACAGGCTTTTGGTTGGCATAAAACTTGGGCATGACCTCGCCGAAGAGCAGCAGCAGGAAGGTGAGCAGAATGGTCTGGAAGATGAAATCCAGCACGTCGCTGTGAAAATGGAGAATGTCGGAAAAGAAAAAATTGCAGAGGATAACGATAGCCACGTTGACCAGGTTGTTCGAGATGAGTATCGTTGCCAACAGATACTCGGGTTTGGCCAGTAGTTTCTTCACCAAGGTGTTGGTGGTCGACTCGTCGTCAAACTCGTGCAGCTCTTCGGACGAGAGCGAGAAGTAGGCTATTTCGGAAGCTGAAACAAATGCAGAGACACACAAAAACAATCCCGCCAGGATTATTGCCAGAATGGCACCGCCCGAGGGGGGCGTAACCTCGATGGCCGAGAAAACCGATAAATACGAATCAGGGTCCAAGAAACAATAGAATTAGTTAAACAATAGGCCTGCCGCCTCGTCTACCCGTTTGGCGGTATCCCCACCCCCGAATCGCTCCGGGGGTGAGAACCGAGGCCCGTTAATTGCCTGCAAAATTACAACATTATATTAGAACGGCAAATCGTCGTCGCCACTATTTCCGCCCGTCGGTGCAAATCCCGGGTTGACAGGTGTCTGGTATCCTGCCGGTTGTGCCTGGGTAGGTGCTGCCTGTGGGGCGGGAGCCGATGGGGTCTGGCTGTCGCGACGGCCCAGCAGCTCCATGTTGTCGACATAAATTTCGGTCGTGTAGCGGCGAATCTTGTTCTGGTCTTCCCACGAACGGGTGCGAATCTTCCCCTCGATGTAGAGTTGGGTACCTTTGCGCACATATTTCTCGGCTACCTCGGCCAATCCGCGCCAGGCCACGATGTTGTGCCACTCGGTCTTGTCGGGTATCTGAACACCGTTTTGGGTGGTATAGCCACGTTCGGTCGTAGCCAGGGTAAAGTTGGCCACGCACACGTTGTTTTCGAGGTATCGCACGTCGGGGTCTTTCCCTACGTTCCCTATCAGGATAACTTTATTGACAGACATAATACGATAAAATGAGTTGGTGAAAAAATTTTATTTCCAAAGATACAAATAAGAGAATCGCCAAACAAGCGGGGCATATAATTTTTCAGCCCTGTCCCGGGTGGAACAGGGCTGAAAGGGGTGTGAGGAGGGAAAGCCGGCGAGGCTTTCCTTCCCGAAAAGTTTATTTCGAGGCTTTCAATCCCCGGATAACGGCGGCCGAGAATCCTGCCATCTCCATCTCGTTCAATCCCTTGATGGTAATGCCGCCGGGCGTGGTCACCCGGTCAATCTCCACCTCGGGGTGGTTGCCGGTAGCCAGCAGCAGTTCGGCTGCCCCTCTCACGGTTTGCTCGACCACCAGTTGGGCGTCCTTGGCATGGAATCCCATCTCGACACCGCCTTCGATGGCTGCCCGCATGTAGCGCATGGCAAAGGCGGTACCGCATGAGCAGAGGGCTGTCCCGGCCTCCATAAGGCTTTCGTCGACCAGCAGGCTCTTGCCCAGACTGTCGAGCATGGCCCGAACGCAGTCGACCTGCTCGGGAGTAGCGTTGTAGGGGGTGAAGAGGGTCATGCTTTCGCGAATGGCTATGGCCGTGTTGGGCATTACCCGGAAGATGGCCGGAATGGCATCGCCCGAGGTGAAGAGCGCAGCCAGCCGTTCGATGGTGGCGCCGGCAACGACCGATACAATCATCTGCCGGGGCAGGTCGAGCCCCTTGCGAATGTCGATGGCTACGCTGTCGAGAACCCAGGGTTTTACGGCCAGAATGATGATGTCGGCCTCTTGAATGGCCGCCTTGTTGTCGGTCGTAGTGTGAATCTGCGGGTTGTACGTTTTGAGCAGGTCCAGTTTCTCCTGGCCCCGGTTGCTCACCGTAATATCGGCCGGGGTTACAAAATCGCTTTTTGCCAGGCCGCGTGCTATGGCACCACCCATGTTCCCGCATCCTATAATCGTTATTTTCATGGAAGTATGTTTTTAAGTTTACCGATAAAACAATCGGCTTGTTCTTGCGATAGTGAAAGGGGGGGCAGCAGCCGTATCACGTTTGTGCCCGAGGCTCCGGTAAAGACGTGCTGTTCGAACAGCAACCGGTTGCGCAACTCCTTGACGGGCTGGTCGAATTCGAGGCCTATCATCAATCCCTTGCCCCGCACCTCCTTGATTTGAGGTATCTCGCGGAGTCGGTCAATGAGGTATTGACCCACCTGGGCAGCGTTGTCGACCAGGAGCTCGTCGCGCATGACGTCGAGCACGGCGCAGGCTGCGGCACAGGCCAGGTGGTTGCCGCCGAAGGTGGTCCCCAGCATGCCGTAGACCGGGGTGAACCGGGGGCTGATGAGGACGCCGCCGATGGGAAATCCGTTGCCCATTCCCTTGGCCATGGTAATGAGGTCGGGGCGTATGCCGGCATACTGGTGGGCAAAGAACTTGCCCGTGCGGCCGTAGCCCGACTGCACCTCGTCGAGTATGAGTACGACGTGGTGGCGGTTGCACGCCTCGCGCAACTCTTGCAGGAATTGCACCTCGGGAATCTGGATGCCGCCCACGCCCTGTATTCCCTCGATGATAACGGCACAGACGTCGCCGGCGGCCAGCTCCTGCTCCACCCGAGCCATGTCGTTGAGGGGGAGGAAGGCCACCTCGAAGGTGTCGTTGATGGGGGCGACGATACGGGGATTGTCGGTCACCTTCACCGCGGCCGAGGTGCGTCCGTGAAACGAGTGGGCAAAGGCGATGACCTTCTTCTTCCCGGTGTGGAACGAGGCTAGCTTCAAGGCGTTTTCATTGGCCTCGGCTCCCGAGTTGATGAGGAAGAGCGAGTAGTCGTCGTAGCCCGACAGCGCACCCAGCTTGTCGGCCAGCTGCTGTTGCAGGCTGTTGATGACCGAGTTGGAGTAGAAGACGAGCTTTTGGGCCTGTTCGGTAATTCGGTTCACGTAGTAGGGGTGCGAATGGCCGATGGAGATGACGGCGTGGCCGCCATACAGGTCGAGGTATTCGGTCCCGTGGGAGTCGTAGGTGTAGCACCCTTTCCCCGATACGATTTCCAAATCGAACAGCGGATATACATCGAATAGTTTCATAACGTTTCAGCAGTTAAAAAGCCGAGGCCTTCAAATGCAACCCCACCCGTTCGTGCAGGCCGAACAGGAGGTTCATGTTGTGTACGGCTTGTCCCGAGGCACCTTTCAGCAGGTTGTCGATGACCGACACGATGAGCAGCTTGCCCTCGTGCTTTTCGAGATACAGGAGGCATTTGTTGGTGTTGACCACCTGTTTCAGGTCGGGCATCCGGTCGGTGAGGAAGGTGAAGTTGTGATCCTCGTAGTAGTTGTTGTACAACTCTTTGAGCAGGTCGAGCTCGATGGGACAGTTGAGGTAGAGCGTGGCAAAGATGCCCCGTGAGAAGTTCCCCCTGACGGGAATGAAGTTGATGGGGGCCGCGAAACTGGTTTGCAGTTTCGAGAGGCTTTGCCTTATCTCGGCCAGATGCTGGTGGTTGAAAGGCTTGTAGATGGAGATGTTGTCGTTGCGCCAGCTGAAATGGCTGGTGGGCGACGGTTTCTGCCCCGCGCCGGTCGAGCCGGTGATGGCGTGCACGTGAATCTCGCTGTTGAGCAGCAGGTTCTTGGCCAGGGGGAGCAGCGCCAGTTGAATGGCGGTTGCGAAACAACCGGGGTTGGCCACCCGCTTGGAGCGAATGATATACTTCCGGTTCAGCTCGGGCAGCCCGTAGATAAAGTCGTTGTCGGGGGCGTCGAGCCGATAGTCGGCCGAGAGGTCGATGATGCGCAACTCGTCGGGCAGCGCGTGAGTCTCCATGAACTTGCGGGTATCGCCGTGTGCCGTACAGAAGAAAAGCAGGTCGATGGCGTCGAAGGGCAGTTCGCGGGTGAAGACCAGGTTGGTCTCGCCGAACAGACCCGTGTGCACGTCGGTTACCCGGTTGCCGGCATTGCTCTCGCTGTGGACGAAGACAATCTCGACGTCGGGGTGGTTGATCAACAATCTTATCAGCTCTCCGGCGGTGTATCCGGCGCCTCCAATAATACCTACTTTAATCATAAATCATCGTAAAGGGTTAGTAATTTGATTTCGGACTCTAAGCTACGATTTATTTTTTGTTTTTATTTTGTACGGCATAGAAAATTTTCATCTGGTTCCCCAAAATTTTGGTGAAGCCCTTCACGTCGTCGGCGCTCCACGCCTTGTTCACTTCGCCGTATTCGCCGAAATCCGATTTCATCAGGTCGTAGTCGCTCTCGACACCCACCAGTACATAACGGTAGGGGTGCAGTTCGACGATGACCCGGCCGGTGACGTTCTGCTGCGAGCTGTCGAGGAAGGCCTCGATGTCGCGCATGACCGGTTCGAGGTACTGGGCTTCGTGCAGGAACATGCCGTACCAGGTGCCTACCTGGTCTTTCCAGTATTGCTGCCACTTGGTGAGGGTATGTTTCTCGAGCATCTTGTGGGCGGCGATGATGAGCATGGGGGCGGCCGCCTCGAATCCCACCCGGCCCTTGATGCCGATGATGGTGTCGCCTATGTGCATGTCGCGCCCGATGGCATAGGGCGAGGCGATGGCTTCGAGGGCCTGTATGGCCGCTACCTTGTCGTCGTAGGCTTTGCCGTCGATACCGGCAATTTCGCCCCGGACGAAGTCGAGCGTGATGGTGCGGCTTTCGGTGGCCGTCATCTGCGAGGGATAGGCCTCCTCGGGCAGCGTCTGGTTGCTTTTGAGGGTCTCCTTCCCGCCGATACTGGTACCCCACAGCCCCTTGTTGATGGAGTATTCCATCTTCTTGAAGTCGGCCGTGTAGCCATGCTTTTTGAGGTACTCGATTTCGTATTCGCGGGTGAGGGTCATGTCGCGGGTAGGGGTAAGGATACCAATCTCGGGCGCCAGAATCTGGAAGGTGAGGTCGAACCGCACCTGGTCGTTGCCCGCCCCGGTACTGCCATGAGCCACATAGTCGGCCCCGATTTCCTTGGCGTAGTTGATGATGGCGATGGCCTGGAAGATGCGCTCGGAGCTGACCGAGATGGGGTAGGTTCCGTTGCGCAGGATATTGCCGAATACCATGTATTTGATACTCTTCCGGTAATACTCCTGGGTGATGTCGAGGGTAGCGTGCTTGACGGCACCCAGCCGATAGGCTCGCTCTTCAATCGATTTCAACTCTTCGGGACCGAAACCGCCGGTGTTGGCAATGGCGGTATAGACGTCATACCCGCACTCTTCCGACAGGTATTTCACGCAAAAGGAGGTGTCGAGACCTCCGCTAAAAGCCAATACTACTTTCTTTTTAGCCATGGTGTGCAGTTATTTTTGAGGTTGGTTGTCGTTGTTTTCGTGCTCGTGGGGGTCGTAGAGCATGCCGGTGCAGAGGCACATGCGGCGGTTGTTGCGTTGCAGGATATCGAAGTTGACGCAACTTTCGCACCCCTTCCAGAAGGCCGGGTCGTCGGTGAGCGAGGCGAAAGCCACAGGCCGGTAGCCCAGCTCGTTGTTGATTTTCATCACGGCTTCGCCCGTGGTGAGGCCGAAGATTTTGGCTTCGGGGAAGCGCTCCCGCGACAGCTCGAAGGCTTTACGCTTGATGCGTTTGGCCAAGCCGTGCCCGCGGTAGGTGTCGACCACAATAAGTCCCGAGTTGGCTACAAATTGCTTGTTGCTCCAACTCTCGATGTAGCAGAAGCCGGCAAACCGGTCGCCGTCGAGGGCGATGATGGCTTTGCGCTCGAGCATCTTTTGTTTGACATATTCGGGGGAACGTTTGGCAATACCGGTTCCTCTGATTTTGGCGGCTTTCTCGATGGTGTCGAGAATGGTGTCGACGTATTTGATATGGCTTTCGTCGGCTACGATGACTTTGATATCTTCCATAATGTGAGTGACCTCTTCTCCTTAAAAGAGGGCTATGACGTCGGGGGTAAATAGAGCGGTTTACTTGTGCAGGTCGGGCATGAAGGGCGAGAGCGCCAGCATGGCCTGCTGGTGGTTGATGTTCTTTTCGAGAATCACCAACACGGTGTCGTCGCCGGCAATGGTGCCGAGGACTTCGGGTGGCGTGTTGCTGTCGATGTCGTAGGCCAGGCTGCCGGCATATCCCGGACGAGTTTTGATGACGGCCAGGTTGCCCGAGAAATTGATGGAGATGAAGCTCCCCGATACGGGGCGATCGGGGTTGTCGGCAATCTTCTCTTGCATGAGTTTGCCCACGCTGCCTATTTCGGGCATGATGTAGACGTAGGAGCCGTCGCTGCCGGGCACCTTGGCGATGCGCAGCTGTTTCAGGTCGCGCGAGAGGGTGGCCTGTGTCAGGTCGAATCCCGATTCGTGCAGTCGTTTCAGTATCTCGTCCTGGCTCTTTACTCGCGAGTGAATGATGATTTCTCGAATGGCTTGTAGTCGAGCAGATTTATTTTTCATATTTCGGAGCTTTTTAAGGTTGAATAATTATTCGACAAATATAGCTAAAAAATCGTATAATGGAATAATATTTGCATATTTTTTTACAGTAGAGGTAAAATTTAAACTTCGATTGCATGACTATACAATCGGACAAAATAAAAAAGGAGGGTGTCGTACCCTCCTTCCCGCAATAGAAAATAGTTGTTTGTGTTCTTTCTTTTACAGACCCAGTATCGAAGCCAGTTCGGGCAACGTGACTGTGGCCGAGCGGTCGGTCGAGCAGGGGACAATCGTGGCATAGCCACGGTCGAGCCAATACTCGTCGGTATCGTCGGCATCGGGTTCGTTGTTTTTGAAGGTGCCTGTGAGCCAGTAGTATTCCCGACCGTGAGGGTCGACCCGGCAGTCATACTCCTCGGTCCAGTAGCCTTGGGCGGCCCGGCACATCTTCACGCCGTTGAGTTGCGGTGTCTTGGGAATGTTGACATTGAGCCCGATGCCCCGGGGCCACTCGGTAGTAGCCAGAGCCTTGCGGCAAATCTCGACAACCAAATCGCGGCAGGGCGAGAAATCGGCGTCGGGTTGGTGGTTGCATAGGGAGAAGCCGATGGAGGGTATGTGCAGCAGCGCCCCCTCGAAGACGGCCCCCATCGTGCCCGAATAGATGACACTCACTCCCGAATTGGAGCCGTGATTGATGCCCGAGACGATGAGGTCGGGGTGACGGTCGAAGAGGATATTCATCGACAGCTTGATGCAGTCGACCGGGGTGCCGTTGGTGCGAATCAGGCAGAAACCCTCCTGCTCGTCGAGAACTTTCATGCGCAGGGGCGTGGTGACCGTGATGGCCGAGCTCTGCCCCGAACGGGGACCGTCGGGAGCCACGACGACAATGTCGCCCAGCGGTTTCAGAAACTCGGCAACCTGTTGTAGCCCCTTGGCCTGCACGCCGTCGTCGTTGGTAATGAGGATAAGCGGTCGATGGGAATGTGTTATTTTTTTCATATCGTGAAACTCAAATTTTGACACCTGCAAAAGTAATGAATAAAAGCCTTAATCTTTTATACTTTAACGGATAATATGGAGTCCTAAAATAGGTAAAAGAGTCGGGGAGGTTGGGTGGTCTTTTCTGAAAAAAAGTGTATCTTTACGCAGAAAAACAGCAAAGTGACTCATGCGTTTATCAACAAAAGGGGCCACTTATCAACAATTATCCTATTTTCGAGCTGCCGGGACAGCGGAATATGAATTAAAAAATATTCCTTTGTGAAGAGAAAAAATAACAGTATGGGTAAAATTATCGCTATTGCCAATCAAAAAGGAGGAGTCGGGAAGACAACGACTTCCATCAATCTGGCTACCTCGCTGGCTGTTTTGGAAAAGAAGGTTTTGCTTCTCGATGCCGACCCTCAGGCCAATGCATCGTCGGGGTTGGGTATAGACCCGCAGCAGGTAAAGTCGTCGATTTACGAGTGCCTGGTAGGGCAGTCATCGATTAAGGATTCGGTAGTAAGTACCTGTGTCGATGGGCTCAGTCTGGTAGCTTCGCACATCGACCTGGTAGGTGCCGAGTTGGAACTGATGAATATGCAAAACCGGGAACGGGTGTTGGCCCAGGCCTTGGGCGTGGTGCGCGACGACTACGATTACATCTTGATCGACTGCTCTCCCTCGTTGGGGCTGATTACGGTCAACGCTCTCACCGCGGCCGATTCTGTTATTATCCCGGTACAGGCCGAGTATTTCGCCCTGGAAGGAATCAGCAAGTTGTTGAATACGATTAAGATTATCAAATCGAAACTGAATCCGAAGCTCGAAATCGAAGGTTTCCTGCTGACGATGTACGATTCGCGTTTGAGACTGGCCAACCAGATTTACGAGGAGCTGAAAAGCCACTTCGGCAGTCTGGTATTCAATACGGTAATTCAGCGGAATATCCGTTTGAGCGAGGCCCCCAGTCACGGGTTGCCCGCCCTGCTCTACGACTGTGAGTCGCGGGGCAGCGTCAACCACATGGAGCTGGCCAAGGAGTTGATAACGAAGAACCGTTAAGCTGCAAAAAGAAGGAGAAGAAAAATATGTCAGCACCTAAAAGAAGTGCATTGGGTAGAGGTTTGGACGCCCTGATTTCGATGGACGACATCGTGACCAGCGGTACCTCCTCGATCCATGAAATCGAACTGTCGAAGATTGTCCCCAACCCCGACCAGCCCCGTCGCGAGTTCGACCAGGAGGCTCTGGAAGAGTTGGCCGCTTCGATTCGCGAACTGGGTATCATACAGCCTGTTTCGCTCAGGCAATTGGCCGGCGGCGAATATCAAATCATTGCCGGTGAACGTCGGTACCGGGCCGCCCAGATGGCCGGGCTCGAAACGATTCCCGCCTATGTGCGTACGGCCGAGGACGAGACCCTCATGGAGATGGCCCTTATCGAGAATATTCAACGCGAAGACTTGAACGCCATAGAGATTGCCCTCGCCTTTCAGAAACTGATTGAACTCTACCAACTCACTCAGGAGAAACTGAGCGAACGGGTGGGCAAGAAACGGACAACCATCGCCAACTACCTGCGGTTGCTGAAACTCCCGGCCGAGGTGCAGATAGGCTTGCGCGACAAGCGCATCGACATGGGCCATGCCCGGGCTTTGCTGTCGGTGGCCGACCCCGCCTTGCAGCTCGAACTCTACGAGCGTATCCTCTCCGACGGGTTGAGCGTGCGCAACGTCGAGGAGTTGGCCAAGACTCTCGCGGCCGGTGGCGAACGGGCCCGCAAGAAGGTGCAGAAGAAGGTGATGATGCGGCAGGAGTACAACGTGCTCAAATCGCACCTCTCCGATTTCTTCCAGGCCAAGGTACAGTTCAGCTGTGATGAGAAAGGAAAAGGGAAAATATCGATTCCGTTCAAGAACGAGGAAGATTTGGAACGAATTATCGGTTTGTTCGATAAATTGAAATAGTGTTTTGAGACTGTCGGATAACATGGGCTGGAAGAGAGCCTCGATACTGGTGTGGATAATCGGGTGGTGGACCTTGTCGTCGTGGGGCGCGGTTCCCGAACCGTCGCACCCCGCAGCTCAGGAAAAGTCTGTCACGGCCGAGACGCGCAAAGCCCGGGGGGCCAAGAGCATTCCGCCTGACTCCATTGCGGGCCGACGTGCGGCAGCCGGGGAGGCGATGCGTAAAGCCCAAGGGGTGATGCCCCTGGTGACCGACTCTGTCCAAAGTGGAACGCGGCCGGTCGTACCCGATTCGGTGTCGGTGGCCGCCGGTGACAGTGTGGAGGCTTTGGGGCAAGACTCGGTACCGCTGATGATTACCGACTCGCTGGGCTCGTTGATGCCGGGCGATTCGATAGCCACCCGCACCGAGACGCACAAGCGGTGGCGCACCTCGTCGTTCAACCCCGATCCCATGCGGGCGGTGTGGCTGTCGGCCCTCTTCCCCGGATTGGGGCAGATTTACAACCGACGCTACTGGAAACTGCCTATTGTCGTGGGCGGTTATGTGGGGCTCTTCTATGCTACCACGTGGAACAGCAACATGCTGGCCGATTACCAGCGGGCTTACCTCGATATCATGGACAGTGACCCCACGACCAACAGCTACATGGATTTCTTCTCTTCGGCTTACCGCGAGGAGGATATTGATAAGGAGTGGCTCACCAGCGTGTTGAAACAGCGCAAGGACTATTACCGGCAGTATCGCGACCTGTGTATCATCTGCATGATTGGTCTTTACGCCGTGTGTATGATCGATGCCTATGTCGATGCCCAGCTGTATCATTTCGATATCAGCCCCGATCTCTCCATGCAGTGGCAGCCGGCGATTATCCCCACGGGACGTTCGGCCTTGCCGGCGGTGGGATTGCAGTGTGCGATTACGTTTTAATGATTAATGAAGAAGAGGAGTAGATGAAGAAGAGGATAAGTTTTATTTTGGCGGGATTGGGATTCTCGCTGTTGGGCTTTGCCCAAGATGCAGAGCTTGATGAAGAGATATATGTCGAGTCGGATACGGCCGAGATCGTGATGTCCGATTCGTTGGATTTGGCCTTGACCGACTCCATTGACAACTCGGTGGTCTATCCCGAGAGCATGGAGGACGACCTGAATACGCTGCTGACCAACTGGTACATGCAGCAGTATGCCGTGGTCGACGACTCCTGTTTGGAGACCAGTGTGAATATCGACTACCCCGACTCGGTCTACATGCGCAAGTTGGCCCAACTGCCCACCGTCATCGAGATGCCCTACAACAGCGTGGTGCGTCGCTACATCGACATGTATGTACAGAAACGCCGGGCACTGGTCGAGAACCTGTTGGGGCTGGGCACCTATTACATGCCTATTTTCGAGGAGGCTCTCGAACGTGAGGGACTTCCGCTCGAACTCAAATACCTGCCCATTATCGAGTCGGCCCTGCGTCCCGATGCTACGTCGCGGGCCGGCGCTGCCGGTTTGTGGCAATTCATGGTCCGTACCGGCAAGAGCATGGGGTTGGAGGTCAACAGCCTAGTAGACGAGCGTCGCGACCCCATCAAGTCGTCGGCCATGGCCGCCCGTTACCTCAAAGACCTCTACGCCATCTATCACGATTGGGCTCTGGCCATCGCCTCGTACAACTGCGGGCCCGGCAATGTGAGCAAGGCAATTCGCCGCTCGGGTGGCAAGACCGATTATTGGGAAATCTATCCCTATCTGCCCCGCGAGACGAGGGGCTATGTGCCGGCCTTTATCGCCGTCAACTATGTGATGAACTATTACAGCGACCACAACATCTGTCCCGTGCTCACCCGTCGTCCGCTCCTCACCGATACGGTGCAGGTGACTCGTCGGTTGCACCTGAAACAGGTGGCCGACGTGTTGCAGATTCCGCTGGAAGAGATTCGCAGCCTCAATCCCCAATACCGCCGCGACATTATCCCGGGCAACACCTCGCGTCCCTATGCCCTGATTTTGCCCTCGCAACAGGTCTATGCCTACATCGAGGCGCAGGACGACATTTTCGCTCACGATGCCGAGCTTTATGCTCAGCGCCTTTCGGTCGAGCCGGCCGGTATAGCTCCGGGAACAATGGTCTATCACAAGGTGCGCAAGGGTGAGACCCTCTCGAAGATAGCCCGCAAGTACGGTGTGTCGGTAAGCAAGCTGCGGGCCTGGAACAATTTGGGCAAGAGCTCTTATCTGCGCATCGGGCAACGCCTGGCGGTGAGCAGCAAGGGGGCGGTGAAGAAGAGCAGCACGACGGTTGCCGCCTCGTCCAAGAGCAAGACCAAGGCTTCGTCGTCATCGAAATATCATACGGTGCGCAAGGGCGAGAGCTTGTGGACCATCTCCCAAAAATACAAAGGCGTTTCGGCCGAAGACATTCGGCGGGAAAATAATTTGAGGGGCAATTCCATTCGACCGGGTCAGCGGTTGAAGATACCTGCCGCCTGAATCATTCCGACAGATTATCCTCTTCAAACGGGAGGTCGTTGTCGACATCTTCGAGGTTGATGATGGCGTCGAGCAGTACGCTTGGGTCAATTTGGGCAAAGTAGATGCGGCGGGCACCCATGTATCGCAAGGCATAATAGGGCGACGAGCTCCAATCTTCGCGTATCCCCTGCGAGGTCGAGGCGTGTATGAACTTGAACCGGCCGTCGGGATAGACCTCGGTCACGAGACCCACATGCCCCACGGAGGCGCGGCGGCTGTTCCGTCCCTTGAAAAAGACCAGGTCGCCCCGGCGAATCTTCTCGTCTTCTACCGAGATGCCTTGCAGATATTGCGACGCCGAACTGGCGTTGAGTTCACAGGAAAAATGGTTGAATACATATTGCATGAATCCCGAGCAGTCGAAGCGGTTGGGGCCTTTTCCGCCACGGCGGTAAGGCGTGCCGGTGTATTTGCGGGCAAAGACGATGAGACTGTCTATCTGTTTGTCGACAAAGGTTTGAGGCAGCGGCAGTGTCGAGAGCGGCTCGACCGAGTCGGTGTCGACCTTCGTTGCGGCAGTCTGGCGGGTTGTCGGTTTCGTGCTTTTCTTTTTGGCTGCGTCGACCGACAGGGCACAGGCTCCTATCAGGAGCAGGAGCAGTGTATGTCTGCAAATGGTAATCAAGGCACTTTTCATCATCTTTCTTGTTTTTGTGAGCAGGTCGACCGGCAAAGGGGGTGGGGAGCAGTCGGGTAGGTTAGAAGGCCTCCCGGTATTTCCCGTCGGAGCTGTCGTCGATGATACTCAGGTAACTGGCATATCTCGATTCGCTTATCTCATGATTTTCGAGCGCTTTCAGTACCGCACAGCCCGGTTCGTGCCGGTGGGTGCAGTTGCTGAAACGGCACTCCTGTGAAATACGGAAGATTTCGGGGAAGAAGTGGGCCACCTCGCCGGGTTCGAAATCGATGGTGCCGAACCCTTTGATGCCCGGGGTGTCGATAAGGTATCCTCCCTGTGGCAGCGGGTACATCTCGGAGAAGGTGGTCGTGTGCATGCCTTTGTGGTGAGCCGTCGATACGGCGCCTATCTTGATTTCGACACCGGGCAGAATGCGGCTGATGATGGTCGATTTGCCCACCCCCGAGTTGCCCGAGAGGAGGGTAATGCGGTCTTTCAGACTGTCGGTGATGAAATCGAACCCTTCGCCGGTGGCCGCCGACACGCAGCGGCACTCGTAGCCGATGGAGCGGTAGAGGTAGCAGAGGGCTTCGGCATACTCCCGGTCGTCGGGCGAAAAGGTATCGCATTTGTTGATGACAATGTGCACGGGAATGCGGTAGGCTTCGGCCGTAGCCAGGAACCGGTCGATAAAGGTGGTCGAGGTGAGCGGTGAGTTGACGGTCACCACCAGCAGGGCCAGGTCGATGTTGGCCGCGATGATGTGCGACTCTTTCGACAGGTTGGAGGCCCGGCGTATGATGTAGTTCTTGCGCTCGTGTATGCGTGTGATAAAGGCGGTGCGGTCGGGGTTAAGCTCGATGTTGACGCGGTCGCCCACCGACACGGGGTTGGTGCTGCGAATCCCCTTCAACCGGAAATTCCCCTTGATTTTACACGGTATCGACTCACCGGTTTCGGTGCGTACGATATACCAACTTCCTGTATTTTTGATGACAAGTCCTTCCACGTCGACTGTTTTTTTCAGGACAAAGATAGTGAAAGTCGAAAGCAGAAAAACAAGCCCACTTGATTTTTCTGCTGAGACGCATCTTATCTTCTACAAAGATAGTGAAAGGCGAGAGCCGTGGCAAACGGAAACGGAGTTTTCAAGTTTGACAAGGCCGAGCCGCCTCCTGTCTTCGTGAAACAAAGATAGTGAAAGGCGAGAGTAATGGCAAGCGGGGAGCGAAGTTTTCGAGTAGAACTCGGTCGGGCCGCAGCCTCTCCATGCTTCGTGGGTGGCTTGGACAGGCTGTAAAGGCAGAGGGCCTCCGGCATGAACCGAAAGCCCTCGAATCTGTTTTTGCGAAATCGGCCGTTTATACGGTGAGAATCTCTTTCTCCTTCTCGGCAAAGATATCGTCGATTTTCTTCATGTATTTGTCGTGGAGTTTTTGAGCCGAGGCTTCACCGTCTTTGGCTACATCTTCGGCCATACCCTCTTTTTGAGCCTTTTTCAAGGCGTCGATGACATCACGGCGGGCATTGCGCACACTCACCTTGGCATTTTCGGCCTCCTGTTTCGACTGTTTCACGAGAGCCTTGCGCCGCTCTTCGGTCAACGGGGGAATGGAGAGGCGGATAATCTCGCCGTTGTTCTCGGGCGTGATACCCAGCTCGGAGTCCAAGATGGCTTTTTCGATTACCTTGAACATCGATTTTTCCCACGGGGTAATTACGATGGTGCGGGCGTCGGGTACCGAGATGTTGGCCACGTTGGAGAGCGGAGCCAGACTGCCGTAGTAGTCGACCCGTATGCCGTCGAGAATCCGCGGATTGGCTTTACCGGCACGAATATGAGCCAGAGCCTCGTCGAGAAATTCGATGGCCATGGTCATCTTTTCTTCGGCCGCGTTGAGATATGTTTTTACGTCGTCCATAATAAGTAAGGTTGAAATGTTTCTATTAGTTTGGTGAACAAATGTACTCTTTTTTTCAAGAATGACAAAGGCTGCGTTATTAATATACCAGCGTTCCTATGTTTTCGCCCGACATCACCTTTTTCAGATTGCCCACAGTATCCATGTCGAACACGATGATGGGCAGGTGGTTCTCCTTGCAGAGGGTCGTGGCGGTGAGGTCCATCACTTTCAGACCCCGGGTATAGATTTCGTCGTAGCTGATTTTGTCGAATTTCACAGCCGTGGGATCTTTCTCGGGATCGGCCGTGTAGATGCCGTCGACGCGGGTGCCTTTGAGCATGACGTCGGCCTCGATTTCGATACCTCGCAGGGCCGAGCCCGTGTCGGTGGTGAAGAAGGGGTTACCCGTGCCGCATGAGATGATGGCGATTTCGCCCCGCTGCATGGCCTCGATGGCCTTCCATTTGCTGTAATGTTCGCCGATGGGGAACATGTTGATAGCCGTGAATACCCGGGCCTTCTGTCCTACCTTTTCGAGTGCCGAGCTCAGGGCCAGGCTGTTGATGACCGTGGCGAGCATACCCATCTGGTCGCCCTTGACCCGGTCGACCCCCTGAGTGGTTCCGCTCAGTCCGCGGAAGATGTTTCCCCCGCCGATTACGATACCTATCTCGATGCCCATCTCGGCAATCTCTTTGATTTGGGTGGCATACTCGTTGACTCTCTTTTCGTCGATGCCATACTGCTTTTCGCCCATGAGCGACTCGCCGCTCAGTTTCAAGAGGATTCGTTTGTATTGATTGTTCATGATAACCTGGTTGTTCGTTGATTTTTCAAAAATACACAAATTTTGTTATTCTCTGAATTTTGTACCGATAAAAGTCGAGGTTTCATTTTTTTCAGCTCTTTCTTTGCCACAGCTTTTACCTTTCGCTATCTTTACAGAAGATAGGAGTCGGTTCGGTATAGTCAATGTGAATTAAACTAGAAAATGCAACTCAAAAGCACAATCGGTTGGAATATTCCAACCGATTGTCAGGTCAAACAACGTACTTTTGTGTTGCAAATGAAAAAGAAAGCGCATTTAACCCGAGAACAAAGGTA
>DXDM01000060.1 GCA_019115485.1 Candidatus Barnesiella excrementavium | reverse complement strand
CGGTTGCATCAGTGACTGGAGTTCAGACGTGTGCTCCTTCCGATCTTCCGATCTCCGGAACGCGCAACTGGACCGAGGTGCGTCAGTTCAACCTGATGTTCTCGACCGAGATGGGCTCGACCGCCGACGGTTCGATGAAGGTCTACCTGCGCCCCGAGACGGCTCAGGGCATCTTTGTCAACTTCCTGAACGTACAGAAGACGGGCCGCATGCGCATTCCCTTCGGTATCGCACAGATTGGCAAGGCCTTCCGTAACGAAATCGTAGCCCGTCAGTTCATCTTCCGCATGCGGGAGTTCGAGCAGATGGAGATGCAGTTCTTCGTACGTCCGGGCGAAGAGCTCAAATGGTTTGAAAAATGGAAAGAGACCCGCTTGAAATGGCACAAGGCTCTGGGTCTGGGCGACCAGAAATACCGCTTCCACGACCACGAGAAGCTGGCCCACTATGCCAATGCAGCCACCGACATCGAATTTGAGATGCCCTTCGGCTTCAAGGAGGTAGAGGGTATCCACTCGCGCACCAACTTCGACCTGGGCAACCACGAGAAATTCTCGGGCAAGAAGATACAATATTTCGACCCCGAACTGGGCGAATCGTACACCCCCTACGTAATCGAGACCTCGATTGGTGTAGACCGCATGTTCCTGAGCGTGATGGCTGCCGCCTACTGCGAAGAGACGCTCGACAACGGCGAGAGCCGCGTCGTGCTGCGCTTGCCGGCTCCGCTGGCTCCGGTGAAGGTTGCCGTGATGCCGCTGGTACGCAAGGACGGTCTGCCCGAAAAGGCTCGCGAAATCATCGATTCGCTGCGCTTCGACTTCAACTGCCAGTACGACGAGAAGGACTCGATTGGCAAGCGCTACCGCCGTCAGGACGCCATCGGTACCCCCTTCTGCGTCACCGTCGATCACCAGACGCTCGAAGACCATACCGTAACCGTTCGCTTCCGCGACTCCATGGAGCAACAACGCGTGGCCATCGACCAGTTGCAGAGCCTCATCGGCGAGCAGGTAAGTCTGAAATCCTTGTTAAAGAAAGTAGCAGAATAAAACCAACCCATTAATCCATTCGATATGAGAAATTTCGTTCGAGTTCTTTTTGCAATCGTCATTGCTGCCTCGTTCTCTTCGTGCAGCTACAACAGCATCGTTGAAGCCGACGAGAATATCAACGCGCAGTGGGCGAAAGTAGAAAACCAGTATCAACGGCGAGCCGACCTGGTGCCCAACCTTGTCAACACCGTCAAGGGATACGCCTCACACGAAAGCGAAACGCTCGAAGCCGTGGTGGCCGCCCGCGCCAAAGCGACGCAAATTACCGTCGACCCGGCCAACCTCACCGAAGAGAACTTGCAAAAATACCAGGAGGCACAGGGCGAATTGTCGAGTGCCCTGGGCAAACTCCTGGCCATCACCGAGAACTATCCCGACCTGAAAGCCAACCAGAACTTTCTGGAATTGCAGGCCCAGCTCGAAGGTACCGAAAACCGCATCGCTACCGAGCGCTCGCGCTATACCGATGCAGTGAACGCCTATAACCAGAAGATACGCAAGTTCCCGGCTCTCATCACCGCCAAGCTGTTCGGGTTCGACCCCAAACCGCAATTCAAGGCCGAGGAGAGCGCCGCAAAAGCCCCTGTCGTGGAATTTTAATCAATAGCCCCGTTTATTATGAAAAAGTTACCTGTTTTCCTGTTAATCTGTCTCCTCGTAGGAATCATCTCCTGCAAGGAGAGCGAAAACTACTGGACCCAGTATGAGGAGTGGCGCGACACCAACGACGCCTGGTTTATCGAACAGCTCGGAGCCAAGGATGCCGACGGGAATCCCGTCTACACCAAGGTAGTACCCAGCTGGGACCGAAGCATCTACGTCTTGATGAAATACTACAACGACACCAGCCTCAACCGCGATGCCCAGTCGCCCTACCAGACCAGCACGGTCGACGTCATCTACAAAGGCATGCTCTACAACGGCACCCCCTTCGACTCGTCCTACCTGAAAACCGACAGCATCTTCCGCACGCAGGTAGACGACAACATCAAGGGGTGGATTGTAGCACTCGAACAGATGAAGGTTGGAGACAGTTGCCGGGTGATTATTCCCCAGACATTAGGTTACGGCGCCCAACTGGTATCGTCGTTGATTCTCCCCTACACCACGCTGGTCTTCGACATGAAGCTGGTAGCTATCCCCGGGCTGGAAAAACCGGTCCACGAGTAAAGGCAACCCCTTCTCACGATACACAAAAAACGGCTGTCTTTCAAGAGCAGCCGTTTTTATTTACCCCTATTTTGTCATATATTTGTAAAACCGATGTAACGACAAGGAAACAACAACCGCTTTTCTTTGTTCCGTTAAAATAGGAATCGCATACAGAGAACAAACATATAAACCATTTACGTCTAATCTACTGCAAACATGATATACATTGAAAAAGAACTCGACGACCTGAAAAAAGAGGTCCTCGAAATGTGGGACCTGGTCAACTCACAACTCAACCGCGCCGGCGAAGCCCTGCTCTCCATGGACAAGGAGCTGGCCCACGAGGTCACCTACCGCGAAAAGAGAGTCAATGCCTTTGAACTGAAAATCGACAGCGACTGCGAAGACATCATCGGGCTCTACAACCCCGTAGCCCTCGACCTGCGATTCACCCTGGCCATGATGAAAACGAGCAACAACCTCGAACGCATTGCCGACTTCTGCGACGGCATCGCCCGCTTTGTCATCGACTACCCCGAAGTGAACATCGAGTCGGAACTGTTCGAGAAGACCGGTATCAAAGAGATGCTCGACATCGTCAAAGCCATGATGGCCCAGGCCCAGGCCGCCCTCATCGAGGAGAAATCGTCCGAAGCCATTGCCGTCTTCAACAAAGACAACCGGGTGGACGAACTCAACCACGCAGCCGTACCCATCATTGCCGAGTATCTGCAACAGTTCCCCGAGAGAGCCGTGGAGTGCCTCAACCTGATAAGCATTATCCGCCGCCTCGAACGCATCGGCGACCACTGCAACAACATTGCCGAAGAGATTGTGTTCTACCTCGACGCCAAAATCCTGAAACACGCCGGCAAGCAGGGCTAAAAGCTGTTCCGGCCAACCGCCGCAGAAGAATCGGTCTAAAATGTTTTATCATCTTTTACGGTAAAAAAGTAACTTTTTGTCGGAAGAAAACCCTATCTTTGTTTATCAAAATGAGTCCGACGGCTCATTTTGATAAACAATTAATCCATTTTCCCCAAGGGAAAAGGGCTGCAAACCCGACAAAATCTGCAACCGTAAGCGATGAAACATTTTTATACTACTCTTCTCATATTCCTCCTCGGCCTGAGTTGCCGGCAACTCCAAGCCGCCGAGCCCGCCACATTCGAGATTCCCGACATGGAGAAAATCGAAGAGGCCGTCAGGGACAGCCGCTCCCCCTACTACTACCCCGACCTGTTGAAAGAGTACCTCGGCAACGACACCACCATGAACCTGACCGAGTTCCGCCATCTCTACCTGGGGTATGCCTGTCAGGAAGATTACAACCCCTACCGCATGGTCGAGGTTCCCAAACACATCGAAGAGATGTATCTGCAAACCGTACACACCGAATCGGAGTGTGACTCGATTATCAAATATGCCCGGCAGATTCTCGCCGACATTCCCCTCGACCTGCGCCAAATCAACTTCCTTGTATACGGCCTGCGCCAAAAGGGCGAGAACCGCGAGGCCGACGTATGGGAATACCGCCTTAAAGGACTCATTCAAGCCATACTCTCGACCGGCGACGGTAAGGCCCCCGAGACCGCCTGGTATGTCATCTACCCTACCGACGAGTACAACATCGTCAACCGACAGGGATTCACCGCCACCGAATTTGTCTTTGTCGAACCCTATTTCGACTACATCGCCATCGAGAGCAACCCCCTCAAAATCGAGGGATTCTACTTCAACGTGAAAAAACTGCTCAAAGAGTACAACCGCAAGTTCTACGACCGATGAGCCATACAGTTGTACATGCCAACTCAGATAAATATTAACCCTTTAACGATACAGAAACCTTATGGAAATCAAACCCGGTAAATTTGTGGTTCTCACCTACGACCTCTATGCAGGCGCAGGCGAACCGGAAGAGACATTGATGATGCGTGCCACCGACGAACTGCCCGACCAGTTTGTCTACGGTGTAGACCCGAATATCCTCCCCGCCATGTTGAAGCGGCTCGACGGCCTCAAAGAGGGCGACAAGTTCGACTTCGTGCTCACCTGCGACGAGGCTTTCGGCGAACGCAACGAAGAGCACGTGATTGAACTCGACAAGGATATCTTCATGGTCGACGGCAAATTCGACGACCAGACCGTATTCGAGGGCAATACCGTGCCCATGATGACCGCCGAGGGCTACCGCATCAACGGCTCGGTGCTGAAAGTATCGGACGACAAGGTGCTCATGGACTTCAACCACCCGTTGGCTGGTGAGAACCTGCACTACGTGGGCGTAGTGAAACTCGTGCGCGATGCCACCGAAGAGGAGTTGCACCCCCGCCACAGCTGTGGCTGCGGTTGCGGTCACGACCACGGAGGTTGCGGCGACGGCTGCGGCGATTGCTGCGACGGCTGCCACTAATCGGCCCCACACCATTAACACGAGGGGGAGAACCCGCCAACCGGCCGGTCTCCCCCTCGCTGTGTTCAAAAATAGTTGGTCGGGCGGTGCGGACGACGGTTGCGGGCCAGCCCGATGTCGCTCTTGACAGCCGAGAGGGCTCCCTGATACTGCAACAGTCGGCGGGTACTCTCTTCGGGCAGTTTGGTGGCGAACCACTGCGCCAGCAGATAGTGCACGATAGCGCGTTCGAGCTGGTGACAAATGGCCTCATCGAGCCCTTGTGCCCGATGTTCGGGCAGAACGACGGCAAAGACCACGTTGCTCTCGGTCGAGGCAAAGTCGTCCGACAGATAAGCCGACAAAGCCCGTGTCATCTCGTCGCGGACATCGGAAAGCCAACGGCCCAGGAAGGGGCGCTCCTCCTCGCTCACAATGATGGAGCGACTCCACCCCGGCTGCAACTCGGCCGTGCCCACCAAACTCTTGGCCACATAAGAACTCTCGGCCGTCAACTCCCGCAAAATCTGATCTTCGGAAAACGAAAACAGAACCGTTTCCCACACTCTTTTCTCATCTTTCATCTCTTTCATCTCCTTTTTATGATATAAATAAACGATATGACAATTACCAATGCCCCCATAATCCAAAGGGGCGCGAGACCCGTCGTGCGGCTCTGCCGCGACTCCCGGGCCGACTCCTCCTTCGCCGCGCGCACCTGTCCGGCCGACCGGCCAACCAGCGAATCGGTCACAGCCTGTTCGTGACGGGTTGCCACCGAGGCCGTGCGGGTGAGGCGGGTCACCCGCAGCCGAGGCGACCCGGCAGACGACAGCAGGGTATCGAGCGAATAGTCGAGCTGGGTCCACTCCCAACGGGTGTTCCCCTCCAACTCGCTGCGCCGCACCGAGTCGAAAACGGCAGTCAGATTACGGACCTCCTCGCCGGCCAAACGCTCGTACTGCGAAGCGGCACTTTGCCGGGTACTCTTGCAACCGGCTGCCTCAGCCAACAAGAGCAGCAGACAGAGGCAACGGAACAGGCGTCTCATGAGGCACCTCCCCGCTGCATGCGATAGATAATAAGTAAGGCTGAGCGCTCCGACAGATAAAAGCGCGGCGCCGGTTTCTCGGCCAGCACCGCACCAAGTGCCTCGTTGAAACTGGCACGCGGCCGACGGCGCAGATACCCGGCCAGAAGATTGGCCAGGTCGTTGTACATCTCGGTGCGAACAGCCGACATGCAACGGGGTGGACGGCCGCTCATGATGCGCTTCACATTCCGCCGCGCCTCTTCATAACTGATGTAAAACCGGGGGGCTACCGAATAGACCACCCGGTGTACTACCTTCTCCCGAGGGGTATCCAGAGCAGCCATGCCCAGCGATTTGAATACTTTGTTGTAGGCCTCGTACAAATCGCGGTCTCGTTCTTCCTTGTAATATAACTCCATAACTCTCTATATTGCAGGAAGAGCTACAAAACAGGGTGCCAGAAGGGCACCTAAGCAAAACAGGTTGTGCAAATATAATTCATTTTTGGTATTTTTACAAGAAAAGCATGGTTATTTTACCATCATGTTATATTTTTTTATTTTTTCAGATGTTAATTTGTCGTGTATTCGATAAGAAAATAGTTATTTTTGAAGGTGCAAATTGTGCTTGGTCATGAATTTCAGAACCGTCATCGAACCGCCGCGACACCTCGGCTACCTGGATCACCGGCAACACCTGTTGCTGATAGGTTCATGCTTTGTCGAGAACATAGGGGTGTGGCTGCAACAACGCAAGTTCGATGTCGACATCAACCCCTTCGGTACCCTGTACAACCCCGAGTCCATTGCCCGCAACTGGGAGCGTATCGTCACAGGCGACAGCTTCACCCCCGACGACCTGTTCCCGGCAAACGGTCTGTGGCACAGCTATGACCACCACTCGCGCTTTTCGCGACGCGACCGGGACGAGGCCCTGGCCGAAATGAACAGCCGGCTGGCATGGGCACACGACCGCCTGCCGGTGACCGACCGCATCATCATCACCTGGGGGAGTGCCTACATCTACCGCCTCAAAACAAGCGGCGAGGTGGTGGCCAACTGTCACAAGCAACCGGCCGCGCTCTTCGACCGGGAGCTGCTCACGGTCGATGCCATCGTGGCACGCTGGCTCCCCATCGTCCGTCACATCGAGAGCCATCTGCCCGCATGCCGGCTGCTCTTCACGGTGAGTCCCATACGCCACCTCAGTGACGGGGCGCACGGCAACCAACTGAGCAAGGCGACCCTGCTGCTGGCCATCGACCGGCTGCAACACGAGAGCCACATCTGCGACTACTTCCCCTCCTACGAAATTCTGATGGACGACCTGCGCGACTACCGTTTCTACGACACCGACCTGACCCACCCCTCAGCCTCGGCCATCACCTACATCAGCGAACTGCTCACCGAGGCATATCTCACCCCCGAGAGCCGCGAGATTGCCACACAATGGTACAAACTATACACCGCCATGGCCCATCGGCCCAATACCGGCGATACCGACGGCTACAAGGCGTTCCTGCAAAACACGCTCGACAGGGTCGTGCGCTTCGGGCAGGCCTATCCCTATATCAATATCGCCCATGAAATTGCAGAATTAAACACAAGAATCAATCAGATATGAACTACACGACTACCGAAATTGCTACCATCGTCAAAGCCCGGAAAAGGGAATATCAAGATCATATCATCACCGCGCTGCTCACCGACAGCCGGTCGCTCACCTTCCCCGAAGAGACGCTCTTCTTCGCCCTGGTGACCGAACGGAACGACGGGCACCGCTACATCAAAGAGCTCTACCGCAAGGGGGTACGCGACTTTGTGGTCGAACACCCCATTCCCGGCGAAGAGGAGATGGCGGGAGCCAACTTCATCGTCGTCAAGAATACACTCGCCGCCCTGCAACAACTGGCTGCGACACATCGTCGCCGGTTCAATATCCCGGTTATCGGAGTCACGGGCAGTAACGGCAAGACCACCGTCAAGGAGTGGCTCTACCAACTGCTCCAACCCGACTACAACACCGTGCGCTCGCCCCGCAGCTACAACTCACAGATAGGCGTACCGCTCTCGGTGTGGCAAATCGGGCCCAAAACCGAGATGGCCATCTTCGAGGCCGGTATCTCCCAACCCGACGAGATGATACATCTCGAAGAGATTATCAAGCCCACGTTGGGACTGATTACCAACATCGGCGAAGCTCACCAGGAGGGATTCCAGACAATCCAGCAAAAGTGCCTCGAAAAGCTCATCTTGCTGAAAGCCTGCGACTGTATCATCTACGACGGCGACAACAGACTCATCTGCGAGTGTGTCGAAAAGCTCTGCTTCGGCTGTCGCGAGATTGCCTGGTCGCGCAAAGACCGCGACAAGCCGCTCTACATCTCCAAGATTACCAAGGGAAGCGATTCGACCAAAATCGAGTACACCTACCTGCAATACCACAGCAGCTTCACCATACCCTTTGTCGAGGAGGCCTCGATTGAGAACGCCATACACTGCCTGGCCGTGATGCTCTACTACAACCGGCCGCCCGAAGTCATCGCCGAGCGCATGGCCCGTCTCACGCCGGTAGCCATGCGTATGGAGGTAAAGGAGGGTATCAACAGCTGCCTCATCATTAACGACAGCTACAACTCCGATATCAACTCGCTCACCATCGCTCTCGACTTTCAGAACCGCCGCGCTGCCGCCAAGGGCATGCGACGCACCTTGATACTCTCCGACATCTATCAGACGGGACTTCCTCCCGCCAGTCTCTACCGCAAAGTGGCCGACGTCATTCTGCACAAGGGTATTGAGCGGCTCATCGGCATCGGGCCGGTCATCTCGGACAACGCCTACCTCTTCAACCTCGAAAAGGAGTTCTACCTTTCGACCGAGAGTTTCCTCGCCCAGTTCGATCCGGCCGATTTCCACAACGAACTGATATTGATTAAGGGAGCCCGTGAGTTCCATTTCGAACTCATCTCCGAGACCCTCGAACTGAAACAGCACGAGACAATTCTCGAAGTCAACCTCGACGCCATCGTCCACAACTATAACCTGTTCAAGTCGAAACTGCGTCCTCAGACCAAAGTAATCTGCATGGTCAAGGCCTTCGGCTATGGTGCCGGCTCCTACGAACTGGCCAAGACGCTGCAAGACCGCGGCGCCGACTTTCTGGCTGTGGCCGTAGCCGACGAAGGGGCCGAACTGCGCAAGGCAGGCATCACCATGCCTATCCTGGTGATGAACCCCGAGATGAGCAGTTTCCGCACCCTGTTCAGCTACTACCTCGAACCCGAGATATACAGCTTCGAACTGTTGAAGGCTATCATCGCCGAGGGTGAGAAACTGGGCTTGGCCGGCTATCCCGTGCACATCAAAATCGACTCGGGCATGCACCGGCTCGGCTTTGAAGAGAAGGACATGCCCCAAGTGGTCGACATACTCAACGACCAGACAGTCGTGCTCGCCCGCTCGGTATTCTCGCACTTTGCCGGTAGCGACGAGCCCCGCTTCGACCAATTTTCGCACCAGCAAATCGACACCTTCACCCGTTGTGCCGACTACCTGCAACAACACTCCAAGCACAAGATACTGCGCCACATACTCAACACGGCCGGCATTCTGCGATTCCCCGAATACCAGATGGACATGGTGCGGCTGGGCATCGGACTCTACGGAGTCTCGCCCATCGACGACCCCTGCGGTATCGAGACGGTGAGCACCTTGAAGACCACCATTCTCCAAATCAAGTCGCTGGCTGCCGGTGAGACAGTGGGCTACGGCCGCAAAGGGATGCTCACCCGCGACTCTCGCATCGCTGCCATTCCCATCGGCTATGCCGACGGTCTGGACCGCCATTTGAGCAACGGCAAAGGGTGCGTAGTGGTAAACGGCAAACGGGCACCCATCGTAGGCAATATCTGTATGGACGTGTGCATGATCGACGTGACCGACATCGACTGCCAGCCCGGCGACCGGGTCGAAATATTCGGCGAACAGTTGCCCGTGACCGAGATTGCCGAGACTCTCGGCACCATTCCCTACGAGATTCTCACCTCGGTATCGACCCGCGTAAAACGCATCTATTACCGGGAGTAACACGCATCGGCTACTTCCCGCAACCTTATCACAGCCCTGCCGTCGAAGAAGACCGCGCAGGGCTGTTCTGTTTCGGAGCAGGGACAAGTGTACCCCAGGGGACCGAAAAGGACAAAAGGCAGAAAAAAACGGCAAAGCGCCCTGAAACAAAAAGCGGAACCACCGGTGGTGGTTCCGCTATAACCCGAGGCTCCGGGGAGCCATCATTTCTTGATTTCAATCTCTTCTTTCAGGTCAATCTCGTTTTTCTCGGCATCGAAGAACTTATATTCGAGATAAGCGAGCGACTGATTGGGAATCACCTTCATCTGGAAGGTGTACTTGCAGCGCCATTTCATTTTCAGAGAGAAGACCCCCTGATTGATGTAAGCCGCTACGAAAGGATGCACGTGCAAAGTGAACTTCTTGATTTTCAACTTATACACCAAGTAATGAATCTTCGACTCCAACAAATCGGTAAAGAGCAGGGAGGGAGGAATGGTGCCTTTACCGTGGCAAGTCGGACAATCTTCGCTGGTAATGATATCAAGGGCCGGACGCACCCGCTGGCGGGTGATTTGCATCAACCCGAACTTGCTCAACGGCAAGATGTTGTGCCGGGCACGGTCGTTGGCCATCAGTTCGCGCATACGATCATACAGTTTCTGACGGTTCTCGGCCTCGTCCATATCTATATAATCGATCACGATAATTCCGCCCATATCGCGCAACCGCAGTTGCCGGGCAATTTCTTCGGCCGCGTTCATGTTCACATCGAGGGCATTGCTCTCCTGGTCGGAGGAGGCTTTTGAGCGGTTGCCGCTATTCACATCAATCACGTGCAACGCCTCGGTATGCTCGATAATGACATACGCTCCGCTTTTGAATGAGACAGTTTTTCCTAACGAAGATTTTATCTGCTTGGTAATGGCAAAGTTGTCGAATATGGGTAATTCGCCCTCATACAGTTTGACAATATCCTTGCGGTCGGGAGCGATGAGACTCACGTAGTTGTGAATCTGATTGAAGGTCTCCTTGTCGTTGACATAGATATTCTCAAACGACGGGCTGAAAATGTCGCGCAACAACCCCACGGTGCGTCCTGTCTCTTCATAAACGAGCGAGGGGAGTTTCGCTTTTTGCAACTTCACCAACATATCTTCCCAACACTTGACCAACGTTTTGAGCTCGTTGTTCAACTCGGCCACCCGTTTCCCCTCGGCAACCGTGCGCACAATCACCCCGAAGTTACGGGGCTTTATGCTCTGTATCAACTGCCTGAGGCGGAGCTTCTCCTCGTTCGACTTGATTTTCTGCGAAACCGATACCTTGTCCGAGAAAGGTATCAGTACCAGGAAACGGCCGGCAAAAGAGATTTCGGCCGTCAATCGCGGGCCTTTCGACGAAATGGGTTCCTTGGCAATCTGTACCAGAACCTCCTGACCCACCTTCAAGGCGTCGTTAATCGTGCCGTCCTTTTCAATATCGGGCAGCAGATTGAACTTGGGGAGTGACAACACCCGCTTGCGGTCGGCAAGCGACTGTTTCAAAAACTTGGCGCTCGAGTTGTACTGAGTGCCCAAATCGAGATAGTGCAGGAAAGCATCCTTTTCGTAACCTACATCGACAAACGCAGCGTTGAGTCCCGGCATCAGCTTCTTGACCCTGCCCAAATAGATGTCGCCCACCGAAAACGATATGTTTCGGGCCTCCTTTTGGAGCTCGACCAATCGATTGTTCTCGAGCA
Organism: Candidatus Barnesiella excrementavium; assembly: GCA_019115485.1. GTDB lineage: Bacteria > Bacteroidota > Bacteroidia > Bacteroidales > Barnesiellaceae > Barnesiella > Barnesiella excrementavium. Next base: position 31,293 of record DXDM01000060.1, on the reverse strand, counting down.
GTGCAATAGAAATCTCTTTGGGTTGTACATCTACTACAAGTTCGCTGGTCATAAATTGTGATTTATAGATTACTGTTTGTCAAGCGGCATGCCTGCGCATCGTTGTGCACCCACACAGCCATTCCGCCGAATACATTTTATTCCCCCTTTCGAGGGTATAATTTCGTGTCGATAAAGCAAAGAACAAATCCAATGCCTCCTTGAAATGCATTAAATTTGTTCTTTGTGTGCTGTCATTCATTGAGCAGACAGACATTATTTCTTCTTATGTCTGTTCTTTCTCAATCTTTTTTTACGTTTGTGAGTAGCCATCTTGTGGCCTTTTCTTTTCTTTCCACTCGGCATAACGAATATGTTTTTAAAGATTAATATTTAATTGTGTTGTTTTCGCACTTATTTTACCTCGCCCATGAACGTTTTGGCCGGCTTGAAAGCGGGAATGTTGTGGGCCGGGATAATAATTGTCGTATTCTTGGAAATATTGCGTGCCGTCTTTTGGGCTCTTTTCTTCACGATGAAGCTACCGAAGCCTCTCAGATATACGTTTTCACCTTTTGCCAAAGAACCCTTAACGGTTTCCATAAATTTTTCAACGGTTTCAAGAACAACAGCTTTTTCAATTCCTGTGTTTTTAGAAATTTCGTTTACGATGTCAGCCTTTGTCATTTTTGTATAAATTATAATTATGTACTAATATATTGTTTTTAATTTTTTGGACTGCAAATATATAGCTTTTTGCCCATCTAAAAAAGCAAAAGCCTCTTTTTTTCGCAAATAAAAGTAGTCCGGGGAGAGTTGCCGGGGATTACGCGATGCAAATATCGCATTTATTTTTCTATTTCCGACGCATTTGCAGCTATTTATTCAATTCGGAAAACGGTTTTTATACCGTTCGTCATGAGCCGTACAACCAAACAGGATTCTCCTCGAAATTAAGCGCCCTTATTGGATAGTTAATTTAACTAAATAAAAATAAAAACATATCCTGCATTTCACAATTCCCTCCGATTACGGATTTATTTCAGTATCTTCGACCTGTAATTTTTTAATTCTCACATGGAAATCTTCATTATAGTACTCCTTATTCTGTGCAACGGAGTACTCTCTATGTCCGAAATCGCCTTGGTTTCGGCCCGTAAAGTCAAACTCGAAAACAGCGCTAAAAAGGGGAGCAAAGCCGCCCAGTCGGCCCTGAAACTTTCGCAAGACCCCGACCGATTTCTCTCTACCGTACAAATAGGCATCACCCTTATCGGTATCCTTACCGGTCTCTACTCGGGCGACAAACTGGCCGGCGACCTGGCCGGCGTGCTGGCTCATAGCCCGGCGCTGGAACCCTATGCCCTGAGCATATCGAAAGCCATCATCGTTATCATCGTCACCTACCTCACCCTCATCATCGGCGAACTGGTGCCCAAGCGCATCGGTATGGTGGCCTCGGAACGGGTGGCCAAAATCGTATCACGCCCCATGACGTGGCTCTCGTTTATCGCCGCTCCCTTCGTGTGGATTCTCACCAAGAGCACAGCCGGAGTGTGCCAGTTCCTGGGGCTCTCTTCACAAAAAGAGGCCATTACCGAAGACGAAATCAAGGCTATCGTGCGCGAAGGTACCGAGGACGGCAGCGTGCAGGAGGTGGAGCAGGATATTGTCGAGCGGGTATTTAACCTGGGCGACCGCAACATCTCGTCGATTATGACCCACCGCAGCGACCTGGTATGCCTCGACGTGCAGGACGACAATGCCACCCTCAAATCGAAAATCATTCACGACCTGCACGCCGTCTATCCGCTATGCGAGGACAGCCTCGACGACATTATCGGAATCGTGGCACTGAAAGACCTTTTCGCCAAAATCGACGACCCCTCTTTCAACATCAGAGAGGTGGCCGAGACACCCTATTTCCTGCCCGAGAACATGAGCGTATATACCGCCATGGAGCGGCTGCGCACCGAGAATCACCGCTACGGACTGGTGACCGACGAGTTCGGCAGCATCGAGGGCATCGTCACCCTCAGCGACGTGTTGGGAGCCCTGGTAGGCTCGGCCTCGGCCGGACCGTCGGCCGACATTGTCACCCGCGAAGACGGCTCGTGCCTCATCGACGGGCAATGCTCCTTCTACGACTTCCTCGACCACTACGACATGACCGACCGCTACCAGGAGTTCAACTACAACACGTTGAGCGGTCTCATTCTCGAACTTCTGCAACACATTCCCACCGAGGGCGAAAAGGTGGACTGGCTCTGCTTCACCCTCGAAATCGTCGACATGGACGGGGCCCGCATCGACAAGGTGCTGGTCCACAAACACGACATGCCTCAGGAGGAGGATTAACCGCTCAACTCACCGCCACACATACCCGCGGGGGAGACTGCTCTCGATAACAGGCAGCCTCCCCCCGCATGTTTTTCCACTCTTTCATAACGACACGTTCCAACCCGATGGTCGCCCCCTCCCTCAGCCGGGCTTGCTATTGTACAAAAAAGGTCTTATCTTTGCGCCCGAAAATTATGTATAACCCAGCGAGGGACCTCTGAAAAAGTTCCTCCCGTGTGCTTGAACACCACGTAAAAAACAAGAAATCATGAACCGTACCGTATCTCTGCCCTTCCTTGTGATGGGCGTCGTATTCTGTGTCTGCCTCATCTGTTCCAACCTGCTCGAAGTGAAGATGGTTTCACTCGGAGGCATCACCGCAACCGCCGGACTCATCGTCTTTCCCATCTCCTACATCATCAACGACTGCATCGCCGAGGTGTGGGGCTACCGCAAGGCGCGGCTCATCATCTGGCTGGGCTTCCTCATGAATCTGCTGGCCGTCCTCTTTATCCAACTGGCCATCGTCTTGCCCTCGGCTCCGTTCTGGGAAGGGCAAAGCGCCTTCGAGGCCACCTTCTCCTCCACGCCCCGCATCTTGCTGGCCAGCTTCATCGCCTTTCTGGCCGGTTCGTTTCTCAATGCTTATGTAATGAGCAAGATGAAGATATCGAGCAACGGCAAACACTTCTCGCTGCGGGCCATCGCCTCGACCGTCGTGGGCGAGAGTGCCGATTCGCTGCTCTTCTTCCCCATCGCCTTCGGGGGCGTGGTTCCGGTCAATGAACTGATAATCCTCATCGTCACCCAGGCCTGTCTCAAAACCGCCTACGAAATCATTATTCTGCCGGTCACCGTACGAGTGGTGCGACTGGTCAAGCGTATCGATGGCAGCGACGTCTACGACCGACAGGTATCCTACAACATATTCAAGATAAAAGAGTTACAATAATACGCCACTATGGAATCGAAAGAACCGCAATTAACTTTGCTGGGGCATAAGACTACCTATCGGCAGGACTATGCCCCCGAGGTGTTGGAGACCTTCACCAACAAACACCCCGAAAACGACTATTGGGTGCGCTTCAACTGCCCCGAGTTTACCAGCCTCTGCCCCATCACCGGGCAGCCCGACTTTGCCACCATACAAATCGACTACATTCCCGGCGAGCGCATGGTCGAGAGCAAGAGTTTGAAACTCTACCTGTTCAGTTTCCGTAACCACGGAGCCTTTCACGAAGACTGCGTGAACATCATCATGAAGGACCTCATCAAACTCATGGAGCCCAAATACATCGAGGTGACCGGCTTCTTCACGCCCCGAGGCGGCATCAGCATCTACCCCTACTGCAACTACGGACGACCTGGCACCGAGTATGAGCAGATGGCTCGCCAGCGGTTGCAAAGCCACCGGTAAAACAAGAGGAAAGCGAAACGACGAGCAGCCTTGTTGTCCTGCCCGTCGCCCTACCATAAAACGCGCAAGCCCTACCGGCCGCTCTCGCAGCGCCGATAGGGCTCGCACGTTATTTCCCCGGGAGCGAACAATCCTCTCAAAGCGAAGTCCGCACCCCGACTTCACAAAAAACTATCGCACAATCTTACCCACGGTACGGTTGCCGACGCAAACAACATATACCCCCCGTGAGAGTTCCGACAGCGATACGGCAGTCACGTTCTCGTCGGTCTGACCCGAGGCCACGATACGCCCCGAAAGGTCGAACACACGATAAAGCTCGCCCACTACGCTGCCCCGTATCTGCAACGACTCTCCGTCCGTTACCAGCGAGAGAGCCGTATTGCCCTCGACAGAGCGAACCGCCGAAGTCCCCACATAGGTATACCGCGGAGAAATCAACGACGAGAGATTGGCTCCACTGTAAAGAGCATTCATCGGATACCATCGCCCTTGATAGTTGGCATAAGCCGTACAGTCGTCGTGGCTGCGGCTCTGCGTAGAGACCAGTCCGAGCATGTTGTTGGCATCGGGAGTAATCTCGGGGAAGGTTAAAACCACGAAGAAACTGCCGTTTACCTCAACAGACGGGAAAACTGCAGTACTGAAACGGCCCACCGAATTTTCACTTCCAAAAACATCTTTCATCACTCCCGAGAAAGAGGCTATCAGATTGCCCGGCAGCCCATCGGAAGCCTCGTCATAGAGGCTCAAAACCATATTCTTTTCCTGATTGGCTGCCTCCAAGGCATAGAGATAGGTGTAGATAACCACCTCGTCGACCTCACCCTTGGCCTGGTCGGGGAGAGTAAATTTCTCGGCTATCGTGCTATAATTGGCATTCAGCCCCAACATGAAGCCATACTCACTCACTTGATAAGTAGTCAAGACGTCCGATTTACGCCGGTTGCACACATAGTCCTGTACCGCAGGCGACAGGTGTACGACCCCCGTTTCCAACGTATCGCTCACCGACCCGTTTTCATTGGAAGCCGTCACAATGCCCTGCTTCACTCCGTCGGTAACATAGACCACCGAAGCCAAGGCCGTCGAAGCCGATGCAGGGGTAGCATCAGGGCCGAACTCCCACTGGTAGGTATCGACATTCTGTCCCGTCACACCATAATTCAAAGGCTCCGAATCGCCTACATACACCGTATCGGCCGTAAACGACCAGAGACCACCCGTGAAATAAGGCTCAACCACAGGTCTGTCTACAATAGGCTCTGCCGACACGGTAAAATCGTCGAAGCCCACCGCATTACCGGTCGTCCCCGCCGGCGTGCAATGATGTATGGCAAAATAATATTCACCGGTCTCCTCGGGGGTAAACACCCCTTCTATTTTGACCCACTCTGTGTATATAGCAGCTTGATCGCCCGATTTGTCGATGAGGCATTGCGTCTGTGCCGCAACCGAAGCCTCCCGACCGACCGTAACCTCGAACTGGTCGGCCGTCCCCTTATATCCCGGGGCAACACAATAGAGGGCTATATAATAAGAATTGCCCTCCACCAAATCAAATGCCGGAGAGAAAGCCCAGGCATCGCGGGCCTGTCCGCTTGCATCGGGTCCCGACACGAGATAATATTGGCCCGAATGAGCCGTGATTCCACTCAACGCATTGACCTGCATGGTAAATCGAGCCGTAGTACTCTCATCGGACACACTCCACCCCGCGGGTAAACCGGTCGACGATTCCGGCGAATCAAAATCCTCGATATAGGGCAGGGCTTCACCCGCCGTCGAATAACAAACAGAGCTCGATGTCAACGGACGCTCATACAGCAACGATTTTATCGGAGACAACTCATAAATCGGCTGTGCCGAAACTCCCAAGCTCCATGCCATGACGAGCCCCGTAAAATATATCTTGTTCATCTGAATATCAATTAAAGAAGAGAGGCGTATGCTTCCAGGAGAAGCATACACACCCTCTTCGAGTTACCTGAAATTATTGAACCATAATCTTGCCTGTAACAACCTGCGTACCGGTCAACAGTCGCACAATATAGACTCCCGAGGACAGGTTACCCAGGTCGATAACCGACTCGTCACGATAGCTTCCCGTGGCGGCACCGCGGCAATCGTAGAGGGTTACCTCGATATAGTCGCCCAGGATATGCAACCGCTCTCCGTCAAAGAAGAACGACGACGGGTTCTCGACCGACTCTACCCCCGACACGCTGTTGACACGCTCCATATCGAAGGCAAACAACCGCATCTGGGTAGCCGAAGTCTCCTGCGGGCAGTAAGGTTTCACACCGAAGTAATAGATACCGTCTTGGGGAATAGCCACGACTCCCGAAACCTGACTCCGGTCGCCAATCACATCACCGCAAACCACCGGGGTGGTATAAGCATCGGGTACATCTTTATCGGCCATGTAAACCGTCATGTTCTGTCCGTGGTCGCTTGCAGGGTCGTCGATCATGATTTCGTAATCGATAGTCACACGCACCGAGTCGCCTTGCGACAGAGCTACCGAGGGAGCCACATAGAGGCCGGCAATACCACTGGACTCCATTCCGTAGTCATAGAAATATTGCGTCTGCATGAAAGTTTCCCCACCTTCGGTCTCGGCACTCCACTGTTCGATGTTGGAGGCCGGACTGTAATGGTACCACTCGCTCTCGTTCGACTCGAAATCGGAGCGATACGGGAGTGTTGTCCCCGCCTCGGCTACCGGTGCCAACTCGATATCGTCGAGGTAAAGGCAACCGTTCCCCTGGGGCGAATAGCAGTTGATGACAATGTAGTAGGCACCGTCCTTGTCGACCGTAACCGGTACCAAAAGTTTGGCATAATGTTTCTCCTTCACAATCACGCTGTCGTTGTCATACAGCAAAATGGCATTGGTCATGTCGTCGGGGTCGGCCGTGAGGTATACTCTGAACCGTTGTACGAAAGAGAGCGTAGTATTTGGCGATGCAGGTTGATTCATCATGGTACGATAGAACATCGAGAACTCATACTCTCCGGCCGGAATATCAATGCACTGCGACCGGGCCCAGGTATCAACGTCGGCCTGCATTTGACCGCTGCAACCCAGCAATCCCGAGCCGTCATAGGCCGAACTGGAACTAGACGCCGAGTGGGAAATCACCAGACTGGCACCCGACAACGACTTCAATGCCCAGTACTGGTCAGTCGTGGCATCTTCAAAATTCTCTTTATACGGAATCGTGGCGTTGGCCCAGTGTTGTAGCGAAGCTCCCGGCAATGTATCGTTGTAACTGTCGGTGTCGACCGAACTCTTCACATAACCGCGGAAGGTGTAGGTACCGACTGCCGACACATCGGCCTTCTGGGTGAAGGTATAGGTAACCGTATCACCGGGAGCCAACGGACCTTCATAAAGTTCCGACACAGGCGAACCGTTACCGTTCATCTCATAGGAAAGTGTCAGATTCTCTTGCGGCGAAACGCCCAGATTGACAACCTGTACCGTTACGGCGGCCTCACTCAAATTAAATCCATCGGCACAATCCAGTTCTACCGACGACATGGCCACATCTTCGGCAGCATCGATACGCACATCGTCGAGTATGATGTTACGGCCCGTACCCTCGTTGTAAAAGGCGAAATAGTAGTTACCGGCTTCGGGTATATCGAATTGGGCATATCCACAACGATATTGGTTCACCTTGTCCACCGGATAGGAGCACAGGAGAGTTGTCAGACTGTCGGGATCGTCGCTCCGGCCCATGTAGACCTTCAAAGAGCTTTCGCCCGTAGAATATACGGTAGCATAGTAGAACGAGATTCGAGCCTTGCCTTTGGGCATCGAGATAGCCGGACTGATATACCAGTCGTTGTGTGTAATACCTGAATACGAATCGATGTATCCGATACCGCTACCCTCTTTGGCCAAACCGGCCGCAGCTTTCAGAATCGGTTCCCAATATACCCCGTCTTGGTCGGGATTATAGGACGCCCAGTAGATTACGTCCGAAGAGTCTTCGTTGAAGCCCATGTTGTGCGGGAAGGTACGGGCCGTATAGACCTGAACCCGGGTCGTCAACGTATCGTTCGACAAGTCACCGTCGCCCGACATGGCCGACCACACCTTCAAGACTTTCTCACCCGGGGTGCTCCAATCGGCCGCCGTCGGGAAAGTATACTCCTTACTCTCGTTGGCAGCCAAGGCATCGATTTCACCCGATACGACTTCGCCGTCATTGACCTGGTAATAGACCGGGACATGGTTCTGAACCGTCTTGCCTCCGTTCTTGAATAGGGCCGAAACCGTCACCGCACCATTGACCAACTTGGCCGACAACTTGGGCGATGTTATCTGTTCGGCAATCACATCTTCATACGAATCAGCGATTTTGATATTCCGCACAGCCACCTGAGCCAGACAGTCCGATTCAAAAGCCAGCGAAACCAGACCGGCCTCAGCAATATTACAGGTTATCGAACCCTTGACAAATTCCGTTCCCGAAGCCGGCAGATTGTCCGATACGCCCACCGTCACATACTCCTTGGTTACAAAATAACCCGTCTTGACCGTCATGGTAAAGTCGTAACTCGACATGTACTCAAACTCCACCCGGATAGGCCCGGCCGGCAAAGAGATACAGTTACTTCTCAGCAAAGCCGTTTTCCCATTATACGGTACCCATACCCAAGCCTCGTTCTCAGGGCTGTATGCCCAATAGGCAGCCCGCATAGAAGTAGAGGAACTCGAGAAATCGGTAATCATGTTCTCCGTAGTCATCTGATAAGGATAATCAATCGAGGGTCTCACCTCAACCTCGGTTTCCAACGTGTCGTTTTCCAGATTCAAATCGTTGGAGATACCATCAACCCAAGCTGTTATCTCACTGGTCTCACCCGTCACACACAGAGCCTTCTGTGCAAACTGATAGGTCCGATTCTCACCGGCGAGCAAAGGTTCGGTAACCGTCTCCGACACGGTTTCACCGTCGCCTAGCCGATAGTTCAGCCGATAGGAACTTACCGACAAACCGGTATTGACAACCTGTACCTGTATGGGCTGCTCCGTATCACAAGCACTACCCGTTGCCAGCACTTCATGTATGGCCACATCGGGACCTGCATATGCATCGATGGCCACATCGTCCACGTAGGTCGAATTGAATACAAAGGAATATCCGCCATGACCCCGTTCATGAAATGCGATATAAACCGGCTTGTCGGCATATTTCGACAAATCCAGGGCATAAGCACCCCAAGGCAATACCCCCTGCGGCGAGATACACATCAAGGTATCCGTGAAGTTAGCCCGTGCCGTATCCGATTGAGAGACAAGCACCTCGAACGCCCGTTCGTTTTCAGCCACATTCGTTGCCCAGTTTGCTCCCAACATAAAGTGCAAATACTGTCCCGATTCAACGGTTACCCGAGGGGTTACCAGCCAGGAGTCGGTCTCCAACCCATCGCCGAATCCACCGGCTTTGGAATAAGCGGCATAGCCGCCCGTGGAATAACCGAATATGAACTGATTGATGTCGTCAGTCGAACTCCATTGCGGGTGATCACTCAACGTACTCGGTTTGCAAGTCGTCGTCCACCCCTCGGGAGGAAAGACTCCGCCGTCGAATGTTTCGTGCAACTCGGCGAAGCCGAATCTCACATTCAGAAGAGCCATCGTAGCAAAAAGTAAAATCTTTTTCATACAAACAACCATTTAGTGAACCAAAATAAAATATAGCTTACATTAGAATATCAAATCTTCCTCTCACAAGTCTAATTGATTTCTCACAAAAGAAACCAAAATCTTATAAAGCATAAAGTTTTATTCCCCCAGTCAACTACTGCAATTTGAAATTAAATGGATAAAACACTACGGCATACAATTATATTATACTAACAACCAAATGATTATAATTCCGTTTTCGTCATACCCGACAAAGTAAAAAAAGGGAAATCAGGAGAAAGGGCCATAAAAGATTCATATTTCGCCACCCAACAAAATAATAAATTATAAATATTTGCTACCTTTGTCATACACATCACAAGCGCAAAACTATGAGGGAATCCTATCGAATCGGCCGTTTATTGACATTTATCCTATATATAATCCTGTTATCCGGTTTTACTTCCCTCAACGGCTGGTCCCGAAACTACCAAAGTCAACTCAAACAATTCCTGAACGAGGCACACCAAATATACCGAATCGACCACCGCACTACCGACACGCCTGCCAACGCCCAACTGTCGGCCCAACTCGACTCGACCGTCACACGGCTGCAAACAACCGCACTGCCCGACTCGACCGTTATCGCCAGCCTATACGACATAGCCGTCAAGCTCAGTGAGAGCGGGTTATACAATGCAACCATCGAGTACACGAAACTCGCCCGCCGGTTCCTGCAAGACAACTTTCCCGAGCAAATTGCACAAAAGGAGACCCGGGTAAACCTGGCTCTGATTCAAGCCTCGGCCTATCAATCGCTGGGTATGTCGGCCCCAGCCATCAACCTCTATTTCAGCGCACTGGCAGAGACCAAAAAGTATCATATGGACGACATGACGGCCATCATCTACAACAACCTGGGCAGTTCGTCCCAAAACCAGAAAGAGTATGCACAGGCCGACACGTTTTTCAACAAAGCGATACAAATCAACGAGGCCCGCAAAGACAAGCGGAAACTCTTTGTCAACTACAACAACCTGGCTGTCACCTATGCCAAGCAAAACAACCACGACAAGGCGCTGGAATATGCCTTCCTGGCGCTGCACCAACTCGACGCCCAAAAGGACAAGGACATGATTATGCTCATGCAGCAGAGTATCGCCTCGATTTACCTCAACCGCAACGAACCGCTGTTGGCCTTGAAAATCATTCAGGAGGTGGAGAAATACCAGAAGGAGAAGGGACAAAACCTCTTTCTCATCTACACCTACCGGCTGTTGTCCCAGATATATCGCCACCTCAACCGCTCCGACGAGGCGTTAACCGCCCTCCAAAAGGCCAAACAACAGGCCGACATCTGCCACAGCGAGAAGGAGCAGGTGAGGCTGCTGAACTCCTTCGCCGAAATCTATGCCGAGAAAAAAGAGTTTGACAAGGCATACGACTATCTCTCCTCGGCCGTAGCAATCAAGGACTCCTTGTCCGAAATGGAGAGCAAGCACCAGTTTGCCAATATCGAAGAGATGTATCTGGCCGGACAGGAGCGCAACCACCGCGAAGCGCTTGCAGCCCGACAGGAGCGAAAGAGAAATGCCGTCATCTACACCCTGCTGGGTATCATCATTGCCAGCCTGCTCGCCGCCTTGTTGCGCAACCGGGTTTCCTCGGCCCGCAAACGGGCGGCCAAAGAGGAGTCGTGGCAAGAGTCTTACCGCAGTTTCGACAGCAAACTGCACGAAAAGGAACAGGAGAAAGAGCAGTTGGAAGAGCTTATTGCCTCCCAAAACGAACAACTCATGCAACAGAAAAAAGAGATGACATCGCTCTCCATTCAATCGGTACAAAACGAAAACTACATCGAGCGACTGAATGAAGAGATGAAAAAGCTGCTCCTCGAAATCAATGTCAAAGAGAGCGAGAAACGCAAACACGTTAAAGAAATCATCTCGAAAATCAACCAGTACAACGCCAAGAACAACTGGAACGAGTTCCGATTCAGGTTTGAAAACGTGCACGACTCGTTCTTCGAAAAGCTCTCGGAACGCTTCCCCGATCTCACCACCAACGACCAGCACCTGTGTGCTCTGCTCAGGCTGGGACTGTCGACCAAGGAGATTGCCGCCATCACCTTCAAAGAGGTACGCAGCATCGAATCGGGACGAAACCGACTGCGCAAAAAACTGGGACTCTCCGAGAAAGAGGATTTAATCAAATTCCTCTCCGAATTCTAACCCTACCCAGCTCGGCCTCACTCGTCACACAACCGTCCCTGCCACGCATCACGCTCACGCATGCGCCGCAACAGGCGGGCGGTAAACTCATGATTTTTAAGCCCCCAGCGGGGAGCGATGAGCAATTCGTCCGGCGATTGCGACACAAACCGTTCGATGGCAATACGAGATGTGAGCCGCTCGGCAAAATCGATAGCCAGGTCGATATACTCGTCGACCCCGTAAAGATGGAAATCCTGCGGCCTCGCTTCATACTCGCGGGCCATGCGGGTATGCCGTATCAACTGCAACTGATGCAATTTGAGGGTATCGAGCGGGAGTTGCGACAGACGGCGGGCGTGTTCGAGCATCAGCTCCCGACTCTCGCCCGGCAGTCCCAATATCATGTGAGCTCCCACGAGTACCCCGGCCGCCGAGGTGCGACGAATGGCGTCGGCCGAAGCAGCAAAATCGTGTCCCCGGTTGATGCGTCGCAAGGTCTCGTCGCTGGTACTCTCCACCCCATACTCCACCAACACGAAGATACGGCGGGAGAGGTCAGCCAGGTAGTCGAGCAGGTCGGCAGGCATGCAGTCGGGCCGCGTGCCGATAATGATACCCACCACCCCGGGGTGAGCCAAAGCCTCCTCATACTTGCGTTTCAACGCTTCAAGCTCGCCATAGGTATTGGTATAGGCCTGGAAATAGGCCAGGTAGCGCATCGTGGGATATTTGCGGGCAAAGAAGGCAACCCCCTCGTCGAGCTGGCGGGTGATGCTCTTGCCGGTGTGGCAATAGTCGGGGCTGAACGTCTGGTTGTTGCAATAGGTACAGCCCCCCACCCCGATACTGCCGTCGCGGTTGGGACAGGTAAAGCCGGCATGCAGCGAAATCTTCTGCACCTTGCCGTCGAAATGTTCGTTCAGAAAATCAGCGAAGTCGCGATAACGCTTCGTATCCATACCGCTTTAATGCCCGAACCGGTTGTAGAACTCGACCACGGCCACGATGCCCTTCTCATACATCTCCATCAGGAAATTCTCGTTGGGCGAGTGGGTGGCGTCCGATTCCAGACCGAAGCCCATCAAAACCGACTTCACGCCCAACACCTTTTCAAAGGTGGCGATAATGGGGATACTGCCTCCGCGGCGCACGGCCAACGGCTGTTTCCCGAAGGCCAGTGCATACCCCTGTTCGGCAGCCTTGTAGGCGGGCAGGTCGATGGGGCACACATAGCTCTCACCCCCGTGCATGGGAGTCACCTTCACCTTCACGCTGCGGGGAGCCACCGACTCGATGTAGTCGATGAACATCTGCGAAATCTTCTCGTGATTCTGGTGAGGAACCAGGCGGCACGACACCTTGGCATAGGCTTTCGAGGGCAACACTGTCTTGGCACCCTCGCCCGTATAGCCGCCCCAAATGCCGCAGATGTCGAACGTGGGTCGAATGGCCGTGCGCTCCAACGGCGAGAAGCCCGTCTCGCCCGAAAGCTCGTCCACCTCGATAGCCTGCTTGTACTTGACCTCGTCGTAAGGCACGGCACCCAGCATGGCCCGCTCCTCGGCCGAGACATTCTCCACATCGTCGTAGAAATGGGGGATAACAATACGGCCGTTGCCGTCGACCACCCCGGCCAGCATCTTGCACAATTCGTTGATGGGATTGGCCACGGTACCGCCGAAGATACCCGAGTGCAGGTCGCGGTTGGGGCCGGTCACCTCGATTTCCCAGTAGGCCAGACCGCGCAGACCGGTCGTAATCGACGGGGTATCGAGCCCCACCATACTGGTATCGGAGACGAGAATCACATCGCAGCGCAACAAATCGAGGTGCGTCTTGCAGAACTCCTCGACTCCGGGCGAACCAATCTCCTCGCCCCCTTCAATCAAAAACTTCACATTGCAACGCAACAGCCCCTCGCGCACGGCAATCTCGAAAGCCTTCAACTGGATAAAGCCCTGTCCCTTGTCATCGTCGGCACCACGGCCCCACAGGCGTCCGTCGCGGATAACCGGCTCAAAGGGCTGGGTGTGCCACAACTCCAACGGTTCGACCGGCATCACGTCGTAGTGGGCGTAAACCAGCACCGTGGGATAGTCGGGGTTGACCACCTTCTCGGCAAAGACCACCGGCGAAGCCGATGTAGGCATCACCTCGGCCCGGTCGACACCGGCGGCCAGGAGCAACTCGCGCCAGCGGTCGGCACAGCGCAACATGTCGTCCCGATGTTCGGGCAAGGCGCTTATCGAGGGAATGCGCAACAACGAAAACAACTCGTCGAAGATTCGATCACGATGATCGGCTATATACTTTCTCGTATCCATATATCGTATGTTTTTTATAGTTTATGACTCTGTGCCAGCAGATAATAGTCGAGTATCACCATCGCCGCCATGGCTTCGACCACAGGCACGGCGCGTGGCAGCACGCAGGGATCGTGACGCCCCTTGGCCGTCAACACGACGGGATTACCCTTGGTATCGACCGTCTCGATGTCGCGCAGCAAGGTAGCCACCGGCTTGAAGGCTACCCTGAAATAGATATCCTCGCCGTTGGAGATGCCTCCCTGTATCCCGCCCGAGTAGTTGGTGCGGGTCATGATGCGCCCGTCGTGCGACTCGAATACATCGTTTACCTGCGAACCCCGGCACCGGGCTCCGGCAAAGCCCATGCCATACTCAAACCCCTTGACGGCGTTAATACCGAGCATGGCACTGCCCAGGGCGGCGTGCAGTTTGTTGAACACCGGCTCGCCCAATCCTGCGGGTACCCCGCTGATGACCCCGGTAATGACTCCACCCACGGTATCGCCCTCGGCCTTCACCCGAGCGATACAAGCCTCCATCTGGCGGGCCATCTCGGCATCGGGACAGCGCACGGCATTCTTCTCGATTTCGGCCCGGTCGTAACTGCGGTAATCGCCGGGTAACGAAAGCTCACCCACCTGCGAGGTATAGGCCCACACCTCGATACCCAGGTGGCGGAGCACCAGTTTGGCCAACGCCCCGGCCACACAGCGGGCTATCGTCTCGCGGGCCGACGAGCGGCCCCCGCCCCGATGGTCACGGCAACCATATTTGCGCTGGTAGGTATAATCGGCATGCGAGGGGCGGTAAAGGTCGCGCAGGTTGTCGTAGTCGGAAGAGTGTTGATTCTCATTCCACACCACGAAGCCGATGGGTGTACCGGTCGTCTTCCCCTCGAAGACGCCCGAGAGGAACTCCACCCGGTCGCTCTCCTTGCGGGGAGTCACTATCGACGACTGTCCCGGCCGGCGCCGGTCAAGCTCCTGCTGTATAAACTCCATGTCGACGGGTATCCCCGCGGGCATACCGTCGACCACCCCCCCGATGGCCGGGCCGTGCGACTCGCCAAACGAGGTGAGGGTAAAAAGATTGCCTATCGTATTCATCGTGCCGTTTCTATTGGGTAGACATATATACTACACAAAGATAGAAGAAAATCTTGAATTGGTAACCATTTGACCCGATTAGTCGAGTCGAGCTATCGTTTATCTACCCGTTCAAGCCCGAAACGAGAAAAAAATTGCACGCCTTAAAGAAACGACGGGGACTCCTTTCCAGCAAGGAGTCCCCGTCGTATTCGTAAGTTCGGGTCCGGGTAAACAGGCGGTTTGAACCTATTCCACCTCACCCAACGCCTTTTTCCATATATCCTGACGCAAGTCGACCAGAACGAGCGCCGTGATAAGGGACGTTCTCCGCGACCCGCCAAAAGGTTTAGGCAATTGAATGGTATACGCCACGTCGCCCATGGAAGGAATTGCCGGATTCTCATCATAGGTAATACCGAGTCGAATAATAGCGGCCCCGTTGGCATCTTGATCCACCAGGTTGTTGTCGCAATAATAGATATGCGACACATACCCCTCCTCGTCGAACTCGGCGCCCCAAATGGTCATGGCGTGCAGACTCTCGCCACCCGAAACAAATTTATAGGCTGTAAAACCTATCGCCTTGTTCTCGGTAAAAGCCCGTTTTATCATCGCATTGAAATTCTCCTTGGACATGTTGCGGCTATCCTCGATAATCACATCGTTCGGAGAAAATACTTCGGAGAAGAAGCCGTGGAAAGTATTTTCCATATTGGGGTCGCGGAAGGGAGCCGAAATATTGGTCGAGTTACCGCTGATAAACCAGTTGACTCCGCCACCTTCCCACCCCGACCGGTCTTGGAAGCTGGAAATAAAGAAGTTGAATATTTCACTCTTGTTGCTGGCATAGTCGCCCGGATTAGGAGCCTTATAGACCTCCGACGGACGGGCAAAGTCGTAGGGCTGCCCATAGAGCTCATCGTACCGCTCGACATATTTCTTGTTCTGCACAAGCCACCAGTGCAGCAAATTGGAAGCCGAAGCGGCCCAACACATACTGCCGTCGGGAGCTTTGTCATACTCATAAGTCTTGTTGCAGTCGTACCAGCCGCACGTATCGCACCAGGTGAGTTGCTGTTTCTCAAAGTCGACCCCTATGCTCTCATAATCGTAGCGCAGCCACTCCCCGGCCGGGAAGTGGTCTACCGCCGGTGCGTAGCTCTTCACATTCTCTTTCCCCGGGAAATCGGGAGCCTTCACGCCATACACCCAACAGGTCTTGCCGGCAAAAGGGTCGGTCGACTCGCTTTTAGCCTCGATGCTACCGATCAAACTCAAATCCAAATCGGGGTCATAGGTTTCGCCCACCGACCAGTTCTCGCCCGCAGCATCTTTGGCAAAATGCAAATCACCTTCGACCGCCACCGGGGTTCCGTCTTGTTTCTCTACGACAAACTGAGCCCGCACGGCGACGATTGTCAATGCACACAATATGGATAATAAAAACTTTTTCATCAGATTTTTGGGTTTGTAAAGGTTATCGTTTTATGAATTTAAGCGTGGTGTTTGCCGTTCGGAGCAGATAGCTTCCCGACGACAAATCGGCTACCGGTATCGACAAATCGCTGCCCGACGCCTCGACACGCTTGACCACACGTCCGTCGAGCGCCACAATTTCCACCACACTCCCCGCACTCAGTCCGCTCATACGAAGCATCTCCTGTACCGGATTGGGGTAGAGCCGCACCTGCTCGACAGCCTCCGTCTCGATACCGGTGGCCTGTTTCTTGTCGAATGTCACCCGATGCACACCCACCACGGGGTTGCCTTGTTTAACGACTATTGAAAACTCGGCCGAACCGTCGCTCCGCAACAGATAATCGACCTCGTCCATGGCTACACTCACACCCGTATCGGTATTCATGTACCACCGGTAACCCGGGTTCTGAGCCGACACGGCCAGCCACAAACCACAGGCAAGAACTACCATACAGGGAAATCTTTTCTTTCTCATTCGTTCTTTCAACATTAAAAAAAATAAATACCTAAAAATGCTATATATTTCAGTCTCATGGGCGGCTCACCGCCGCTTTTGCATCATCACACTTGCCGGGCGACGAGTAAAAAACGTTCTTCGTCCTCCCCCGGTTATTATCACACATTCAGTCTTTTCGGCTTCAAACAGAGAGATCTCTTATCACCCCCTGGCCGGGCAATGATAAATATTTTTCCGAAACTCCGCCAGGAGCAAACAATTTTCCCACTCATTTATTATAAATATTAGCAAATACCGTATCGATTTTTTTCGTACTTTTGTAAAGCAAATTCTAAAACCCAGATGATATGAAATGCATGAAAGTCCTGTCTTGTATCTTGGTAGCCGGTATGCTACTGACAAGCTGTAACATGTCAAACACCGGTAAAGGTGCCCTCATCGGTGGCGGTAGCGGTGCTGCCGTAGGTGCCGGATTGGGTGCCATCTTCGGAAAAGGGAAAGGCGCTGCCATCGGTGCTGCCGTAGGTGCTGCCGTAGGTACAACCGCCGGAGCTCTCATCGGCAAGAAAATGGATAAAGCTGCCGAGGAGGCCAAACAGGTCGAAGGCGCACAGGTAGAGCAGGTAACCGACAACAACGGTCTGCAAGCCGTGAAGGTGACCTTCGACTCGGGGATCCTCTTCTCGACGAGCAGTTCTACACTCAGTGCTTCGGCCAAAGCAGCTCTGAGCAAATTTGCCAACAACGTGCTCAACCAGAACCGCGACATGGACGTCGCCATCTATGGATACACCGACAATCAGGGGTGGAAAAACTCGACTGCCGAGCAAAGCTACCAAAAGAATCTGAACCTGTCGCAGGAACGTGCTCAAAGCGTAGCCAGCTATCTGTTGGGCTGCGGCGTATCGTCGACCCAAATCAAGACGGTCGAGGGTATGGGCGAAGCCAATCCCGTAGCCGACAATTCGACTGAGGCCGGCCGTCAGGAAAATCGCCGCGTAGAGGTTTATCTCTATGCCAGCCAGCAGATGATCCAACAGGCCGAGGCCGGAACGCTTTAAGCGCCATAAGCTCATCACTCAGGCCGGACAGCGACTGTGCTTCCGGCCTGTTTCAAACGATTTCGACCGGACGTGTTGCATACTGTGTGCCGGAGATTTTGTCATGAGCTCCTACTAATTTATTGACAATAAAAAAATCGGAATAATGAAAACTGTTTATCTATTTCTCGCTACAGGATTTGAAGAATTGGAAGCCCTCACGGTCGTAGACATGTTGCGGCGTGCCGGTATCGACATCACCACGGTTTCCATCTCGCGCAACCTTCAAGTCGAGAGCTCTCACGGAGTAACCATAACCGCCGACTGCACCTGGGTAGAGCTGTCGGCCGACGATGTAGAATGGCTGGTCCTGCCCGGCGGAATGCCCGGTACCAAACACTTGGGCGAATGCAAACCCCTCGTGTCGCTGCTGCAACGCCACGCTGCCGCCAACAAGCACATCGCAGCCATCTGTGCAGCTCCTTCGGTTTTGGGCCAGGCCGGGCTGCTCAACGGTTACAAGGCTACCTGCTATCCCGGATTCGAGCAATTCCTCACAGGCGCTACCATCACCGGCGAACTCGTGACCGTAGACCGCAACATCACAACGGGTAAGGGCCCGGCGGCGGCTATCCCCTTCGCCACGGCCATCATCTCCCAAATTGCCGGAGAAGAGAAGGCCAAGGAGGTGAGAGCGGCCATGCTGCTGTAACCGCAGAAATAAAACGCATAAACGAGCGGCTTCCACTTTCCCGTGGAAGCCGCTCGTTTTTTTACGGAGCCGTTCCGGTAGCCCCCATTCTCCACCTACAACCAAACCCGAAAATTCCCGAAGACGTATCCCAACAAAAAAGCGCTCCCGTTCGACGGAACAGGAGCGCTTTATATCATTGTCAGGTTTGCGGAAGAGTGTTATCCCACAACCAACGAAACCATCTTTTCCAAGGCATCGGACAGGTGCTCGGCATTCTTACCGCCAGCCTGGGCGAAATAGGGCTGTCCGCCACCGCCACCCTGAATCAGTTTGGCAGCTTCGCGCACAATGGCCGAGGCATTCTTGCCGTCGGCTACGACGTCGTTGCTGAACATGACCGTGAGCAACGGTTTATCGTTGTCTTTGGTTGCAGCCACGAAAGCCAGCCCTTCGGTCACCTCGTTGCGCAACAGGAAGGCAATGCCCTTTACCATATCGGCCGGCATGGGGCCTACGAAGCGAATCAGCTTCAACCCCTCGACATTCTCGGCCGTCTTGATCATGCGGTCTTTCATCGAAACCATCTTCTCTTTTACATACTCCTCAGCCTGCTTGCGCAACTCGGTATTCTCGTCGATAGCCTTGTGAATGGCCTGCATCAGATTGGGAGCATTATTGAAGAGCGTAGCAATCTCTTTGAGCGAGTCCTGCAACGAGTTCATCGTCTCCTCGACACGGGCTCCGGTGATGGCCTCGATACGACGGATACCGGCGGCAATCGAGCTCTCGGATACAATCTTAATCATACCGATGTTACCGGTATTGGCCACGTGGGTACCGCCACACAACTCAACCGACGAGCCGAAGCGGATTACCCGCACCTCTTCACCATATTTCTCACCAAAAAGGGCCATGGCGCCCATCGCCTTAGCCTCGGCAATAGGCACGTTGCGACGCTCGTCCAGCGGAATAGCCTCACGTACCTTGCGGTTGGCCAGCATCTCGACCCGACGCAACTCCTCGTCGGTCACCTTCTTGAAGTGCGAGAAGTCGAAACGCAACGACTGGGGCGACACATACGAACCTTTTTGCTCGACATGCGTACCCAGCACCTCGCGCAAAGCCTCGTGCAGCAAGTGGGTAGCCGAGTGGTTGCAGGCCGTGGCCTGACGGGCCTCCTTGTCGATAACGGCATGGAACTGAGCCGTTACCTCCTCGGGCATCTGCTCGGCGATATGAATACTCAGGTTGTTCTCCCGTTTGGTTTGCAGAATCTCGACCGTCTCGTTGGCCGAAATCAGTTTACCCGTATCGCCTACCTGGCCACCCATCTCGGCGTAGAACGGGGTGCGGTCAAGTACGATTTGATAATATTCGCGCGATTTTTGTTTCACCTTGCGGTAACGCAAGATGTGACAGTCGCACTCCAACTCGTCATAACCCACAAATTCGGGTTCGCCCTCGCGCAGCACCACCCAGTCGCCCGTCTCCACGGCAGCGGCGTTGCGGGCACGCTCCTTCTGCTGTTGCATCTGCGCATCGAATCCGGCGAGGTCGACTCCCAGCCCCTTCTCTTTGAGAATGAGTTCGGTCAGGTCGAGCGGGAATCCATAGGTATCATAAAGGGTAAAGGCATCAAGGCCGCTTATCTCGTTCTTGCCGGCAGCCTGAGCCTCGGCCATCACCTTGTCGAGCAGTTTGATACCGGTTTCGAGAGTGCGCAGGAAAGCATCTTCCTCCTCCTTGATTACCTTGCCGATGAGCACCTTCTGCTCTTTCAATTCGGGATAGGCATCGCCCATTGTCTCGATAAGCACATCGAGCAACTTGTAGAGGAAAGCCTGCTTCTGTCCGAGGAAGGTATACCCGTAACGCACGGCCCGGCGCAGGATACGACGGATTACATAACCGGCTTTGGCATTCGACGGCAACTGACCGTCGGTAATCGAGAAGGCAATCGTGCGGATATGGTCGGCAATCACACGCATGGCCACATCGACCTTGGGGTCATCGCCGTAGGTCTTGCCGCACAGGCGGCCAATCTCCTTGATGATAGGCTGGAACACGTCGGTATCGTAGTTCGAAGTCTTGCCCTGCAACGCCATACAGAGGCGTTCAAAGCCCATACCGGTATCGATTACCCGGGCAGGCAGCGGTTCGAGCGAACCGTCGGCCTTGCGGTTGTATTGCATGAACACGAGGTTCCATATCTCAATTACTTGCGGGTGGCTCTGGTTGACCAGGGTAAGGCCATCGACTTCGGCACGCTCGGCATCGCTACGCAGGTCGATATGGATTTCGGAGCAGGGACCGCAAGGACCCGTATCGCCCATTTCCCAGAAATTGTCGTGGCGGTTACCGTTGATGATGTGCTCCTTGGGCAGATGAGCTTCCCAGTAAGAGGCTGCCTCGTTGTCGCGTTCGAGCCCTTCGGGAGCGTAGCCTTCGAATACGGTGGCATAGAGACGGTCGGGGTCGATTTTCAACACATCGACCAGATATTCCCAGGCCCAGTTGATGGCCTCTTTCTTGAAATAGTCGCCAAACGACCAGTTGCCCAGCATCTCAAACATCGTGTGGTGATAGGTGTCGAGACCTACCTCTTCCAAATCGTTGTGCTTCCCGCTCACACGCAGGCATTTCTGTGAATCCGCGACTCTCTTGTACTTGGCAGGGACATTGCCCAGGATAATATCCTTAAACTGGTTCATGCCCGCATTGGTAAACATCAATGTAGGGTCGTCCTTAATGACCATGGGAGCCGAAGGTACAATCTGGTGACCCCGTTCCCTGAAAAAATCCTTAAAAGATTCACGAATCTCTTTTGCTGTAAGCATAACAATTGAATTAAATTAAGTTCCTGTGGCGCAGCCGCTCCGTTATCGAAACAGAAATCGCCGACATGGTATATTAATATTACCAAAAACAATTTGCAAAAATAGCTCAAATTATTATTTTTGTGCCCATGTGCAGACAAAAAAATGTTCAATAACATCTTTTTTTGAGCATTTTCCCGACATATACACACAGGAAAGGGCTGTTCGATATATCAATGAGCAAAAAAGTTTTCTACATATACAATCCCAAGACACTGACCTACGAACGGGTATACCCCTCCCTCCGCCAGCGCATCGCCGTTGTGTTGCGGCACCTGCTCATCGGAGGGCTCATCAGTATTGCGCTCGTGGCCGGTTTCTACTTTTGGCTGGGCTCCCCCAAAGAGGAGATTCTGAAACTGGAAAACGAACAGATGAAAACCCAATACAAACTGCTCTCCAAACGGGTCGACGCCGCCCTGGCCGTCATGAGCGACCTGCAACAGCGCGACGACAACATGTACCGGGTGGTGCTGCAAGCCGAACCGGTGAATGCCGAGGTGCGCGATAACGGCATCTATAACCCCAGCCGATATGCCGACCTGCTGAAAATGAGCGACGCCCAACTGGTGGTATCGACCTCGCAAAAGGTCGACAACCTCACCCGGCAGGTGTATGTGCAGTGCAACTCGATGAACGAGCTCGTGAAGCTGGCCCAGGGACAGGAGGAGCGTATCAAGCACCTGCCCGCCATACAGCCGGTGGCCAACAAGGACTTGAAGCGTACCGCCTCGGGTTACGGTTACCGCGTGGACCCGGTATACAAAACCACCAAGTTTCACGAGGGCATGGACTTTGCCGCCAACATCGGTACCCCCGTCTATGCCACGGGCAACGGCCGTGTGGTTGAAACCGGCTGGCAACAGGGCTATGGCAACACCGTCGTTATCGACCACGGCTATGATTACAAAACCCGCTATGCCCACCTGAACAAGATTCTGGTGCGCAAGGGTCAGGAGGTGATTCGCGGAGAGGAGATTGCCGAGGTGGGCAACACCGGAAAATCGACCGGCCCGCACCTGCACTACGAGGTACTTTACAAGGGCAAACCCGAGAACCCCATTAACTACTATTTCTTCGACTTGTCGCCCGAAGACTACGACCGCATGATTCAACTGGCCGAGAATCAAGGACGTGTCATGGACTAACCAAATACGGAATCGCATGAAAGAGACAGAACCCGAAAGACAAAAGCTCTACTATACCATCGGCGAGGTGTCCGATATGCTCGGCGTGAACCAGTCGCTGCTGCGTTACTGGGAGTCGGAGTTCAAGACCATCAAGCCCAAACGGTCGCCCAAGGGTACCCGCTACTATTCACAGAAAGACATCGAAGAGATCAAACTCATTCACTACCTGCTCAAAGAGCGCAAACTCAAAATCGAAGGCGCCAAACAGATACTCAAAAACAAACGGGAGAGTGTGACCCGCACCCAACAGGTGGTGGAGCGGCTCCAAGCCATACGGGACGAATTAGCGGAAATCATCGACGACATGGAATAGAAGCTTCCCCTTGTACCGGCGGAAAAGCCGCGGTATCCCCCATACACCCAACAGAAGCCCCGACAACGCTCCGCAGCTATTGGCCAGGAAATCAAACCAATCGGCACTGCGTCCCAGCCCCATCGCCCCCTGCAACAACTCCATCACTCCGCCCCACGCTATCGCCACAAACAGCCACAGCGCCAGTCGTCGCGGGGTAAACCGAAATCCCAGACGATACATATCGTAACACCCCACCACAACCAGTCCCAGGTACATGCAGCCATGTACCACTTTGTCAGCCCCTTCAAAAAGGTGTATCCTATCGGCGTGTATCGGATCCCTGGCCAGTGAGAGATAGGCGATGACCAGGAATACAAACAGGGTGGGAACAAAAGGCCAAATCTTGAAAAAACGCATACGTTTCTGACTCTTTTAAGGATAAAACATATTTCTCTTTCAAAAGGTCGACCGAGGTGATTCCTTTTTGGTCGATTGTGTGCAAAGATAATGCTTACCTCCGGCAAAACCAAACGAGCGCAACCGACCCAGAATCACCAAGATTACGCCCGGCCACACGGATTTGCAACAATTACATTTTTATATAAAAACAGGTCAAACTCTTTTTTATCGACACTTTTTGCAAATGAATAAATTTAAATTTTATACTTTTGCAGTTGTATTTTGAGATAAAACCGAAATGGGAGAACAAGTAAAATTTGCAACCAAACTGGGCATTATCGCCACCACAGTGGGTTCGGCAGTAGGCTTAGGTAACATCTGGCGCTTCCCTTACGAAGCCGGCATGAACGGCGGTGGTGCCTTTCTGATAGTTTATATTTTGTGTGTACTGATATTGGGCATACCGGTCATGTGTGCCGAGTTCATCATCGGACGGCGCTCCAAGAGCGACACGGTCGATGCCTTCCGCAAACTACGTCCCGGCAGCCGCTGGCACTATATAGGCTACATCGGCATATTGGCCTCGGTACTCATCTTGGGCTACTACCTGGTCATCTCGGGCTGGACCCTCGAATACCTCTTCCGCGCCTTCACCAACGACCTGACGGGAAAGACCGCCGCCGAATTCAGAGCCGAGCAGAATACTTTTATCCAAAGTGATTTCCGCCCGCTACTGTGGACTTATATCTTCCTGTTTATCAACTATATTATTCTGTCGCGAGGGGTACAGAAGGGTATCGAGAAGATGTCGAACATACTCATGCCGCTGCTTTTCGTCATACTGCTTGTCTTCTGCGTGCGCTCGCTCACCCTGCCAGGTTCGGGCGAAGGACTCTCCTTCTTCCTGCACCCCGACTTCTCCAAGATTACCCCGCAAGTCATCATACGGGCCATGGGGCAAGCCTTCTTCTCGCTGAGTCTGGGCATGGGTATCCTCATCACCTACTCCTCCTACTTCACGGCCAAGACCCACCTGATTAAGACGGCCACGACGGTGGCCATACTCGACACCTCGGTGGCCATACTCTCCGGCGTCATCATCTTCCCGGCCGTATTCTCCTGCGGACTCGACCCCGTAGCGGGTCCCGACCTGGTGTTTGTCACGCTACCCAACGTCTTCAACCAGATGCCCGTATCGGCCCTGTGGTCTACACTCTTCTTCCTGCTGCTCACGGTGGCGGCGCTCACCTCGACGGTATCGCTCTTCGAGGTCTCCATCGCCTTCCTCATCAACTACATGAACATGAGCCGCCAGAAAGCCACGCGCGTCATGATGCTCGTCATCGCCGTGCTCAGCACCATCTGTTCGCTGTCGATAGGTTCGTGGAGCGACATTCGCATCTTCGGGAAAACCCTTTTCGACGCCTGCGACTACTTCTCGGCCATCATCTTGCTACCCATGGGCGGGCTGCTCATCAGCATCTTCATCGGCTGGTTCTTGAAGAAGAATATCTCACGCGAGGAGCTCACCAACCGCAACAAGTTGCACGAGCCGCTGTTCAGCGCCATCTTCTTCTGCATCAAGTATATTGCCCCGATTATCATCATACTCATCTTCCTGTCGGGATTCGGTATCATCTGACATGGCTCTGCGGCACGACTCCTACTTCAACCTCTCGAAGGGTGAACGGCGGGCTACCCTGTGGCTGGCCATCGTCCTGGTGCTTCTCATCGGGACACGTCTCGTCCGGCAATACCTGCCGGCACGGGAGAGTGAAACCAATACCACCGAGCAAGCGTCCTTTCAACAAGAGTTGAAGGAGTTTGGCAATTCGCTCCGTGAGAGAGAGCCCAAGGACGGGAAGAAGCGCTCATCTACCGCACGAGAACCCCGACAGCCTAAAAAGCTGGACCCGGTTCCCCGCGAAGAGTAACACCCCCTTGCCGACCGTCCGAGAGTAAAGGCTTGCTGCCGCAGCAAAGTTTTTGCCGAAATCATACCGCACCATTCAACAAAAAGAGTTATCTTCGCTTAATTAAAGAAGTCCATCGACACCGAGGCAAGCCGAATCGCTCGGCAATGCCTCCGGGAGCTGTAAGAGATTGTGTATATGATGTTTCGGAACGTACAGAGAAAACCACTATCGTTGAATCTCGGGGGCGAACTCCTTTCGCTGTCGAAGCCCCTGGTTATGGGTATTCTCAACGTAACCCCCGACTCATTTTATGCTGGCAGCCGCACTCCCGAACGAGAGCAGATTGCCGCCCGGGTACGCCAGATGGTCAACGAGGGGGCCGACATCATCGACATCGGCGCCTACTCATCACGGCCTCAGGCTACCGACATCACCCCCGACGAGGAGATGCGCCGCCTGGCCACAGGACTCGAAATCATTCGCCGGCTCTATCCGCAGGCCCATGTATCGGTCGACACCTTCCGGGCCGATGTGGCCGCCCGCTGCGTGCGGGAATACGGGGTACAAATCATCAACGACATCTCGGGCGGCGAACTCGATCCGCACATGTTCGAGACCGTGGCCGAACTCAAAACGGCCTATATCCTCATGCACATGAAGGGCTCGCCCCAGACGATGATGCAGCAAACGCACTACGACCACCTTATCGCCGAAATGCTCTACTACTTTGCCGAGCGCATCGCCCGGCTCGAAAGCCTCGGGGTGAACGACATCATCATCGACCCGGGCTTCGGGTTCAGCAAAACCCTCGACGACAACTACCGGCTCATGAACCGGCTCGACGAATTTGCGCGCATCGGCCTGCCCCTGCTGGTAGGTATCTCACGCAAATCGATGATATACAAACTGCTGGGCTCGACGCCCGACGAGAGTCTCAACGGCACCACAGTGCTCAACACGCTGGCCCTGCTGGGAGGGGCTCACATCTTGCGGGTACACGACGTCAAAGCGGCCGTCGAGACAATCAACCTAGTTTCCAAAACCTTACAATCGACAGAATAACATGTTTTCATTCGGCATAAAAGACATCATCGACATACTCATCGTAGCCCTGCTGCTCTACACCCTCTACAAGATGATGAAGGAGTCGGGTACGATAAGCATCTTTACCGGGGTGCTGGCCTTCGTGGGGGTATGGATTGTGGTCAAACAGATACTCGACATGCGGCTCATCGGCTCCATCATGGACAAGTTCATGAGCGTGGGTCTGCTCATTCTCGTCATTCTGTTCCAGGACGAAATCAAACGGTTTCTCGTGCAACTGGGCTCCCACAAGCGATGGCGGTTCTTTTTCAACTTCTTCCTCAAACACAAGGAACAGGGCGAAAAACCCTACATCATACCGGTCGTCTATGCCTGCATGAACATGGCCAAGACCAAGACAGGCGCCCTCATCGTCATCGAGCAGGGGGTATCGCTCGACAACTACAAGAACACCGGCGACACCATCAATGCCAACGTGAACGCCCGGCTTATCGAGAATATCTTCTTCAAGAACAGCCCGCTGCACGACGGAGCCCTCATCATTGCCAACGACCGCATTGCCGCCGCGGCCTGCATCTTGCCGGTATCACACAACAACAAGATTCCCAAATCGATGGGACTGCGTCACCGCTCGGCCCTGGGCATTACCGAGGTAACCGATGCACTGGCCATCGTCGTGTCGGAAGAGACGGGTAACATCTCACTCGCCCACAACGGCAAAATCACCACCAAAATATCGGGTAAGGACCTGGAACGCATGCTGGTACAGGAGGCTATCGACTAAGTGCCCTGCGCCAACAGAAGGCGTCAACCGCAGTCAGTCGACGTCCCCGTATGCGCTTTTTGCTCGGCCAGCGTATTGCGCTCCCAAAATACCCCGTCGGCATAACCTTGAATCGACGGGTCGCGCTCGGCCAGGCTTAGCCGCTTGGCCGCCCACAGGCAATACTCCTCATTCAGCTCCACCCCCAGATAGCGGCGGTTCAGCTTCTTGGCCACCACGGCCGCGGTACCGCTCCCCAGGAAGGGATCGAAGACGAGGTCGCCCTCGCGCGACGAGGCCAGAATCAACTTGGCATAGAGCTTCTCGGGCTTCTGCGTAGGGTGGTCGGTATTCTCGGGCATCGACCAGAAGGGAATGCTGATATCGTCCCAAAAATTCGAAGGATAGGTGAGGCGGAAATTCCCCCGGTCGGTCTCCTCCCAATCCTTGGGTTTCCCGTTCTGCCGGTAAGGCGCCAGCACCCGCCGCTTCTGCTTCACCGCCTCGACATTGAAATAGTAGTGACGTTTGTCCTTCACCCCATACCAGATATCCTCCATGCCGTTCTTCCAGTTCTGACGGGCCCCCTTGCCCTTCTCGCGCTGCCAGGTGATGCGGTTGAGCACCGTAAGCTCCTCGTCCATCACCGTCTGCAAGACGGCGGTGCATCGCCAGTCGCCGCACAGGTAGAGCGACCCGGTAGGTTTCAGCTTCTCGCACACCCGGTGGAACCAACTGCGCAGATAGTCCAGATAGGCCTCTTGCGAACGGGCTTGAAAGTTCACGCCGTGGAAATTCTTCGACAGATTGTAGGGAGGGTCGACGATAATGAGATCGGCCAGGTGATCGGGGATACGGTCGAGCACCGTCAGGAGGTCGCCCCGAATAATCCGGTTGTCGAAATCGAAACCGTCGGTTATCGCCCCGGCCTGCGTAATCGAGCGGCTCAACGCCGCCACCTCGTCGGGGGTAATCGTCACGGTTCGGTTGTTCTTGGCACGTTTCTTCTCCATACAGTCATTCCGGTACCGGGACTTGTCCGGCCAACCCGTCGGTGAAGATACTCAATTTTCGGCAAACCGGCGGCCACCCCAACCCAGAAAAAAAGAAGAGGGGCACGAAACCAGTTTCGCACCCCTCTCTGTATCCTAAAAGTCTGATGGATTTCTCAGGAACGGTTGGCCCGCTTGCGCTCGGTCTCGTCGAGAATAATCTTGCGCAGGCGCAAGTGATGGGGAGTTACCTCGACATATTCATCTTCCTTGATGTATTCAAGCGCCTCTTCCAGGCTGAAAATAACCGGCGGAACGATATGAGCCTTGTCGTCGGCACCCGATGCACGCATGTTGGTCAACTTCTTCGACTTGGTCACATTGACCACAATGTCGTTCTCCTTGGCATTCTCGCCCACTACCTGACCGGCATAGACCTCCTCTTGCGGGAAGATGAAGAAACGACCGCGATCTTGCAGCTTGTCGATGGCATAGGCATAGGCCGTGCCCGACTCCATGGCGATGAGCGAACCGTTGGTACGGCGATCGATATTGCCCTTCCACGGTTGATATTCGAGGAAGCGGTGTGCCATGATGGCCTCGCCAGCCGAAGCCGTCAGAACATTGGTGCGCAACCCGATGATGCCGCGCGAAGGAATTTGAAACTCGATGTGTATGCGGTCGTTCTGCGTGGTCATCGACACCATCTCGCCCTTGCGGCGGGTTACCATATCGATAATCTTGCTGGCATACTCCTCGGGCAGGTTGATGGTAAGCAACTCGACCGGTTCGCATTTCTGCCCGTCAATCTCCTTGATGATTACCTGCGGCTGACCTACCTGCAACTCGTAACCCTCGCGGCGCATCGTCTCAATCAAGACCGACAAGTGCAACACGCCACGGCCATAGACCGTCCAGGCATCGTCACTGTCGCCCCGCTCCACACGCAGAGCCAGATTCTTGTCGAGCTCTCGTTTCAAACGGTCGGCAATGTGACGCGACGTGACATATTTACCGTCCTTCCCGAAGAAGGGCGAATCGTTAATCGTGAACAGCATCGACATCGTGGGCTCGTCGATGGCGATACGAGGCAGCGCCTCAGGCTCATTGGCATCGGCAATGGTATCGCCAATTTCGAAATTCTCGATACCCACGAGGGCGCAAATATCGCCCGACTCTACCGACTGCACTTTGGTGCGGCCCATACCCTCGAACACGTCGAGCTCCTTGATGCGCTGTTTCACCGTCGAGCCGTCTTTCTTGCACAAAGCAACCTCCATGCCCTCCTTCAACACACCGCGATGCACACGACCCACAGCGATACGGCCTACATACGACGAATAATCGAGCGAGGTAATCAGCATCTGGGGCGTACCTTCGAGATGTTGCGGTTCGGGAATGTATTTGATGATGGCATCGAGCAGTGGGGTAATGTTGTCGGTCGGTTTACGCCAGTCGGTCGAGAACCAGCCCTGCTTGGCCGAACCGTATATGGTGGGGAAATCGAGCTGGTCTTCGGTGGCATCGAGGCTGAACATGAGGTCGAGCACCATCTCCTGCACCTCGTCGGGGCGGCAATTCGGCTTATCCACCTTATTGATAACCACGATAGGCTTCAACCCTATCTCGATAGCCTTCTGCAACACGAAACGGGTTTGCGGCATGGGACCCTCGAAGGCATCGACCAGCAGCAGACAGCCGTCAGCCATGTTGAGCACACGCTCCACCTCACCACCGAAATCGGAGTGCCCCGGAGTATCTATAATATTGATTTTGTAATCTTTGTACCGAATAGAAACATTCTTGGAGAGAATCGTGATACCTCGTTCCCGTTCCAAATCATTATTATCCAATATCAACTCTCCGGAGTTCTGGTTCTCGCGAAAAAGGTGTCCGGCCAAAAGCATTTTGTCCACCAGCGTCGTCTTGCCGTGGTCGACGTGAGCGATAATCGCAATGTTTCTGATTTTCTGCATATAACCTATTTTAACCAAGTAAATGACCCACGCAACGCGAGTTACGCATGCATCGGCCTCTACGTTTCAAGGTGCAAAGTTACTATATTTTTTTAAATGATATATCACTCCGCATCGTTTAGTATGAGCCAACAAACATTCAAAGATTAGGTCCTTCCTTTAACCTTTAAATAAATAAGTCTCATACTTGGTAAAAAAGGCTTAGCAATAACACTTAACCATAAAAACAACATAGGATACGCTCCAATAAATGCAATCAATCTATCCTGATACGGTAGCATTGGCTTATTCTGAATTAACAACTCTTTCCTATCTTTATATGGCAATCTCCACCAATATCGAAGAATATTTCTCTTGTACATATAAGCATAATGCCCCATTATAACTCGTGCGGAATCTTTATCTATTTTCTCTTCATTAATTACAAGGGACTTCACTCGACTTAATAGCTTAAACACATCTTTTATTTTCCCTTCATTATTCTTAATATTTGTTGTTTGAATAATACCTAAGACATGCTTAATAACTAAATGAGAATAATATTTCATTTTCCCTGCCTGACACAAACAATTCATCACATAATCAGCATCTTCAAACAGCACATCTTCTACAAAGGACAAATTATTTTCAATCAAAAACCGACGACGATAAGAACATAGCCAAGGTACCCACGGAATTGAATTTCTTTTGATAAAATCTCGTCCTGACATTATCTCTTGGCTATCAGAAAGAGTCCGACATTCTTTGACCTCCCCGTTTTTAACTATCACATGATTAAACCTCAATATGTCTATCCCTCTATTCTTTTCCAATTCTTCTTTCAATTGGGGCAATGCATCAGAAATAAAGGCATCATCTGCATCAATATACAAAATATATTCTCCTGCGGCCGCTCTTAATCCTGTATTACGTGCAGCACCTTGTCGACGATTTTTTTCATGGGTAATCAATCGTAAATTTTTATGAGACAGGCCATACTCTAAAATTACTTTTGATGTATTGTCTGTTGAAGCATCATTCACGCATATAACCTCGAAATCATCTTCTAATAAACCTTGCGCATATATGCTATCCAAACATTGACCTATGCATTGTTCCCCATTATACACAGGTATAATAATAGAAAAAAACGGACCCATTAGTAACCTATTTTAACGATAGACGTAATAGAAAAATAGTATTCAA
>DXDM01000059.1 GCA_019115485.1 Candidatus Barnesiella excrementavium | reverse complement strand
CTTTATTTTTTTGTAACTCAAAAACAAATAGCTACCTTTGTGCGCTCAATAATTTTTATTAACAACAAAACTCAAAGAAATGTACTTAGATTCTGAGAAAAAGAAAGAGATCTTTGGGAAATACGGAAAGTCCAATACTGATACTGGCTCACCCGAAGCGCAGATTGCATTATTTTCCTACCGTATAGCCCATTTGACTGAGCACTTGAAGTCAAATCACAAAGATCATAGCACTGAACGAGCTCTTAAAATGTTGGTAGGTAAACGTCGTCGTTTGCTCGACTACCTCATCAAGGTCGACATCAACCGCTACCGTGCCATCATCGCTCAAAAAGAGCTGGGCATCAGAAAGTAATTGGTCCCTACGACCGTAAAGAAAAGAGCGTCTCGAAATTCGAGACGCTCTTTTTTATTGTCTTATTTATCCATCATTGTCGTACGCGAAAAGTTCACACCCGATTTGCATCGACGTACCAGAAACACCCCCGGCACGCTGTGTGATTACTTGTCGTAACGCTCCATGGCATACCCGTAATCGACACATTCGTCGGTCGTGACATAGAGTATCAGCGTAGTAGCGTACTCCTCGTCCCGTCCATAGGCCCACAAACGGGCCGAATTGTAAATCTGGTAGTCGCTGTCGCCCATGACATACTCGGTATAGGTTTCGACATAGCCTTCGCCCGTCTCGTTTGACTTGAACCCAAAGACAAAGTTACCGAATCCGCGTCCATCGAGTTCACAATCGCAGGTATAGTCGGTAATTTGAGTGGAGGGAATGTGCGTGCCTCCCAAAGCCCAATAGTCGAGAGTTACCGGCTGTGAAAAATGGAAATGAGCCTGACCGTTGGAAAACTCGATCCACTCGAGCGAGGTGGCTACCTCGGTACCCGCTTCGACACTCTCCACTTCGCCCGACACGCTACGAATACTGCCTGCGCTCACTACCCGCCATTTACCGGCAAGGGCTGTCGAATAGTTGTACTGTATGGGCTCGTCGTCTCCCCCAAAAAGTTCGTCCATCAACTCGCTGCACGAAGTAAAAGAGAGCAATGCACTCAGGCACAGCAATACTCCCGAAATTTTTCTTAAACTGGTCATCGTATATATTCGATTAAAAGGTTTGCCTATCTTAGCACTATATCATATACGGTTTATCCCGCGCTTCAAAGATAACGATTTTTTACACATTCCTTTCTTTTATCGGACGCTATCTGTCAAAATAGACCTTATTTTTCACCAAAGCCCCTTCCAATAACCAAGCCGCGGCTATCAAAAGATAATCGCGGCTCGGTTATTCTATCGGGAGTATTACTCCTTATATGCGTTCCAATACGGTCTGAATCAAATCCGACACGGCAGTCTTGTAATTGGGATTGGCATGGTGTGCCACCCGGTTGGCAATGATGCTGCACACGGTCATGGCCTTGTGCCCCATCAGCTTCGACAAGCCGGCCAAAGCCGAGCTCTCCATCTCGTAGTTGGTCACGACGTAGCGGCCATACTTGAAAGCCTCGATTTTCTTGTTCAAATCGGGGTCGGCCAGCGGCAGACGCAACTCACGTCCCTGCGGGCCATAGAAACCATTGGCCGAGATAGTCACACCCCGCACCATGTCGTCGCCTCCGATACGGGCCACCAGTTCGGGGTCGCTGTCGACCACATAGGGAGCAGCCCACAGCGGGTTCCACTTGACCGACTCGCAGAAGGCCTTTTCAAAGTCGAGGTCGCAAATCTCGTTGCGCCCGGCATAGAAATTGAGTACCCCGTCAAACCCGATAGCCTTCTCGGCAATGACCGGCGTACCGATGGGAACATGGGGTTGCAAACCGCCCGAGGTTCCTACCCGCACAAGGGTCAACTGGCGGAACTGGGGTTTCTCGTAACGGGTGGCAAAGTCGATATTGGCCAGGGCATCGAGTTCGTTGACCACAATATCGATGTTGTCGGTACCGATACCATGCGAGAGGCACATCACCGGCTTGCCTTTATAGGTTCCGCCTATGGTATGAAACTCCCGGCTCGAAACCTCGAAATCGCGGGTGTCGAAAAACGAAGCGACCAAATCGACCCGACCGGGGTCACCTACCAAGATTACCTTGTCTCTCAACTGCTCGGGAAGCAAATGCAGATGGAAGACACTGCCATCGGCATTGATAATAAATTCTGACTCTGGGAAATGTTTCATATTGCTAAAAATTTTACCACGCCGCCCGACATCAGGGGGACGGCGTGGTACGAATATACAGATTGTGTGCGAATCGGCGAAATTGTTTGTTCTAATTTTGCCTAAAAAGCCATAAACGGCCCGGAGGTCACCCGTGTGCTACCGGCACACGTCACACCGGCCAGGTGTCACGCTTTCTTCTCTGCCGGTTTCTTGGGAGCTTCGGCTTTGGCCTCCTTCTCCTTCTTGGCCTCGGCCCGCTTGGAGTGGCGCTCGGTGCGAGCCGACTTCAACTCTTTCTGCAACATCTCTATCTCCGAGGCCTGGTTCTTGATGGTGGTGAGCAGGGCATTCAACTCCTCGTTTTCAATCGACTCGGGGTATTGAGCCTCAACGCGCACGATAAAGTCGCTCAACACATTCATGTAGTTGGTAAAAGCCTCATAAGGACTGTCATAGGGGCTGTAATGGCTATGCACGGCTCCGTCGGAGAGGTACTTGGTGCACATGTAGTAGAAGTGGTCGCTGGCTTGCAGATAGTTCCAGTCCTGTTTCAACCGGCGGTCGTCACACAGGCGCACCCGCTCGGCCACCGAATAGAGCTTGCCGAATGCCTCGTTTTGCAGCGTATTACCCAACCAGGCACTGGTATCGCGTGCCTCATCGGCCCACGACATGGGATAGGGTACCGACAGGGCATCGACCGGTTTGAGTTTGCTGATGGCCTCGGTAGGCGTGCAGAAGCCTATGCCCTCCTGCTCGGCAAAGCGCGGCAGGGCTTTCATGAACTCAAAGATACCCGACTCGCGCGGTTGCAACTCACCCAGCGTTTCGTAGTTCATGAAGAGGTTGACAATGGGCTCTTCGGCCGGAGCGTTCTTGATCCAGGAGATAAACTTGTCGGCCGTGAGGGGATAGTCGCTCCACTCGTAGTTGGAGAAGCGGAACGAAATATCGTCGCTCATCTTGTAGTTCTTCAACAGCAATTTCAGTTTGGGAGCCGCAGCCGAGCAGTAGAGGTAGTTGGGACTCTTCCAACCCAGTATGTGCTTGGCTCCTTCGGTAATAGCACCCTTGAATCCCATCGAGGCGATCATCGAGGCGATGTCGTCGGAGAATATCAACTCGGTATTACGGAATACCTTGGGCTTCACCCCAAAGAGTTGCTCAATCTTTTCGTCGTGTTGTTTCACTTGAAGTCTAAACTCCTCGGGGTCACTCAATGAGGCCAACGAGTGGGCATAGGTCTCGGAGAGAATCTCCACGCAATCGGTCTTAACCAGCTCTTTCATACTGTCGATAAACTCGGGTACATAGATTTCGAGCTGTTCGAGAGCTACGCCCGAAATAGAGAAGGCTACCTTGAACTTGCCGTTGGCATTCTTGATCATCTCGAGCAACGTGGCATTGGCGGGCAAATAGGACCGCTGGGCAATACGGGTGATGATATCGTCGTTGGTAAAGTCGTCGTAATAGTAGTGGTCGTTACCGATATCAAAGAAACGATAGCGTTTCAGGCGAAACGGTTGATGAATCTGAAAATAGAAACAAATTGTTTTCATATAAGGTTGTGTTTTTTCATTAATTATAATTGCGCAGCACATTGTGGTAGATGTCGAGCACCTTTTGGCCGGCATATTTCCATTTAATCTCATTCACCTCATGCTCGCCCTCTTCGCGCAACTGCTTATAGATGGCGGGATAGGTAATAATCGAATAGATGGCATCGGCCATGGCATCGATGTCCCAATAGTCGATTTTGATAACATTGGTCAAAATCTCGGCACACCCCGACTGCTTCGAAATAATCGAGGGTACTCCTACCTGCATGGCTTCGAGCGGCGAGATACCGAAGGGCTCGGATACCGAGGGCATCACATACACGTCGCTCGCCTTTAACATCTCGTAGACCTGACGCCCCCGCAGGAATCCGGTAAAGTGGAAACGATCCGAGATATTGCGTTGGGCCGACAGCATGATCATCTTGTTCATCATGTCGCCGTTACCGGCCATGACAAACCGCACGTTGTTGGTCTTGCGCAATACACGGGCGGCGGCTTCAACAAAATACTCGGGCCCCTTCTGCATGGTGATACGTCCCAGGAAGGTGACCACCTTCTCCTTGGGATTATGCGGCATCACAATCGACTTGATTTCGTCGCTCAGCGGCTCAACGGCATTGTGCACCGTCGTCACCTTGGCCGGGTCGATGTGATACTTATCGATGACGGTCTGCCGCGTGAGGTTGCTCACCGTGATGATGTGGTCGGCGTGCAACATGCCGTCGCGCTCGATATTGTAGACCGTGGGGTTCACATTACCACGGCTGCGGTCAAAGTCGGTCGCATGCACATGAATCACCAGCGGCTTCCCGCTCACCTGCTTGGCATGGATGCCGGCCGGATAAGTGAGCCAGTCGTGCGAGTGAATGATATCAAACTGCTCGGTGCGGGCAATCACACCGGCCACGATAGAATAGTTGTTTATCTCTTCCATGAGATTGTCGGGATAGCGTCCCGAGAACTCGATACACCCCAGGTCATTTGTTTTCAGATAATTAAAATCTGCATAGATATGACTGCGAAGGTCGAAATACTCCTGGGGATCCATGCAGTAGCCATACCGCTGCTGCACATAGTCCCAACTGACGTCTCGCCAGGCTACGGGGGTATTGGCGGCCCCGATTATATGGGCAAAAGTTTTATCCTCATCGCCATAGGGTTTCGGTATGACAAAGGTGATTTCAATGCCACCACACTCGGCCATGCCTTTGGTGAGGCCATAACTGGCCGTGCCCAAACCACCCAGGATATGAGGGGGAAATTCCCAACCAAACATAAGCGCTTTCATAGATATAGGAATTTAGGCTTTACATATTATACTTTTTCAATAACTTCAACACTCTCAGGATTTCACCGACATTGGCGGCATAGCTGATGGCTCCCCGACCGGCAAACGGCGGATTGCCGTCGAACAACTCGGAGATGGAGCCGATGCAGGTCTGCGACATTTCGTCCTCAAAGCCTATCAGCATGCGTTCCAGGAACGACACTCCACTGATACCGAACACTTTGAGATAGGCATCGGCATAGGCTCCCATCAACCATGGACGTGCCGGACCTTGGTGATAGGCATACTCCCGTTCGGTCTGCGACCCCACATAGGTAGGGTTATAGCCATAACTCTTGGGACTGAGGGTACGTATTCCCTTGGGAGTGAGCAGTTCGCGTGTAACCACTTCGAGGGCCCGCTTGCGCTGGCGCTTGTCGAGCGGCGAATAGTCGAGCGAAAGCGCTACCAGCATGTTGGGACGCACACTCCAATCCGACATCGAACCGTCAACATAGTCAATCAGATAACCATAGTCGTTCAGGAAGGTATTGACAAACGCCTCCCCGGCCTTGTCGGCAATGGCATTCCACTGTTCGACCTTCGACGCCAGTTCCTTATCCTCGGCAAAGAGGGTCGCGGCAAATTTCAGAGCATTGTACCACAGAGCATTAAACTCCACCAGATAACCGCTTCGCGGATTTACCGGCCGACCGTCGACTACGGCATTCATCCACGAAATTACACGGTCCTTGCCATTGGAGTAGAGCAATCCGTTGTCGTGCAGGAACAGATTGGGGTGCTTGCCTTTGATGATGTAGTCGAGAATATCGCACACGAAGCGGCCGTATTTGTCGCGGCACGCCTCCATACCTTTCTCCTTGGCATAGTGATAAACCGTCCAGATGGCCCACAACGGGATATCGGGCAAGTCGAGTTCGCCTATATTTTCGTCGAGCTCCCCGGTCGTCATGAACTGTCGCAAAGCCTTCTCCGACGAATTCATCACATCTTCAAAAGTCTGGTCATCGCCGATAGCCAACGTACAACCCGGCAGGGCTATGAACTGGTCGCGAGCCCGCACTCTGAACCAGGGATAACCCGCCAACAGGTAGTGCCCCTTCTTTTGTTTGAAATAGAACTGCTGTGCCGAATTTTTCAAACAGTTGTAGAAACTGGAACGACACAGATGACGGTTGGCCAGCTCTTCATCATACAGGCGAGTCATCGAACGCGGCTTGGCTTCAACCGTTCCGGCCGAGAAGATAATGCTCTCACCTTTCTTGATAGGCACCTCGAAATAGCCCGGCACGTAGAGGTCTTCCTGATAGGGATAGCCCCGCTCCTGGTCCTTGATATACTCTATACCCTTGTACCAGTGAGGATCGAAGACAAACTTGGGCTCCTTGTTCAACTGCATGTAAAGCCTCGGATAGCCCTGATACAGGCAGCAACTGATGCCGTTAGGCACCTCTTCGTATCGCTGGTCGAGCACGTAATTCTCCACACACAAATCGTTGGCGTTGCGAAAAGCGAGGAACGGACGGAATTGCAAAATCGTCGGGGAGTGGGCATCGACAAGCGTATATTTGATTAATATACGGTTCTCGTGCGAAACAAACACTTTCTCCTTGGTTAGGATTACACCCCCCACACGGTACATCGTTTGAGGGACCGACTCACAATTAAACTCCCGAATGTATTTGTGCCCATTGGGGCTGTAACAGTCACCCTTGTATTTGTGCAAACCCAGATTAAACGCCGCACCATGCTGAATAACTGTCTCGTCCAACGACGACAACATCACATGATTATCCTTATCCAACTCGGGAATGGGGATAACCAACAAGCCATGCTGCTTGCGGGTGTTGCAATCGACGATTGTCGTACAATGATATGCCCCCGACTTATTGGTACGCAGCATCTCCTTGGGCAGCGACCATTCGAGGTTTATCATCAGGTTCTTGTCAAATTTCAGATAGCTCATATCTCAATTATATTTCACTTACAATTTCTTTTCAAAAACCGGAATCTTCCCTTATGGCAATCAAACTCTACCCCGGCCTACAAGCCCAAACAGGAAGAATCGAGGCGGATTATCTATATTTGTCTCGAATTTAACATATACTGAAATAAAATGCAAACATTTTTCTGCCGAAAAAGGTATGTTCTTAAACATATATTCACAAATAACATTGTATCAACCCCTTAGAACGGTTATAAAATGAAAAAGGTTCCGACCGAAATCGGAACCTTTTCACCAGGAGAAGAGTGTATTTTTTTACCGCTTGATTATACGGCTCACATGCTCGCCCGTTCGCACGATATAGATACCGGGAGCCAGCGACGACAGGTCGACCACCGTCACCCCTTCGACGGGCTGCGTAATCGACTCGATGCGTCCGGCCAGGTTGTAGAGACAAACCGGCTCGATGGCACCGCTCACATAAAGCACACTGCTCGCCAGCGTAGGATAAATGCACACGCCTGTCTCTGCGGCCTCGACGGCCGAATAACCGGGGTCTACATCGGTAAACACGGGGAATCCACCGTTTTGCTTGGCATCAACTAACCAATACATGGCTGCATACTCCGGCTCTTCTGCATTATATGCATTGGACCAGCTGTTCAGCCGGGCGGCAAAACCGGTGGTCTTCATCACGTCTTCACTCATCGGGGATCCCTGATAAGAACCGTCTTGATCGACACAACTCGACCAATAATAGCTATTCTCCACGATGTCGGCCGCCGGCACTATCGGGAATGCGCTATCGGCCAAAACATATCCCAGGTTATAACAGTTGGAAATTTGTATCCACGAAGAATTAAATCCCATTATGCCTCCGGCATATCCAACACCGGCAAGCGAGACACCGCCCACATTGTAGCAATTTAACAATTGCGTCCTGCTACTGTTTTTCGCTAAAATAGCACCGATATAAGAGACTGCATCACTTACCGTAGCATCGGCTACGATTTCGCCATGGTTGCTACAATTAATAATAACCGAGGCAAGGCTCGACTCACTGTTAACAATAGACCCTGCAATACCACCGACATAACCCTGATAGCTTGAATAGGCTCCTGTATTCTGCAACATTACCGACACGGTCCCCCGGTTCTCACACAAATCAATCACAGAGGAAACAGATATTCCTACAATACCACCGGCTATTCCGTATGGCGACTCTACACTTACCTCGGCATAGTTTACACAAGATCGAATCGTCGACTCCAAGGCTTGCCCGGTAATTCCACCTACATAGGTCGGCCCCTTCACCGTGCAATCGTCGGCCAATACGACATGGGCCACATGAGCCCGATAGAGTCCTCCAAAAAGTCCGACATACACGGTAGTTGAAGAGGAAATTTCGCTATGAAGGTTATGAATCTCATGACCGCCACCGTCGAAGTTTCCCATAAATGATCCTATCGTACCTATCGGTTCCCATTTCAACCCGGCCAGATCTATATCCCGATCCAAGACAATTGTCTTCCCTTCAAAGGATTCAGTCTTGGACAGATAAGCCAAACCGGCCAGCTGAGCCGGGGTCGACAGGGTAAATTCACTTTGCGACTCATCATACCACGAGATGTCGTAATTCCCCTCCGAAGTCCACCAGCCGCCCGACTCTATGACCTCACCGAATACCGGGAAACCGCCATTCTCGCCCGCCTGTACTTTCCACGAGTAGAGTGTGGCCGATGAGGGATCACCATTCATAATAGCCGAGGCATTCGCCGTGAGCAACCGGGCAAAATCGTCCGTCTTCATCTCATCGGCCTGCATACCGAGACCCTTAGCATTCAACCCGGTCGTATCGGCCACACAAGCGACATCGTAGTATCCGTTCTCCACACTGGAACCATAATTATCGGACAGCGGAGAGATGAAAATCTCGGGCTGTTGGTCGGATACGCTTATTCCCTCGGCCGAAAGCGAACCGGTGTGATAGGCATTGTACAACTGGGAGAACTGAGCACTCACCCCTCCGACATAAACCGTCGGGGCCTTACCCGATATAGAACCCGCATTGTACAGGTTAACAGCATAGCCGTTTACACCCACGACTCCTGCCACATCAGCAGTCCCATAGTCCGATTCGCCCGTGATACGCCCGTGATTTGACGAGTTGTAAATGATATTGAACTTATTGTCAAATCCCAAGACACCGCCGACATAAACCTCTCCATAAACACTATGAGCCTCTATCGACGCCCAATTATGACAAATATCGATATACATACTGTTCAACAGGCCACAAATTCCTCCCACATAACAATGCTGGGCGCCGGTAGCTACCAGTCGAACAGAGCAGTCATCGTCCAATACGACATTGCGAATCAGCCCATTGGAGCTGCCAAAAAATCCAATCGGGCTATTCAGAGCTCCCCTGGCATACGAATAAGCAGTCACATCGATATTCATGTGGTGAATCGTATGGCCACCGCCGTCGAACGTTCCCCCAAAACGAGAAATCAATTCGGCATTACGCGTTTCAAGGCCAATAGGTACCCACAGATGCCCCGACAAATCAATATCCTGAGCGAGCGACACGGTTTTACGCTGGAAATCATTTCCGTTCTTGACCAGATAGGCCAAACCGGCCAGTTGAGCCGGGGTCGAGAGGGAGAACTCGCTCTGCGACTCGTTGTACCACGAAATATCATAGTTGCCTTCCGATATCCACCAGTTGGCATTCACCTCTTGCTCGGTACCCAACACGGGGCCATCGGTTCCCAGTGTCCACCGTCGCAACGACTCTATCCAGAAATCGCCAGCCACCATCTCGGCCACACTCGCATTCAAAGCATCAACCTGCGATTGCGAAAGGAGAGTGGATTCGGGTACGGCCTGTTCGGTATCGGCCACACCGGCCGGCAAACAACCTGTCCGGTAGAAACTACCTTCGACCAGCGTCTGACTCATATTGCCCACAAGACCACCCAAAGAAGCACCGCTTTCAGTCTGTCGAGTCGCATCGAACGGCATGCGTACACCATCGAAATAGGTATATCTGTCGGCTCCCTGATACAAACTCATCATAATATACGCCCCAGAAGTTGAAAATGTTATCCGCTCCTTATCCTCCGACAAGCTGGCGACCAACTCATCATCAGAAACGAGACTCTCCAAAACAATTACATAAGTACTGGAATAAGTCCCAACCTGCTGGCCCATAGGAATATGCAGATTACCATCGGTTCCGAGAACAGCCGACAGGGTATAGGTCAGTTCGTATCGGCTCGACGACCACGTGAGTATATACTCATTCGGCAGACTAGATGAACTAATAATTATATCGACAGGCCACAGTATCTCTTCCTCTCCGACGAAAGGCGAGAGAACCGATGCCGAATAATGACCTTCCCACTCGCTCAAAAGGTCCTGCTGTACAATCTGTCCGTTGAAAATCGACGCCAACAGCGACGACCCCATGGCGTTCCCGGCCAAACCGCCTGCCGTATTCCCGGACACCTGAGCATCGGAGCGGCAGTTCATGATAGAGCTATTGGTCATCTGCCCGGCAACCGAACCGGCAACCGAGCCGAATATCTCGCAATCATCGGCGAGATAAAGGTTGCGAATATCGGCCAGTTCCACTACGCCAAACAGACCGCCATGACTGTTATTTTGCCCGGTACGTAATCCCGATATGGTATGTCCATCTCCATCAAACAGGCCCCGGAACGGAGTCTCTATCGAACCGACAGGTTCCCACTGGAAGGCCGACAAATCCACATCGGCCCCTAATCGTACAGTGCAATACCGAAAGTTTACTCCTTCATCGACCAATCGGGAAAGTCCGGCCAACTGCGCCGCGGTTGTCAATACAAATTCACTTTGACTAGCATCATACCACGAGGTATCGTTATTACTTTCGGTTCCCCACGATGCCGCCTTATACACCTCTTCGCTCAGCACCGGGCACGAAGTGCCAACTTTCCACAACTGATAGGAGATTTGAGGAGTCATATCGCCCAGTGTGGCTACATGGCCGTTCAGGGTCTCTACCAGCAAGGACGATTTCATATCACTTGCCGATTGCGGCATACCGGTCACATTGGTCAGATCCGCACTGTAATCTATCCGATAATAACAATGGTTCCAACCTAAACCCCCACTTCCGGTAAAGGGTCCGCTCTCACCATTGGATTGCTTTTGAAGCGTAAATGGAAGCATGAGATACTCTATGGCCTGCCAACTTTCACCGGATTGCGGAAT
This sequence comes from Candidatus Barnesiella excrementavium, assembly GCA_019115485.1. GTDB lineage: Bacteria > Bacteroidota > Bacteroidia > Bacteroidales > Barnesiellaceae > Barnesiella > Barnesiella excrementavium. The sequence continues at coordinate 208,179 of DXDM01000059.1, read as the reverse complement.
CAGGGCCACCGAAAAGACATCGGAATCAGGAGCGGAAATCGTTATGGAAAAACCGTCGTCCGAAAGAGTTCCCACAAAATCCTTGTCAAAATAAGCCGAAGTACCGGTAATGCCCATCAGATACAATGAATACTCGTCCGATATTCCCAAGAGTTGTCCCATGGGAATATATAGCCGGCCATCATCTTTCACCTTACCTCCAATGATAAAATTCATGTTCTGGTAGGCCTTAAACGAAATCTCCATACTATCGGGATAAGCTTCGAGCGGCGATACCGACAGCTGTACCAACTGGTCCGATCCCGTAAAGCCCTCGACAGCAGTACCGGAGAAGAGGCCTTCCCAACCCCCTTGGTCTCGTCTCGAAACGGATCCGTTAGCAACACAAAGCTCAAACCGGGTTCCCTCGGCGGTTCCAATAAAACCTCCCGACTGGAAACCTTCGACCGAAGCCTCCGAAACACAGTTCGTCACACTTCCGCCACTGCTCTTCCCGGCCAAAGCTCCGGCATACTCGCCATCGATTTGGCAATCGGCTGCAAGCATCACGTTGCGAATCTCGGCATTCTTCAAACAGCCAAACAGCCCCGCATATTTTTCGGCGGTGACATTCAGGCCCGAGATGGTGTGTCCCTGTCCGTCGAAAGTTCCATTAAACGGATAATTCTCTGTACCGACAGGAGTCCATCGGTAAGCCGACAAATCGACATCGGCCCCCAAGCGAATCACGTAATTGTCAAGATTATATCCATTCAAGAGCAAAGCCGAGAAACCGGCCATTTGCGCAGACGTAGTGAGCTCGTACTCTTTTTGAGTCGCACTGTACCACGAAATATCATACTCTCCTTGCGACAGGTTCATGCGGAGCCGTTCTTTCCGCAATACCAGAGCGTGCGGAGCATTCACGTCCAGGCGAGTCCAGTCGCGACCCGATACCCGAACGGGAGCAATCACCTCCAACGCCGGGACGGCTTGCCCGACGATGTCCGATTCGACCGATTGTCCGCCCTGCAACACTTCCCGATTCAACCCCGCCACCTCGGCTTTTTCATGCAACGAGTTGAATCGCATCTGCGCCAACTGCACAGGCGTAATTCGCTTCAAAGTCGACTCCGCAGCCCAACTCATACCCATGGCCAAGCTGCATAACACCAATAGAGTACAAAGCTTTTTCATACCTAATCCAATTAAATTCTTAGTTCAATCCCTCCATAACCGAAATCATATTCGATACAAGAATTAGAAAATATTTAAACTTTATCCTTAAAACGCAAAGAAAATAAAAAAAATATGAAATACCGTCTATTTGCTATCATTTTTTACAACTCCACTATTCAGAATAACATTTTAAAATACACGTCGAGGCGGAGCGACCGTTGTGTCACTCCGCCTCGACGGTAAAAGTTGGAATCTATCGTATATCAGAACGATTCGAGCGCTACGGCCAAATTCTGCAAGAACATGCGCACCGAAAGAGCCAACAGAATAATACCGAAAAACTTGCGCAGAACATATACACCCGTCTTACCCAACACGCGCTCCAAGATGTGGACATTGCGAATAACAATATAAATCACCACGATATTGAGAACCAGTGCGGCCAAGATACTGCCCAGCCCATACAGCGCCCGCAACGAGAGCAGGGTGGTAAACGAGCCGGCACCGGCAATAAGCGGAAAGACGATGGGCACAATCGAAGCCGCTCCCTCCGGACCGTCGTTCCTGAAAATTTCGATTCCCAGCAGCATCTCGATGGCCATCACAAAGATAACCAACGCACCGGCGATGGCAAACGACGAAATATCGACCTGAAACAATTCGAGAATTACGTTTCCCATAAAGAGGAAGGCCAGGAAGGTAATGAGCGAATAGACAGCAGCTTTCCAGGCTACGATATTGTGACCCTTTTGCTTCATGTCGATAATAATCGGGGTAAGACCCGTAATATCAATCACCGCAAACAAAATAATAAATGCACTCAGAAAATCCTGAAAGTTAAACGACAGTATATCCATATTCCATATAGTTTAGGCATGTAACATTTTCCTCTTCAATCGGGCATCAAAAGCCCTTATCACTTATCCTAGCCGCTCTCCGGCCGGGGGCAAAGTTAATGAAAAAAAAATAAATCAATACTTTCTAAACAAAGAAGATGTTTTAGCATTTCTAACGAAGCATAGTAAAAAAAAATTGTTAGTTTTGAAAATCTAATCGAGAGAGCATATGGACAGCATGTATGATGTTTTGTTACAGCTCCCTATCTTCCAGGGAGTGAGCCGGAATAAAATATCGGAGTTGATTGAAAAAATGAAATTCCATTTTCTCAAATACCCCGACGGCGAAAAGATTGTTACCAGCGGCGAAGAGTGTAATCACCTGAAATTCCTGATCTCGGGAGAGATTCGGTCGGAACTGATTACTCAAAACGAGAAGATGAGAATTTCGGAAAAGATACAGGCGCCCAATGTATTGGCTCCCGAACATCTGTTCGGTCGGGACACCTATTTCCCGGCCAACCTGTATGCTTCGGGCACCGTGGGAATCATGCAAATCGAGAAGGCTTCGGTCGTACAGATGTTGCAGGAGGAACCTATTTTCCTTATCAACCTGTTGAATATCCTTTCCCGCAAGTCGCAGAAGGCACTTGAAAGTTTCACGGCACTCTCGTCGAACGACTTGAAAGAGCGGCTGGCTTTCTGGGTGCTGAGCCTCACCCAACAGAAATCGACCGACATTCGCATCATCTGCAAGCAAAAAGACCTCTACTCTTTCTTCGGCGTACAGCGATCGGTCTTCTTGTCGACTCTCGACGAACTGAAAGATAGCGGCATTATCGACTACAACGCCAAGGAGATTCTCGTTCTCGACCGTGACCGGCTGAAAGACTTGTTGCTCGGCGGTGACCAGGAAGACGAGTTTTAACCGTCCACACCCCAAAAGAAGGCTAGACGCAACGTCCCCAAACAGGCGGAATGTTGCTCCAAGGAAGACGAGAGAGAGACCTCAAACGGAAAATGTTTCCAGACATAAAAAGCCCCCAAAGTAAAATGGCTTTGGGGGCTCTTCTTTTATCGTTCAGTCTACCGGCTCAGCCGGAGGCCTTTTATTTCTTCACTACGCGGAAGCTCTTGGTGCCTTCGTCCGTAGCCACAACCATAATCAAGCAACCGGCGGGGAGAGATGTAGCATCGATGTAGTTTTCGCCTTCGCTCACCTCGACGCGGCTCAACAACCGACCGGCCAAGTCGAAGATGCGAGCTTCGCCGTCACCGGTGGCAAACAGGGTTACACCCTCGGTAACGAGCGTGGGATAAACCATCGTGTGTGCAGTCCGATCACCGTCGATACCCGAAGGCAGGTCGCTGGAAGGCTCGATATTCATCACGAAATCGTAGCAACCACCCTTGTCGATATTGTCCATGGCGGTGTGGGTATGGCCTTGTTCGCCTTTCTTATGCCAGGCATCAGTAAACTGAATTCTCAAACGAGTCTCGGCAACTTTGGCATCAGCAGGAACGGCGATCTCGACCGAGAAGTCTTTCATCATGGTATTGCCATTGGCATTCAGACTGCTATCTTCAAACGGCTCTTTACCTACTCGCTTGATCATCTCACCCTCGTCGTCGAAATCGAAGTCGCGGTTCCAGTCGGCAAAGAGTACGGCATGACACCAAATCATCTGCGCGGTACACTGTACCCGCAGGGTAAAGGTCTGACCGGCTTCTACCGTAAAGGCCGACTGGGTGTCGATAAATACGGTCGAGGGTTTGGACGAAAGCGTGTAGTTCAAATCCTCAACGGCATCGGTCGTCGTGGCCGAGGTCACATAACGATCCTCGCCTTCGTGAATCGTTCCTGTGGGTTGTTCCCAATCGGTCAGGAAGGTATACTCGGCCGAGGTCATCACACTGTTCGACATACCCTCTTTCATGGCAATGGCTTTTACCGTTACGGTCTGATCCAACGTGATGGGACCCTCATAGAGGGTCGAGCTGGCCGTAGGAGTAGTACCGTCGAGTGTATAGTAGATTTGAGCCTCTTCGGTGGCAGTAGTTATCTCCAAGGTCTGAGCCTCGGTATAATGGCCGGCAGGAACCGAGAATACGGGAGCTGCTACGGCTTCAACACCAGGAGCGACATAGGTATCGGCATGGTCGGTGAGCCAGTCGATCGAAACATTCAAGAAATAGAGGCTATACTTGTCGGTATTGTAATTCTCCTCGGCATAGACTCCTATCGTACCGTCTTCGAGAATAGCAATCGACGAATAGGCAGCTCCGGTGGGACAAATCGACTTCTTCACCGGCCATGTACGCCCTTCGTCGTAGCTCAGGAACATGGTGAGGTTCTGCCGGTTGACACCATCGTTGGGCAACGTGTGGAGGATACGGTCCTTATCGTAGCCGTCATTTGTCGAGGTGTATCTTACGATATCGCCGTTGCAGGCGGGCTCAACCATCTCGGCCCACTCACTTACGGTAGAGGTTGTCTTTTGAGTCCAGCTAACGGCCGCGGTCGTCGTGGGCACATTGTCCGAAATCGTGTAGTAGCGGGCACCCTTCGACTGGCGACGGATACTCATCAAGATGCGGCCATCGTTCAGCTCTACCACTTTCGATTCGTCACCACCTACCATGGCGCAGTTCGATACATCCCAAGTCTCACCGTTATCATTCGAGTAAACCACATGATTGTAAAGGGTGTTACTCGAATCGTGACGCATGGCTGCCACAAACATCAGCACACCGCTACGGGTTTTCAAACCATTACCGGCAGCGCAGAACGAAGCAGTCCACGAGGCACGCTCGCCACTGAAAAGCTGGTCGGTGATATCTTTGGGGGCACTCCACGATTGGCCGTTATCGGTACTGCGCGAGATATAGGTTCTGATACGATTTGATGTCGTCGAGGCAAACAGTCCGTTGCCACCGATGAAGATACAGAGCAATTCGTTTTCGGTATTGGTCCTTACGATAGCGGCGTCGCCATAGCCATGATACTGGCCCGTACCTTGTGCCATGGTTACCGGCTCGCTCCAGGTCTTACCTTTGTCGGTACTGCGGCGCACCACGATATCGATATCCTCGGGGATATCATCTTGGTTATATTTCCGTTTGTCGGTAACAGCTACAAGCGAACCGTCCCAAGCCGTAATGATACCGGGGATACGATAGGCCACCGAATTATAATCGCCCGGGGCGAAGAGCAGTGTACGGCCCAACAGAATTTCACGGCTGCCCGTGGTTATGCTGCTCACGGCTTTCTCGTCGAGCATGGTGGGCTTGATGGCGATGCGGTTACCCTCGGCAGCCGTCTCGGCCACATCGAAAGTTACCCACAGATACTTGGTCCCTACGGGGCTTTCGCCAGTAAGTGTACACTCTACGGTGTTGCCGGTGGGGGTACAACTTCCCAAAAGTTCAGCTTCACTGGCCTTGCGGGGATCAAACGAATTTTGATTGGTCATGTATACCTTGATAGCGGTAATATCCTGCACGTTGGTCGTACCGGTCAAATCGAGCGAAAGGTTACCGAAAGTATAGGTACCCTCTTGTCCGGTAATAGCAACGGCCATCGAAGAGGCAATCTCGTTGGTATTTCCACGTCCGGTAAAGTTGGTATCGGCTTTGGTAGTAGCCGAGTAGATGGCAACGTCCGAACCCACAGGGTCGAAACCCGAAAGGGTGGCATCGTGACCGTGACCGCTGATGTCGGGAACAGTCAGGCCCGAAATATTGGTAAAGTCATAGGCTGCAATCAAGGCTTCAGTATCCGGGCCGACCGTAGCAGTCATATCGGCGGCTACCTCGGCAGCGGTCAAAGCCTTGCTCCAAAAGCGGACATTGGCCAACTTACCGTCCATCAAGTTAATCAGTCCATTAGCCGACACACTGTAAGCGCCCCCCAAATATACTTTGTTGTTGTTAACCACGGTCCACGAACTGAGATCAGAACTTGTTTCCTGTCCTCCTTGAGAGCCATCATGATAAATAGTCACCGTGTTATCAGCTCGGTTAATCACCATAGCCAAGTGTACCCAAGAGCCAGCAGTATAGCTTCCCGTACACCATTTGGAATAAATATTACCACTACTTGGTTTAGGCGTATTTACAGCATAAAACTGAGTACTGCTATTAGCACCCCACATTTCATAGCCAGTAGTTTGAGTCGATTCATTCATCAACCGGCGAGAAACGAACCGCGAGTTTTGACCTTCTACCAACTGATCAAGATTGACCCAACAGGTAATCGAAAAACTTTCATTCGCCTCGATATTAAAATCTTCGTGCGAAGGAATCTCAGCATACTGGTCAGTCCCATTAAACTCAATAAAGCTAGAAGGCTGAGAGAAGGCCGCAGTATAACTTGTCAAAAGCATGGCTGCGGTCAGTACATAATTAGTAAACTTCATGATACTATGTGAATTAAATATGAAACTTGGTGCGAATATACAAATATTATACTAAAATTTTACTACAAAACAAAAAATATTTTAACAGTTGTTTATATAATATCCTTTTTTCAATACGATACCATTATTAAGCAGTACAGACATATAAAAGAAGCCCGGGACCAATGCCCCGGGCTTCTATCTATTAAACGGCCAACTGAGCGCGTCTTAATCTTCCTGTTCTACGCCCCATTGCTGTTTGGCCAGACGACGGTAGTTGTTGTAACGCCATTTGGCATTGTCTTCGGCAGCTTTGAACAGCTCGGCAGCTTCGGCAGGATATTGTTTCATTACCGAAGCGAAACGAACCTCGCCTTTGAGGAAGTCCTGGAACTTCGACCAGTCAGGCTCTTTGCTGTCGAGCGTGAAGGGGTTCTTGCCCTCGGCTTCCAACTCGGGGTTGTAACGCCACAAGTGCCAGTAACCGCAAGCTACGGCAGCAGCCTCTTCGGCCTGAGCCTTACCCATACCGGCCTTCAAGCCGTGGTTGATACAGGGTGCATAGGCAATGATGATCGAAGGTCCGTTGTAGGCCTCGGCTTCACGGATAGCCTTCAAGGTTTGAGCCTGGTCGGCACCCATGGCAACTTGTGCACAATATACATAGCCGTAGGTCGAAGCGATAAGACCCAGGTCTTTCTTGCGGACACGTTTACCCGAAGCGGCAAACTTGGCAATAGCACCCATCGGGGTTGCCTTCGAAGCCTGACCGCCGGTGTTGGAGTAAACCTCGGTATCGAGTACCAAGATGTTGACATTCTTGCCCGATGCCAATACGTGGTCGAGACCGCCGAAACCGATGTCGTACGAAGCACCGTCACCACCGATAATCCATTGTGATTTCTTGATGAGGTACTGGCTGAGCGAAGCAATCTCCTTGCAGATGTCGCACTTGTCGGCGTTGGCCTTCACGATAGGAGTAATCTTGGCTTCGAGCTCGACGGTGCGATCGGTGTCTTCCCGATTGGCAATCCAGTCGGCAAACAGCTCCTTCGTTTCGGCGGGACAGCCGTCGCCTTCGATAGCCTGTTTCATGAGTTTCTCCAAACGGTCGCGCATCTTCTCTACGGCGAGCGTCATACCCAGACCGAATTCGCAGAAATCCTCGAACAGCGAGTTGGCCCAAGCTACGCCTTTGCCTTTCTCGTTGGTGGTATAGGGAGTCGAAGGAATCGAGCCCGAATAGATTGACGAACAACCTGTGGCGTTGGATACCATTTCACGGTCGCCGAAGAGTTGCGAAATGAGTTTTACATACGGGGTCTCACCGCAACCCGAGCAGGCGCCCGAGAATTCGAACAGCGGGGTAGCAAACTGCGAGTTCTTCACATTCGACTTGATGTCTACCAGGTGTTGTTTGCTCTTCACGTGGTCGGCGCAATATTCCCAGCGGGGAGCTTCGCTCAACTGGCTTTCGAGGTCGACCATCGAAAGGGCCTTGCCGTTCTTGTTGCCCGGACATACATCGACACAGTTGCCGCAACCCAGACAGTCGAGTACATCGACCTGCATGCGGAAGTGCATGCCCTTCATCGTGGCGGGCACCTTCATTTCGAGCGTCTCGCCCTCTTTGAAAGGCGATGCGGCGAGTTCGTTCTCGTCGAGTACGAAGGGACGAATCGAAGCGTGAGGACAAACGTAGGCACATTTGTTACATTGGATACAGTTCTGGTTGTTCCATACCGGCACGAAGGTCGATACACCGCGTTTCTCGTATTTGGCGGTTCCGGCAGGCCAGGTACCGTCCTCGATACCCGAGAAGGCCGATACGGGCAGGTCGTCGCCGGCCTGTGCGTTGATGACTTTCACTACCTTCTCTACAAATTCGGGAGCTTTGCTCTCTGTGACTTCGTCGTCGGGGAGGTTGGCCCATGCGGGGTCTACGGCTACTTTTTCGTATTCACCGCCACGGTCTACGGCAGCGTAGTTCTTGTTCACCACATCTTCACCCTTCTTGCCATACGACTTCACGATGAATTTCTTCATCTGCTCGATGGCCAGGTCGACGGGGATAACCTCGGTGATGCGGAAGAAGGCCGATTGCAGAATGGTGTTGGTGCGGTTGCCCAACCCGATTTCCTGAGCAATCTTGGTGGCGTTGATGGTATAGAACGAGATGTTCTTCTGGGCCAACGTGCGTTTTACGTTGTTGGGCAGGTGTTTTACCAGTTCGTCGGCCGTCCAGATGGTATTGAGCAGGAAGGTACCGTTCGGACGGATACCGCGCAATACATCGTACATGTGCAGGTAGGCCTGAACGTGACAGGCAACGAAGTTAGGCGTATTTACCAGGTAGGTCGAACGAATGGGGGTATCGCCGAAACGCAGGTGCGAGCAGGTGAAACCACCCGATTTCTTCGAGTCGTACGAGAAGTAGGCCTGGCAATATTTGTCGGTGTTGTCGCCGATGATTTTTACCGAGTTCTTGTTGGCACCTACCGTACCGTCGGCACCCAAGCCATAGAATTTGGCTTCGAACATGCCTTCGCCACCGAGGGCAAGCTCCTCTTTCGGGGGCAGCGAGGTAAAGGTAACGTCGTCGACGATACCGATGGTGAAGTGATTTTTAGGTTCAGGCAAAGCGAGGTTCTCGTATACCGAGAGGATTTGCGTGGGAGTGGTATCTTTCGAGGCCAAACCGTAGCGACCGCCTACGATAAGCGGGGCATCGGCCTTGCCGTAGAATACGTCCTTGACATCGAGATAGAGCGGTTCGCCGTTCGAGCCGGGCTCTTTGGTACGGTCGAGAACAGCCACACGTTTTACGGTCTTGGGCATCACGGACAGGAAGTGCTCGGCCGAGAAAGGACGATACAGGTGAACGGCTACCAAACCTACCTTCTCGCCTTTGGCCATGAGGTAGTCGATGGCTTCGCGGGCGGCCTCGGTTACCGAACCCATGGCGATGATTACGCGGTCGGCATCTTCGGCACCGTAGTAGTTGAACAGGTGATAGTCACGACCTGTGATTTCGTTGATTTTCTGCATGTAGTCTTCCACGATAGCAGGTACGGCCTCGTAGAATTTGTTGGAAGCCTCACGGTGTTGGAAGAAGGTATCGGGGTTCTCGGCCATACCGCGCATAACCGGTTTCTCGGGGTTCAAAGCGCGGGCACGGAACTCGGCCAAGGCCTCCCGGTCGATGAGCGGAGCCAGGTCGTCGTTATCGAGGGCCTCGATTTTCTGAATCTCGTGCGAGGTACGGAATCCGTCGAAGAAGTTGACGAAAGGTACACGCGAACGAATGGTCGACAGGTGGGCAACACCGGCCAAATCCATTACCTCTTGTACCGAACCTTCGCACAACATGGCGAATCCGGTCTGACGGGTCGACATCACATCTTGATGGTCACCGAAGATGGAGAGCGAGTGAGAGGCCAACGTACGAGCCGATACATGGAACACACAGGGAAGTAACTCACCGGCAATCTTGTACATGTTGGGAATCATGAGCAAAAGGCCTTGCGATGCCGTGTAGGTGGTCGTCAAGGCTCCGGCCTGCAAAGAACCGTGAACGGCTCCGGCAGCACCACCCTCGGACTGCATCTCCTGCACGAGAACGGTCTCGCCAAAGATGTTTTTACGTCCGGCAGCAGCCCATTCGTCTACATACTCGGCCATCGTCGAAGAGGGAGTGATAGGATAGATGGCAGCCACCTCGGAAAACATATACGAGATATGTGCAGCGGCTTGGTTACCATCACAGGTTAAGAATTTTTTTTGTTTACTCATCTTTTCTGTTATTAAGTAAATAATATTGTTTTTCGTTTTCTATCTATATCAATACACAAATCCGAACAACCACAAGGGTATGAGGTTGTCGCTTCCCACCTTCAAATCGTCGATGGCGTAGTAGAAGTTGGGGTTGATGCGGCTGCGGGGCACACTGCCCTGCACCCGGAAAAGTTTCTCGCGATTGACGAGGAACTGGGCGTTCTTGCTGCCCATGTTCAACCGGTGGTCCTTGTGCAGCGTGTTGTAGAAGAAGGTTTCGCGAACGGCCTGCGCATCGACCTGCACCGAACGGTTGGAGTAGATGATGTTGGTGTTGTGCATGTAGACCATCGCCGGCTTCTTGGGGAACTCCTCGCCGTCGCGATAGAGCATGTTGATGAGGCGGGCGTCCTTCAAGCTCTTGATGTAGTTCATGACCGTCGCCCTCGATATCTGTATGTCCTTGCTCAACTGGCTCACGTTGGTAGGGGCCGGCGACTGCACCGACAACAGGTACATCAACCGCCGCACCTTGGGCAGATAGGAGAGCTCGATTTGCTTGATGAGCAGAATGTCGACCTCCATAATCATGTTGATGTTCTTGACCAGATTCTCCGAGAAATTGGCTTTATCAAGGAAGAAGGGATAGTAGCCGTGATGCAGATACCCGGGGAAATAGTCGAGCGGATTGACCCGACTGCATATCTCCTGGGCTATCGACTTGTGGTGGGCAATGATGTCGTCGAGGGTATAGGAGGGGAACTGGGTCGAGGCCATCAGATTCAGATACTCCCTGAACGAGAAGCCACGCAGATTGTACGAGTCGACCAGACCGGCCAACACCGGATTCTCCTCTTTCAGCCGCATGACCGACGAACCGGAGAAGATGATTTTCAACTCGGGAAAGTGGTCGTAACAGTATTTCAACTCCTCGGACCACCCGGGATATTTGAACACCTGATCGATGAGCAGCACCCGGCCGCCCTGTTCGTAGAACCGCCCGGCAAACTCCCGCAAAGTATGCTCGGTGAAATAGAGATTGTTGAGATTGATGTACAGGCACGATCTATCCAAGCCGTAATTCTCCTTGGCATATTGCAACAGGAAGGTGGTCTTGCCTACTCCCCGGCTTCCCTTTATGCCCACCAGACGGCTGTTTTTGTTGATCTGATACATCAAATCGCGCTTGACCGGCGACTCAACATGCTCAACAAGATACTTGTGTGTCCTATAAAACGATTCCACGGCTGCACTCTTAAACAGGTGGCAAAGATAATAAAAGCCTCGCTTTTTGGCAAGCCGACTTTACAATTTATACTCCGACAACAGACTTTCCCTTCTATTTTAACATTCTTTCAAAGCTATAACCGGTCTCTCACCCTCGCAGAAAAAAAGAACTCAGATAAAGAAGACGCCGCTACCCTTACGGAATAGCGGCGTCCTTTGTTTTTTAGCTCACTTATATCACTCGGCCGGTATTATGGTAGCAGCCCGGTCGAGCACATAGGAGCCGAAGCGGTCGAGCTTGGCATCGCTGGTCTTCTGCTCCAACTGGTCGGGGCTTACACCATAGGAAACCAGAGCGTCGTAGACCTGCTCGGCACGAGCCTTGCGCAACTTGGCGTTGAATGCGGCCGTACCGGTTTCACTGTCGGCATAACCGGTGATAATATATTTCCTACCCTCGTTGGCCTTGATGGCTTTTGCCACGGCTTTCAACACGACCTTGTCCTTGGGCTGCAAAGTCGAACTGTTGATGTTGTAGTAGACGGTAACGACAGGAAGAGGCTTTTCGGTTACCTTCTCGACCGGACGGTTCCGGCACTCGGCCAACTGCTGTTCAAGGTTGGCAATCTTGCGGTTGGCATCGCGCAACTGAACTACCAGCGCATCGCCCTCGTCATCACTGTATTTACCCACAACCGGTGCTACTGCCGGCACAACGGGAGCCTTCCAGCCGCGGTCCTTGAATTTATAGGTAACGCCAACCAATGCCGAGAAGGTCTTGCCGTGATTCCCTTCACCGGCAATCGAAGCCTCCCACACATCGAAACGCAAATCGAGATTGATGGCCCAGGCATCACTCAGCCGAAAGCGGTTGAGCAAACCGCCACGCATGTCCATGTTGACCCCTTTGGCCACATCGCCCGATACCCCTACGGGGAGACCCATTCCTACATACAGGACAGGCGTATAAACCCGCTCGCGATAACCGCAGAAGAGACTGGCCAAATCGCCCATCACATCGAGAGCCGGGGTTATCAAGGCATACGACTGTTTATAATAGCCATTATCAAAGCGTTCACCTCCAATACCATGTCCCCAAAGAGCCGCACCTTTCGTCCCATAATAATCGGCACCCAGGCGCAAACCGATAACCGGCGAGAACCACTTCTCGACATTAAGACCGAAGACGGGTGCTATACGTTGCCCGAAACCGGCATGGCTGTCAAAACGTCCTAAACTGAAATCAACCCCTCCTTCCAATGAAATCGCCCAATTGTCCTTAAAGCTGTTCAAGACAATCTCTTGGGAAGACTCTGATTGGGCTTCCGTCTCGGGAGCCGCTGCAAGTGTCGCGGGCATAGCCAAACCCATCGACACCAACAAAAAATGCAAAAACAGTCTTTTTCATACTCCTTTGCTTTTAATTACACTTTAATACCGGCGATTACTCTCTTTCAATTCAAGCGAAAAACCGCCTCATAGACCCAATTAAAACTGAGTGTAAAAGTAGTCGTTTTTTTCACCTGTCCAACAAATTTTATTTAAAATAAAAATAAAACCGACGCTCTATAAGAAAGAGTGTCGGTTTTACTGTCAATTTATAAATATCCTACTATTTATTTCCCTAAGAATTTCTTTATCTCGCCGGCAATATGATCGGGGGTGAATCCCAGTTTCTCGTCGAGCACCTTGTAGGGTGCCGAGTAACCGAAGTGATCCAATCCATAAACCTTGCCTTTACACCCTACGAACTGCGAAAGCGTCGAGGGCAGACCGGCCGTCAATCCGAATACAGGCAATTCCGAGGGGATTACAGACTCGCGATATGAATCGGGCTGATCAAAGAAGAGACCGATGGAGGGTACCGAAACAATCTGAACCCGTACACCCTGCTCGTGCAGGATTTCACGGGCGCCTACCAGTGTCGACACTTCCGAACCGTTAGCCACCAGCACCACCTCGGGATTCTCGTCACGCATCAGCACATAAGCGCCTTTGGCCGACTGCAAGGCATCGGCATAACGGTTGCCCGCAGCCGAAGGGAGGTCGGGAACGTCCTGACGCGAAAGTATCAGAGCCGTGGGGGTATCGCTGTTTTCCATGGCCAGTTTCCAAGCCACCAGAGTCTCGGCACTGTCGGCCGGACGCAATACCAGCACGCTATGCTTGCCACTGTGGTTTTTCAACTGCTCCATGAGCCGTATCTGAGCCTCCTGCTCTACCGGTTCGTGAGTAGGACCGTCCTCGCCCACGCGGAAGGCATCGTGTGTCCACACATATTTTACCGGCAACTCCATGAGGGCCGCCATACGCACGGCGGGCTTCATATAGTCCGAGAATACGAAGAAGGTGCCACAGGCGGCCTGCATACCACCATGCAACAGGATACCGTTCATAATCGAGGCCATCGTCAACTCGGCTACACCGGCGTGCAGGAAAGCGCCCTTGAAATCGCCCTTGGAGAAAGCTCCTGTCTTTTTCAGGAAGGCTTCGGTCTTGTCCGAGTTGGCCAGATCGGCCGACGATACCACCATGTTCTTCACCCGCTCGCCCAGATAGGAGAGCACGTTGGCCGAAGCCGTACGGGTGGCCACGTTGGGTTTATAGGCAATCGAGGCAAAATCGAGCGCGGGTAACTTGCCGGCATAGAAATCGTGCAACTCGGCAGCCAGTTCGGGATTCTCTTTTTCCCAGGCAGCCTGTACGGCCTTGCGCTCGGCCACGATTTTTTTCAGTTCTTCGGCCCGACGGGCATAGAGGTCGGCCACCTCGGGGAAGATGACAAAGGGGTTCTCGACGCTACCGCCCAGATGTTCGATGGTCTTTTCGTACGAGGCACCCGACTTGCTCAACGGCTGTCCGTGTGTCGAGTATTTTCCTTCAAAGTTCTCGCCCGTAGCCGTCACACAGCCACGCCCCATGATGGTCTTGCCAATAATGAGCGTGGGCCGCTCGGTTTCGCGGTTGGCCAAGGCCAGTGCATCGCGTATGGCCACAGGGTCGCACCCGTCGATTTCGAGTACATTCCAATTCCAGGCCCGATATTTCTCGGCCGTATTCTCATCGGTCACGGCATCGGTGTCGGTCGAGAGCTGCACGTCGTTGCTGTCGTAGAACATGATCAGGTTGTGCAACCCCAGGAATCCGGCCACCCGGCCAGCTCCCTGCGATATCTCTTCCTGAATACCGCCGTCGGAGATGAACGCATAGATCTTGTGACTGCACCACTCGCCGAAACGGGCAGCCATGAAACGCTCGGCTATCGCGGCGCCTACGGCCATCGTGTGTCCCTGACCCAAGGGTCCCGACGTGTTTTCGATGCCGTGCATCACATCGAACTCGGGGTGACCGGGGGTGATACTGCCCCACTGACGGAACGATTTGAGGTCGTCCATCGTGTAGAAGCCCGACATGGCCAACACACTGTACAGCATGGGCGACATGTGCCCCGGGTCGAGGAAGAAGCGGTCCCGATTAATCCACTTCGGGTCTTCGGGATCATATACCAAAAACTCGGAATACAACACATTGGTAAAATCGGCACCACCCATAGCACCGCCCGGGTGACCCGATTTGGCCTTTTCAACCATGGCCGCCGTCAATATTCTGATATTGTCGGCCGCTCTGTTCAACAAGTTCGTATCGTTCATGGAATTTTTTTTACAAAAATAATACAATTCACGAGTATATACCTACAAAAACGGACAAAAGTTCACAAAGAAAAAAGAGAGAGAAGCCCTCGCTTCCCTCTCTTTTCTCCTAATTATTTAATGTAAGGAATTTATTCCGTGGGAATATCGGTATTGACATTCTTGCAACCTATCAGACCGTAGTAGAGCAGATAGGCCAACATGGCGATAACCAACCAGTAGCTGGCCAGATAACCGAAGCTACCCGACAGCATGTTCTGGATAAAGGGCATTACGCCACCACCGACAACCATCATCATGAAGATACCCGATGCCTTGGCGGTGTATTTGCCCAGGCCTTCGACGGCGAGGTTGAAGATACCACCCCACATCACCGAGGTGCACAGACCGCAGAGCACGAGGAAGAGGGCGCTCAGGGGAACCTTGGGGGTTTCGAGCGATTTCATCACCGACTCGGGTGTCATCTTGGCTTCGGCCAGCACGGCTGCATTTTGCGACAGGAACTCTTCGGTAGGATTGGCCACGAAAGCCTCGGCTTCGGCAGCGGGAATACCGGCATTTTCCAGAATCTCGGAGGTCTTTTGTACCGGGTCATAGACAAACGAAGGCACGTTGAAGCCGACCGTCTTCGGGGTGAAGATGGCAATCAAGGTGAGTACAATGGCTACCGACGAAACGGCAATCAACTGAGCGCGGGTCGAAATCTTACCGCTAATCAAGCTACTCAGGAAACGGCCTACCAGCATCAACAACCAGTAGATGGCCACGATGGCACCACCGATGGCGGCTCCGTTGACCAAAATACCGGCACCTCTCGAACTGGTATCGGCCATGAAGAAGTTCAACTGAGCGGGGATACCTACCTCGATACCTACATAGAGGAAGATGGCAATCACACCCAACAGCGTGTGGCGGAAGGCCAGCGGGCTGTGCTCGAATTTCTCCTGGGGTTCGCCCTTCTTGGCCAAGTGGGGCTCGGGAATGGCGATGGCCGAGATGATGATGAACGACACAGCAAATACGGCCATGGCGATGAACAGCAGCGGGGTGACGTCGCTCATGGCAGTCTTGTCGGTTACCGAACCGATGAGCACACCTACGAAGAGCGGAGTGAGCGTGGCAGCCAACGAGTTGAGGGTACCACCGGTTTGAATCAACTGGTTACCCTTGTTGCCACCGCCACCGAGCAGGTTCAGCATGGGGTTTACCACGGTGTTAAGCATGCACACGCAGAAACCGCAGATGAAGGCACCCAGCAGATAGATAATCAGGTTCAGATACACCTCTTGTCCACCCACCGAGAAGAGCGCCGTATCGGCACCGATGATACTCGACAGATACTGGATAAAGAGGCCTACGAAACCTACGGCCATAGCCGTAAGGGCAGTCTTCTTGTAACCGATTTTCACCAGCATCGTACCTGCGGGAACACCCATAAACAGATAAGCCAGGAAGTTCATCATGTTACCCATCATGCCGGCCCACGAATACTGGTTACCCCAGATGAGTCCGAACGGCGCCGCCAGATTGGTTACGAAAGCAATCATTGCAAACAGAAACATCATTGCGATAATCGCAATAATTTTCCCATTGTTTTTCTGATTTGTAGTCATTTTATAAGATTTAAATTAATGTATTTTGAATGTAAATATTTCTATTCGAGTCGATTGATACATGTGATGTGTCTATTTCATGGACTGTTATTTATTTACTTGTGCCTTCTGTTTTCTGATAAACTAAAATTAAGGCAAAGGTAATGCTTATTATTTATCGGTCGGCACGATAAATATATGTTCTTGAACATAAAAACAGCTGTCGACACGGCCGGCACCACTACCGGTGCCGCGTCGCATCAGTAGTTGCGCTCACCGAATATCGAGGTACCTATGCGCACCAGCGTGGTGCCGTGACGCAGTGCCAGCCGGTAGTCGTGCGACATGCCCATCGACAACTCGACAAAGGCTCGGGCATCGACGTGCCCCGAGGCCTTCAATTCGTCAAACAGACTTTTCAACGCGCCAAACTCCCGGTCGATGCGGCTCTCATCGTCGGTAAGCGAGGCCATACCCATCAGGCCGCACACCCGCACGTGGGGATAGCGGTCGAGCGGATTCCCGCTCAGCCACTCGCGGCACGAATCGGGGGTAAAGCCATATTTGCTATCCTCGCTGGCCACATGAATTTCGAGCAGGCAATCGACTACCCGTCCGCACTTGGCCGCCTCGCTGTCGATCACGGCGAGCAATTTCTCGCTGTCGACGCTATGAATCAAGGTGATAAAGGGAACGATGTATTTCACCTTGTTGGTTTGCAGGTGACCGATGAAGTGCCACTCGATGTCTTTGGGCAAGGCTTCATACTTGGTCATGAGCTCTTGCACCCGGCTCTCGCCGAAAATGCGTTGCCCCGACTCGTAGGCCTCCATCAAGGCCTCGGCGGGGTGGAATTTCGACACGGCCACCAAGCGGGTACCGCTCGGCAGCTCTTGTCGTATGGTGGCTATATGTTGGGCTATCTCGTTCATTCTTTCGGACGGTCCTCCTCCTGAGGCTTTCCTTCGGCGTTAAACGGATAGACGTCCATGAGCGGAGTCTCGGTAATCGACACAATGGTCCAGTCGGCCATCGTGCCCTTCATGCCAGCGTTCAGATTTTTGAGAGCCGTCTCGAAGTCGGCAGCCTGCACGAGCATATACGAAGGGGTGCGTTTCTCCATGCCGCTCTTCTCGTCGAGGGTGATGAAATTGATTTTGCACTTGTACCAGCGGTCGCCCGTCTCGTCAAAGAAGAGTTCGCTGAAATTGGCCCGTTTCACGGCCGATACCGAGAATTCACCCGAAATGAAGGGCGACACCTCTTCGATGATGCGGGCCTCGGCCTCGGTAAACGACAGGGCGTCGACGAGATAGGGTTCCGTTACTTTTTTCTGCATGCCGTTTTCCAGCATCTTATCATACTTGACTTTACATTCAAACCAATTTGCCATAGCTGTATTATTAAAAAAGGAGGTGCCACGCACCCCCGACAGGTTTCATATTCTTTTTCAGTACTCTATTTTATCGCTTTTATCCTCCCACTTCTCGAAGGCCTTGATGGCCCGATCGCGCATGAGGGGGAGAATGGTGAGGTGACGCTTCTCCAACGGCAGGGCCAGTTCGTCGTAGATAAACGAATCGTCGAAACCGATGGCTTTGGCATCGGCCTTGGTGTTGCCATAGTAGACCCGGTCGAGATGCGCCCAATAGATGGCACCCAGACACATGGGACAGGGTTCGCACGAGGTGTATATCTCACAGCCGCTCAGGTCGAAGGTACCCAGCACGCGGGCCGCCTCACGAATGGCATTGACCTCGGCATGAGCCGTCGGGTCGTTCGAGGCCGTCACCCGGTTGGCTCCCCGGGCAATGATTTTACCCTCCTTCACAATGACAGCGCCGAAGGGACCGCCACCGTGGTCGATGTTATCGAGCGACAAGTCAATGGCCGCCTGCATAAATTTATCTTTCTCACACATAATCTTTTCTATTAAATGCGGCGTCGCCGGTTGCCCGGCCGTCCGCCTCCACAATGCATCTTTGCTTGGGTATACAAAGATACGAATCAAATCGGGAGAAACAAGAGAACTCTTGCCGAAAAAGAGCCGACGACCCCGATTCACGCCTCCCGAGGCTGCTCCCGCAAGCTCCGGTTCACCTGGTCGATGTAGTCGAGCAGTTCGTCCCGGCCGGTACCCCGCTCCGACGAGGTGGTGAAGATGGGGGGCAACTCCTCCCAAGTCTCGTGCAACACACTCTTGTAGTGCTCGATGGCCGTGCGCAACACCACGGGGCCCACCTTGTCGGTCTTGGTAAAGACGATAGCAAAGGGCACACCGTTCTCGCCGAGCCACTCCATAAAGTCGAGGTCGATTTGCTGTGGCTTGTGACGACAGTCGAGCAGCACGAAGAGGCAGGTAAGCTCGTGACGACGAAGGGCATACCCCTCGATCATCTTGCGCAACGCCTCGCGGCTCTCCTTGCCCCGGCGGGCATATCCGTAACCGGGCAGGTCGACCAGATACCAGCTGTCATCGATGAGAAAGTGGTTGATAAGCATCGTCTTACCCGGTGTGGCCGAGGTCATGGCCAGCCCCTTCCGACGGGTGAGCATGTTGATAAGCGACGACTTACCCACGTTGGAGCGTCCGATAAAGGCATACTCGGGCAACACGTGCGAAGGACAGTCCTGCACCCGACTGCTGCTCACGACGAACTTGGCGTTTTTAATCTCCATATCGGTCTCTTGTTTTCAAATTTTCAGGGAGGACAAATATACAGTTTTTTCTCGGATTTCCTACTCCCCCACCTCACTTTACCGACAGAGACTCCGGCTCCCAAACAATTCAACCCGGATACCGCATCGGGGTACGGTACACGTCACCCCGCGCTGCGACGTGGGGTCCAGTAAAAAGATGAAACTGCTCTTTCTCTGTTCCCGTAAAAAACAGGGAGTGACTCTGCATAAAAATCGAGCAAGCTTGTTTTTCTGCGCTCACCTTTCGCTATCTTTGCACCACGGCTTTGCGGAGAGGCGGAAGTGCCGCACCTGTCCGGAAGCCACGAAAGGGATATAATTCTATGGATCAACAATATTCTTCGATTCTGCTTGAAAATGCGGTGAGCGAATTTGCCAAGCTGCCGGGCATCGGCCGCAAGACAGCGCTGAGGCTGGTGCTCTACCTGTTGCGTCAGGAGGAGGGCGAGGCCGAGAAATTCGGGAACACCATTATCAAGCTGTGCAAGGAGATCAAGCACTGCCACGTGTGCCACAACATATCCGACACCGACACCTGCGCCATTTGCAGCGACCCCTCGCGCGACACGACGACCGTGTGTGTGGTCGAGAATGTGAAGGAGGTGATGGTGGTCGAGAATACCCGGCAATTTCACGGGCTCTACCATGTGTTGGGCGGGGTTATCTCGCCCATGGACGGCATCGGTCCGGCCGACCTCGAAATCGAGAGCCTGGTCGACCGGGTGGCGGCGGGCGGTATCCAAGAGGTGATTCTGGCGCTGAGTCCGACGATGGAGGGCGACACGACCAACTTCTACATCTTCCGCAAACTGGCCCCCTTCGACGTGAAGATTACCATCATCGCCCGAGGGGTATCGGTGGGCGGCGAACTGGAATATACCGACGAAATCACGCTGGGGCGCTCGATTCTCAACCGCACGCTGTTCAGCGAAAGTTTCAAGGGATAATAAAAGAGACACTATTTTCAAGGAAATATCGTTATACATATATAAAGAGTATCGGGATTGTGTTAAAAATCAGCATCATCATTGTCAACTACCGGGTGAAACACTTTTTGGAGCAGGCGCTCCGGTCGGTGCGGGCTGCGCTGACGCTCTACCCCATGGAGGCCGAGATTTTCGTGGTCGACAACTGTTCGCAGGACGATTCGCTCGACTATCTCACCCCCCGGTTTCCTGAGGTGCGGTTTATCGCCAACACCGAGAATGTGGGATTTGCCCGCGCCAACAACCAGGCGATGGAACTGGCTACGGGGCAATACATCTTGCTGCTTAACCCCGACACGGTCATTGCTGAGGATACGTTGCACGAGGTGTGCCTCTTCCTGGACACGCACCCCGACGCGGGTGGTGTGGGGGTGAAGATGCTCGACGGCAACGGCCGCTTCCTGCCCGAGTCGAAACGGGGGTTCCCCTCGCCCTGGGTGTCGTTCTGCAAGATATTCGGGCTGGCCTCGCTCTTTCCCCGTTCGCCCCTCTTCGGACGCTACCACCTGAAATACCTCTCGCCCGACGAGTGCCACCGCGTCGACATTCTGTCGGGGGCCTTCATGTGCATGCGGCGCGAAACACTCGACAAGAGCGGACTGCTCGACGAGGCCTTCTTCATGTATGGCGAGGACATCGACCTCTCCTACCGGCTGGTGCTGGCGGGATACCACAACTACTACCTGCCCACCCCCATCATTCACTACAAGGGCGAGAGTACCAAAAAGGGGAGCCTGCGCTACGTGCGGGTATTCTACGAGGCGATGCTCATCTTCTTCAAGAAACACTATCCCCATTACAGCAAGGGCTACTACCTGGCGGTGAAGTTCTCCATCTTCTTCCGGGCCATGCTGGCGGCCGCCCACCGCATCTTGCTCTATCCGTTCAAGCGGAAGAAGAGCGGAGAGAAACGGGAACGGGGCGAATGGTATGCCCTCACCAACCGGATTGACCGGGTGGCCGAACTCATTCCCGGCCGACCCCACATCACGGCCCTCCAATCGATTCGGGAGCTGCCCTCTCCCGACAAGCACTCGCCCCTGCGCTATATCGTACTCGACTCGGGGTGGCTCTCCTACCGCGACATCATCGCCACCCTGCAACAGCAATGTCACGAGCGCAACCGGTTCCTCATCTACAACCCGGGGGCCCACGTGATTATCTCACCCCAACAAATCTATACACGCTCATGACCTACCTCACGGGTAAAAAAATCGCTTTGCGGGCCATCGAACCCGAAGACCTGGACGACCTCTACCGCTGGGAAAACGACTCGTCGCTGTGGGAGTTTGGCTGCACCATAGCTCCCTTCTCGCGCTATCTGATGAAACGCTACATCGAGAGTTACAGTGCCGACATTGCTCGCGACGGGCAACTGCGGCTGATGATTGTGGAACGTGAGACCAAGAAAAGCATCGGAATTCTCGACTGTTTCGACTACGATGCCGTGAACCGGCGGGCCGCCGTCGGACTGCTCGTCGACCCGAGCCACACCCGCCAGGGATTCGGACGCGATACCCTCGAAACCTTCATGGAGTATGCCTTCCACTTCCTGCACCTGCACCAACTCTATGTGCACATCGCGGCGTGCAATACGGCCAGCCTGGCCCTCTTCCTCTCCTGTGGATTCTGCGAGTGCGGACATCTGACCGACTGGATACAACTGCCGCAGGGATACACCGATGCACTCGTATTCCAGAAAATAAACCCCGACGAAAAATACTAATTGAGCGACGGCTCCTGAGGCGAGTTGAGCCACAACCGATACCCCTCGCCCATGCTGCGTACCGTCTCACGCCAGAAGCGGTCGTCGGTAGCGGCCAGGCAACTGGCCGGCGACTGCATGGTGGTGACGGCCCACGACTCTTGCCGCAGCTCCCCGTCGAGCTGCCCGGGCGACCAGCCGCTATACCCGATCAGGAATTTCACATGACGACACACCCCCTCGTCGCTGCGCAGGAAATCGAGCAGCATGTCGAAATCACCGTTGGCAAAAAGGCCCGAAGCCACCTCGACCGCCCCGGGCAGCGAAGCGATGTCGTGCAGGAAAAACAGATGGTCGGTACCCACCGGGCCGCCGCAATAGACCGGTATCGAAGGAATGGAGCCCACCCCTTCGAGCAATTCATTCAGATGATAGTGTGTGGGGCTGTTGAGGACAAAACCCACCGCTCCCTTCTCGGAATATTCGGCCAGACAGATGACCGCCCGGCGGAAGCACCCCTCGTCGAGGAAAGGCTCGGCCACGAGCAGCGCTCCCCGATGGGGCTCGATTAACTGTCGGCGTATATGTAACGATTCGATGTGCATGTTTGCTCCTCTTCGATTTATCCAAGACAGGAGAGGCAAAGGCCGGGACAACCGGGACAGACAGCGTTTCCAGATTTGACCAGCCCGGGGTTGACCGTGCCGCCCCCTCTATCTTACCCAAAGATAAGCAAAATATGACAAACCATGAAACGTTGCCGTCACTTTTTCTTGCAATCGCCCGACAAATCGCTATGTAGAACAGGTATAAATTAACGTTCACGAAACCATAAAGCGATATAACCTAACACAAAAGACTCTATATTTGCATTGTTTTTATCATACTGCAATGAACGAAACGGAACAAATCACCGACATGGCCCGGGAGAAAAAGGCGGCCCGGGTTACCTGGGTGGGATTCTTCACCAACCTGCTGCTCTCGACGGCCAAAATCATAGCCGGCGTCGTGGGCCGAAGCAGCGCCATGATTGCCGACGGCATTCACTCACTGTCAGATTTCATTACCGACTTTATCGTCATCATTTTCATCAAGATATCGGCCAAGCACGAAGACAGCGACCACCCCTACGGCCACGGCAAGTTCGAGACCTTTGCCACCATGCTCATCAGCTTTGCCCTCTTTATCGTGGCCATCGGCATCTTCTACTCGGGTAGCGTGAAAATCTACGAGGTGCTCAACGGCCGGGTAATCGAACGGCCCACCTACCTGGCCCTCATCATGGCCGCCGTCTCGATTGTCGTGAAGGAGATTCTCTACTGGTACACCATCATCGTGGGGCGCAAAATCGAGAGTCCCGCCGTCATTGCCAATGGCTGGCACCACCGCTCGGACGCCTTCTCGTCGATAGGTACCCTCATCGGTATCTCGGGAGCCATGTTCCTGGGCGAACGCTGGCGCATACTCGACCCCATCACCTCGGTCATCGTGGGCATCTTCATCATCGGCGTAGCCTACAAGCTGGCCCGCCCCAGCATACAGGAGCTGCTCGAAATGTCGCTCCCCGAAGAGATTGAACGCAACATCGAACAGAAGATACAGGCCACGCCCGGGGTCATCACCTTCCACCACCTGCGCACCCGCAAAAACGGCAACACCTTTATCATCGACATGCACATCAAGGTCGACCCGCACTCGTCGATTGTCGAGGCGCACGACATCGCCACCCACGTGGAGAACAACCTCAAAACGGCCTTCGGCAAACGTACGCAGATCAACGTGCACATCGAGCCTTACCTGCCCAAAGAGAAACAGGCATAACCGTAGTTTCCCGAGGGGGAGGACAAATTCAAAAAACAGACGGGGAAAGAGGCCGAAAGAACCGGACGGAGGGTCTCAAATCAGTCCCAAATCCTGGGCTACCCGACAGGCCTCGATGGAGTTTTTCACCTGCAACTTGGCCAATATCTCCTGACGATGACGGCTCACCGTGTTCACGCTTATCGAGAGTGAGTCGGCTATCTGTTTGCTCATCAGCCCCTTATCAATAAAGCGAAGTACCTGAATCTCCCTGTCGGTCAATATTTTGCCGTTGCTGCGCGAACCCAGTTCGACCACCTGTCCCGTGGCCAACTCCACAGCCCGACCACCGCCCGGCCAGTCGAAAGAGAGCGGACTATACAAGCACAGAGCCAGCCACAGCGTATTGTTGAAGGGGTCGGGCTCGTAAAACAGGCGGTGGCACGCCCACACCGTGTCGCCCGAGGCCGTCCGCATGCGCAACTTGCTCACCCAGCAATAATCGGAGCGCTGCTTCCTGGGCAGACGTTTGACGAAGTTATAGAAGCGCAGCTCCTCCAAATATTTTCCATACAGGTCTTCACGCGGTATCAAATCCAGAATGTTCTTCTCCCAAATCGACTCTATCGCCCCCTCGCCCGCGTGGGGTTTCAGCCCCAGTACCCGGGCAAAACGGCCATAATAGATATAACTCTCGTTGGCGTGCATGTCGCTCAGCACCGACACCGTCCCCTCCACCAGACTGTAACTGCGGGCGGCCGACTTATACCGCTCCAACTCATCGAGATAGCACCGACCCTTCTCACGGTCCTGCGACAAAAGTATCCGATTCAGCTTATTGACTATGTCCACCTGTAAAATGGTTATTTATAATTATTGTATATTCAACCTCAGCGCTCTACATTTGCAAATGTAAAAAAAGAATGGTTATTCATCAACATCGACGATACACAAATGAAACACACGATTTTGTTAACCCTCGCCCTGCTGCTGGCCGTTGTGCCGGGCATGGCTCAATCGTTAGAAAAAATGCAATGGTTCAACGAGCCCGAACAATGGGAAATCAAAGACAACACCCTCTCCATGTTTGTAACCCCCAAGACCGACTACTGGCGCATCTCGCACTACGGCTTCACCGTCGACGACGCCCCCTTCTACTACGCCACCTATGGCGGTGAGTTCGAGGTGAAGGTCAAAGTCTCGGGCGACTACAAGGCCCGGTTCGACCAGGCCGGCATCATGCTGCGCATCGACCACGAAAACTACATCAAGGCCGGTATCGAGTTTGTCGACGGGAAATTCAACCTCAGCACCGTCGTCACGCACCACACCTCCGATTGGAGCGTCATCAAGCTCGACCGCGCCGTGCCCTATATCTGGATTAAGGTCGTGCGTCGCCTCGATGCCGTCGAGGTGTTCTACTCGTTCGACGACGAGGAATACACCCTCATGCGCAACGCCTGGCTGCAAGACAACACTCCCGTGCAAGTGGGCCTCATGGGAGCCAGCCCCGACGGCGACGGATTCCGGGCTACCTTCGAGCACTTCAAGGTAAAGCACCTGCCCGACCTGCGACGCCTCGAATGGCTGAAAAAGAACAGTGCCCAGTAGCCTCATACCAACCACCTATATTCAATCCTGCAAGCGTCCCCTCCGAAGAGCCTTGCAGGATTTTTCTTTTTCCGCACCCCTCCCCAATCTGCACCCGGTGCGGTGAAAACCCGTTATACCGCATTACAACACGGTAGCCATGACGATACGGAACGACACATAGCCCCTCCTCTTTTTATCACCACGCCACAACCGGGCGAGGGTGACAGGCGAAATTTGCAGCAAAACCACTAAATGCAAATTTCGACATGAACGAACGTAATGTAATCAACGGCACGCTGGCCTCCTATCTGGCCTGGGCAGCCGACATGGTCTCCCCAATCCGCTGGTTTCTGCTGGCCGCGTTGGCCCTGGTATTGGCCGATTTGAAATTCGGTATCGACGCAGCCCGTTACCGGGGCGAGGTCATTCGCAAGAGCCGCGCCGTGCGGCGCAGCATCAACAAGGTAATCGACTACATCTGCTGGATACTGGTGGCGACCAGTTTCGGGCAGGCGTTCGGCACCCCCTTCGGCATACCGGTACTGCCGGCCATCGTGCTGCTGGTGGTCTACGGCTGCGAAATCAACTCATGCTTCAACAACTACTTCGAGGCGCACGGAAGCCGCGTGCGCATCAATATCTTCAAGTGGTTCAAGAGCAAGAACGACATCATCG
This sequence comes from Candidatus Barnesiella excrementavium, assembly GCA_019115485.1. GTDB lineage: Bacteria > Bacteroidota > Bacteroidia > Bacteroidales > Barnesiellaceae > Barnesiella > Barnesiella excrementavium. The sequence continues at coordinate 182,086 of DXDM01000059.1, read as the reverse complement.
TCCCCGACGAGCCGACCGGCAAACAGCAGAGCGACGAAGAGCCTCCGACCGACACAACGCACTGATTTATCGTTCGATAACAATAATTTACGCCAAACGTAGCCGTTTTCGTCCAAAGTTTTGTATTTTTGCGAAAATTTACAAACTTACGTCTATGAATATTCTCGATCTGAGCGAACAGGAGATCATTCGCCGCAACAGTCTTGAAGAGTTGCGCAAAATGGGCATCGAGCCCTATCCCGCAGCCGAATATCCGGTAAATGCTTATTCTCAGGAAATTAAAGATAATTTTGTCGACGATGCCGCAGAGCCTCGTCAGGTATGTATCGCCGGCCGTATCATGAGCCGACGCATCATGGGCAAGGCCTCGTTTATCGAGTTGAAGGACTCGGTGGGCCGCATTCAGATATACATCTCGCGCGACGACCTCTGCCCCGGCGAGGACAAGGAGTTGTACAACACGGTATTCAAGAAGTTGCTCGACATCGGCGACTTCGTGGGTATCCGCGGCTTCGTGTTCCGCACCCAGACGGGCGAAATCACCGTACATGCCCAGGAGCTGACGGTTCTCTCCAAATCGCTGCGTCCGTTGCCCATCGTCAAGATGAAGGACGGCGTGGCCTACGACTCGTTTGAAGACCCCGAACTGCGTTACCGCCAACGCTACGTCGACCTGGTAGTTAACGAGGGAGTCAAAGATATCTTCATCAAACGCACCAAGGTCTACAACTCGATGCGCGAGTACTTCAACGCCCGCGGCTACCTCGAAGTGGAGACCCCTATCCTGCAATCTATTCCCGGTGGCGCCGCTGCCCGCCCCTTCATCACCCACCACAACGCCCTCGACATTCCGCTCTACCTGCGTATTGCCGACGAGTTGTACCTCAAACGCCTCATCGTGGGCGGCTTCGAGGGGGTATACGAGTTCTCCAAGAACTTCCGCAACGAAGGTATGGACCGCACCCACAACCCCGAGTTCACCTGCATGGAGATTTACGTGTCGTACAAGGACTATAACTGGATGATGGACTTCACCGAGAAGATGCTCGAGAAGATTTGTATCGACGTGAACGGCACCGACGAAATCAAGATAGGCGACAACGTCATCAGCTTCAAGCCGCCATTCAAGCGCATCACCATGCTCGACTCCATCAAGGAGCACACCGGCATCGATATCAGCGGCATGAACGAGGAGCAGTTGAGAGAGGTGTGCAAAAAAATCGGTGTGGAAATCGACGAGACGATGGGCAAAGGCAAAATCATCGACGAAATCTTCGGCGAGAAATGCGAAGGCCACTACATACAACCCACCTTTATCACCGACTATCCCATCGAGATGTCGCCGCTGACCAAGCGTCACCGCAACAACCCCGAACTGACCGAGCGCTTCGAGCTTATGGTCAACGGCAAGGAGCTGTGCAACGCCTACTCCGAGCTGAACGACCCCATCGACCAGCGGTTGCGTTTCGAGGAGCAGTTGCGCCTGTCGGAGAAAGGTGACGACGAAGCCATGTTCATCGACAACGACTTTATCCGCGCCCTCGAATACGGCATGCCTCCCACGTCGGGAATGGGTATCGGCATGGACCGTCTCGTCATGCTCATGACCGGACAGACCACCATACAGGAGGTGCTCTTCTTCCCGCAGATGCGTCCCGAGAAGGTACAAAAACGTGACAAAGAGGCCGCCTATACCGCCGTGGGTGTACCCGCAGCGTGGGTTGCCCCCATACAAAAGGCCGGTTACCTGACCGTGGCCGATATGGCCGAGGCCAATCCCAACAAGATGCACCAGGAGATTTGCGGCATCAACAAGAAATACAAACTCGACCTGGCCAACCCCACGGTCGACGAGGTAAAAGGTTGGGTAGAAAACGCGAAACAATAACCCACAAACCCGCTATCCTGTAATGACCATTCCCGGTAAAATAGCGATTATGGGGGGCGGCAGTTGGGCCACCGCATTGGCCAAACTGGTGCTGAACAACGCCGACAATATCCTGTGGTACATGCGGCGCGACGACCGTATAGCCGATTTCAAGCAAACCGGCCACAACCCCGTGTACCTGTCGGATATTGCCTTCGACACGTCGCGCATTCATTTCAGCTCCGACATCAACGAGATTGCCGAGGCGGCCGACACGCTGGTACTGGTGACCCCCTCGCCCTACATGAAGGAGCACCTTAAAAAACTCACCACCGACATCAGCGGCAAATTCGTGGTGACGGCCATCAAGGGTATCGTCCCCGACGAAAACATGCTGGTCACCGAGTATCTGCACGAGTTTTACCACGTGCCCGAGTCGCAGTTGGCCGTCATTGGCGGCCCCTGCCACGCCGAGGAGGTGGCGCTCGAACGCCTCTCCTACCTGACCGTAGGTTGCACCGAGGTGGAACGGGCTCACGCTCTGGCCAACACGCTCAACAGCACCAAGTTGAAAACCATCGTGTCGACCGACGTGCGAGGCATCGAATACTCGGCCGTACTCAAAAACGTCTACGCCATTGCCGCCGGCATCTGCCACGGCATGAAAAGCGGCGACAACTTCCAGGCCATGCTCGTCTCCAACGCCCTCAACGAAATGGACCGCTTCCTGCGGGTGGCAGCGCCCTGCGAGCGCAACATCAGCGACTCGGTCTATCTGGGCGACCTGCTGGTCACCGCCTACTCCCGGTTCAGCCGCAACCACAACTTCGGCTCCATGATTGGGCGAGGCTACTCGGTCAACGCCGCCAAAATGGAGATGGAGATGATTGCCGAGGGCTATTTCGGCACCAAATGCATGTATGAAATAAACGAGCGCTATCACGTGAACATGCCTATCCTGCAATGCGTTTATGATATACTGTACAGAAAGGTGTTGCCCCGTCACGCCATCGAACGAATATATGATACATTTCTATAAACAACTAATAGAATCGAAACAATGAAATCAATCGAATTGAACATCGAAAAAGCCTTAGGCACCGTATCGAAGAGCGATGTTTTCGCTCTCGAAGGCAAAGCCAACAACGGTATCGAAATGCTGCACAAAGGTACCGGCAAGGGTAATGACTTTTTGGGGTGGCTGCATCTGCCCTCCGAAATCAGCGAAGCTCATCTGGCCGACCTCGAAGCCGCTGCCAAACAACTGAGAGACCGCTGCGAAATCGTGGTGGTAATCGGTATCGGCGGTAGCTATCTGGGAGCCAAAGCCGTAATCGAAGCCCTTTCCGACTCCTTCGAGTTCCTTCGCCACGAACATAAGAACCCCGTGGTTCTCTTTGCCGGACAAAACATCGGCGAGGATTACCTGTTTGAATTGCAAACCCTCCTGAAAGGCAAATCGTTCGGTATCGTCGTCATCTCCAAGTCGGGAACGACCACCGAGCCCGCCATCGCCTTCCGTCTGCTCAAAGAGCAACTCGAAGCCCAAGTGGGCAAAGAGGAGGCCAAACACCGCATCGTTGCCGTAACCGACGCCCACAAGGGTGCCCTGCGCAAGCTGGCCGACACCGAGGGCTACAAGACCTTTGTCATTGCCGACAACGTAGGCGGCCGCTTCTCGGTGCTCACCCCCGTAGGTCTGCTGCCCATCGCCATCGCCGGGTTCGATATCCGCGCCCTCGTAGCCGGTGCCGTAGCCATGGAGAAGGCTTGTGGCGAAGAGGTTCCCTTCGAGCAGAACCCTGCCGCCATCTATGCAGCTACCCGCAACGCCCTCTACCAGAGCGGCAAGAAAATCGAGATTCTCGTTAACTTCAACCCCAAGCTGCACTACTTTGCCGAGTGGTGGAAACAACTCTACGGCGAGAGCGAAGGCAAAGACCATCTGGGTATCTTCCCCGCATCGGTCGATTTCACCACCGACCTCCACTCGATGGGACAATGGATTCAAGAGGGCGAGCGCATCATCTTCGAGACCGTGCTCTCGGTAGCCCAGATGCAACACACCGTCACGATTCCTTCGGACCAGGAGAACCTCGACGGACTCAACTACCTGGCCGGCAAACGTGTGGACGAGGTGAACAAGATGGCCGAACTCGGTACGCAAATCGCCCACGTCGACGGCGGTGTGCCCAACCTCAAAATCGTGGTTCCCGAGCTCAACGAGACCTATCTGGGTCAACTCATCTACTTCTTCGAGAAGGCCTGCGGTATCAGCGGCTACATCTTGGGCGTGAACCCCTTCAACCAACCGGGCGTAGAGGCTTACAAGCGCAACATGTTTGCCCTGCTCAACAAACCCGGATACGAAGAGGAGAGCAAGGCTATCCAAGCCCGTCTCTGATACCTGTATCGTAAGTTCTTGTAAGTTACATACCTCAAATAAAAAGAGCCCGCCGGGAAACCGGCGGGCTCTTTTTATTCTATTGTCACTCCGTCACTGCACGGTAACGACCAGTTTCTTGTCGCATGCGGTTCTCGGTATCGAAACGACCACCTTCCTACCTGCGGCATCATATTCATAATCGACAGCGGTACCGTCGCCAAGCGTCACCTTTGAGGGAACCTTCTCCCGGGCCAACAGTTCCAGCCGATAGGCCCGAGCCTGAGGCATACCCTCGAACGACCCGGTACGCGGATAGACGGTACAAACCGTTTTCCCCTTCTCGCTCTTCTGGGTAATCCGGGTAAACGTACAAGCTGTCTCATAATCGACACTGTTGCCGGCATCTTCGTAGAAGTTAAATTCGCCCGATTTCCCCGGAGCAAATTGCAGGATAAGGGTGTCGGGACGCTCCTTCAAGTGCATGATGCGGGGATAGAGCGACACGATAGCCCCCTCGCGATAATAGTAGGGAATCTGTTCGCGGGTAAAGGAGCGGGTCACCACCCGGTTGCCGTCAAGCAGCTTGCCGGTCATCACCTCATACCACGTACCTTCGGGCAGCCATATCGTTTTTTCACTCACGTTCGTGCCCTTGTCCGATGCGGTAATGGGTGCCGCCAGAATATCGTTGCCAAACATGTATTGCCCCTCATAACGATAGGCCTCGTCGGCCTCGGGATAGTCGTAGTACATGGGACGGCATATACTTATACCCGTATCGTAGGCCCAACGGGCCATCGTGTAGATGTAGGGCACAAGAGCATACCGCAAAGCGATGGCATCGCGCATCAACTCGAAATTCTCATATTTCCAGATGCGTCGTTCGATATGACTCGACGAGGTTGCATGCGTGCGCAAAACGGGCGAGAACACCCCATACTGAATCCAGCGCAAATACAGTTCGGCATCGTTGGCTCCATTCTGCATATGCCCGCCGATGTCGTGGCTCCAATAACCATACCCCACATTCGAAGCGGTAGCCGTAAAGTAGGGTTGGAAAGCCAGCGAAGCAAAATTGGCATAGGCATCGCCCGAAAAGCCGATGGGATAACGGTGATTACCCAGCCCGCCCCAACGGTGGAAGATGAAGGGGCGGCTTTTCCCCTGTTGTTTCTTGTCATTGAAAAAGACGTGGTTCAGCCAAAAAGTGTTGCCCAGATTGGGTTCATTGCGTGCAATTTTCCACTGCTGCCAGTCGAGCCACCAAAAATCTATCCCCATCTCTTCGTGGGGCCTCAGAATGTGTTGGAAGAAGGCTTCATAAAAATCCCGGTTCTCAATATTCCAACGGATAGTTCCGTCGGCATTCGAGAGGCTGTCGGCCGTAATGTCGGAGTATCGTTTGGACAAGTCGGCATACAACTCCCCGTAATGATCCTCCTTGGGATATACCCCGTCGGCCGGGTGCAGATTGAGCGTTGTGGTCAGGTGCTGTGCGTGCAACCAGGCGATAAAGCCCGCGGGATCGGGGAAAAGCTCCCGGTTCCAGCTCCAGCCGGTCCACTCGGTATTGTTCGTGCCACCGGTCTTTCCGTTGCGATGCCAATCCATATCGATGACCAGAATATCCATAGGAATGTCGCGCGAGCGTATCTCATGCACAATATCGCGCATGTCCTGCTCGGTATAACGTTGATACTTGGAATACCAGTATCCAAATACATCAAGCGGCGGCAAAGGCATCTTCCCGGCCACCCGGGTAAAATCGCCCAATGCCTTTTTATAGTCATGCCCGTAGCCCAGGAAATAGATATCTACCCCGTCAGGGTCCCGACGCTGGGCCACCCAATCCATACCCCCTTCGGGGTCTTTCTCAAACATCAGGCTCAAACTGCCGTCCTTTCGCGGTTCCCGCTCGTCGATAACCGCCCAGCCCGACCGTGAGAGCAATCCGTTTTCGAGCCAGTCGCGCACATCACCGTCGGCCTGGTCGAGGGTACGGGTGGTACCTTTTAGATTCCAGGGGTCGGGCTTGCCGGGATACCACACCTCTTCAACCCCGTTTACATCGAGTGCAATCTGCAAATTGGGATTGGAGGGGTCGTTGTCCAGCGGATAGGAGCCCAACCGATAACGCAGCCGCAACTTGTCGGTCGTGATGTAGAGATAGCCGTCACGCTCCTGGCGGGTAAAATGCGGCACCGGCAAATCGCGATTGACAACCACAAACGAAGCCCGGTCCTCAAAAAGTTGTTTACTACTGTACTCGATTCGTATCATCTCGGGGGTCAGTACCGTAAAACGCATGTTACCCGACCGGACAACGGCCTTCTCATTGGCCACCGGATTGTATTGTGCCCACGCAATACAAGTGGACAACAGCGCTCCCAAGAGAAGCGACAGATTCCTTTTGTAATTCATAAATCTATAAAATTAAGGTTATGTTCACATATCCAGCTTCTGCATGAATGCAATTCAAAAAAGGGGACAGAAGATACCTCCTTTCCCCTTTTACATATCAGATAAAATCAATATTTCAACGGCACCCCGATAATGGCTTCACCGAAAAGCACGGACGAAAACCCGGTTACTCGGCCTCATACTCCGAAGCATCGCCCATCGTATCGTCGTCTTCGAGAGCCTGCGAATCGGTAAGGATAGCCTTCACATAGGTAGGTTTCTCGTTGAACAGCACAATGGCCGACTGATGCCCGTCGGGAGTAATGAACTCAACTTGGGCTACCATGCCCAGCACCTCGGTCGTGTCGCGTCCGGCATATTGCGCCAACGTGGCATACGACTGTATATAATCATCTATACCGACAGCCACAAACTGGTCATAAGCCGTTTTGGCCTCTTCATACTTGCGGATATAGGAGAAGTCGCGCTCCTTGTCAAATTTCACATAGGCATCATGGTCCTTGGGCAGCCGCTCCATGGCCTGCCTGTACCCCTCGATTTGCGAAGCATAGTTGCGGTCGTTGCCATGAGCACGGACGGCCTCGTTCAACTTGCGGGCATAATCGGCCCGACGGGCAAACTGACTGTTCTCGTCGAGCTTGTAATTGTGCTCGGCCACCTCCATGTCATACTTCAACTGCTGCTCGGTAGAGACATACGAGTCGATGGCCTCCTGACGGCCGGCCCGCATGCTGTCGGCGATGGTCACTTCGTGAAGCACTTCGGCCTGAATCGAGTCGACCTGGTCGGCGGTCAACCCTTCGTCGGCCGAGAGGACCCATGTCCCAGCCTTTAACTCCGATTTCACATATTCCTTAAATGCACCGGCATAATCGCCATCGGCAACTCCGCCCCCACAACCGCTCAACATCACCAGAAGCGCACAGGCCGGAATCCAGTTCCTCAATACTTTCTTCATATTCGACACTAATTTTTCACAAAAATAGTAAATGCTCTTTGATAATCAAAAGTAAATCGCGGCTTTCGATAAAAACCTATTTGACAAATTATATAAAAACTCTACTTTTGTAAGGAAAAACGAGTCATACAATATATAAACATGCAAGAAAAGGAAGCTATCAAAAATTACCTGACTGCCCATCACGTCACTTGCATTACCCCCAAAGCGGCCCTTATCGATATGGACGGAGTCCTTTACGACTCGATGAAAAACCATGTCGAAGCCTGGTACCGCACGCTCACCCCGCTGGGCATACACTGCTCGCGCGATGAGTTCTACCTGTACGAAGGACGCACCGGCAGCAGCACCATCAGATACCTGTTTGAAAAACAATTCGGCCGGCACCTCACCGACGAAGAGTGTGCCGAAATCTATAAGACCAAGGTCGAGCACTTTCATCAGCTGCCGCCCATCGCGCCCATGCCCGGAGCCGACCGCATGCTGAAACGGCTCGTGGCCAACGGCATACGGCCCGTGCTGGTCACCGGGTCGGGACAGAGCTCGCTGATTGACCGCCTCGACCACGACTATCCCGGTGTGTTCGAGCCGGCCTATCGGGTAACGGCCTACGACGTAAAAATAGGCAAGCCAAACCCCGAGCCCTACCTCATGGGGCTCACCAAAGCCGGGGTCAAAGCTCATGAAGCCTTCGTTATCGAGAACGCCCCGCTGGGTGTAACCGCGGGAGCTGCCGCCCAGGTATTCACCGTAGCCGTCGACACCGGCCCCATTCCGGCCCAAGCCCTGCTCGATGCCGGAGCCAATCTGGTCTACCCCACCATGCCCGACTTTGCCGAGCATATCGACCACCTCATCGAATCGTTCAAACAAACCCGATAACCCATCAACCTTTCACCCGCATGGAGCTACAAAAAGTCCTTTTTACCCCCACGCCCGGCAAAGCCCTTGGCGAAGTTATCAATAACCTCGCCCCCGACAACCTGTTTATCCTCTGCGACACCCATACACAAGCGATGTCACTGCCATTGCTTTCGGGCGAAATCCCCACAGCCCGCGTCATCACCATCGAAGCCGGCGACACCCACAAAACGTTGGAGGCACTTGCCCACGTGTGGGACGAGTTGAGTCGCCACGGGGCCAGCCGCAAGTCGCTGCTCGTGAACCTGGGCGGAGGCATGGTGACCGACCTGGGCGGATTTGCCGCCGCCTGCTTCAAACGGGGCATTCGGTTCGTCAACCTGCCTACCACGCTGCTCGGGGCCGTCGACGCCGCCGTGGGCGGAAAAACCGGAATCAACTTCAACGGGTTGAAAAACGAAATCGGGGCGTTCCGCCCGGCCGATGCCGTCATCATCTCCACCCGTTTCTTCCACACCCTGCCTCACGAAGAGCTGCTCTCGGGTTATGCCGAGATGCTGAAACATGCCCTCATCGACAGTGCCGACAGCTACCGGGCCCTGCTCGACTTCGACCTCTCGGCACCCGACTGGGAACGTCTGCTCCAACTGCTCGAAGAGTCGGTACAAGTCAAGCAACGCATCGTGACCCAAGACCCTTGCGAAAAGGGTATACGCAAAGCCCTCAATCTGGGGCATACCGTAGGCCACGCCTTCGAAAGCCTGTCGCACCGTCGGGGAAAACCCATACCTCACGGCTATGCCGTGGCCTGGGGACTCGTGTGCGAACTGCTGCTCGCGCACCACTACCTGCAATTCCCCAGCGACATCATCACTCGCCTGGCCGACTACATCTACCTTCACTACGGGGCCTATCCCATCACCTGCAAAGACTACGAAACCCTGTATGAACTGATGACCCACGACAAGAAAAACGAAGGCGGACACATCAATTTCACCCTCTTGCAGGCAATCGGTCACCCCGTCATCGACCAGCATGCCGACAAAGAGCAGATATTCATAGCCTTCGACCTCTATCGCGACCTGTTCAAATTGTAAAATTTACCAACTCAACAGCAAGGACTTAACCCGAAGCATAAAAAAACTCGCAAAAAAAATCCCTAAAAATTTTGTCATTCTAAAAAATAGACCTACTTTTGCATCACCAAATCAGCGGGGTGTAGCTCAGCCCGGTTTAGAGTACGCGTCTGGGGGGCGTGTGGTCGCAAGTTCGAATCTTGTCACCCCGACTGAAACAAAGCTCGATAATCAATGATTATCGAGCTTTTTCTTTTTTATCCCTCTCTTTTTTCACCGCTCATAAACGGACGATGCCACAAGAGCAGGAGACTCCTGTGGCATCGCATCTATCAATGATGGTTCAAACCGTATTTATTTTGTGCGGCGTACAATCCGCACCATCGGGAGCAATCTACCCTTGAAGCTGTGCCACAAACTGGCATGAGTTTGCGACAGGGCCAGCAAGGCAAATCCTAACGAACAAAGCGAACATACCAGGAAGAGCAGGCCGGTGGAGGTGAGAATATTTCCCAACCCGACCAAGGGGGATACAACGCCACCGAAGGCGAATCCGGCAGCACCGAACAAGGCCGAAGCCGTGCCCGAATTAGCTCGCTCGCAATCCATGGCCAAAGTCGTACTGGCCGTAAAAGTGAGCCCCAAAGCAAAGAGCAACAGGAAGAGAAGGGCTTCATATATGACAAACGAACAACCCAAACTCAACGCTACAAACTCGATGAACGACAAGAGAGTCATACCGGCACTGCCCGCAAACATGGCGTGCTCGGGATTGCTGAACTTGACCGACAGCCCGGCAGCCAACCCGATGGCCAGGGCGTTGATTCCGAAGAAGAGGCTGAACCCGAAAGCTGAGAAGCCGTAGTGCTGTTGCATGATGAAGGGCGACGACGAGATATTGGTGAAGAGTACACCCATGGCAAACCCCATCTGCAAGACGTAGCAGACGTACCGGCGATTGTGCAGCACGACACCGAATCCGACCAGCATACTTTTCAGGCTACCGCGTTTGCGACGCTCAACCGGCAACGACTCTCTGAATCGCAGATTGGCCAACAGAAGCAATATACCGATAACCAGCAGCACGACAAAGATCCCCTTCCAGCCAATCGAGTCGGTGAGGAATCCGCCCAGGACGGGCGAGGCCACGGGGGCTACTCCATTGATAGCCCCGATGATGGCCATGGCCTTGGCCAACTCACGGCCGGTAAACAGGTCGGTAGCAATGGAACGCGACACGACGATTCCACCGGCACCGGCCACCCCTTGTATCAGTCGGAAGAATATGAAACTCTCGATTGTGCTGGAAAATATACAGCAGACGGTCGAAACGATGAAGAGCAACATAGCGGCCAGCAACGGTGACCGACGTCCGTACCGGTCGCTCAGCGGGCCGAAAAAGAGTTGCCCCAGAGCCAGCCCAATCATGCTCGAAGTAAGCCCCAGTTGGACCATTGACGCCTGCGTGCCGAAATAGTCGACCATCGACGGCAGACTGGGCAGATACATGTCGGTGACAAACGGTCCAAAGGCCGTCAATGCGCCTAACAGGATAAATAAAAACAAACCTGAATTTTTACCTTTCATAACCTTTCGCTTAAAAACCGTGACAAAATTACCAAGAATGTGGCTACATGTCGCCTATTGCCAACAAGTTATTAACCTTTTTTTTTCAAAGCCTCCTCTTCCAGGCTGCCCCGGCCGAAATCTGCCAACCGGGACCGTTGGAAAAATTTTTTTTATTTAACCCTATTCTATATAAAAAAGATTTTATGACCTTCACATTCCCAGAAAGATACCGTATATTTGTCTCACAAACTTTGGAAAATGAAACGAATAATAGGACTCATCGTATTAGCCGCATGCCTCTGCATCAACGGGACCCAAGCCCAATCCTACAACACCAAAAGTCTGGGTGTATCGACGGGCTACCTGTTCGATAGCGAGAATGTCCATGCCGGCATCTTCATACATCTGCCCGTATCCAAACATTGGCGGGTAGCCCCCTCGATCAATTATGCCTTTTCAAACCACGGCCGCTACGAACTTGACATCAATGGCGACGTGCACTACCTCGTCCCCTTTGCCGGCCGCTTCTCGTTCTATCCGCTGGCCGGCCTTACCTTTCAAAGCTGGCGGGGGAATGTCTTGCCCAGCGACAAAGAACTCTCCAACACCGTCAACAAATTCGGTATCAATGCCGGAGCCGGGTTCGAGATGAATCTCTCGCGACGGCTCGACCTTCACATCGAAGGCAAATATATCTTTATCGACAAATTTCACCAGGCCAACCTCTCCATCGGACTGGGATACAAATTCTGACCACCCCATGCCTCAGTCTGCTCCCCGCCTGCGCATTCATGTGGTATCGCTGCAAGTACCCTTCCCGCCCGACTACGGGGGCGTAATCGATATTTACTACAAGCTCAAAGCCTTCCGGGCAGCCGGTTACGAAATCTATCTGCACACCTACCGGTACGACCGCCAACGGGCACCGCAACTCGACGCCGTGGCCGACCGGGTCTATTACTACCCGCGCAACCGCTCGTTCACGCGCCAACTCTCGGTCGAGCCCTACATCGTGGCCAGCCGGCATGCCTCACAGCTGCTCACCGACCTGCTGGACGACGACGCGCCTATCCTTTTCGAGGGAATACACTGCTGTGCCTTCCTGGCCGACCCCCGGCTGGCAGGACGCTGCAAACTGGTGCGCATGCACAATATCGAGCATGAATATTACGCCCAACTGGCCCGCCAGGCAACGGGGTGGCGACGACTCTACTACCGACTCGAAGCGGCCCGGCTGAAACGGTACGAACGCATATTGACGCATGCCGATGCCATCTTGGCCATTACCGAAAGCGACCGCTGCTACTTCGCCTCGAAATATCCGCAGGTCGCCACGCTGTGGCTCCCCGCCTTCCAGGCACACGACACGGTAGCCCCCCTCACCAGACACGAGGGGTATATCCTCTACCACGGCAACCTGTCGGTCGAGGAAAATATCGAGGCGGCCGACTACCTGCTGCAACAAGTGGTACCGAATACACCCGGAGTGCCGTGGATATTTGCCGGGAAGAATCCCGCCCCGCGGCTGGCCCAGCGCATCGCCGCCACACCCGGTGCCCGACTCGTGGCCAACCCCTCGGACGAAGAGATGGAACGGCTCATACGACAAGCGGCAGCCAACCTGCTGGTCACCTTCCAGCCCACCGGGCTGAAACTGAAACTGCTTCATGCCCTCTACACGGGCGGCCACTGCATTGTCAACAGCAAGATGCTCGTGGGTACGGAGCTCGAACGGGCCTGCATCGTGGCCGACACCCCGCAAGCCCTGAGTCATGCGGTCGAGACAGTCCTCAACACCCCCTTCGACTCAGCCGAACGGACTCGACGGGTCAAACTGCTCGAACGATATGCCCCCCAACGGAACATCGAACTGATTACACGTTACCTCACAGAAAAAACGCTCTGACCACCCGGTGGAAGGGAGTCGGAGCGTTGCATCGCGGTCGGTCCGCGGTTGACCCATAACAAATGCGTCCGGCAGATTATTTATAGTCTTTCAGAATCTCCTGCAACCGCTGACGGGCAAAAAAGATGCGGCTCTTGACCGTGCCCAGCGGCAAATCCATCTTCTCGGCAATCTCGTGATACTTGTACCCCGCCACGTGCATGGCAAAAGGGACGCGATACTCCTCGCCGAAACTGTTGATGGCCTTGGTAATCTCCTTCACGGTATACGACCCCTCGGGCGAGGTGAAGCCCGAGTCCTGCGGCAGATTCAGGTGATACAGGTCCTCGGTCTGGTCGATGATGGTCTGGTTGCGCACCACGCGGCGGTAGTTGTTGATAAAGATATTGCGCATGATGGTAAAGACCCAGCCCTTGAAATTGACGTTGTCGATGTATTTATCTTCGTTATCGAGTGCTTTCAGAGTCGTATCTTGAAGTAGGTCTTTCGCCTCCTCCCGATTGGCAGTGAGCATATAGGCAAAGTTCAACAGGTTGTCCTGCAAGTCGAGCAACCTGTCTTGAAATTTTAGAGAGCTCATATTCTGATAATTCGTCTGATGATTTTTGTAATTCCTGTTTACTCGTTATACTACTACTTTGTATTACGAAAATTCATCGAAAATCTACTATCAAACTACTACTATCTGAAATTCCCATATTCCCCAAAGTCCCCAGAACCGACACCTGCTTTCCGGAAGGCTCAAAAAGATTCTCTTTTCGCAAAATACAACACAATAATATCGGGTATTGTTATTTTTTATTTACTTTGTAACATGTTTCTTATCTCTTTTAATTTTTGTTTCCTGACAATAAACACTTGGGTACATGAAAAAGTTTCGTAAACCGCTCTTTTTTATCCTTTTATTTTTCTGCCTCTGTGCCGCAAACGCACAAGACACTATCTATCAGATAGATATAGACAAGGAGATAGGAAGCACTACCTGGCGGTACCTGCGCACCGGGCTCCACCGGGCGCAGCAGCAGGGGGCCAAAGCCGTCATTCTCAGGCTCAATACCTACGGGGGCACAGTGGTTCACGCCGACTCCATGCGCACGGCCATACTCAACGCCCCGCTGCCGGTCTACGCCTTTGTCGACAACAACGCCGCCTCGGCGGGAGCCCTCATCGCCATCGCCTGCGACAGCATCTACATGCGCAACAGCGCCAGCATGGGTGCCGCCACGGTGGTCAACGAGACGGGGGCGGCCATGCCCGACAAATACCAGTCCTACATGCGGGCCACCATGCGGGCCACGGCCGAGGCCCACGGCAAGGACTCGACCGGCCGCTGGCGCCGCGACCCGCTCATTGCCGAGGCCATGGTCGACGAGCGCATCGTGGTACCCCACCTGTGCGACTCGGGCAAGGTGCTCACCCTCACGGCCAGCGAGGCCGTGGCCCATCGCTATTGCGAAGCGGTGGTCGAGAGTGCCGACGAAATCGTAACCCGGCAACTGCACTACGACCACTACACGCTGCAACAGTTCGAGCCCTCGCTCTTCGACGAGATTGCCGGATTCCTCACCAACCCCGCCTTGCAGGCCCTTTTGGTCACCCTCATCTTCGGCGGCATATTCATGGAGTTGAAAACCCCGGGTATCGGGCTGCCCGCAGCTGTCGCCTGCACGGCCGCCGTGCTCTACTTCGCCCCGCTCTACATCGACGGGCTGGCGGCCAACTGGGAGATTCTCATCTTTGTCGTGGGAGTCATTCTGCTCATTTTCGAGATATTCGTTATTCCGGGCTTCGGCATCGCCGGCATCTCGGGATTCATACTCATACTCGCCGCCCTCGTGCTGGCACTGCTGGGAAATGTCAACTTCAATTTCGATTTCGTCCCCTCGGCCGAGATTGGCAAGGGTCTGATTACCGTCGTTTCGGGCATCATCATCTATGCAATATTGCTGCTCGTCTTTTTCAAGAAGCTCACCAGCAAAGGCCCCATCGGCCGACTGGCCCTACACTCGGCCCAGGATAAGGAGGCGGGCTACATCGGCGTACCGCCCGAGTTGCAACAACTCATCGGTGCCACGGGGCAGGCTGCCACCATTCTGCGCCCCGCAGGCAAAGTGGTCATCGACGGTACTCAGTTCGACGCCGTAGCCCTGCACGGCTACATCGAGCGGGGGGCCGCGGTGCGAGTGGTCAAATATGAGAACGCCCAACTCTATGTGATTGAGGTGAAACAGGAACAAACAAAAACGCTATAAAACAACTGTCGATATGAAATTCATCGGTATCATTCCAGCCCGTTACGCTTCGACCCGATTCCCCGGGAAACCGCTGGCCGACATGAAAGGGAAGTACATGATCCAGCGGGTCTACGAACAGGCCTGCAAGGTGCTCGACCGCGTGTGTGTCGCCACCGACGACGAGCGTATCTTCAACGCCGTGCAGTCGTTCGGCGGACAGGTGGTGATGACCTCCGACCGTCACCGCAGCGGGACCGACCGCTGCTTCGAGGCCTACACCAACCTGGGAGGCGGCGAAGAGGTAGTCATCAATATTCAGGGCGACGAACCCTTCATCAAACCCGAACAAATCGAGAGCCTCATCGCCTGCTTCGACTCGCCTCAGACCCAGATTGCCACCCTCGTGCGCCCCTTCGAGGCTACCGAGGGTTACGAGGCGCTGGCCAATCCCAACTCGCCCAAAGTGGTGATGAACGAACGGCACGAAGCACTCTATTTCAGTCGCTCGATTATTCCCTATCTGCGCGGCGTGGAGCCCGAACAATGGCTCTCGCAACACGTTTACTACAAACACATCGGCATGTATGGATACCGGGCCGACGTGCTGGGCGAGATTACCCGACTGCCCCAATCGTCGCTCGAACTGGCCGAGTCGCTCGAACAGCTGCGCTGGCTGCAAAACGGCTACACCGTCAAGGTGGGCATCACCACGCAGGAGACCATCGGTATCGATACCCCTGCCGATTTGCAAAAAGCCATCTCGTTACTGCCATGACCCAAACGCTCGACCGCATCACGCCACCACCCGTGGGAGCATTCCCCCCACTGTCACTGCCCCGGCCCGACCGCTATCGCCTCACCAACGGAATCGAAGTGATTGCCTGCAACCAGGGCGACGAAGAGGTGTGCCGCATCGACCTCATGTTCGACGGCGGCTACTATGCCGAGACGCTGCCGGGAACGGCGGCACTCACCCTGCTCATGCTCAAAGAGGGGGCTGCCGGGAAGAGTTCCGAGACAATAGCCGAGGCACTCGATTATCACGGCGCCTGGCTGCAAACCTCGGCATCGAGCCACTACCTTTATGTGACCCTCTACACCCTCAACCGGCACCTCGACACCTGCGTGTCGCTGCTGGCCGACATCGTCGCCCGGCCCGAATTCCCGCAGCCCGAATTCGACCGGGTGAAAGAACGCCGCATACAGCAACTGCTCGTGCAGAACGAGAAGGTCGACGTGCTGGCGGGCAACACCTTCCTCTCGATGCTGTTTGGCGAGAATCACCCCTACGGCCGCACCATTACCCCGGCGCATCTCGCCGTCCTTACCCCGGCCGACCTGGCAGCCTATCACCGCCGGCACATACGCCCCGA
This sequence comes from Candidatus Barnesiella excrementavium, assembly GCA_019115485.1. GTDB lineage: Bacteria > Bacteroidota > Bacteroidia > Bacteroidales > Barnesiellaceae > Barnesiella > Barnesiella excrementavium. The sequence continues at coordinate 165,435 of DXDM01000059.1, read as the reverse complement.
CGACTGCCGCATCTTCATCGCCGGCAAGATAACCGACCGCCTGCTCGACAACCTCGAACGCCACTTCGGCCCGTCGTGGCAAGTACCGGCCAGGGAGCCGCAAGCCACCCCACTCTACCCGGTGCAACCGGCCGAGCAGCACATCGTCGTCACCCACAAGGAGCACGCCCTGCAATCGGGCATACGCATCGGGTTGCCGGTCATCAACCGCGACCACCCCGACTTCTTTGCCCTCAAACTGCTCTGCGCGACACTGGGCGGATACTTCGGCAGCCGCCTCATGTCGAACATTCGCGAAGAGAAGGGCTATACCTACGGCATCGCCTCGACCATCGCCGCCATGCGATACGGGAGCTATCTGGTCATCTCGACCCAAACGGGTACCGAGTTCACCCGACCCCTCATCGACGAGGTGTTTGCCGAGATAGCACGTCTGCGAAACGAAGCTGTCCCCGCCGACGAACTGACAGTGGTCAAGAACTACCTGCGCGGCGAGATGGCGCGCACCCTCGACTCACCCTTCTCCATCGCCGACTACTACCTGTCGCTCACGGCCAACGGACTGACCGTCGACTACTTTGCCCGACAGGACGAGGCGCTGCGCCAGCTCACGGCCGACGACCTGCTCGCCGCCGCCCGCCAGTACCTCATACCCGACCGCTTCTACCTGGCTGTCGCCGGCGACCGTGAGAAGATTCCCGAGTTGTCATTTCCCCGATAGCCCAACCGTCAACCCATAAAAAAAATCCGGCACTGCACCCATCGGCAGAACCGGATTTTTTTGCACCCCACTCCTTGTCGATGCTACCGCAGCACCAACCGGCGAGGCGAGCCGCTCCACGAGCAGCCCATGCAATAGACCGTGTCGAGGTCGAACCCTTCGAGGCTCTCCCCCTCGTTACGAGGCACCACCCGATAGTCGTCCGTTACATAGACCGACCGCCGTTCGCCCCGTGCATTCTTCACATACAGGGCCGACACCTTGCATTGCGGACAAAGTAACTTTCTCATGATTCGTCATCTTTTGAGGAAACAAAAAAATACCCCGACAGGAACCATGTTTCTATCGGGGTATTATAGTTCAATCACAACAGGGAAGGAGGAAACGCCCCCCTCTGCCGATTATTCTCTTTCGCCCAGTTTGTCGTCCAGGAAGAGCACACCCGATTCGTCTTTGCAACGTTTCAGTTTTTCAACGATATTCAAGGCAGTAGCCTCTTCTTCAACTTGTTCGCGGACATAGCCCCAGAGGAAATCCTGAGTAGCTTTATCCTTCTCGGCCGAAGCCACATTAACCAATTCGTCGATCAGCGACGAAACATGGCACTCGTGTTGGTATACATTCTCAAAGGCATCGAGCACGTTCTCCCATTCCTGAGGAACTACATCGATTTTGTCCACTTTGGCTACACCACCACGTTTAGCCATATAGTCGGCCAAGTCATAAGCGTGTTGCAACTCTTCCTGCGATTGTTTACGCATCCAGTTGGCAAATCCGTCATATCCCAATTTCTTGAAATAGAACGACATCGACAGATAAAGGTTCGACGACCACATCTCGGCCGTAATCTGTACGTTAATGGCTTCTTGTAATTTCTGTGAAATCATAATGCTATATTTTTTAAGTTTAATATTCAGTTTTCAAAACCACAGAAAGTACTACAAAAATTGTACCACCTCGTGCCAAAACACTTTGCCAACACGTTCAACACTACTGTGGCGGTCTTTTCCCTGCCACTGTCATGCCGTATTTTCGCCGTTGGCGCAATCTTGTCCGATTCCCGGTATGGACATTTTGGCAGCCCCAACTGGACATTCTTCACGACCGGGCACAAACAAAAAACCCCGCGACTCGCAGGAGTCACGGGGCTTGTTATATCGACAGTGTGTTATCGATTACTTGTTCAGGGCGGTAGCTACGTCTACGGCGCAAGCTACGGTGCAACCTACCATGGGGTTGTTACCGATACCGAGGAAGCCCATCATCTCTACGTGGGCAGGTACCGACGAAGAACCGGCGAACTGAGCGTCGCTGTGCATACGACCCATCGTGTCGGTCATACCGTACGAGGCGGGACCGGCAGCCATGTTGTCGGGGTGCAGGGTACGGCCCGTACCACCACCCGATGCCACGGAGAAGTATTTCTTGCCTCTCTCTACGCACTCTTTCTTATACGTACCGGCTACGGGGTGTTGGAAACGTGTGGGGTTCGTCGAGTTACCCGTGATCGATACGTCTACACCTTCGTGCCACATGATGGCTACACCTTCGCGTACATCGTCGGCGCCATAGCATTTTACTTTGGCGCGTTCGCCCTTGGAGTAGGGAATTTCACGAACTACCTTCAATTCGCCCGTATAGTAGTCGAACTGAGTCTGTACGTAGGTGAAACCGTTGATACGCGAGATGATCTGTGCGGCGTCTTTGCCCAGACCATTAAGGATACAGCGCAGAGGCTCTTTACGTACCTTGTCGGCTTTGGCGGCAATTTTGATGGCACCTTCGGCAGCGGCAAACGACTCGTGACCGGCCAGGAAGGCGAAGCATTTGGTCTCTTCGCGGAGCAGACGGGCAGCGAGGTTACCATGACCGAGACCTACTTTACGATCGTCGGCTACCGAACCGGGGATACAGAACGATTGCAGACCGACACCGATGGCTTCGGCAGCGTCGGCAGCGTTTTTGCAACCTTTCTTCAAAGCGATGGCAGCACCTACTACATAGGCCCATTTGGCGTTCTCGAAGCAGATGGGTTGTGTCTCCTCGCAAGTTTTATAAGGATCGAGTCCGTAAGATTCGCAGATGGCGTTGGCCTCTTCAATATCTTTGATTCCGTTGGCGTTCAAGGCAGCAAGAATTTGCTTGATACGACGGTCTTGGCTTTCAAATTTCACTTCTCTAATCATAGTCTCTTCCTCCTTATTTTATTCGTTACGGGGATCTATATATTTCACTGCACCGGCCTCTTTGGTGAAACGACCATAGGTACCGGTTACCTTTTTGAGAGCCTCGTTGGCGTCGGTTCCTTTCTTCACCTCGTCCATGAACTTGCCCATGTGAACAAATTCGTAGCCGCAGATTTCATCGTTTTCGTCGAGAGCCAGCGTCTTGATGTAACCTTCGGCCATTTCGAGGTAACGGGGACCTTTGGCCAGCGTACCGTACAGCGTACCTACCTGGCTGCGCAATCCCTTACCGAGGTCTTCGAGACCGGCACCGATCATCAGACCGCCTTCCGAGAAGGCCGACTGCGTACGACCGTAAACGATTTGCAGGAAGAGTTCGCGCATTGCCGTGTTGATGGCATCGCAAACAAGGTCGGTATTCAAGGCTTCCAAGATGGTCTTACCGGGGAGAATCTCCGATGCCATGGCGGCCGAGTGAGTCATACCCGAGCAACCGATAGTCTCTACCAGAGCTTCTTGGATAACACCGTTCTTTACATTCAGCGTCAGTTTGCAGGCACCTTGTTGAGGAGCGCACCAACCGATACCATGGGTCAGGCCCGAAATATCAATCACTTCTTTTGCTTTCACCCATTTTCCCTCTTCGGGGATAGGAGCCGGTCCGTGATTAGGACCTTTCTTTACAACACACATGTGTTCTACTTCGTGTGAATAAACCATAATTCGCTCTTTTTATTTGATGAGTATTTTTATGCTCTTTTCAGCGATGCAAAGATAGTTTTTTTTCTTTATGCAAGCAAGAGTTAACCGGTTACAAATGCGTAAAAAAGCGTGTAGTTCATTCTGTCCACGACCGTCTTGCGAGCTATGTCGCAGCTACTGTGCAGGGGGGTCGGCGGGTATGATGCCCATCTTTTTCATCAGAAAACAGGCGTTCATGTTCTGGGCGACACCGGGTTGCAGGCGGTAGGTGAAGGTGAGTTCGTCGCCCGCAATGGTAGCCTCGAAGCGGTAGTTGCTTATCTGCCCGGGCAGCTTCTCGGCCAGCTGCCCCAACGCCAGGTCGTGGGTGGCGATGATACCGGCGGCGCCGGCCTCGACCAGCTGCCGCACCAGGGCGAGCGAACCGGTCTGCTTGTCGACCGAGTTGGTACCCCGCAAGATTTCATCGAGTATGACAAAGAGTTTCTCGCCGCTGCGCAGCCGCTCGACAATCTGTTGCAGCCGTTTGAGCTCGGCAAAGAAGTAGGACTCGTTGTCGGCCAGCGAGTCGCTGGCCCGCAAGCCGGTGAAGAGGGGCAGCGGGGTGAAGGTCATGCTGCGAGCACAGACGGGAGCCCCCATGCAGGCAAGCAGGTAGTTGACCCCTATCGTGCGCAGGTAGGTGCTCTTGCCGGCCATGTTGGCCCCGGTGATGACCTGGAAGGTCCCTTCGCTCAGGGGAGCCACATCGTTGCACACGCAGCGGTCACGGGGAATGAGGGGGTGCCCCAAAGCCTCGGCCTGCATGACGGGCCGGCGGTCGAGGACGATGCGGGGGAATACATAACGGGGGTGGTTGTGCCGGAAGGCGGCCAGCGAACAACACACGTCGAACTGGGCCAACACGTCGAGCCAGCGGGGCAACCGCTCCCGGTTCTCGTCGAGCCAGCGGTCCAGCGCATTGAGTTGGCGCAGGTCCCACAACAGGAATCCGTTGAGGAGGGTAAAGCCCACAAAATTACAGCGTTGGTCGAGGTTGCCGAGCAGGCGTCGCAACCGAGCCACCCGTTGCGAAACTGAGCCGTGCCCGTCGACACACTCACGCTGCAAACGGACCAGCCGCTCGCTCTCGAACCGATTCTGCTCCACCGCCTCGAACAGACAAGCGTAGTGCGAGAGGGAGGCCAGGGCCGCGTTGAGCTGTTCCTGAATGCGGGTCACCCGCTTGGACTGAATACCGGCTACCGCAAGCAGGGCGATAAACAGCCACACCACTACGCTCCCGGACAGGAGTCCGCCCAGCCACAGGGCTATCAGCACGAGGTATAGAGCAGGCAGGGCTACTATCGCGATACGCACCGGCCGCGAGGTCCCGAAGCGGGGCATCTGGGCCAACTGTTCCAACGAACGTTCATCACCGGACTGTTCGCCCGAAGAGGCTCCCCAGGCTTGAAAATCGATGAGCAGGTCGGTACGGCCGCTCAGCTCCTCCACCGCCTCCTGCTGCCGACGAATCGTATCGGCATCGAGACGCGGGTGCTGCATGGCTCGGGCCAAAGCCCGCCGCCCGGCCGCCGTGGCGCTACGATTGAGATAGGCGAAGAGTGATTTCGGGCCGAAGAGGTCGAGGTCGAAACTGTAATCGTGCGTGGGGTCGACAAACTCGTCGCCACCGTCGATACCGTCGAAACGATAATCGAGCAGAGCGAGTTCCCGTCGAATGACCCGCTCGCGGCAATCGACGAACTCTTTCCGGCGGAACCAGCGGTCGTGCACCCGGGCCAGCCCCAGAAAAAGGACGATACCGGCCAATGCGGCCGAGCCCCACGCCCCGCTGCCGGCCCCGCGCAACAGATAGACGGCCGCCACGGCCGCCACAAAAACCGCCAGGCGAAGCAGCGCAATGAGTCGTATGCGCCCCTTGATCCGGGCCGTTTCCCGCGCATGGGTTTCGAGGCGGGAGCGATAATCACGTTGTATCTCTTCCATAAGTCTTCGAGCAAGGAGAAAGTGTTATTTACACGACTCGCGAAGATAAAAAATAATCATCGAACGGTCTCCCTGCAACCGCTGCTATTTTCATTCGACAGCCCGGCAAACCGTTTGGCAAAACGCTTCTCCATCAGCGAAAACAGACTGTCGATACCAATGCGGCTCTTCAATCTGCCCCTTTTATTAGATTATTCCAGGTAAATTCCCTACATTTGCAAGAAGTAGATAAAACCATACGAAGATGAAAAAAACGTTGAGCCTGCTCCTGATGCTATGGATCTCCCTGTCGCTCTTTGCCGGAGGTAAGGGTAAAATCGTATTTGAATCTACCCGTTACGACTTCGGCTACATCGAGGAGTCGAAGGGTGTCGTAGCCCACAACTTTGAATTTACCAACACGGGGAAAGGTGCGCTCATTATCATCGACACGCGCAGCATGTGCGGCTGTACCGCCTCGAAATATTCCCGGGAGCCCATCGCCCCGGGCAAAAAGGGTAGCATCGACGTGACGTTCGACCCCAAAGGGCGTCCGGGAGCTTTCCGCAAGGAAATCAAGGTCTATACCAGTGCCGGCAAGTCGCCCGTAAAACTTATTGTCGAGGGGGTTGTTGTACCTAAAAAACAGTAGCCATGAAACGTTCCATTTTAACTGTCCTTTTCGGTACATGGCTGGCCGTCGCCTGGGCTCAGCCCAAAATCGTATTCGACACGAAAGAGCACGATTTCGGCACCTTCGAGGAGGAGACAGGCCCGGTGACCCACATTTTCAAGTTTGTCAACCAGGGCAACGAACCCCTCGTGGTCACCAACGTGCGAACAACCTGCGGCTGCACCGCCTCGCAATATACCCGGGAGCCCATCGCTCCCAACGACTCGGGGGTAATCAAGGTGACCTACAACCCCAAGGGACGTCCAGGCCGCTTTTCCAAACCGGTCTATGTCACCACCAACGCCTCGGTCGACCGCGAGAATCTGCGCATCACAGGAGTGGTCATCGGCTCGAAATCGCGCCAGCATGCCAACCCCTACCACATAGGCGACCTGTCGCTGCGCAGCCTGCACATACCGTTGTTCGACACCCCCAAGGGACACATGCGCACCGGACAACTGGCCGTGCGCAACGAGGGCAAGAACGAACTTATCCCCATCTTCAAGCACGTGCCGTCGCACATGCAGGTCGAGATGATTCCGTCGATACTCCACCCCAACGAGGAGGGTATCATCAAAATTCACTACGACCCCGACGCCATCGACGACTGGGGCTTCCGCCGCGACGAGTTCTCAGTGGGATTCGAGCACGAAAAGGGGGACGAATTCAACACCATCACCGTCTCGGCCAACCTGCTCGACGACTTCTCGACCTGGACTCCCGAACAGCGGCAACAGGCCGGGCATCTGACGCTCTCGACCCATGTAGTCGACCTGGGTATCATCAAGGGAAACAAACCCCGGAAACAAACGGTGACAATTACCAACAGCGGCAAATCGAAACTGACCCTGCACAAGGTGACGAACGAAAACCGTCCCCTGAAAACGAAACTGAAACGCCACACGATCAATCCCGGTAAATCGGCCGAGCTGATTATCGAGGTGGATCCCTCACTGGCCCGCACCAATCTGCTGAACGGCCGGATCATGATTATCTCCGACGACCCCAACCAGCCGTCGGTACCCATACGGGTATTAGGTTCTTTTGAATAACTTTTTAACCGACTCAACATTATGGAGCACCCCGAAAACGACGCACAATATGCCGGCCTTGCCGTCAACAAAGGTATCGAGCAACCGCCTACCGTCAACCCCTATCTGAAAAAGATGCGCACGGCCCATCGCCGTACGTTCACGGCCGCCGAATATGTCGAAGGTATCGTCAAAGGCGACACGAGCATTCTGAGCCAGGCCGTCACGCTGGTCGAGAGCAGCCGGTATGAACACCAGGCTATCGCCCAGGAGGTAATCGAGAAGTGTCTGCCCCACGCATGCGACTCGGTGCGGGTGGGTATCACCGGTGTACCGGGTGCGGGCAAAAGTACCTCGATCGACGCCTTTGGCCTCCACGTGCTCAAACGGGGCGGCAAACTGGCCGTGCTGGCCATCGACCCCAGCAGCGAACGCTCCAAAGGGAGTATCCTGGGCGACAAGACGCGCATGGAGAAACTGGCCATTCACCCCAATGCCTTTATCCGGCCTTCCCCCTCGGCAGGCTCGCTGGGCGGCGTGGCCCGCAAGACCCGCGAGACGATTGTACTGTGCGAAGCGGCCGGCTACAACAACATCTTTGTCGAGACCGTGGGTGTGGGCCAGTCGGAGACGGCCGTCCACTCGATGGTCGACTTCTTCCTGCTCATTCAGCTGGCCGGTACCGGTGACGAGCTGCAAGGTATCAAACGGGGTATCATGGAGATGGCCGACGGTATCGTCATCAACAAGGCCGACGGCAGCAACATCGAAAAGGCCAAACTGGCCCAGGCCCAGTTCCGCAACGCCCTGCACCTCTTCCCCCCTACGCCGTCGGGCTGGACGCCCCAGGTACTCACCTACTCGGGCTACTACGAGATAGGTATCGCCGAGGTGTGGGAGATGATCGACAACTACGTGGCCTTTGTCAAGAAAAACGGATACTTCGACTACAAGCGTCAGGAACAGGCCAAGTACTGGATGTTCGAGACCATCAACGAGCAGCTGCGCGACCACTTCTACCGCAACCCGCAAATCGAGAAGATGCTGGAAGAGAAACAGGCCCGCGTGCTCAACAACGAACAGAGCTCGTTCATGGCGGCCAAAGATGTGCTCGACTACTATTTCAACCACATAAAATAACCGCAGTCCGCTATGAAACAGGTCGTATGTCCCAAATGTGGCAAGGCGTTCGCCTTTGACGAATCGCGCTACGACGCCTCGTGCCACATCTCGTTCATCTGCCCGGGGTGCCGCAAACGCTTCGTCATGAGTCTCGACGAAATCGAGGCGAGCGAAGGGGGTGATGTCGACACTTCGGTCGGCTACATCACCGTGCTCGAAAATGCCTTCGGCTACCGGCAGGAGTTTCCCCTGCACCCGGGCGACAACCTCATCGGACGCGCCTCGAAGGGAACCGAGGTCGACATCGCCATCGAGACGAGCGACATGAGTATGGACCGCCGCCACTGCATTATCCACGTCAGGGAGAAAGGAGGCCGGCCGCAACTCACCCTGCGCGACAACCCCAGCCTCACCGGCACCTTCCTGCGCAACACGCTGCTGGGCGACCGGGAGCGGGCCCTGCTCCACGACGGCGACGTGGTGTCGATAGGGGCCGCCACCTTCATCGTCCACATTCCCGGCGAAGAGGAAGACGACGACTATCTCGAATAACCCCGCAGCGAGGTGGGTATCAATCCTCGCCCAAACACATAAACACACGACACCGATTCATGAAAAACAACCCAATCCCTTACCCGAAACACACTAAAACCATTCATATGATCAAACAACTCTCACTGCTGGTGCTGTTGGCCCTGCCCCTCGGGCTGTCGGCTCAAACACAGGTACGCACCGAAACCCTGCTGGAAAAAGGGTGGAAATTTACCCGCGAAGACAACACACAGTTCAAAGATGCGCAATGCGACGACTCGCAATGGCAGTCGGTACGCATTCCGCACGACTGGGCCATCTACGGTCCGTTCAGTATCAACAACGACAAACATAACACGGCCATCGTTCAGGACGGACAGAAAGAGGCCATGGAGCATGCCGGCCGCACAGGCGGTCTGCCCTTCGTAGGTACCGGCTGGTACCGCCGCTCGTTCGACGTGCCCCAATCGATCGAAGGGAAGAAATACACCTTGATTTTCGACGGAGCCATGAGCCACGCCCGCGTCTACATCAACGGGCAGGAGGCCTGCTACTGGCCCAACGGCTACAACACCTTCTTTGTCGATGCCACCCCCTACCTGCGCCCGGGCGAGAGCAACCTGCTGGCCGTTCGGCTCGAAAACTTTACCGAGAGCTCACGCTGGTATCCCGGGGCCGGTCTCTACCGCAACGTCCACCTGGTGGTGACCGACGAGGCTCACGTGCCGGTGTGGGGTACACAAATCATCACCACCGACCTCAACGACCACTATGCCAAGGTGACGCAAAGCACCTCGTGGGAGATGCCCGAAGGGAAATCGATGAGCGACTATGTCATCGAGACCTCCATCGTCGACCCCAGCGGCAACACCATCACCACCGACCGCATGCGGGGCAGCAACTTCGACCACAACACCTTCAATCAGGAGTTTGTCGTGGAGCAACCCGCCGTGTGGACCCCCGAGACACCCAACCTCTACACCTCGGTGTCGAAGGTCTATGAGGGCAACGAACTGAAAGACGAATATACCACCACCTTCGGTATCCGCACCGTCGAAGTGCGCCAGGGCGAAGGATTCTTCCTAAACGGCAAACCACTGAAATTCAGAGGCGTGTGCAATCACCACGACCTGGGTCCGTTGGGCGGCATCGCCAACGAGGCCGGTATCCGTCGCCAGATACGCATACTCAAAGAGATGGGCTGCAACGCCATTCGCACCTCGCACAACATGCCGGCTCCCGAGCTGGTACGCCTCTGCGACGAAATGGGTATGATGGTGATGGCCGAATCGTTCGACGAGTGGGCCACGGCCAAGGTACAGAACGGCTACCACCTCGTATTTAACGAATGGGCCGAGAAGGACATCGTCAACCTCGTGCGCCACTATCGCAACAACCCCAGCGTGGTGATGTGGTGCATCGGCAACGAGGTACCCGACCAGTGGTCGGGCGACCAGGGGCCCAAACTCACCCTGTGGCTGCAAAACATCTGCCACCGCGAGGACCCCACCCGTCCCGTTACCCAGGGTATGGACGCCCCCGATGCCGTAGTCAACAACAACATGGCGGCCGTGCTCGACGTACCGGGCTTCAACTACCGCCCCTTCAAGTATATCGAGAGTCAGAAGAAACTGCCCCAGGGCATCATTCTGGGCAGCGAGACGGCCTCGACCATCAGCTCGCGCGGCGTCTACAAATTCCCCGTAGAGCGTCGCTCCATGCCCAAATACCCCGACCACCAGAGCTCGTCCTACGACGTGGAACACTGCGGCTGGTCCAATCTGCCCGAGGACGACTTTATCCAGCACGACGACCTGGCCTATTGCATGGGCGAGTTTGTCTGGACCGGATTCGACTACCTGGGTGAGCCCACCCCCTACTACTCCGATTGGCCCAGCCACTCGTCGCTCTTCGGTATCATCGACCTGGCCGGTATCCCCAAAGACCGCTACTACCTCTACCGCAGCCACTGGAACCCCGAGGCCGAGACACTGCATATCCTACCTCACTGGAACTGGGAAGGCCGCGAAGGCGAGGTAACCCCCGTATTCGTCTACACCAACTACCCCACGGCCGAACTCTTCATCAACGGCAAGAGCCAGGGCAAACGCACCAAAGACTTCTCGGTGACCGTTCACAACAGCGGCGACTCGCTCTCGACCGCCCAGTTCAAGCGTCAGCAGCGCTACCGCCTCATGTGGATGGATACCCGCTACGAGCCGGGCACCGTCAAGGTGGTGGCCTACGACGAGCAGGGTAACGCCGTAGCCGAGAAAGAGATGAAGACGGCCGGCAAACCCTACCGCATCGAACTCACGGCCGACCGCTCAACCATCGCTGCCGACGGTCGCGACCTCTCGTTCGTCACCGTCAAGGTGGTCGACAAAGAGGGCAACCTCTGCCCCAACGCCTCGAACCAAATCTCGTTCAAGGTGAAAGGCAAAGGCTACTACCGCGCCGGAGCCAACGGCGACCCCACCTCGCTCGAATCGTTCCAGGAGCCCCGCATGAAGGTATTCTCGGGCATGATGACCGCCATCGTCGCCTCGACCGAAGAGCCGGGCAAAATCACCCTCGAAGCTACCGCCAAAGGGTTGAAGAAAGCCACCCTCGTCATCGAGAGCAAATAACACCCCACACGCGGCACCCGCCGCGCACACTGCACCACCCCGGCCTCACCCGAGCGCCGGGGTGGTGTCTTTTTACCCCTCCACGCCTGCTGGATTTTCAAGACCACGTCGCGTATTTTCTTCTCCTGGATTCCGCATCGGGGTCCAGCAACGCAGTGCGGAACGAGTGAGGTAGCCACGCCTGCGGAACCTAAAAAAAATACCCCCGGCCCGGAACGCTCCGGGTCGGGGGATTTTGCAAGCCGCAAGTGCGGATTTTTTGATTGGTTTATTATAACGGGCCTGAGGCCCTTCCTTTCAACCGATTAGTCGATTGTGCCGTCTTGCTCCAGCTTCAAGGTCTTGGTGGGCTGGTCGCATACCTCGGTGGGGCCAAAGTATTGGATAGGACCGGGATATACGTAGCAGGTGTTCATAGCCCACTCGTCGCGGTGTGCGGCAAAGTATTTGAAGGGGGCACCGTCGAGGTGAACGAGGGCTTTTTGGATCACGGGTTTCATCTCGCCGTGACGACGCTCCATGTTCATCATCATGGTCACGGGCACACCGCCGGCAATCCATTCGCTGGCCGGTTTGGTGGTGTTGCGTACCGACGACATGTAACCGGTGCGGCCTTCGCCTACGAGCAACGATGCGGTATAACCCAGCGAGTAGCAGTAGTCGGCATCGAAGTTGGAGGGGTCGGCGCAACGGCCTTCGTACCCGAAGAAGTGGTACTGGGTAGCGAACTTGCCGTCGTATTTGCCTTCGGCTTTCATCTCGGCCAGGCGACGTCCTACCATCTCGCCCAGCAGTTTCTCGGTCTCGATGAGCGATACCTGTACGTTTCCGTGGGGGTCGCGGTCGAGCGTGAGCTGACGGGCTACACCTTCGGGCAGGCTGGCGTAGATGGCCGAGTTTTCGGGTGAGAGGTGTTTGATGATGTAGTTTCTCTGCTCCGATTTCTTGATCATGGCAAACTCAGAACCGTTCTCGGCCAGGTAGTCGTTGAGCTCGGCGATGAGTCGCTTCATGGCGGGAATGAACTCGATGAGGCCTTCGGGAATCAGTACGGTACCGAAGTTGAAGCCTTTGGCGGCACGAGCGGCTACGATATTGGCAATGTTGTTGACGATGTCGTCGAGGGTCATCTGCTTGGCCTCAACCTCTTCGGAAATCAGGCAGATGTTGGGTTGTGTCTGCAAGGCGCATTCGAGTGCGATGTGCGAAGCCGAACGTCCCATCAGCTTGATGAAGTGCCAGTATTTCTTGGCCGAGTTGCAGTCGCGTTGGATATTACCGATTACCTCGGAGTACACCTTGCAGGCGGTATCGAAACCGAAGGAGCACTCGATCATCTCGTTCTTCAAGTCGCCGTCGATGGTCTTGGGGCAACCGATTACCTGTACGCCGGCACCGATCTGTTTGTAGTATTCGGCCAGCACGCAGGCGTTGGTGTTGGAGTCGTCGCCACCGATGATAACCACGGCCTTGATGCCCAACTCCTTGATGATTTCGAGACCACTGTCGAACTGTTCTTTCGTTTCGAGTTTGGTACGACCCGAACCGATGATGTCGAAACCACCCGTGTTGCGGTAGTCGTCGATGATATCGGCGGTGAGTTCCATGTATTTATGGTCGATGAGTCCGCCCGGGCCCAGCAGGAAACCGAAGAGGCGGCTATCCTTGTTCATGGCTTTGAGTCCGTCGAAGAGACCCGAAATTACGTTGTGTCCACCGGGAGCCTGACCACCCGAGAGGATTACGCCCACGTTGATGGCGGGATACTCTTTCTTGGGGGCTGCTTCAAAACGGAGCACGGGCATGCCGTAGGTATTGGGGAACAACTTGGCGATAGCCTCCTGGTCGGCTACCGATTGCGTAGCTTCGCCTTCGACGATGGTTACGCCGTTTTTAATGGCTTCGGGCAGCTTGGGCTGATACGAAGCACGAGCAGTTTGAAGTGCACTTTTCTTCATTGTAAACTCTTTTGTTTATGTATGTTAATGATTTCTCTTTCGATGGGGCAAAGTTCGTATTTTTTTTTCAAAGAGCCAAACGGCGGGGTATTAAATTCCCGTTTCGCCTCTATCCTCCGGGAAGAAGGGGCAAGGCCTGTTGAGCGAGGGAAACGGCTCAGGGTTTCTCTCGGGCAAAATAGTCGCCGGTGAGTATAAGATTGGAGATGTTCCAGGCCCGCTCCTGCCGCTTGCAGAGGGGCGAAAGGGTATCGCCCACCACACTTTGATCCCAGTAGACGGCGCTGCGCACCGGGGTGCGCAACAGACTGTATCCAAGTCCCTTCCACGGGTAGTCGTTGGCACCCATCACATCGAGCAACGTGGGATAGATGTCGATTTGTCCCGCTACCTCTTCGTAGGAGAGGGTCCAGGGAGTATTGAGTATGATGAGAGCTACCTCGCGGTCGGCGAACGTGCGGGTGGTACGCCCTTCAAAAAGATTCAGCCCCACCTCGTCGTGGTCGGAGACAATAGCTACCACCGAACGGTCGTACAATCCACAGGCCTGCAACGAGTCGATAAACTCACCCAGCTGACGGTCGAGTCGATGAAAGGCCTCCATCGTGTTGATAAGCTCTTGCGACGATGTGCCGTAGCGCGACAAAGCCGTGGGGGCAACCGGTGCCCGATTGGGGGCATGGGTCGAGAGGGTCACCAACTGAGCGAAGAAGGGCTGAGGGGTCTCGCGCAGAATCGCGATGCCTTTCGCCAACAGGGTAGAGTCGTCGAGCATCTGGCTCGATTCGAACGAACTCTTGTCATACAGCCGGTCGAAACCATAAGCGGGCGACGTCTGCACCTGGTTCCAGTCTTGTGCCCGGTCGCACACGATATTAAGGGTGTGGTATCCTTTCTGTTTCAAGGCATCTCCCAAGGCCGGATAACGATTGGTCCCGTAAAGTACGGCCGATGCACCCGCCCGTGCCGGTAACAGCCCGGTATTGAACATGAGGTGGCCGTCGCTCGACCGACCGTCCTTCACCTGAGGCAGCAGGTGGAGTGCCGCGAAGGTCCCCTCCCGGGCCAACAGATTGTTCAGCCGAGGCATAATCTCCACCCCGTTGACCGTGCGGTTGAGCAGCCACGAGTTCATCGACTCCACAACAATCAATATCAGATTCCGCCCGGGCTCCACGGCATAGCGATTATCGGTATAGCGGGGCGACTCGTCGAGAAACCTGTCGACTTCGGAACGTTCGGCATCGGACAATCCGTCAGACTGCAAGAGAGACGACACCAACACATAACCCGTGTAGGGTAGCACGCCGTGATAAACCACATACTCACGATAATTATAAGGAGTGATGAAAGCGGCCCAGGGCGATTCCCGGTCGGACAACTCCCGATGATAAATCTGATAGGCTCTCGCTCCATAAGCCCCGAGTGCCATGACCAGCGAAACCGCGGCGGCCACCCAACGGGTGCGACGCGAAGGGTACACCCGCTGTCGCCCGAAATAGAACAGATAACCGCCCAACAGCAGGAGTGTGGGAAGGAAAAGGGTAGCATCGCGCCACTGCAACAATCCCCGTACACTGTTGAGCAGTACGTCGTTCACATTGTCGACCAGCAGGAACGACGAGTAAGGCATCACATCTTCATACACCCGGGCATAACAGGTCTGCATCAGGCAAAAGAGGTCGAAAAGAAAAAGCGGAATAAAAACCACCCACCGCCTGCGGGTAAACAGCAAAAGCGGCAGGGCCAGCAAAAAAGCATCGCCCACCGTGGGCAGAAAAGCCCGCAACGTGTCGCCCACCGGCTCTCCTCGAAACAGCAGAATGCGCAAATCGAAGATAGTCGAGTATTTGAGCGCGATATGAAGATACTCGATGGGATAGACAAAACACACGATTACCAGCAAATGAAAGAGCAGGTAGCGCCCCTCACTCGCCCACGAAAAAGACGGTAATAACAATCTGTTCGGCCTCATTTGCATTTATTCACATGCGACGCAAATGTAGTAAAATAATTATTGATTAATATGATAATCGAAGCAGAATATCTCATCTCAAAAGGGTTTATCCCCCTCCACCCACGACCTGTCGCCAACAACAAGAATCCCGGGCAGAAACGACCGGCACTGCGTCGGGTAACGATGGCGACCCGCCCGGGCAGCGGCTCAATAGCCGTCAGCCCAAACAAATCACTCCTTACACAACTCGATTTCTAAAAATTAATTTTACTTTTGCATCATTCACCAGCAGTTATCCTTTATGAAAAGAGACAGAATATGGTTTGTGCCCGTGGGCGGACTGGCCAATCGTATGCGAGCCATCGACTCGGCCGTTGCTTTGAGTCGGCAATGCAACAGCTCGTTGCATATCGTGTGGTTCAAGGACCAGGGACTGAATTGCCGGTTCGACCAACTTTTTGCTCCATTTGAGCTGCCTGGGGTTACGGTAAGCGAAGCGTCGGGACCGGACTATCTGCTCTACGACCGGCCTCGCCGCAAAAATCTATTCATTCCCCGTCTGTTTCAACAGCCGATATTCGATCGTCGCCTGTACGAGAAAAAGATATTACAATGCCTTCGCCAACAGTTCGATTTTGAAGAGTGGGCCCGAGGGCACAAGGTCTATATCGCCTCCTTCTCCTATTTCTACAAACTGCACAACGAGAATGAGCGCTTTGCCATCTTCAAGCCGCAGCCTCTCCTGCAACAAGAGATCGAGGCTCGCATGGCCCAATTCGGACCTCACACGATAGGAGTACATATCCGACGCACCGACCATACCATCGCCATTGCGCAAAGTCCTACCTACCTTTTTGTCAATCGCATACAGGAAGAGATTGACCGCCATGCCGATACTAAATTCTATCTGGCTACCGACTCCGAAGAGGACAAAGCCCTTATCTCCGCCCGATTCGGCGACCGGGTTCTCTACTCGCCTCACCGGGCCAATCGCAACAGTATCGAAGGAATGCGCGAGGCTCTCATCGAACTTTATCTGCTCTCACACACCAATCAGATACTGGGCTCAGCACAAAGTTCTTACTCCGAGACCGCAGCTCAAATAGGCCATATCCCCTATGAACGGCTGAAAAAATAGCTCCCCTATAAAACCGACAGGCCGGCCCCGGGACTCATCACCCCGGGACCGACCAGATAAAGGCTATGCCGCGACGCGGCAAATACTCCCTGCTCTATCGCACAATGCTGCGCAACATGGAGGCGGCCCTATCGGGCTGCCCCAGTATTTCGAACACAAGAGCGGCACAAGTGTAGCAAACAAACGGCACCAGGGCCTCGGCTATTTCGTACTTGTCTCCATCGGGACGAGGATAGGCCACATAGCGAGCCGTCTTCACCCGATGATTCTCAATACAGGGAGGCAATGAATAGTAGTCGAGACTCTTTTGCCCCGCTTCATTCGACAGGATACATACCGGAAAAGCTATTCCACCCCGAGTATATGGATTGAACTGCAATTCATAAGCCGGCGACGTGTGGTCGATAAACGATGTAACCGGTTGCAGCCAACCCTCCATACAGAACTCGGTCATGCGCCACACATCGGCAGGCAACCACACCCGTCCGCTACCATCGGAGCGTCGCTCGGGGGTCAGGGACGAAGCGCAATCGGTCTGCGGCAACTCTGTGACAGGAGCCGAGGCAAACACCGACAGAATGGCATCGGGAAGCTTCTCCCGTATATACTGCTCAGCGGATATACCTACCGACAACACAATCGACTCCTCGCTCTCGTCGATGAGTTCTTCCATGTTTGTCTTTACCCGCCTGATCAAATCGTCGACAGTTATCTCCATGGCCTATCCCCCCTTCTGTTTCAGGAAATTATTCTCGTCCACATAAATATCACCTTCAATCAGATTGTCGCTCCACTTTTTCAGCTGCCAATTTATTCCATCGACAGTCATGCTATTGAACCTAATTATATTGCCATAGTTATCAAACCGAGTCAATGTCAGCGCATGAGGCATCACATACATCTGAATCTTCCCCGATTCTTCTCTACGAATCATCAAGATTCTAGCGTTTCCGGTACTGTCCAAATCGAATACCAGACTTGTGTCCTCACCCTTCATATACTTTATACCTCTACAAGAGGGGCCTATAATCACTTCACCACCCTCAACAGGTATGCGCAACTCACCAGCCTGAGACAGTAAAGTTCCTGTACCCATATGCTTGATGATACCATCGCACAAATCCCATGAAGAGTCACCGCTCTCTACCCGGATAGCCTGTTGCTGGTTGAGACGCAAAACCTCTCCCTGAGGCATATCCAACTTTCCGGCAACGGTATAAAAGCGTGTGAGTCTTTCCCAATTGCTCGACTGGTCGGGAACCTCGCCGGTAATGCTGCCCTCCTGTTTCACCCGATAGTACCTCCCCTGATAATAGACCACATCGACAATACCGTCGGCATAGATATAGGTCAATGTTTCCGACCAGGCTCCACGATACATATAGTTCGGGGGCACCACGTTTTCGAGCGATAGGGGGGTGACATAATCGCGCCAGGAAGTACCGTTCCATACCAGCGCAATCACAGCCGCCGAGGTAGTAGTCACCGTCAAGGTCGACGACCCTTTCAACGCCGGAAACTGATAGGAACCGGCACGGCCGGCAATATAGATAAAGCAAGCTGACACCCCACTCTCAACGCCCGGGCTGAATGTAGCCGGATCGGTAATAACGTCGAAGAAGGGAGCCGGAGCCGCATGATTGGAGTCGTACCATGAACGCCCGGTAGCGTCCCACACCCAAATCGACTGCGTCTTGCCGTTGATAAAAAACTCACCGGGCAAGCCCCCCTCGGGATAGGCCGAGAGCAGAGCATCAAGCCCGTAGAAAAATCCCAGGCATCCGTTTTGCCCGCGCAAATGGCTATGTTCTTTCACTTTCATCGTTTTTTCCCTTTCTTTAATTGTGTGAATACAAGGTGAAACCGCTCGGCCGCCTGCTCGATAAGTGCCGGGGTGGATACCTCGTCGTCGGTAAGCCCGTAGGGCTCTTTTCTCAAATAGTCTCGGGCTGCCTGCCACGAGCGTATGCCGGGAACCAGGGTATAGGTTTGGGGCTCGGCCTGGGTCTTGCTCCCTTCGAGCAGGGCAAAGCGTTTGCCATATCCCCGACTCCGTTCCAAGGCTTGTTGCAACGCCTCATCGTCGGTCGAGAAGAGTCCGTTCACCCCGTCGTGGGCGTAAAAATGGACTCGGTGGGGAACCCCGTTGACAACGACCGATGTGGACAGATTGCCCAAGCTCGTTCGATAAATCTTGATCATAATCTCTTTTCTTTTTAATGGACGATACTTTTGTTTCGAAAACGGGGCAGCCGGTTTGGAATCTCCGGTTGCCCCGTCCAGTCCCCCCTTTCAAAAATCGGCTATCACCGGGCCGGGGCCGACCTTATGGCCGGGTTGCGGCTCAATCGCCGTCGGGGATTACCGGCTCGATGCGCATGTGGGCTGCCGGATAGCGCAGTGTCAAACAGCTGGCCTCGGTCAACACCAGGGCGTCGGTATTGCGCACACCCGATTTTTTCAGATCGAGTTCCTGGGCATCGAACGGTACATGCGACCACTTCTGGATAAACTCGGGGTCGAACACGAAACCGTAGTCGCTCATGCCGCAATCGTCGAAGACCTCGGAGTAGAGCACATAGAGTTTACCGAACTTCGAGCGGATTTCCGAGAAGTCAATGCCCCACATCACTTTATCCTCACGAGCCATCACCACCTTGGTCAACTCAATCTTGTTGATGCGCCCGATGAACGACGATCCGCCGATGAGAATCTTGCGCTTGTTGCCGCCGTTGCCCGTGAAGGCCTGACGCATCATGTCGATGAGGTCGTTTTGCGTCATCTCGACCGACGGATTGTAGGTGTAGTGGTTACCGGCCTGCCACCAGATACCGCCGGTGAGCATCACGTTCTCCTTTTTGCGGGGGTCGAAGATGGTGTTCTTCACCCCGAACATGAAGCTCTTTTCCATGCCCAGACGCATGTCGTAGATGGCGGCCTCCTCGGCATCGGAGAAGTCCCACTCGACCTCCTTGTTGGCAATCTTCTGGAAGGTCGACTGCTCGATTTGCATCTTGAAAATCTGACAGTAGTTCTGGCTCTTGACCGGCAGGGCGGCAAACTGAGCCGTCTGTACGTCGAGCTCGGTAGCGGCACGTCCCATGCGGATAAGCGGGGTATTCTCGGGAATCGAGGGCACGCAGTTGGTCACCGTGCCAATCTTGGCTCCGTTGATGGGATAGACCGTGAGCGAACCGGTCTCCTCGTCCTTGGCGGCGATGTAGAGCACCAGATCGGCATTCGACTGGGTACCGTCGGGCTCGTACCCCTTCACACCCTGCACGAGAATCGTCTCGGACACTTCGAAGATGCTGTTGTCGACGGCATCGATTTTGGCCTTCTTGTGCGTGTCGTTGACCGAACCCGAGTCGGGAGCCGTATAGGCCGTCTTCAAATAAGACTTGGTAGGCTTCACGTCGACCGAATAATAATCAACAATCATCGACGAGGCCTTGCGGGCTCCGTTCCACCGCGACAACTGGTCGATAGGCGTGGACATGGGGCGAATGCGTACGATGCGTTTATCTACCTCGTTACGCAACAGCGAGGGACTGTTCTCGCGCACGATATCGGTCGTGAGCGGCTCGTTGGTCACGAGTTTACCCCCCGACATGCCCGGGATAATGGCCGCCAGGGCCAGACCTCCGTCAAACAGCCCCGACCAGATGTGCCAGCACACCACCAGAGCAATCAGTCCCACCAGCCAAAGCAGCGGAGTTTTCCACTTCATCAAAAACTTTTTCATCTTTTCTCTCCAATTTAAATTCGACAAAAACATAGGATTTCAAAAAAATAGGTTTGTAAATTGTTTTTCTCATTTCCGGGGGCAGGTATATCTCCCTCCGATGACCGGCTACAAGTCCCACACACTGCGGCGACGGCGGTTCCCGAAGATGGGCGACCGGTCGTCGTCCGATTCGAAGTTGCCGCTGTTGCGCAACGGGGGCAACGCGTCGCCCGAGCGTTCACGCTTCTCGAAGATGATGCGGGCATTGCGTCCGCGCACCTCGCCGTCACGCTCGGCACACGACAGGTCGCTGTCGTAGTGCAGACCCTTGAAGAGCAGGTTGAGCACCTCGTCGTTCAGATCGCCCATGAACACATGGTTGCACAGGTGATACACCCGGTCGAGGAACGACTCGAACTCACTCTCGCTCATACCCTTCTCGGCCTTGAAACGCTGCATGCAGCGGGTACTCTTCTGCAAGTTGTCGCGCATCTGCGATTCCAGTTCGTTGAAGCGGGCCACACGCGACAGATACTCGTCGTTGGCCCGGCGCACCTCGGCCATGCGGCCTTCGTCCTGGGCACAGTCGAGCATGTCGCGCCCGAAGTAGCGCACACACGCCACCAGGGCATCGTCGCCCCCTATCACGTCCGAGATGAAAGCCCCCATCTTGGGGTTGGCCATAAACAACTTGCACAGCTTGCTCTGGTCGTCGGCCAGCCGTTCATAGCGCTCGTTGCGATACGAGTCATACTCCTCCAAGGCATCGAACAGCTCGTCGTCGTTGTCCAGATGTCGGGCCGGGAACCGTTGCAAGATTTTCTCCACCAGCAAATCGCGGGATCTGCGTCGGCTGCGATTTTCTTTCTGATAATTCTTTTCCATAAAACTTAATGATTAGATTTCCCATATATGGTACCGCAAAGTAAGCCCCGCCCACGCCCCGTTTTATGGCAGCTTCATACAAACTCGGCTCCCGCCGAAAGATTTCACCGCAAATGAACGATTACCGAAAAATTTCTTTATTTTTGCAACACGATTACCCCGCATCGCCCCTCCCGCAGCGGCGGCGGACTATCGACCGACAACACAAACCAAATAACATATAACTATGGCTATCACACCGTTCAAGTATCAACCCATGTTCCCGCTGGGCGAAGATACGACCGAGTACTATCTGCTTACGAAAGACTATGTGTCGGTAAGCGAGTTTGAAGGGAAACCTATCTTAAAAATCGCCAAAGAGGGTCTCACCGCCATGGCCAACGCTGCCTTCCGCGACGTATCGTTCATGCTGCGCCGCTCGCACAACGAGCAAGTGGCCAAAATCCTGCACGACCCCGAAGCCAGCGAAAACGACAAGTACGTGGCTCTCACCTTCCTGCGCAATGCCGAGGTAGCCGCCAAAGGCGTACTGCCCTTCTGCCAGGATACGGGTACGGCCATTATCCACGGCGAAAAAGGCCAACAGGTATGGACCGGATACTGCGACGAAGAGGCCCTCTCGCTCGGCGTCTACAAGACCTACACCGAGGAGAACCTGCGCTACTCGCAAAACGCTCCCCTCTCGATGTACGAAGAGGTGAACACCAAGTGCAACCTGCCCGCCCAAATCGACCTCGAAGCCACCGAAGGCATGGAATACCGATTCCTCTGCGTGACCAAAGGCGGCGGTTCGGCCAACAAAACCTACCTCTATCAAGAGACCAAAGCCATTCTCAACCCCGCCACCCTCGTGCCCTTCCTCGTTGAGAAGATGAAGACCCTCGGTACGGCAGCCTGCCCGCCCTACCACATCGCCTTCGTCATCGGCGGTACCTCGGCCGAGAAGAACCTGCTCACCGTCAAGCTCGCCTCGACCCACTACTACGACAACCTGCCCACCACGGGCAACGAATACGGCCGCGCCTTCCGCGACGTCGAGCTCGAGAAACAGGTACTCGAAGAGGCTCACCGCATCGGCCTCGGAGCACAGTTCGGCGGCAAATACTTCGCCCACGACGTGCGCATCATACGTCTGCCCCGTCACGGCGCCTCCTGCCCCGTAGGTCTGGGCGTAAGCTGCTCGGCCGACCGTAACATCAAATGCAAAATCAATAAAGACGGTATCTGGATCGAGAAACTCGACAGCCACCCCGGCGAACTCATTCCCGAGGAATTGCGTCAAGCCGGCGAAGGCAATGCCGTAAAGATAAACCTCAACCAACCCATGAGCGAGATTCTCAAAGAGCTCGACAAATACCCCGTAGCCACCCGCCTCTCGCTCAACGGCACCATCATCGTAGGCCGCGACATCGCACACGCCAAACTCAAAGAGCGCCTCGACCGCGGCGAAGACCTGCCCCAGTACATCAAGGACCACCCCATCTACTACGCCGGTCCCGCCAAGACCCCGAAAGGCATGGCCTGCGGCTCGATGGGCCCCACGACAGCCGGTCGTATGGACCCCTACGTCGACCTCTTCCAAAGCCATGGCGGCTCCATGATCATGCTGGCCAAGGGTAACCGCAGCCAAGCCGTCACCGACGCCTGCAAGAAACACGGCGGCTTCTACCTGGGCAGCATCGGAGGTCCGGCCGCAATCCTCGCCCAGAACAACATCAAGAGCATCGAGTGCGTCGAGTATCCCGAGCTCGGCATGGAAGCCATCTGGAAAATCGAAGTAGAAGACTTCCCCGCATTTATCCTCGTCGATAACAAGGGCAACGACTTCTTCAAACAGATCAAACCCATCTGCCCCGCCCACAAATAATCCCGCGGGACACAGACCCTACCATACCATCGGGGCTGCCTCGTTAATGAGGCAGCCCCGATGTGTTTTTATCGACTGGTTCAACCACCTTTGCCGAACACTTCTTTTTCAGAAATGCCGCGACGGGCACCACCTCTCTCCATCTTTGAGTACACCGATTAAAAGCAAACCGAGTACTACTGGATACCGCGCCGTTGTGCGGAAAGACCCAACCCATCACCCCGATGCGGGGTCCACAAAACAGGCAGGGCACAGCGAACGGCAATCGTTCGCTGTGCCCTGTATGGTCAGGCAACGGCCTCATGAGCAGGAGATTCGCCCCACCCCGGCCGGTGGATTCAGTCTCTCTTCTTCTCCCCGATGTAAATGGTGCAGGCACCAAAGGTGAGCCGACGGCAATAGCAGTGGTCGAAACCGGCGCGACGGAAGATGTCGAGCATCGCCTCGCCCTGCGGCACGGCGGCGACCGAACGGGGCAGGTAGCTGTATGCGCTGCGGTCTTTCGACACGAGTCGGCCTACGAAGGGGATAAAGGTATAGGTGTAGAACTTATAAAGCTGGCGGAAGGGGAAATGCTCGGGAGTCGACAGCTCGATGACGCACAGCGCACCGCCGGACCGAAGCACCCGATACATCTCGCGGAAGCCGGCTTCGAGGTGCTCGAAGTTGCGCACCCCATAGGCCACGGTCACCACATCGAAACTGTTGTCGTCGAAATCCATCGACAGACAATCCTGTACCTCGAAGAGGATACGGCGCTGGGCATTGCGCTTGACCGCCTTCTCGCGGGCAATCCGCAACATACCCTCCGAGAGGTCCACGCCGATAATCTGGTCGGGATTGAGCTGCTCGTCGAGCAGCAGGGCCAGGTCGCCCGTGCCCGTAGCCACATCGAGCAGGCGTCGGTGAGGATAGCGGCGCAACATCTTCACGGCCACCCGCCGCCACCAGCGGTCTATGCCCACGGTCATGGTGCGGTTCATCGCATCGTAGGCCGGAGCAATGGAGTCGAACATCTCGCGCACCTGCGTGGTCTTGTCGGTCTCCTCGTTATAGGGTTTTATCTCTTCTGCCTTATAGTCCATTCGTGATATGGTCCTTTCCCCGCTCGTTTATTTCTTGCGGCTGTTCAGGAAGTCGGTCACGTTCTTCTCGATACGGGCGGCCAAATCTTCGCCTTCGGCCTTGACAAACTTCTCGCCCACGATGTGCTCGTAGAGTTCGATGTAGCGGTCCGACACGCTGTTGCAATAGGCCTCGGTCATCTCGGGTACCTTCTGACCCTCTTTGCCCTGGAAGCCGTTTTGAATCAGCCATTGGCGCACAAACTCTTTCGAGAGCTGGCGTTGCTCTTCGCCACGGGCCAGACGCTCTTCATACCCCTCGGCATAGAAATAACGCGACGAGTCGGGCGTGTGGATTTCGTCGATCAGGATAATCTTGTCGCCGATTTTACCGAATTCATATTTCGTATCCACGAGGATAAGACCCTTTTGGGCAGCCATCTCGCAACCGCGTTGATAGAGAGCCAGGGTATATTTTTCGAGTTGCTCGTAGTCCTCGCGCGAAACGATGCCGCGGGCAATGATTTCGGCCTTCGAGATATCCTCGTCGTGACCCTCGGCAGCTTTGGTCGTAGGCGTGATGATGGGGTGCGGGAACTTCTCGTTCTCCTTCATACCCTCGGGCATGGTCTCGCCGCACAACGTGCGGTTGCCGGCCTTGTATTCACGCCAGGCATGGCCCGTCAAATAACCCCGCACAACCATCTCGACCTTGAACGGTTCGCAACGCAGACCCACCGTAACCATGGGGTCGGGAGTAGCCACTTTCCAGTTCGGAAGAATATCCGACGTAGCGTCCAGGAACTTGGCGGCAATCTGGTTCAGCACCTGTCCCTTGTAGGGAATACCCTCGGGCAGAATGACGTCGAATGCCGAGATGCGGTCGGTCACCACCATCACCAGCAGCTCGTCGTCGATGTTGTACACGTCGCGCACTTTGCCATGATACACACTCTTTTGTCCGGGAAATTTGAAATCGGTTTTTACCAAAGCATTTTTCATTTCTGTAATACTTTTTCTGTTTATAATATAGTCGTTGTATGTCCTGTGAAAAGACACGACAAAGATACAACATAAAAACGAGATAGCACGTCAATTAAAACAGATTAAGCATTACCCTCGTCGACAATCTTTCTCCCCTCATCACACAGTCACCCTCCCCCCGAGCCACACACCCAAAAGGGTGATATTCACTCCGGCCCTGTCGCCATGGGCTTCCTGTTCCGTCAGGGCCAGCCGACCGTCCACAGGCCTCACGCCTCGGGCTTCTCCTTACCGGCTTCCTGGGCCGCCTCGCGCTCCTGCTTGCGGGCCTCGGCAGCCTTGCGAAGCTTCTCGTCGTGTTTTTCGTAAGCCTCGACGATGCGCTGTACCAGTTTGTGCCGCACGATATCCTTCTTGTTGAACTCCACACGGGCTATCCCCTCGACATTCTTCAAGATGCCTATCGCCTGCACCAAGCCCGAGGTCTGCGAGGCCGGCAGGTCTATCTGGGTCATATCGCCCGTCACAATCATCTTGGCGTTCATGCCCAGACGGGTCAGGAACATCTTGATCTGGTGCGTCGTGGTGTTCTGCGCCTCGTCGAGAATAATCACCGCATCGCTCAGCGTACGGCCGCGCATGAAGGCCAACGGGGCTATCTGTATCACGTTCGACTCCATGTACTCTTTCAGTTTCGCCGCCGGAATCATATCCTCCAAGGCGTCGTACAAGGGTTGCAGATAGGGGTCGATTTTATCTTTCATGTCGCCCGGCAGGAATCCCAGTTTCTCGCCGGCCTCAACGGCCGGACGGCTCAGTATAATCTTCTTCACCTCCTTGTTCTTCAAGGCCTTTACCGCCAAGGCGATGGCCACGTAGGTCTTACCCGAACCGGCCGGACCCAAAGCGAACGTGAGGTCGTTGTGGGCAAAGGCCTCGACCAGCTTCTGCTGGTTGGGGGTGCGACCCGTAATCGGCTTGCCGTTCACGCCATAGATGATAAGATTCTCCTGCGGCTTGACCGTCTGGGGTTCGTCGCCTTTGATGATGTCGATGATTACCTCCTCGCTCAGCTGGTTATACTCGGCACAATACTTTTCGAGCTGTTTGATTTTCTGTTCAAAAAGTTCGGTCTCCTTCTCGTCGCCGATTACCTTCATCACATTTCCCCGGGCGGCGATGCGCACCTTGGGGAAAAGATTCTTGACCACCTGCACGTTAGCGTTGTTCACGCCGTAAAAAGTCACCGGATCGACGGCGTCCAATATAATTACTCTTTCTATCATTCGGTTGTTTCCTCTTCTTCACCCGGACCGACCCTCACCGCTGCGACTCCCGGCGGAATCTCCGCCTCGGCGCGGACCAGCGGTCACCCGGGCAACTCATGCAAAAATAAAAAAATATCTGCTTATTCATCAAAACAAAGCGGGATAATTCGCCGACATCTTTTCGAGGAAGCCTTCGGTAAGCCGCGACACGGCATAGTCGCCCAACTCTCCGACGGCGATGCGCACATAGCCCTCCATCGGGGGGAGCTGTTCAGTCTCGACCACATAAAAGCGGGCGTGAATCACCCGGTGCGAGAGCACATGCTTGCAGGCATACACCTGCGCCGACACGCTCACCCGCCCGGCACCGGCAAACAACCGGGCCCACTCCTCGCTCTGCTGCAACACGTCGAGCGAGGCCTCCTCGGTCGTCTCGATAAGCGGCAGTTCATACAGATTGCGCCAGATGTCACGACCCTCGCGCCGCCGCACCCAGGTATAGCCGCCATGTCGCACATAGAAATAGTTGAAATAGCGGGGCTTCACCACCGTGCGTCCCTGCTTGACCGGCAGCTCTTCTACCCGACCCGTAGCCAGAGCCATACAGCGGTCGGCAAAGATACACCCGCCGCACTGCGGCGAACGAGGCACACAATACAAGGCGCCGAACTCCATCAGGGCCTGGTTGTATCCCCCCGGGTCCTTCCGGTCGAGCAACTCGTCGGCCAGAGCGGCAAAGAGTTTTTTCCCCTCGGTCGTGTCGATAGGCGTGTCGATGCCGTAGATGCGCGAGAGCGCCCGATAGACATTGCCGTCGACCACGGCATGGGGCAACCCGTAGGCAAACGAAGCTATCGCCGCCGCCGTATAGTCGCCTATCCCGGGCAACGAACGTATTGCCTCGTAGGTCGTGGGGAACTCCCCGCCAAACCGATTCACCACCTGCCGGGCGGCAGCCAGCAGGTTGCGGGCCCGACTGTAATAGCCCAGCCCCTGCCACAGTTTCATCACCTCATCGTCGTCGGCAGCAGCCAGCGCACGCACATCGGGGAAACGGGAGACAAACCGGTTGTAATACGCATACCCTTGTACCACCCGCGTCTGTTGCAGGATAATCTCCGATATCCAGATGCGATAGGCGTCGGTAATGCCCCGCCACGGCAACACCCGATGGTTGCGGGCGTACCAGTCGTGCAGGTCGGCTGCCAGCGGAGCGACCGGCTCGCTTGGTATTTTTTTCTCTTTTCTCATAATGCAAAGATAGGACAAATCGCACAAAGCCGCACAAAAAAGGGGCCGCACAAAACCGTCTTTTCCGATTTATACTTACATTTGCAATCGTACCTAATTTTTTCTGTTATGAACAACGACAAACAGCGCATATACAGCGGAGACTGGAAAACCCTGCACCCCTACACCGGGTCGGCTCCTACCGATCTCTACTACATCACGTTGGCCAACAAGGTGCTGGCCGCCATTCGTCCCATCGAAGAGGCTCTCGCCGATGACGACTACCGCAAAATCGACGACAGCGAACAGAAGGAGCTGGCCTGTATCCTCACCGCCTATTTCGAGGACATCATCTCGCAAACGGGCATCTTCCAGGCCTTCACCCGGGTCTATCACCGCCGCTTCGGCAAACCGCTGCCCTTCTACACGCTCGACAGCGACTACACCCCCGGCGAAATCAACATCGAGGAGGTGCAGTTCCTCATCTGGCACTACCACATGCAACTCAACAACCTCGACGTGGCCTACTCGCCCGCGCTCGACACCTTCGCCGCCATAGCCGCCGATGTCATGGCGCTGTTTGAAGCCGAATACGAAACGGCTCCCGAAAACGAGAAACTGCTCCACTATTTCCAGCTCGACGAGAAGGAACAGAACAATCTCTACGCCCTGCACTCGCGCTTCCTGTGGCTCTGCACGCAGTCCTACCTCTTCTCCAACAACGGGTTCCTGCTCGAAGACCAGGCCGAGTCGCTGGCCGACGAGGCCAAGGAGGCCGGCATGGAGGATCAGATTCCCGACATGGTCAACCAGCTCTGCAACGATTTCGGCTTCAACCAGGTCACCGAGTTCATGCGGCTCACTCCGCCCCGCTGGCTGGCCGAGGTATTGGGCGAGGAGTCGCCCCTCTACGCCTCGCTCATGAGCATGGGCCACAAATACACCGGCTACTACCGCTACGAAGGGGGCGACGACCAGGTGACCCGCTTCCGCCACATCGCCAGCGACCGGGTGCTCGAAGTGACCAACCGCTCGCTCGTGGGTCTGCCCCGCAACATGAAGGACCCCTCGCTCATTCTGCGCACCGGCTTTGTCGAGTGGAACGGCCAGTGGTGGCTCTCGGGACAGATAAGCAGCTACGAGGAGAGCGAAGATCTCATCGGCCAAATCACCGGCGATGACGACGAGTACAACCTCTTCGAACCGGAAGAGGATCTGCCCGAAGACGAACAACAGATTATCCTCACCGACATTCTCGCCACTACCGAGGGCGAAGAGGGTCAACCGCTCGACGAATCGGATACCGCTTGGCAGGCTCTGCTGAGCGACGAGATAGGCGAAGATTTCTTCATCGCCCAGGTACAGGCCGGGCAAATCAAGGGGCTCTGCTTCTACGACGACCCGGGCAACCTGCTGCTCGACAACCTCCGCTTCGTCACCGAATACATCAAACGATAACCTCAATCCCATTCATCATGAGACGCTTATTGCTGCTATCCATCGTCCTTTTGCTCGGTCTGGCTGGTATCCATGCCCAACAGGTCGACACCGTCACCATACACAGCCAGATGGGCCGTGACATCAAGAATGTCGTGATTCTGCCCCAAAGCTATACCGAGGGCGACACCCGCTACCCCGTGGTCTATCTGCTCCACGGATACGGCGACAACTACGCCTGCTGGATTACCATCAAGCCCGAGTTGCCCCAAATCGCCTCGCAATACGACCTTATCATCGTGTGCCCCGACGGGAAGAAGAGCTGGTACTGGGACAGCCCGCTCCAGAAGGAGATGAAATTCGAAACCTACATCTCCGACGAACTCATTCACTACATCGACTCTCACTACCGCACCGTGGCCGACCGTCGCGCCCGCGCCATCACGGGACTCAGCATGGGCGGACACGGAGCCATGTGGAATGCCATTCGCCACCGCGACGTATTCGGGGCGGCCGGCAGCACCAGCGGCGGGGTCGACATACGTCCCTTCCCCGACAACTGGGATATCAAGCTGCAACTGGGCGAACAGGCTACCCACCCCGAAAACTGGGAGAGCCACACCGTCATCAACCTGATACCCTCGCTCAACGACGGCGACCTGGCCCTCATCATCGACTGCGGACTCGACGACTTCTTTCTCGACGTCAACCGCAAGTTCCACCAATCGCTCATCGACCACCACATCAAGCACGACTACATCGAACGTCCGGGAGCCCACAACCGTTTCTATTGGGAGAACTCCATCGACTACCAGCTGCTGTTCTTCCACAAGTTCTTCTCCCAGCCGCCGACGAAGGAAAAGGCTGCCCGATAACTCTCCGGGAGGCGGTGCACCGTCTCCCGCAAGCATAAAAGCCAACGAGCCGTAACACACAGAATAACAGGATTACCCCATAAGTCTAACCCCTAAACCGATTAAGATTATGAGCAAGAATCTGATTCTTACAGCCCTGCTGACTCTGCTGATGGCAACCGCATCGATTGCCCAGGAAACCCTCTACCAACTATCCAGC
The DNA here is from genome assembly GCA_019115485.1 of Candidatus Barnesiella excrementavium. Lineage (GTDB taxonomy): Bacteria > Bacteroidota > Bacteroidia > Bacteroidales > Barnesiellaceae > Barnesiella > Barnesiella excrementavium. Next base: position 135,282 of record DXDM01000059.1, on the reverse strand, counting down.
CACATTCTCGACATCAAAACCGGGCAACCGGCCACCGGTGTCAAGATTCTCCTCTCCCGACTGGACGACAACCGGGCGTGGCAGACCATCGACGAGAAGTCGACCGATGCCAACGGACGGGTGAAGGAGTTCCTCGCGAAGAGCCCCGACACCGACAACCGGGGTATCTACAAACTCACCTACCTCGTGGGGCCCTATTTCAAGGCACAGGCCCAGGATTCGTTCTACCCCTTTATCGAGGTGGTGTTCGAAATCAAGGACGACAGCCACTACCACGTGCCCATCACCCTCTCGCCCTACGGCTACTCGACCTACCGGGGCAACTGAGCCCCGTGCCCAACCGGACAAAAAGCTATTTACAAGCCTCTTATAAATTTCAAACCGATGTTAAATTGTTAATAAAACATCGGTTTTTTAATTCGATTACGTTAAATACTCTTTGATTTTAGATTTTTCCGTTTGGAAAACAGAACTCCCCGCCTTATATTTGTCACATGTTTTTTCATAGTATTAGATTTAAGGTTTACAGATTGGCTGTCGTGAGACAGCCTTTTTTATTTTCCCCCGACCCCCTGGCCCCGACGAAGACCCCGGGAAAAAAGCCAAGAGCAGGAAAGCGGGAGTGAAGAAAGGGGGAGCCTAATCACATGGACCCAGGAAAAACAAAAAGCCGCTGCAACTGCGTTGCAACGGCTTCGAGGCGGAGTAAGGGGGATTCGAACCCCCGATACGCTTTTGACGTATACACGCTTTCCAGGCGTGCCTCTTCAACCACTCGAGCATCACTCCATCGGGTTGTTCCCGTAAAAACGGTGGCAAATATAATACATTTTTCGGGTTCGACGAAAGTTTTTGCAAAAATAGTATCGCCATTCGATTCGCTCGCCCCGGGCAAACACCTGATAAAAGCCCCGGCAACAACCCGGCCGCCGACACTTACAGAGTGTCGAATTTGTTTTCACATGCGACCTCCTTCGTCTCGTCGGTATAGAGTTCGCGCGGAAGGATATGCGGATAGGCATGCCACTGGCGTATCGACATCGTGCCGCGTCCGCCCGTCAACACCCGCACCGTACCGTCGCGTTGGGTAAAGGTACCCGTCACCCGGCCGTAGGTCAACGTGGCCACCGGATTGTCGGGCACCCGATGCGTGGCACCCCAGGTCGTCGCGTTACACACGTGGGCCTCCGCCTCGTAACGGCCGTCGGCCACCTCGATAGCGATGCGATAGGTCGTGGGGATAAACCCGTCCAACTCCCGCAGGAAAGCCCAATCCTCGTGGGTTATGGTCAACTTGCCTTCGGGATAATAGCGTTGCGCAGCCAAATCATACAGGGCAAAATCTTTCATGCCCAGTCGCATGTCATACATCGAGGCATGCATCTCGTTGAACGAGACCCACCCCCAGTCTTCCCAGCCGCCAATCTCGGCTGCACACGAATCGACAGCCACATACCGCTCGCGGATACCCATGCCCGAGACCCGTATCGACCGGCCGTTCAGCACAATCTCGCCCGTCACTACCCCCGACCAGTTATACCCGTAGGTGATACTGTGTTGCGTGAGATACGACGGGGTCTCCCGCCCATACCAGAGGGGACAGCCCGAGGGGCGATGCCACAAATCGGCCCGATAGACCCCATCGAGCGAGTCGAGCAGGAAGTGCCACGAGTGGTCGGCAAAACACTCCACCCGGTACTGGGGGCCGCAGCTCACCCGCACACAATCGTCGCCCCGCTCGATCGAGAGGCTGCCGGCAGGCTGGCGCCACATGCGTTCATACAGCATGCCGGGATATTCGGTCACCTTGTAAATCGACTCGGGCAACTGGCGGGCATCTCCCTCGCCCCGAGCCACCGTCAACGTAACTACATCGAGCTTTTCGAGACTCATCGAGAGAATGGCCCCGCCCACCGAATAGAGCTCGCCATCGTCGCCCGTCAGCGAAAACTGATGGAGCCAATCGAGAAAACCGCTGCGCACCGCTTCATCGACTCCGGCACGAGCCTCGTCGGCAAGAGTCACCTGTGGATTCGCTATCTTCATGGCCGCTCCTCCTTCTCGACCGGTTCGAGAAACCGCTCGACAAATCTCTTCTCTATCCGTTCATACACACTCACTACGACTCTTTCGAGCCGCTTGTAGGCATCGACTACTACTGTTTCGACTTTGCCCGTTTTCAATTTGTACGCTTCCATATCGTTCTGGAATTAAATTCGATATGGCATTACCAAACAGGCCAGAATAATAAAATATTTTGGTATATATTTGCCTCACGAAAAGAGAGTGAAAATCATGCGAGAACCCATACCCTACCTGCAATAGAAAGAGCGAATCGACACCCACACCCCCGACGACTGCCGCGTGGGCAACGACTTCCTCATCGTGAAACAGCCGCAAGGAACCGACCTCGTCGACCAGCCCTTCCGGCTCGACATGACCCTCTCGGTCTTTCTCGCCACCGGGCACTGCACCTTCATGGCCGACTGGGTAGAGTACAAGGCCCAGGCCCCCTGCCTCTTCACCGTCACACCCGGGCAGATATTCCAGCTGATTGCGCTCAGCGACGACGCAGAGCCCTACACCATCATCATGTCCGAAGCCTTCTCGGCCAGTCTCTTCAAGGAGTACGGCAGTTTCGGGGCGCTGCACCAATCCATCGTGCGCCAACCCGTCATCGACCTCACCCGCGACAGCCAGGCCTTCACCCGCTACCTCGCCATGCTCGAAGCGCTGTTGCAATCGCCCTTCAACACCTTCAAACTCGAAGCCGTCAGGCACCTCTCCCTCGCCATGTTTTACAGCTACTCCTACCAGCTGCACCACATCAGCGAGGTAACCCCTGCCACCAAGCAGGAAAACCTGTTCCAGCAATTCAAAGCCCTGCTCCGGCGACACTACCGGCAGGAGCGCGAAGTCGCCTTCTACGCCTCGCAACTCTGCATCACCCCCAAATACCTGTCGGTCATTGTCAAGCAACAGACCGGCCAAACGGCCCTCGCCTGCATCGAGACCTACGTCATCACCGAGTGCAAGGCCCTGCTCCTCTCAACCGACTTGACTATCCAGCAGATTGCCGACCGACTGCACTTCCCCTCACAATCGGTATTCGGCAAATTCTTCAAACGGGTCACCGGCCTGTCGCCCCGCGCCTACCGCCAGCAACACAGCCATCTGTAATATCCCCGTCACCCCGCACTCGATGCGGGGGCCAGAAAGTGCGAGGGTGAGGAAAGCCACCTGCGGATACTCATCGACCTTTATTCCTGGATTCCGAATCTCGGTACGGAATTTTAGTTACTATACAAGAGATTGATAAAAACAGCCCGTATATAGCATAAAAAAGAAGAACTTTAGCATATAATATCAACTCTAAGAAAAAGTCTTTTTGACAAATAGGAATCGAGTTATTACTGCCGTTGGGTAAGGAATTTTCGAAATAATACTTTATATTAACTTCCTGGCTGATAATAAATAAAGCACTATAAACAATTACTATCAAAGAAAACAGTATAAATACGTCTGTAATATCTTATTCAATTTCTTATTATTCATAAATTTTAGCATAGGTTTAATGCATACCGAAATTCAGCATCGTCAAGGTATGTATTTTCCTGCACATATCCAAGAGAATAGAGACGAAGATGCAGCAGCGTATCACCTCGCACTCGATGGGGGTGTCTTGTCACCCTGCACAACGATGCGGGGTCCAAAAGCTCGACACAGAATGACACGCCAAACAGGGAAGCGTACAGCGTTCCCCCTTCCGCCTTTATCGGGCCGGGAGGAGGCCAGTCGACCACGGGCATGAGGGCGAGGATTGTCTGAGCGCAGCGAGTTCCGCAGCCCCGAGGGCGGCGACAGAGCCCGATCACAGCGGCGGCGCTTCTTGGTTCGTTCTTCTCGCTGCTGAGAAGAATGAACATCACCCATCACCTGATGGGAACCAGAATAAAGAGAGAAAAACAACTCTTCCCCGAGATGTTCTATCCGACCGATTTTATATCTATATTTCCGTATGAAAAAACGTCCGCCATGATTCTATCACCGTAAGCACAATATTTCCCAACCCTACCATCAGGAAAAGGAGAGCCAACTCGACGGCAGGAGAGAGAACCCCCATCACGACAACGATAAATGTCGATATAAGTACCGTATAAACGATTAGCCCCACCTGCGCTCCAATTTTATATCTCGTAAAGGTTCTGAAAAACACGCCAACAATCGGGAACAGGCCCAATACTCCTAACATCAGAAAAGCGGTTAAATCGGAGAGAAATCGAATAGCCAATCCAAGCCTTGTAGAAGCCACCACGCCCCAGAGATACGACAAAGAATTTTTCCCATACAAGTAGACGGCCGGGTTATGAGACGGTCGTAAAGTTATCGATTTTTATCACATGTCCAATAGATTAGAGAAGAAAATGCTACATCGTATTCCCCCGCAGCGCGGTGCAATATGACTTCACCACTCCCCGAACAGGCGAAAGGCATTGGCCGTGGTAGCCGCCTCGACCTCGGCAACCGTCACGCCCAGAATATCGGCTATGCGCTGGGCCATGCGGGGCAGATACGACGGTTCGTTGCGCTTGCCCCGGTAGGGTACGGGGGCCAGATAGGGAGCATCGGTCTCGAGCAAAAGTCGGTCGATGCCCACCTCGCGCACCATCTCTTCGAGGTGTGCGTTCTTGAAGGTGACGATGCCGTTTATCCCGAAGTAGTAGTCGCCCAACGTGCGCAGGGTGCACACCTCGTCGGCCGTGCCGGTAAAGCTGTGGAACACTCCCCGGAACGACGGCACCCGCCCCGACTGCAACAGCGCCACCATCGCGGCAAAGGCCTCGCGGCAGTGGATAATCACGGGCAGGTCGAGCTCGACGGCCCAAGTCGTCTGCACGGCAAAAGCCTCCTCCTGCTCCCGGGCGAAACTCTTGTCCCAGTAGAGGTCGAGCCCTATCTCGCCCACGGCGCAATAGTCGCCGGCAAGCAGCAGCGCATGCGTGCGGTCGAGTTGTTCGCGGTAATCGGCTTCGACCGAGGTGGGGTGCAGCCCCATGGCCATGCGGCAATAACCGGGGTAGCGGTCGTGGGTGGCCTGCATGGAGGTCACCGTGGTGAGGTCAACATTGGGCAGAATCACCCGCTCCACGCCCGCCTCGCGGGCACGACGCACCACCTCGTCGCGGTCGTCGTCAAACTCTTCGAGATAAATATGGGTATGCGTATCAATCATTTTCGGGTCGTTTTTCGCCGCTTCGGTAATAATAGACGATACCGTAGTCCCGGCAACGAGCCAGCCGTTCGGCCGGCGGAAGCGCGGCATAGAAGGCTTCCACCTGGTTCCACAGGTCGAGAATGATGCGGTCGGCCTCCTCGCGCAGCGCATCGAGCCCCGACTGCGAGCGGGTGGTGTTGAGCTTGTAGTTCTGCTGCTCGTAATAGGCATCTTTGAAAATATCGTAGTGCACCTTCACCTTGGCAATCGTGGGGTTGTAGATGGGGGCACCCCCGTGCGAAAGCCGCTCACGCTCCCCCTCGATGAGCCGTTCGCCCCACATGAGGATATGCTTCTCGCTCGTGAGGTCGGGCACGGTAAAATCGTCGGGGTCGAGTCCGTAGAACGGTTTGTGCTCCTTGCGCACCTCGTTGCGCACCACCGCCAGATTGAGCACCTGGATAAAGTGCGAGATGTAGAGACGCGCCATTTTCAGGTGATTCTGATACTGCCGGTTGGCCTCGGCCTGAGCCGTGTAGCAATATTGGAACTGCTCCACCGCACTCTTGAACCGTCGCATCAGGGCTCGGGCCTCGTTCAGCGTCTTGTACGAAGCGGCCTGATGCTCCACATCGCAGGCGTGCTCCATAGCCACCCCCTTTTCGAGGGCGGTAATGCGGGCTTTGTCGGTATTGGGCAATCGGCGGTAGGGCATGGCGTGAAGCGTTTATTTCATGGGGAAATCAATGGTCTCGTTTAATCAGCCGGCGGGCCAGGTCGTACAACGGCTGTTTCGCCTCCTCGGGCACGGCAATCTGCTGCAACGCCTCGATGGCCCGGCCACTGTACAGGTCGACCTGTTGCAGGCACAATTCGCCCACGCCCAACCGGTTGTAGAGCGCCGTCACGGCCGAAATCTTCTCGGCCGGGTCATAGTCGGTCGCCGACAACCAGCGCGACAGCTCCCCGGCATCGGTACCCCGGGCACGACGCTGGGCGTTGATGAGCATATAGGTCTTCTTGTTGTTGAGAATGTCGCCGCCAATCTTCTTGCCGAAACGGGCCGGGTCGCCATAGACATCGAGCCAGTCGTCCTGCAACTGGAAGGCCAGCCCCAGCGACTCGCCGAAACGGTAGATGCGGTCGGCATCGTCGGCTCCGGCACCGCCTATGATGGCGCCAATCTTCAAGGCACCGCCCAGCAGCACGGCCGTTTTGAGGCGTATCATCTCGATGTATTCGGCTTCGGTCACATCGTCGCGGCTCTCAAACTCCATATCAAACTGCTGTCCCTCGCAGATTTCGAGGGCCGTTTTCAGGAACCAGTCGACGACCGCCGCCGTGTGCGGAGCCGGAGTGCGGGCCATGTAACGGAAGGCGATAATCTCCATCGCATCGCCCGAGAGAATGGCCGTATTCTCGTCCCACACCTTGTGTACGGTAGGCTTGCCCCGACGCACATCGGCCTTGTCCATCACGTCGTCGTGCAGGAGGGTGAAGTTGTGAAACACTTCCAGCCCCACGGCCGCGTCGATAGCCTTGTCGGCCTCACCGCCAAACAACTCGCAGGCGAGCAGGGTCAACAGCGGGCGCACCCGTTTGCCCCCCAACGAAAGTTCGTAGCGCACAGGCGCATACAACCCGTCGGGCGACGGAGCATACTCTATTTTTGAAAGTGCGGTCTCTATCGTGTCGAAATATTTTTGCAAACCTTCCATAATCAGATTATCGTTTTTTGATGTGTTACATAGAATAGAACGGAGGTCAAATTTAATCATTTCTGCCGAGTCGAACAAACAGAAGCACAAATAAGTTTATTCACAAACCGGGCCGATGATATACTTTATTTCTCTTTTTCCCGTTATTAAACATTGAAAGAGGTTTTGCCCGCAGGCAAACGGCCCCGGCAGGAGAGTCCCGAAAGCGTTGTCTTTGTTTGCCACGGCTCTCGCCGTTCGCTATCTTTGAAGAAGAGAGGAGGCGGCTCGGCTCTGTCAAACTCGAAAACTCCGTTTTCGTTTGCCTCTGCTCTCGCCTTTCACTATCTTTCCAGAAGAAAGGAGGCGGCTCGGCTCTGTCAAACTTGAAAACTCCGTTTTCGTTTGCCACTGCCCTCGCCTTTCACTATCTTTGACCCTCGAAAACGAATTATGAGATACTCGCTTCGATACATATCAATAGTGCTGGCTCTCGCCACCTGCCTGGCCGGGAGGGGACAAGAAGGGACAAGTTCGTTCGACTTTCTCAACATTCCCACCTCGACCCACGCCTATGCGCTGGGGGGTACCAACATATCGGTTATCGACGAGGATGTCAACCTGATTAACCAGAATCCGGCTCTGCTGGGGCCCGAATCGGACCTGCAACTGGGACTCAACTACATGAAATATGTGGGCGGCATCAACCTGGCCGGAGCTACCTTTGCCAAGGCGGCCGGCGAACGGGGTGCCTGGGCTGCCGGTATCCAGTACTACGGCTACGGCAAGATGAAAAGCGCCGACGAAGCAGGGGTCATCACCGGTGAGTTTTCGCCCAAAGACATTGTGTTCAACGGTATCTATTCGCACGATTTCAACTCCTTCCTGCGAGGCGGCATCAACGCCAAGGTCATTTACTCCTCTTACGAGCAATACACCTCGTGGGCTCTTGCCGTCGACTTGGGTATCAACTACTACAATGCCGACAACGACCTGTCGCTCTCGCTCGTGGCCCGCAATCTGGGTGGACAAATCAAGCGCTACAACGAGACTTTCGAGCGCATGCCCTTCGACTTGCAGATAGGCTACACCCAAAGCCTCCAACACGCCCCCATACGGATATCGGTTACTGCCCGTCACCTCACCCGGTGGAAACTGCCCTATCCCTCCATTGAGAACAATGCCTACACCAGTGGCGACGCCATCATCGAGAAAAGCGGTTTTGTCGACAACCTCTTCCGTCACCTCATCTTCGGCGTGGAGTATCTGCCTACCGACCGGCTTTATTTCGGGTTGGGATATAACTACAAGACCCGTACCGACATGAAGACGGCCAGCCGCAATTTCCTTTCGGGATTCAGCATCGGTGGCGGCATCAAGGTGCGCATGTTCGGCCTGGGCGTAGCCCTCGCCCAGCAACACACGGGAGCCACCACCCTTATGGTCAACCTCTCGGTCAATCTTTTTGAATTCAAAAAATAACCAAAACCTATGGATAAACCTCGCATTACCATTGCCATCGACGGTTTCTCGTCTTGCGGCAAAAGCACCATGGCCAAAGCCCTGGCCCGCCGCATCGGCTACATCTATATCGACAGCGGAGCCATGTACCGCGCCGTCACCCTCTATTGTCTCGACCACAACCTCATCGACGGCGACACCGTCGATACCGAGGCGCTGCGCTCGCAGATGGACGACATTCACATCGACTTCCGTCCCGACCCCGCCACGGGCAAGACCCACACCTTCCTCAACGGCCGGGACGTGGAGCAGGAGATTCGCTCCATGCGGGTATCGGACAAGGTGAGCCCCGTGAGCGCCATACCCTTCGTGCGCACCGCCATGGTGGCTGCCCAGCAGAAGATGGGCGAACGCAAGGGTATCGTCATGGACGGCCGCGACATCGGCACCACCGTATTCCCCCGGGCCGAACTGAAAATCTTTGTCACGGCATCGGCCGAGACCCGCGCCCAACGCCGGGTCGACGAGCTGAAAGCCAAGGGTGTAGCGGTCGATTTCGACGAAGTGGTAGCCAATATCAACAAACGCGACCACATAGACCAGACCCGTAAGGAGAGCCCCCTGCGCCGGGCCGACGACGCCATTCTGCTCGACAACTCGCACATGACCATCGACGAGCAGGACGCCTGGCTGCTGGCCCGATACAACGAGGCCATCGCCCGCCAGCAATAATCCCGAAAAGACACCGTAGAAAGGAGAGACAGACAGATGGCACGCATTGAAATCGACGAACACTCGGGCTTCTGCTTCGGAGTAGTCACCGCCATACGCAAGGCCGAGGAGGAGCTCGACCGCACCGGTCACCTCTACTGCCTGGGCGACATCGTCCACAACAGCAACGAGGTGGAACGGCTCAAAGCCAAAGGACTCATCACCATCGACCACGAGCAACTTAAACAGCTGCACAACGTGAAGGTGCTGTTGCGGGCCCACGGCGAGCCCCCCGAAACCTACCGCATCGCCGCCGAGAACCACATCGAGATTATCGACGCCACCTGCCCCGTCGTGCTGCAACTGCAACGCAAAATCAAAGCCGCCTACGACTCCAATCCCCCCGAAGAGGCCCAGATTGTCATCTACGGCAAGACCGGCCATGCCGAAGTGAACGGACTCGTGGGTCAGACCCGCGGGCAAGCCGTGGTCATCGAGAACAGTCACGACCTCGACAAAATCGACCTCCGCAAGAAACTGCTCCTCTACTCGCAGACCACCAAGTCGGTCGAAGGCTTCCGCCACATTGTCGACGAAATCAAGCAACTGAAACCCGACGGCCACTTCGAGTCGTTCGACACCATCTGCCGGCAGGTAGCCAACCGCATTCCCAACATTCGCGAGTTTGCCCGCCGGCACGACCTCGTCCTTTTCGTCTGCGGCAAGAAGAGTTCCAACGGCCGGGTGCTCTTCGGCGAATGCCAGCAAGTCAACCCCCAGTCGCACCTCGTCTCCGACGTCTCCGAAATCGACCCGGCCTGGCTCAAAGGTAAAGAGAGCATCGGCATCTGCGGAGCTACCTCGACCCCCCGCTGGCTCATGACCGAAGTGCAGAAATATGTAGAACAGCTGCTCGAAAAAGAGAATTCCGATTCCTCTGTCGGGAAATAACGGTCCTCTCACACGCCTGCACCCCACGGACAAACAAGAGGTAAACAGATACCCGTTGTTACAAAAACATTGATTTGCGGCTAACATTTTCCGCTCGGCATCGGTTATTCGATTTTTATCTTTATCTTTGCCAAGAACTAAACATTACAGGTATGTCGCAAATTAAATGTATAGGTATTTTGACTTCCGGAGGCGATGCTCCCGGAATGAATGCGGCCATTCGCGCGGTAACCCGTGCAGCCATCTACAACGGATTTGAGGTAAAAGGAATTTATCGGGGTTACAAGGGGCTTATCACCGGCGAAATAGCACCGTTCAAAACACAAAACGTAAGTAACATCATACAGCAAGGCGGTACCATCTTGAAGACCGCCCGCTGCCAGGAGTTCAAAACTGCCGAAGGTCGTAAGATTGCCTACGACACGCTGGTCAAAGAGAATATCGACGCTCTTGTCGTAATCGGTGGAGACGGTACCCTCACCGGCGCCCGCATCTTCGCGACCGAAAACAACTACCCCATCGTAGGTCTGCCCGGCACCATCGACAACGACCTCTACGGCACCGATACCACCATCGGCTACGACACCGCGCTCAACACCATCATGGAGGCCGTCGACAAGATTCGCGACACGGCCACCTCGCACGAGCGCCTCTTCTTCATCGAAGTCATGGGCCGCGATGCCGGATTCCTCGCCCTCAACGGAGCCATTGCCACCGGAGCCGAGGCCGCCATCATTCCCGAGATTTCGACCGAGGTCGACCAACTCGAAGAGCTGATTAAAAACGGATTCCGCAAATCGAAGAACAGTAGTATCGTACTCGTGGCCGAAAGCCCCATCACCGGTGGAGCCATGCACCTGGCCGAACGCGTACAGAAAGAGTATCCGCAATACGACGTGCGCGTAACCATTCTGGGCCATATCCAGCGCGGAGGTTCACCCACGGCCCACGACCGTATCCTGGCCAGCCGCATGGGAGCTGCCGCCATCGACGCCCTGCTCGAAGACCAACGCAACGTCATGATCGGTATCCGCAACAACGAAATCGAATACGTCCCCTTCAACAAGGCTATCAAGAACGACAAGCCCATCGACCGCGAGTTGCTCAACACCCTGCGCAAACTCTCAATCTAAGCAAAGGGAGAACTGAGAGAAACGTTGATACCCATCGGGGACAACACGCTCGATTCCACTCATACGAGACCCGCCGGAAACATTTCCGGCGGGTCTCGCCGTTTCCAGGACAACCTCCATCGGCTACCGCTCCAACGGCTCATATCATCAACACACACCTGCGGTTATTCATACTCGCCTGCCTGATAATCCCGATAATATTGAGTAAAGGTCTTCCCCGTCTGCTGTTTGAAAAAACGCATCAAATGACTGGCATCGGAGAAATGAAACAAATCGGCCAGTTGAGTGATGGAACGGTTGGAAAAGAGAAACTCATTCTTCAAGGCCGCCAGCAACCGTTGTTTCAACAAATGATTGGCCGACACCCCAAACTGCGCCTTCACCGCATGATTCAACGTAACCCGACTGATGTGCAACAAATCGGCATACTCGTCGATCCGTTGCTTCTCATATATATGCGTCTCGAGCAACTCCTTGAACTGAAACGCATAACTGTTTTTGGGCAAATCGACCGGGAGTTCATACCGCCCGGCATACTCCCGGTTCAAAAGCATCAGCAGATAATAGAGCAACGATACAATGATGTGATAGCTATCGGCCACCGGCCGCACCAACTCGCTCTTGATTTTCGACAAGATGCCGCCATAGAGATCGAGCCGGGAACCCTCGGTTACAAAACAGGGCGGAGTATCGGTTTGATAACAATAGAGTAGCCGGTACATGAAAAACTTGTCGGCGATAAAAGTGCGCATGAAATTCTCCCGAAATATCAAAAAGCTGTATTCCAAAGCCGCCTCGTCGACCACCCACTCCTGCTGCTGGTGAGGCGAGAGCAACAGCACCATGTTGTCTTTCAACTCCAATTTGCGGGTCTCCAACAACAAATAGCCGTTCCCCTTGCGAAAAAAGAAAAACTCGAAAAAATCGGTTTCGAACCGTCGATTCTCCGTCAACACTCCGGCTATCTCGCGGCAATCGCCTGTATTGATGTAGAAGTCGGTACCACACTCGGTCTTGCAAAACGGAATATAAACCAACCGTTGTGGATTCACCACCCGATTAATCGATTTCATACATACCTCCATTTTTTCACAAAGATAGTCGTTATTTATCAAAATGGCATATCTTCATCGGGTTAAGGCATAAAACAATCGCTCCCCTTTGCCGACCTTTGTCATCGACAGCAGTTCCTCATAAATCGACACGTCATGAGCCAGTGTATCAAATCGTTTATCCAGAATCTGAATATCGTCGTCGGGTGTACCATCGGGTGCAGTTACTGCTATGCCCGCAACAACTGCCGCCGCTACCACATGGTCCCCGATTTTTCCACTCCCGAGTACATGCCTCACAAGTTGCGACGACTCGAAACCCCTCGTCCGCACAATTTCCTGCTCACCGGCATGAGCGATTTCTCCGACTGGCGTCCCGAATGGATTGCCGAGATATTCGCCCACATCGACAGCAACCCGCAGCACAACTGTCTGTTCCTTACGAAACGACCCGAGCGAATCCATTTCGACACCTCGCTCAACAACGTATGGATAGGAGTCACCATCACCTGCGAAGCCGAGAAAAAACGGTTGGTCGAACTGCGCCGGCACGTCAGCGCCCGCCACTACTTTGTCACCTTCGAACCCCTGTTCGGTGACCTCGGCACCCTCGACTTAGAGGGTATCGACTGGGTGGTCATCGGTACCGAAACCGGTCGACGCAGAGGTAAAGTCACCGCTCACCCCCAGTGGGTAGCCCGCATCGCCCAACAAGCCCAAACCCGCGGTATACCCGTATTCATGAAAGAAGAACTCGCCCCAATCGTGGGCGAAGAACAGATGATACAAGAATTACCCCAACCCTTTATATTCCCAACCGTATGAATACAGAACCTTCCATTCAAGAAATCGACGTGCACAGCGTCATGACCCGGTCGACCCTGCCGGTCGGCGGCTACTCGGTCAACCCCTACGTAGGCTGCACCCACGCCTGCCAGTATTGCTACGCCTCGTTCATGAAACGATTTACCAACCACCCCGAACCCTGGGGAACCTTCCTCGATGTCAAAAACTGGGAACCCATCAAGAACCCTCAAAAGTACAACGGCAGCCGCATCGTCATCGGGTCGGTCACCGACGGCTACAACCCGCAGGAGGCCACCTTCAAGCGTACCCGCCGCATTCTCGAAGAACTGCGCGGCTGCGATGCCGAAATCATGATCTGCACCAAGTCCGACCTGGTCTTGCGCGACCTCGACCTGATCAAACAGTTCCCCAAGGCAACAGTCTCGTGGTCAATCAACACCCTCGACGAGGCATTCCGGGCCGACATGGACCACGCTGCCAGCATCGCCCGGCGCATCGAAGCCATGCGACAGACCTATGCTGCCGGCATACGCACCGTCTGCTTCATCTCGCCCATCTTCCCCGGCATCACCGATGTGAAGGCCATCATCGAGCAGGTGAAAGAGTTCGCCGACCTCATCTGGCTCGAAAACCTCAACCTGCGCGGCCAGTTCAAAAGTCGCATCATGCGCTACATCGGCGAAAAATACCCCGCACTGCTCCCCCTCTATGAAGAGATTTACAACCACAAGCGCATCGACTACTGGAAAGGTCTCGAAGCCGACATCTCGCAATACGTCAGCCAACAGGGATACCCCTATCGCATCAACGACCTACCCTACGGTCGCTCGCAACCAGGGAAACCCGTTGTCGTCAACTACTTCTACCACGAGAAGATACGGCTCGACAAAAACAAATAGGCAATCATTCTCTCCCGCCATTATCCCTTTGCCCGAGGCACCCATACCTCTCGGCAGGGGCATTGTGGCAAGGCGGCGATAAAATCGTCTGTAAGCCGACAATATTTTAGCCTGTTTTTTGGGCTTACCACAGCAAATGACTACTTTTGTGTCAAACGATTGTTATGAAACTGCGGAACCTGTTATCCATATTTTTTCTAACTTCGGCCGGGCTGTCGCAGGCCGTTGAACCTGCCGCACAACTCTTTGTCTCCATGCCCGACTCGCTCGTCCCCTCCATCGAAGTAAATCGACGGAAAGACCTTATCGACCTCTTTCATGCCGGACAGGAGTCCCGAGTGGATAACAAGCTGGGAGGCTCGACCACGATGACCCTCCTGCAAGACAACAGCCTCACCATCGACCTGTCGCAGCAAAGCCAGATGGCCCTGCATCTCTACCCGACCCAGCACGGCGACACCCTCATCGCACTGGTCAACACGGTCTGCGGCCCGGCTGCCGACAGCCGCATACGTTTCTTCGACAGCTCCTGGCAGGAACTCCCCACGGCGAAACATATCCGCCCCCTGTCAACCTCCGACTTTTTCATCTTTCCCGACTCGCTGACCCAGACTCGAAAGAACGAGATACTTCAAGCGACAGGCATCTACCTCGTAGAATATACCTTTGAGCCCGACGGAGCAATCTGTGTCCGTCCATCGTGGGGAAAATATCTCGACCCCGAGAGTTTCAACAAAATAAAGCCCTATCTGCGCCAATCGATTACCTTACACTGGAACGGAAACAAATTCCTTTAATCCCCCCACAGATACATATCCTTATTATTTTCCGACTCCATAATGAGCCGAGAGGCCATTTATCATCTCTTTCCATCGATTGCCTCCTTCTGCTGTGCACATTTTCCTCTTAAAAAGAATAGCCCTATAAGGCCAAGATTCACAACAGATTATAAATCACAATCTGTTTTTAATTAAATTTTTAGCTTCTTTCAATTTGGTTAATTATACTTTTTTATTTATACTTGCATATATTTATATTAAAACCTTAGAAGAAGGAGGACTTTTATCTGCATCAATTCTTATTGGTAGAATTGCATAACAAACCAAAATACAATTAGATAGCCAATAAAAAACACATAAAATTCCACAACAATCATTAACATTTTATTTATCATGAAACACTTATGTAAGATTTCATCGTGGGCCATCGGCTTATTGGCCGTAGCCACGTTGGTAGGCTGTTCAAAAGAACAATCTGAACTTTCCATCGAGGACATTCAAGGAAAAGCCACTATTGTAGGTAGCCTCAGCTACAGCCAGGGACAGGCTTTCAGCAACAACCAATTCTCCGAATT
Organism: Candidatus Barnesiella excrementavium; assembly: GCA_019115485.1. GTDB lineage: Bacteria > Bacteroidota > Bacteroidia > Bacteroidales > Barnesiellaceae > Barnesiella > Barnesiella excrementavium. The sequence continues at coordinate 120,002 of DXDM01000059.1, read as the reverse complement.
GCTAAGCCCGGCTGCCGGCGTGAAGGTAAGCATCAAGGTAAGCAATGCCTCATTGGCCCCCAACGGATCGGCCCAAGGATACACCATCTACGAAACTACGACCGATGGCGAAGGCAAATACAGCATCGAAATTCCGGCCGTAGAGAATACCAGCATCATCATCAGCCCGGCCTCCTTCATGGGGACCCGTTCTCTCGTAACCGACTGGGAAAACAATCAACCCGTCATGGAAACCGAAGAGGTCGTATTCAACATCAGCAGCATGCAAGAAACTGTTTCACCGGGTGAAATTCTGGTAAAGGACCAAATGTACAGCTACACACCCCGTAACTTTGTAGAAGAGTTTGGCTTAACCGAACAAATCAAAGGTACAATCGGTATCGGCCGACTCTACCGCAACAATTCACAACGCTATTGGGACGTAAAATCGGGTATCAACGTACTTCTCTCCGTAACCTATAATTACACCGAAAGCCAAGAAGGCGGACAAACCAATATGGTACGCATGTTCGGAGCCACAACCGACGCTAACGGCGAATTCCTGGTTTACATTCCCGTTAAGGAAAAAGGCGAGACACTTCGTTCGCTCCAAATTACTCCGGTAAGCTTCTACGAAGACGGGTTCAAACATTTCGACATTGCCGGTGATCCTGAATATCTGACGGGTACTTATGATGCAGGAGGTGCCTATTCGGGTTACTATCAGAACTACACTTTCCCGGTTATCGAAAACATCGAGAGCCCTGTATATGCAACCATGATTTTCACCGAAAATGAAGTTGGTGGTTATGATGAAAGCAGCTCTTGGATGTATGTAACCGAATGGGGAACCAAATCTTTTGAATAAATAAATACCCTGTCCTTATGAAAAAACTTATAGTCATCATACTATCGGCCTGCTTGTTCCCAGCCATGCTGTGGGCCGAAGAGAAACAGCAAAAACAATACTTGCCCGAGGAGGGTGACTGGGCCTTGGGTATCGACGTAGTACCTATCCTGAAATACATAGGCAATGCCTTTAACGGGACCGACGGGTCCAACGGTCTGAACCACGTAGGTGGCACCCCTTTCACCAGCGGACACTTCGGAAACCAAGGGCTCATGCCTACCGTTTCGATTATGGGTAAATACATGCTCACCGACGAATGGGCCGTGCGTGCCAACGTGGGCCTGATGATCTCGTCGGCCAACGACAAGGCCTATTCGCCCGACGACAAGGCCCTGCTCACCAACCCGTTCAGCGAAGCCAAGGTGATCGACGGAGCCCGTTATGACCGCAACGGCATGAGCATGTTGCTGGGAGCCGAGTATCGCAAGGGGGCACGCCGGATACAGGGAGTATTCGGAGCCGGACTGCTTTTTGCCTTCCAAAACTCCAAAGAGACCTACTCCTGGGGTAACGCCCTTACCGAAATCAACCAATCGCCTACGTCCCACTCATTTGCCAACATGCCTACTCTCCCCACCGGGTATCGCGCACTGAAACAAAACGGTGCCGGTAGCGATTTCTATCTGGGCTTGACGGGTAGTGCCGGTATCGAATGGTTCGTAGCTCCCAAAATAGCTCTGGGTGCCGAGGTCAATCTCAGCCTTTATTACATCTTCGGTACACAGACTTATGTAGAAAGCGAAGGTTACAACGCCACACTCGGTAAAGTAGAGACGCGTACCGACCTGTACGCACCGGGCAGCAACGGCATCTATTTCGGTACCGAAAGCCTGGGAGGCTCGCTTTACATGACCTTCTATTTCTAACATAGGGGTCGAGGGGAGTCGATTCCGCTTTCATTTTTCAAATATGCAATCCTCCCATGGCGGAGAAGCTCCCCTCCCTCAATCATTAAAGCGGCAGCGCCGCTGCGGGTCGTTTCCCGCAGCGGCGCTGCTACTTTTATTATATCTCTCTGACGGTATGAGACCGCTCTCCCCTCTTAGAACTCGGCGTTCTTCGGTGTACGGGGGAAGGGTATCACGTCGCGAATGTTGGTCATACCGGTAACGAAGAGTACCAGACGTTCGAATCCAAGACCGAAGCCCGAGTGGGGCGCGGTTCCGAAGCGACGGGTATCGAGATACCACCACATATCTTTCATGGGGATATGCAGCTCTTCAATACGCGAGAGCAGTTTCTCGTAGCTCTCTTCACGTTGCGAACCGCCGATAATCTCGCCGATGCGGGGGAAGAGCACGTCCATGGCGCGCACCGTCTTTCCGTCGTCGTTAAGTTTCATGTAGAAGGCCTTGATCTCCTTGGGATAGTCGGTGAGGATAACCGGTTTCTTGAAGTGCTCCTCCACGAGGAAACGCTCGTGCTCGCTCTGCAAGTCGGCCCCCCAGTAAACGGGATATTCAAACTTGTGGCCCGACTCTTCGAGAATCTTCACACCCTCGGTGTAGGGCAGACGTACGAAATCGTTCTCAACCACAAATTTCAACCGCTCAATCAGTTCGGAATCGTACATCTGACTGAGGAATTCAAGGTCGTCCTGGCAGTGGTCGAGGGCATAGCGAATGAGGTATTTGAGGAAATCCTCGGCCAGATCCATGTTCTCTTCGATTTCGTTGAAGGCAACCTCGGGCTCTACCATCCAGAACTCGGCCAGGTGACGTGGCGTGTTGGAGTTCTCGGCCCGGAAGGTGGGACCGAACGTGTAGATGGCTCCCAACGACATGGCTCCAAGCTCACCTTCGAGCTGTCCCGACACGGTGAGGCTGGTAGGTTTGCCGAAGAAGTCGGCGCTGTAATCAACGGCGCCGTCGTCGGTACGGGGTACGTTGTTAAGGTCGAGCGTCGTGACCTGGAACATGGCACCGGCACCCTCGCAGTCGCTGGCCGTGATGAGCGGCGTGTTCAGGTAGAAGAAACCGCGGTCGTTGAAGTATTTGTGAATGGCATATGCCAGATGGTGACGGATACGGAATACGGCTCCGAACGTATTGGTACGGGGACGCAGGTGGGCGATTTCACGGAGGAATTCGAGCGTATGCCCCTTCTTCTGCAAGGGATATACATCGGGGTCGGCGCCGCCGTAGAGTTCGATACTCTCGGCCTGAATCTCGGCCTGCTGTCCCTTGCCCTGCGACTCGACCAGTGTACCCACGACACTTATGCAGGCGCCGGTCGTGATGGGCTTCATCTCGGCCTCGGTAAACTTCGAGAGGTCGACTACGACCTGTATGTTTTTAATCGTAGAACCGTCGTTCAGTGCAATGAAGTTGATGTGCTTATTGCCCCGGCGCGTGCGCACCCAGCCTTTCACGTTTATCCTTGTTCCGTAAAGAGATGCATCGAAGGCATCGACGACTTTGGTCCTTTTCATTGTTTCCATACTCTTTCAATCTATTGGTTTAAGCACCGCCGCCCCGAACGGATTTCCCGAGCGGGGCGTGTGGCTATGTAACTATTTTATTTTCTACTCAAACGAACCCATTTGCAGCATGTTCACCTCTTGTTGGGTGAGGTAACGCCAGCGGCCGCGTTGCAGGTTCTTCTTGGTAAGACCGGCAAAGTAGACGCGGTCGAGCTTGACTACCCGATAACCCAGGGCCTCGAAGATACGACGCACGATGCGGTTACGACCCGAGTGAATCTCGATGCCCACCTGGTTCTTGTCGGTTTCATTGGCATAGCTCACGGCATCGGGCTGTATGGGTCCGTCCTCCAATTCGATACCGTCGGCAATGCGTTGCATATCCTCCTCGTTCACGTCGCGGTCGAGCCACACGTGATAGATTTTCTTCTTGATGAACTTGGGGTGCGTGAGCTTCGAAGCGAGGTCGCCGTCGTTGGTGAGCAGCAGCACACCTGTGGTGTTGCGGTCGAGACGACCTACGGGATAGATGCGCTCGGTGCAGGCGTTGCGCACGATGTCCATCACGGTGAGGCGGCCCTGCGGGTCGTCCGACGTGGTTACACAATCTTTCGGTTTGTTCAGCAGCACGTAGATTTTACGTTCGAGCGTCACCACCTTGCCGCGGAAGGTAACCGTGTCGTTGCGGGTAATCTTCGTACCCAACTCGGTCACCGTCACGCCGTTTACCTGAACCTCGCCGGCCTGGATAAACTCGTCGGCCTCGCGACGCGAACAGATGCCGGCATTGGCCATGTACTTGTTCAAGCGAATCGGTTCATTCGGATCAACCTCGGGCAACTCATACTCGATGCGTTGCGGACGGCTGTTGTAGTTCTTGTTGCGGCGTTGCTGCGGCCGGTTCTGGTTGTACCGGTTGTTGCCATATCCGCCCTGACGGTTCGGGTTGTAGCCGCCCTGACGATTCTGTTTCGGGTAGTAGGGACGTTCGTTTTCGCCGTAAGGACGTTGTTGGTATCCCTCGCCACCTTCGTTGTTCCGATTGTAATCCTGATTGTACCGCGGACCGTTGTTATAGTTGTTCCGGCGGTTATTGCCATATCCGCCCTGGCGGTTCGGGTTGTAACCTCCACCCTGACGGCTTCCGTAATTGTTGGGACGTTCGTTGGCATAGGAGCGATTACCTCCTTCGCCATAGTTGCTACGGGAGTAGTGAGGGCGGTCGGTGTTGGTACCATACGAGGAGCGTCCCTCTTCTCCTCCACCCCGTTTGTACTCTACTTTCTCATATCGCTCGGTCATACCTTCACGGTTCGATACCCCGATACGAGGGCGCTTAGCTCTTTTTTCGCTTTCCATAGGAATTTTTGAATTAAAAAACACAAGCCTCTCGGCCTAACTGAAATTATCTATTTCTATATCGATTATTTTTTACCTTTTCGGCGACAAAGATACAAAGGATTTTCCATTTCATCTCTTTCACTATCAAATAAGTTATCATTTTCTTCTTAAAAAAAACAAAAGTCTGTTTCCTTTGTTCGAAAAGCATGTAAATACAGCTGTTTCAAGAGCAGAAAAATTGTAATTCCCCGGCTCAGAAATCTTTGCATCTGGACCTGTACCGACTTCCCGGAATACCGTCCAGCCCCCCTCATACCCCCCAGAGAAAAAACGATTCCCCAGCCCGTTAAACAGACTGGGGAATCGATATATCACAGGGCGCCACTTACTTCCCGATAGTGCAACAAGGCCACAGGTTCGTGACAACGGCTATCGGTCGAGCGACAAGCTTTCTTAGAAACCGGTATAGGTGTGGGGGGTGATGCGGCGCAACTCCTCCTTGACCGAATCGGACACGTTGAGCGTATCGATAAACTCGCGAATCGAGTCGGCATTGACCACCGAGTTGGTGCGGGTAAGCGCCTTCAACGTCTCATAAGGGTGCGGATAGCCCTCGCGACGCAGTATCGTCTGGATACCCTCGGCCACCACATTCCACATCTGATCGAGATCGTGATAGATAGCCTTCTCGTTGAGCAACAGTTTGTTCAACCCCTTGATGGTGCTGTGGAAGGCTATGAGCGTATGCGCCAAAGGCACACCCACGTTGCGAAGCACGGTCGAGTCGGTGAGGTCGCGTTGCAGACGCGAGATAGGCAACTTCTTGGCCAGGTGCTCAAAGATAGCATTGGCAAGACCCAGGTTACCCTCGGAGTTCTCGTAGTCGATGGGGTTCACCTTGTGGGGCATGGCCGACGAGCCTACCTCGCCCTCTTTGATTTTCTGCTTGAAATACTCCATCGAGATGTATTGCCAGAAGTCGCGGTCGAGGTCGATAACTATCGTATTGATGCGGCGTAGCGCGTCGAACAGAGCAGCCAGGTTGTCGTAGTTCGAAATCTGGGTTGTCCAAGCCTCCCGCTCGATACCGAGACGCTCTTTCAGGAAGCGGTTCCCGAAGGCGGGCCAGTCGATGTCAGGGTAGGCAAAGTGATGGGCGTTGAAGTTACCCGTAGCACCACCGAATTTACCACTCATCGGCACGGCTTTGAGCAACTCGATTTGTTTCTCGAGACGATAGCCGAATACCCGTATCTCTTTCCCCAGACGCGTGGGCGAGGCCGGTTGGCCGTGCGTCTTGGCCAGCATGGGTATATCTTTCCACTCCTCGGCATAATGGTTAATCAGCGACAGCATCTCGTTGAGCACCGGCATGTAGCAGTCGTGCAACGCCTCTTTGATCAACAGGGGCACCGAGGTATTGTTGATATCCTGCGACGTGAGACCGAAGTGGATAAACTCCTTATAGGCTTCGAGGTGCAGCGCGTCGAATTTCTCCTTGATGAAATACTCGACAGCCTTCACGTCGTGGTTGGTAACCGACTCGATCGACTTCACCCGAGCGGCATCGACCTCGGTAAAGTTTTGATAGATAGCCCGCAACTCGGGGAAAAGGTCGTGGTTTACCCCCGAAAGCTGAGGCAAGGGCAGTTCGCACAAGGCGATAAAGTACTCTATCTCGACCCGTACCCGATACCGGATAAGAGCCCACTCCGAAAAATAAAGCGACAAATCTTCCACCTTGTTGCGGTAGCGGCCATCGATAGGCGATATAGCCGTGAGTGATGATAATTCCATAGACTGTGATTTGAATGAAACAGAGCACAAAAATACGATTTCCCGCGTAATTTTCTCGAATAATTTTCGTTTTTGTTTTGGAAATAAAAAAAATGTGTTACCTTTGCATCGCTTTTCCGAAAGCAATTCGGGCGTTTAGCTCAGCTGGTTTAGAGCATCTGCCTTACAAGCAGAGGGTCGGCGGTTCGAATCCGTCAACGCCCACCAACCAAGGCCGAACAAATTTCGGGAAAATCCCTGCGCTGTCGAAAGACGGCAAACAGACAGGGGCGTTTAGCTCAGCTGGTTTAGAGCATCTGCCTTACAAGCAGAGGGTCGGCGGTTCGAATCCGTCAACGCCCACCACTCACCAAAAACAACATATAAGTCCGCACTTGTAAGCATTGGCTTGCAGGTGTTTTTTGTTTTTATACCCCTCTCTGAACAGAGTCTCACGGAAGACAATACAAATAGAAATGATAACGAGAGAGTGTGTGTGATAGTCATAAAACCAACACCCTTTCTTTATTTATCGAGCCGAAAGGCGTTTCTCTATTTCACACTCCGAGAAAAGACTACAACCCAAAATCGTCCCTCGCCCCGTCCCCTGCCCTTACGGCGAAGAAAAACAGACATAAAAAAAGCGCCTGCATCTGCTGCAAGCGCCACGATTGGTGACCCCGGAGGGGCTCGAACCCTCGACCCAATGATTAAGAGTCATTTGCTCTACCAACTGAGCTACGGAGTCATTCCCTTAGGAACGGGTGCAAAGGTAATGCTTTTCGGGAAATGCACCAACGATTCTTCAAAAAAAATTTCTTGAAATATCAATTTTCGTAAAAAACAGCGTATTTCATGCGGTCGGAATCCATCACGAGGCCGTCCCTTAGCCCCTGCCCAACCACCCGTCGGATATCGCATCGGGACACGCATGCGCGCCTGTTCTCCCACCCTCGCACTCGGTATCGAAAGACGCCCCCCTCTGCCGGCCGAGCCGGGTTACTCCTGCGACTCGGGCTCCTCGAAGGTATAGAGCGCCGAGGGGTGATTGCGGGTTAGCGCCACCAGTTCCACATCTTTCCCCACCCGGATACCCTCTTCGTAGAGCCGGTTTTCAATGGTCTTGTAGGCCAATTCGGGGTGGTTGTTGTCACCGCTGAGGTGACACAGGAAGATACTGCGCAGGGCCGGTGTATAGATTTTGGCCAGATACTCGGCCGTGTGAGCGTTGTTCATGTGGCCATTGTCGGCAAGGATGCGTCGTTTGAGGTGAGGCGGATAGGTCCCGTGCAGCAGCATCGCCTCGTCGTAGTTCGACTCGATAACCAGGTAGTTGGCCTGCCGCAGGTACTTGTCGGCCGTGGGTGTGATCGTACCCAAATCGGTGGCAAAGGCAAAATGCAGATTGCCGTAGGTGATGAAGTAGCCCACATTGTCGCGTCCGTCGTGAGGCACCTCGAAGGCGGTAATCGTGAAGTCCCTGATCTGGAAAGGCACCTCCTTGATGATGGGCCGATGAGCACTGTAAATCTTGTCGACCATACAGTAGTTAAGGTTCATGCCGTTCTTAATGGTCTCGGTCGTATAGATAGGGATTCCGTATTTCTCGCCCAGCGTTCCGGCCGCCTTGATATGGTCGGCATGGTCGTGAGTGATACACAGCGCTATAATCTTTTCAAAGGGAATACCGTACTCTCTCAACACCTTCTTGATGGTGCGCACGCCCTTCCCGGCGTCGATCAGTATGCCATACTCCTCATTCCCCAAATAGTAACAGTTGCCGCTGCTTCCGCTGGCCAAGCTCAGAAATTGCAAGATCATAGACGTCTTTTCCTCCTTGGGGTACAAAGATAGCTTTTTAGCCGCACAATAGAAAATTATCGGTCCAAAGATATATCCCGCCATTCATAATTTTTGACCGACCCGGACGGAGGCGAAGCGCCCGCCCGACGGGCTACTTGTAGAGCAGGAAGATGGCCGGGGTCTTCTGGTAGTTGTAGGAGGCTTTGGCCCACTCGCCCAGCGAAAGGGTGCGAATGCGCTCGTCGGGGCAGGTGATGTTGGCCGCCACACACAGTCGGGTATTCGGCCGGCAGGTACGCACGAGATCCTCAATCATCTTGTGGTTGCGATAGGGAGTCTCGATGAATATCTGTGTCTGGTCCTCGGCGTAGACCCGCTGTTCGAGTTGCTTGATGCGACGGGTGCGTTCGCCCGCCTCGATGGGGAGGTAGCCCTGAAAGGCGAAGCTCTGCCCGTTGAACCCCGAGGCCATGAGCGACATCAGTATCGACGAGGGACCCACCAGCGGAACGACCGGCAGATGCTCGCGCTGGGCAATCGCCGCCACGTCGGCCCCCGGGTCGGCCACGGCCGGACAACCGGCCTCGGAGATTACCCCCACGGCACAACCCTGTCGCAACGGATTGAGGTAGCTGCTCACCTCTGTAGCCGGGGTATGCCGGTTCAACTCGTAAAAGGTGAGGTCGTCGATACAAATGTCGGGATTCGACTTTTTGAGGAAACGACGTGCCGAACGCACATTCTCGACCACGAAATGGCGTATCCCGGCAATCACCTCGCGGTTGTAGGCAGGCAGCACCTGGTCGATGGGCGTATCGCCCAGAGGTACGGGTATGAGGTATAAGGCAGGTTTGAGCATAACGACTTTTCTTTTTGACTATTCCGAAACTCTTGGCAAAAATACCTATCTTTGTGCATCTCAGCAAACATCTCGAACAAAACTCGTCTTTTTTGCGCACACCTTTCAAGACCCCGATAACCCGACTTCACAGAACCCGAATATGACAGAACTGCCCGCCCCGTTTATCGAACGCACCCGCCGACTGCTCGGCCCCGACTACGACTCGTTTGCCGCCGCACTCGCCGCCGAGCCGCCCGTAAGCATACGACTCAACCCGGCCAAGAGCCACCCGACGGAGGCACTGGGCGAAGCGGTTCCCTGGTCGGCACAAGGCTATTACCTGCCCGAACGCCCCGCCTTCACCTTCGACCCCTGCTTCCACGCCGGGGCCTACTACGTACAGGAAGCGGCCTCGATGTTTCTCGGCCGGGTCATCTCCCAATACATCAAGACCCCGGTGCGCTACCTCGACCTCTGTGCCGCTCCCGGCGGCAAGTCGACCGATGCCATCGCCTCGCTGCCGGCCGGCAGTCTGGTGGTGAGCAACGAGGTGATACCCAACCGGGCCTATATCCTGGCCGAAAATATTGTGAAATGGGGCTCACCCTACTCGATTGTCACCCGCAACGAAGCGGCCGACTTTGCCCGCCTCGAATCCTATTTCGACGTCATTGCCACCGACGTCCCCTGCTCGGGCGAGGGCATGTTCCGCAAAGACCCCGACGCCATTGCCGAGTGGTCGCCGGCCGGTGTGACCCGTTGTGCCGACCGCCAGCGCCAGATTCTCGACGACGTGTGGCAGGCTTTGCGCCCGGGAGGTCTGCTCATTTACAGTACCTGCACCTACAATACCGAAGAGAACGAAGAGATGGTGCTCTACCTGATGAACCGGCTGGGAGCCACCCCACTCACTGTCGACACAGACCCGGCCTGGGGAATAGCTCCCGCACTCGTGCCCGGCGTGACGGCCTATCGCTTCATGCCCCACCTTACCCGGGGCGAAGGGCTCTTCCTGGCGGTACTGCAAAAACCCGGCGAAGCCGACAAGTCCGAACGGGAACGACTGCTCGACGAGCCCTCGGGAAAACGCAACAAGATGAAAAAGGGAAAGGTAACCTCGCCCGTCGTACCCGATGAATGGCGCGACCGTCTGGCTGCACCCGACCGGTTTGAATTCGTGGTACACGACAACTCCTTCATCGCCATTCCCCGCGAATACCAGGCCGACTATCGGCTGCTCACCCGGCACCTCACCTTGCTGCACGCCGGCGTCACCCTCGCCACGGCCAAGGGGCGCGACTACATTCCCCACCCGGCTCTTGCCCTCTCGACGGCACTCGACCTCGACCGGGCGCCCCGTTTTGAGGCCGACCTCTCCACAGCTCTCGCCTATCTGCGCCACGAGAGTATCGTACTGCCCGACGACCAGCCGCGCGGCTACCTCCTCATCACCTACCACGGGTTCCCCCTCGGCTGGGTCAAAAACCTGGGCAACCGGGCCAACAACCTCTACCCGCAGGAGTGGCGCATTCGCAGCGGCTATACCCCCGACACCATCGCGCCGCTCCCCCTCACACACCGCTAACCGACACGAGGCACAAGCCTGCACATAAAACGCGCAAGAGGGCACGACCGGGATTGCGGTCATACCCTCCTGCTATACTGTATCTCCCGAAGAGATTTACTTGCGCGTCACGCTCATGGGTTTGGGGAGCGATACTTTACGGCACCCCTTGAAACCCTCCCGAATAAGGCTGTTCAGCTCCTCCACCTCGTGGGTGTACTTGCTGCGCTCACCGCACACATACATCTCGGTAAGCGGATAACGTTCCAAAATTCTACTTTCAAGCTCCTCCAATCCGGGAACTTCGTCCAATTGGCTGTACTCTTCATAGGTATAGTCCAAAAAAGCCACATGCTCGTTGACCCCACGGTTGTCAAGCCAATACCCGTCGGCCAGTGCCGTAGGCTTGGCCAGGCCTCCCTTGTAATAGACATCGGTAGGAGCCGGATAAGAGACAATGTGCTCGTGCCTGGCATCCATCGTAACCGGCACGTAATCGCTGAAATCGCGGGTCGTCTTATACACGACAGCCTGTGCCAAGGCCCGGGCGGGAGTAGAGCCTCTCAGCTCTTGCACCGGATAGTCCTGCACCGGGGGAATCGTGGCTTGTTTGGAACTTTTGCACCCTATATTGAGTATCAACATGGCTGAACAGAGAAAAACAACAGGTTTCATACCTCTCTTTTTATTGTTTGATAAATTGTGTAGTCTTCACATCTTGTGCGGCGCGAACCACCAGCATATAGGAACCCGACTGCAAATCGGCCACGGGGAGTTGAACCTCACCCTCAACCTCGGGTTGCAGGTGCAGGAGACGACGACCCGACAAGTCATAGATGCTGATATCGGTCAACTCACCGGGAGCCTGCACATAAAGCACGTCGCGTACCGGGTTGGGATAGACCGTCAGCGCGTCGGCCTCGACCGAAGCCAATGCCGTAGTGGATTCCGTCAAAGTAAAGGCAAGATTATTGTTCTCCTTAGGACCAAACAGCTGCCAGTCATTGTCATTCCAATAATAGAGCGACATGAAATAGGTGCCATAGGGCAGATTGACGGCACCGCTGAAATTCACCTCGCGCTCTTCTCCTGCCGCCAAACTAATCGGCTGAAGGCCCAAAGAGGCCACCGACTGACTGCCCGACTCTTCGGGGAAGATAAAGGCCACGACGTCATCGTAGAAATAATCACCCCGATTGACCATGGTCACCGTCAGGTTCATATCGGCCCGGTTCACATGATTGTTATCGGCAAACGAAAGGGGCGAAACCAGTTGCAGGTCGGGTGTTCCCGCAGTCGGTTCGGCAAGAATCGTTACCCGCTTGCTTTCGCCCATCGCATTGACGGATCTGATATTTTCGTAGGAGTTGTTCGGGTCGTAACAGAGATAAAGGTCATATTCTCCGGCGGGCAACGTAATCGACTCCGACACTTCAAACGTCTGTGTCTCCCCCGGAGCTATTACTACCGGATTATAATTTCCCCACTGATATACCAGGGAACTGGTCGTGGAAACCAGCCGTATCATCAAAGCCGATACATACTCAACTCCCTGGTTGGTGACGGTGTACTTGAATCGGCCCTCTTCATTTTGGTACAGGTTACCCTCTACCTCCAAATTGTCCAATCGCAGATCGACATCATAGCCGGTTGCATTGGAGAAAGTCATGCGGCTACCGTTCAAGGTCACCTGTATGTAGTTGGGTTGACCCACTTTCGAACGTATGATTTGATAATCGGTCGAACCCTTGGTCTGATATATCAGATAGATGCGATAGGTACCGTCGACAACAGTCTCGGGAATCTGAGCCGGGAAATAAATCTGATCCCACCCGGCCACTGCCGGCAGTTCAATATCAGACAGACCAAGTGTATCAACCAACTCGCCCGATTCGCTGTACAGGCCCGATCCTATTTTGCCATTGAAACCTCTGTAATCCATATTCCAAAACCCCTCGACCAGCATATCGAACGGGGTATTTCGATTCGAAGGAGCCTGGAAAATCGAGAAGGTTTTATCAATGTAGATTTGGTATTCATCGTCTTCCTCGGTTGTCTCGCGCTGTATGCCGATAATGGCACCTTGATCAAAGTTGAACCCCGTGCTGTTTCCACCGGTGCCCTGTATCGAAGGAGTCAATCCCGACAGGGCAAAATAACCGTTCGACATGCCGCTCCACCCCCAGTTGATGTGGAAAAGGCCGTTGGCATCGTAACCGTCGCACACAAAGGCATGTCCGCCGTCCGACCCGGAGCCGTAGTAGTAGACGGGACGGCTCTCGTCCAACTCCTTGCGGATAATCGATTCCCATTCGGTCTTGGTGTAATAGTCGCGCATCAGCGCCTTCATACTCGCATTATATCCGAAATAGTTGATCAAGGCATTGGGCACATTGAGCGATATGGCACCGCTCGAAGGTCCGTAATCCATTTTTACCGAGACACCGCAGTGATACATCAGTTTGGCCACCTCGGCCTTTTCGGCTTCGGTACTCTCGCTCGTATAAACAGGAGTAATCAAACTCCAATCGTAGGTCATCTCACTCAGAGGTATCCGCGAGATTTTATAACTACGAGAGGCAGTGGTATAGCCCGGCAAGGTCTGGATACCTTTCTTGGGCCATTGGTGGTAGCCCATAATCTGAGCCATGGCCGTGGCCACACAGCCCACAGCAGCCCTTTCGCCATTTCCTATGTTGGGGCACAAGGAGTTGTAGGGGTCGGTCTGATCCCACAGAATGCTGCCCAACAGCGGAGCCACCGTTTTTCCGGTAGACCGGGCAGGGAGTTCAACCGATTGAGAAACCGTAGCCGACTCGGGAGTAGCCGCCAGTGCCTCCAACTCATCGGCACAAACCCCCAACCAGTAGCGGAAATTATCGGGCAGATTGTCGGCATCGAACGAACCGGCATCGGAGTAGCCCAGAATTTCAGTAGCCCGGTCATCGGCCGATACAATAACAAATCCAGCCCCCTTATTAAACACATAATAAAGCGGTTGCGACGAGCCCTCACGGGTAAAAGCCAGTTGTGAGGCAACCCTCGTTCCCTTTTTAAGGTTCCCGGTATTGCCGACAAAACTGTTGGCTATCTGCTGCGCCTCCTGCAAAGAACGGGTCTTGGCATACAACCCCGTCGAAAGGAGTGCGCATAAAGTAAAGAGTACAAAAAATTTTTTCATATCCATATATCTGTATTAATCTTCATTGCCATTTATTCAACTATGCTACCCACCCGGTCACCCGGGCGGCACCACATCACCTCCGCACAAAAAAGCCTGTTCGGGTTTACACAACCGGTCTCTGCAACCGTGGTCACATGGCTTACCTCCCGCAAATATCGCAAATATCGCAAATTCTCATGATTTACAAAAAACATATATAAAAAGTTAATATAAAAATCGACAATCACCGACAACAAGACGACCAAGAGCACAACTTACCCAATCGGCAAATCCGGAGCAATCGGCTCCCGAAAAGGTCTAGGTTCCCCACCCGGCCAGGCACTCCGGTAACACGACAAACTTTTTTTACGCGGCCCCGCAATGTTTCGGCTCACAGAGTTTCATATATCGGTTTTTTTATTACTTTTGCATGTAGGAACAGGTCGGGAACCGGCCCTGCCGTTGTAGCGAAACCGCTCCGTCACCGTCGCTGCTCCACCCATGTTTCAACCGGCAGGACAGAGCCCGGGGGCTCCTTGTCTGCGGTCATGTCATTCCCTAAAAACAGCCCTATGAAAACGCTGAAACTAATTAAAAACGACCCTTGGCTGGCTCCTTACAAACAAGCTATCGAAGGTCGGCACAACCGTGCCTTGGAAAAGATGGCCGAACTGACCAACGGTAGCGGAAACCTCTCGGAATTTGCCGACGGATACCTCTACTTCGGTCTCCATAAGGAAAAGAGCCACTGGGTATTCCGGGAGTGGGCACCCAACGCCACCGCTATCTACCTGATAGGAACCTTCTCGGAATGGAAAGAGTTACCCCAATACAAACTGCTGGCCATCGGGGGCGGCGTGTGGGAAATCAAACTCCCTCTCAAAACGCTGCACCACCTCGACCTCTACAAACTCTCGGTCCACTGGAACGGTGGAGAGGGCGAACGTATTCCCGCCTGGGCTACCCGCGTGGTACAAGACCCTGAGACCTACATCTTCTCGGCTCAGATTTGGGACCCCAAGCACCCCTTTACCTTCACCAAAACCCGATTCAAACCCAAAACCACACCCCTGCTCATCTACGAATGCCACATCGGCATGGCCCAGCAGGAGGAAAAAGTGGGCACCTATAACGAATTCCGCGAAAAGATTCTGCCCCGCATTGCGGCCGACGGCTACAACGCCATACAAATCATGGCCATACAGGAGCACCCCTACTACGGCTCCTTCGGGTACCACGTGTCGAGCTTCTTCGCCCCCTCGTCGCGGTTCGGTACCCCCGACGACCTGAAAGCACTCATCGACGAGGCTCACCAGCGGGGTATCGCCGTCATCATGGACATCGTCCACTCCCACGCCGTCAAAAACGAGGTCGAGGGGTTGGGACGGTTCGACGGCTCCTACGACCAATATTTCTACGGCGACAACCGGCGGGAACACCCGGCCTGGGATTCGCTCTGTTTCGATTACGGTAAGAACGCCGTGATTCACTTCCTGCTCTCCAACTGCAAATACTGGCTCGACGAGTTCCACTTCGACGGATTCCGGTTCGACGGCGTCACCTCGATGCTCTACTACAACCACGGACTGGGACAGGCCTTCTGCTCCTACGACGACTACTACAACGGCGGACAGGACGACAACGCCATCGTCTACCTCACCCTGGCCAACGAACTCATTCACCAGGTCAACCCCAACGCCATCACCATCGCCGAGGAGATGAGCGGCATGCCGGGGCTGGCCGCCAAGTTCAAGGACGGAGGCATGGGCTTTGACTACCGCATGGCCATGGGTATCCCCGACTTCTGGATCAAGACCATCAAGGAGAAGAAGGACGAGGACTGGAAACCGACGGCCATCTTCTGGGAACTGACCAACCGGCGGGCTGACGAGAAGACCATCAACTATGCCGAGAGTCACGACCAGGCGCTGGTGGGCGACAAAACCATCATCTTCCGACTCATCGACGACGTGATGTACTGGCACATGAGCAAAAACGATACCAACTTTGTCGTAGACCGCGGCATGGCTCTGCACAAGATGATACGGCTCGTCACCCTCTCGACCATCAACGGCGGCTACCTCAACTTCATGGGCAACGAGTTCGGTCACCCCGAGTGGATTGACTTCCCCCGCCAGGGCAACGGTTGGTCCTACAAGTATGCCCGCCGTCAGTGGGACCTCGTGGACCGCGAAGACCTGAAATACCAATACCTCGGGGCCTTCGACCAGGCGATGATTCATCTGGTAAGTCAAAAGAAGAAATTCGAGCAGACTCCCATCGTCAAACTCTGTGAAAACGACGGCGACCAGGTGCTTGCCTTCATGCGCGACGACCTGCTCTTCGTCTTCAACTTCCACCCCTGCAAGTCGTTCAACGGCTACGGCATTCTGGCCCCTGCCGGCGAATACTCGACCCTTATGAGCAGCGACGACCCCGAGTTTGGCGGCTATGGGCTTGTCGACAAGAGTGTACCCCACTTCACCCGGCGCGACCCGCTCTTCGAAAAAGACCGGAAAGAGTGGCTGCTCCTCTACCTGCCGGCCCGCTCGGCCCAGATTCTCCGCCGGAAGAAACCCGAAGAGATTGGCACCTCGGAGCCGTCGGAAAAAGCCGAGAAGGCCCCCGGAAAGAGAGCCGGCAGCAAACCGGCTGCCGGGAAAAAGGCCGCCACGAAACCAGCCTCCCGTACAGCCCGAACCAAAAAGGAGATCGGCAAATAGTCTGTCTGCCCTCACTCAACCATACCAAGAGGCAGCCCCGATGCAGGGGTTGCCTCTTTTGTATTTCATACGGTAATACCAGGTAACTGAACCCAAACTCCCCCCCCCGGATTCCTACATGCCACTACCCGGTCGAAACCCGGGGAGATTTAACCGCGAAAAGAAATAAGATAAATATATGTTTGTAACAATTCTGTAACATGAAAGTCGTTCCTTTGCGTTGTGAAAAAACATGCAAATTAGAGATTATGGAAACATTCTATCTGATTATCGTTATCTTTATTTTCCTCATTGCCGTCTTTGACCTGTCGGTGGGAGTAAGCAACGATGCCGTCAATTTCCTCAACTCGGCTATCGGTGCCAAAGCAGCCTCCTTCAAAGTAATCATGGCCATCGCGGCAATAGGTATTTTTGTAGGGGCCTCCATGTCGAACGGCATGATGGATATTGCGCGGCACGGTATATACCAGCCCCAGTTCTTCTACCTGAATGAAATCATGTGCATTATGCTGGCGGTGATGCTCACCGATGTGGTCCTGCTCGACGTCTTCAACACGATGGGACTTCCCACCTCGACCACGGTGTCGATGGTATTCGAGTTGCTGGGCGGTACCTTCGCCCTGGCCATCGTCAAGACCATCAACAGCAACGGAGCCTTGCAGATGGGCGACCTCATCAACACCGACAAGGCGTTGCAGGTGATTATCGCCATCTTCGTGTCGGTAGCCATCGCCTTCTTCTTCGGCGTAGTCGTACAGTATATCGCCCGACTCATTTTCAAATTCAACTATCGCAAACAGCTGAAATATTTCGGAGCCTTGTTCGGCGGTTTCGCTGCTACCACCATCATCTACTTTATCCTCATCAACGGCCTGAAAGGATCGACCATGATGACTCCCGAAGCCCGGGCCTGGATTCACGAGAATACACAATTGCTCATGGGCTGCTGTTTCGTGGTAACCACGCTATTGATGCAGATTCTGATGTGGTGCCGCGTGAATGTGCTGAAAGTGGTGGTGCTGCTGGGTACCTTCGCACTGGCCCTGGCCTTTGCCGGTAACGACCTGGTGAACTTCATCGGTGTACCTTTGGCCGGCTTCTCGGCCTACACCGACTATACGGCCAATGCCAACGGATTGGCCCCCGACCAGTTCCTCACCACCTCGCTGCTCGAATCGGCCCGGACACCGTCGGTCTTCCTCATCGGGTCGGGCATCATCATGGTGATTGCCCTGTTCACCTCGAAAAAGGCTCAGAACGTAATCAAGACCTCGGTCGACCTGTCGCGTCAGGAGACGGGTGAGGAGAACTTCGGAACCTCGCCTATCGCCCGCAAGCTGGTGCGCATGACCACCAACGCCTCGTCGCTCATCATCAACAACATACCGCCCAAAGCCCGCACCTGGCTCAACAGCCGGTTCGACAAGGACGATGTGATACTCGAACATGGTGCTGCCTTCGACTTGGTGCGCGCCTCGGTCAACCTGGTATTGGCCAGCCTGCTCATCGCTCTGGGTACCTCGCTCAAACTGCCTCTCTCGACCACCTACGTCACCTTCATGGTGGCCATGGGTAGTTCACTCGCCGACCGGGCCTGGGGTCGCGACAGTGCCGTCTACCGCATCACCGGAGTCATTTCGGTCATCGGCGGGTGGTTCATCACGGCCGGTGCTGCCTTCCTCATCTGCTTCATCGTCACGATGATTGTCTACTTCGGCGGTACCATTGCCATCATTCTGCTGAGCATACTGGCTGCCTACATGCTTATCCACAGCCAAATCAGCTATAACAAGAAACTGAAAAAAGAGAAAAAGAGCTCACTGGCTCAACAACTGGTGGCCAACAAGGACCAGGAAAACGCTCTCGTGCTGTTGCGCCAATTCAGCCGCGAAGAGTTTACCAAGGTGCTGGCTTGGAGCGCCGACCTCTACGAGCGGGTAACCTCGGGATTCCTCCACGAGAGCTACCGCACCCTGCGCAAGGCGATGGGCGACATCGAAACCGAACGCCGCTATTTCAAACAGGTGAAACGACTGGGCACCATAGGGGTATCGCACCTGAACGACCAGGTGGGTCTGGAAAAGGGTCTCTACTACTTCCAGGGCAACGACTTCTCCTACGACATCATTCACGCCATCAAACGGGCCTGCGAACCGTGTCTCGAACATACCGACAACAACTTCAACCCGCTGGGTCAAGCTCAGAAAGAGAGCTTCGGCACCATTGCCCAGGATATCGTCCACTTCCTGGAACAGTGCAAACAGGCTGTCGAAGAGAACGACAAAGGAGTGGCCGCCCTCTACAACAAGGGTAACATACTCATCAACCAACTGGGTGTGCTCAAACGGGAAGAGATTCGCCAAATGCGGGAACAGATGTCCTACATCAAGGTAGGAATCGTCTACCTCACCGTCATTCAAGAGTCGCAGAATGTGGTGGCCTACTCCATCAACCTCTTGAAGATGAATCAAAAATTCCAGGAAGAGAATCAATAATATAGTAAGTCTCAATTTGCATCTTTTAATTTTTGAGATCTTGGGTCGTCTTTCGCGGGAGCGAGGGGCGACCATTCTTTTGACGACGACAGATGATGACAGAAAAAAACGAGGCGGCTGTTGATATAGCCGCCTCGCCCGTATACTGTCCCGAAGGGGAATTATCTTTGTCAAGGCTTGTGAGGAGCAATGCGAATGCCCACATCGGAGATGCCACGAATGCGGTCGTCGCGCATGGCCTGCTGAATGGTGACCACCTGTTCCTTACCCACAAAGCGGAAGTGATCGTCGAGCAGGAGTTCCTGTTGATAGTAGGAGCCCCAGCCGCCGCCCGACCAACGGCCGAACTCATCGGCCAGTTCGCAGTTGACCGTGTCGGTCTTCTGCTCGCCGTCGGCCCCGGTATACGACACGAAGAGCCACAGGTTGCGGTAGGCATAGTCGCCGTTATGACGCAGGGTGAGGTAGAGGTCATACCGCCCGGTAGAGTCGGGCGACTCAGGGGTAAAGCGTTGCACGTCGCGCTTAAACCAGCCGTTTCGAGGCAAGGTGTTAAACTCGTTGTAGACGTCGTCCTGCCGGCATGAGCAGAAGCTCCCCAGCCCCAGAACGGCCAATCCTATGAGTAACCCGGTTTTCTTCATTGCTCACTCTTTCTTTTCGGGAACCTTCGGTTTCGGAGCCGGCTTGGGTGCCTGGTTCTCGCCACCTCCCTTGCGGGACTGCTGGGCGTTGGCCTCCTTGTTGTCGCCTCCCCCTTTCTTACCGTTGCGGGGCGGCTTGTTGTTCTGCCCCCGGTTTCCGTTGTTGTTGCCCGACTTGTTGCGAGGCTCGCCACCCGACTGCTGACGACGGTTGTTGTTACCCCCGCCGTTGCCCTTCTTCTTGTTCTTCTTGGCCTTGTCGAAGCGGGTAAGGCTGTCCTGCCCTACCACGTCTTCAAACTCGCGGCGCTCGGGAGCGCGGGCTCCGGCCTCCGATTCGAGGGTTTCGGGTTTTATCCCTTTCTTGTTCAGCGCAATGACTTCAAACACCCGATCGGCACTCACGGTCACCACGTTGGCGGCAATCGACTTGTCGGTCGAGTAGGACATCTCACGCTTGAAAATATCGGTTTTGAAATGGTAATAGGTATTGAGCTTCGTCTCGAGCGGAATTTCGCGCGAGGGGAGCCGCTTCTGGGCCTCGACGTAGGCGTCGGCCTCGTAGTTAAGACAGCACTTCAACTTGGCGCACTGCCCGGCCAGTTTCTGCGGATTGAGGGCGATATCCTGATAACGGGCGGCGCTGGTGGCTACCGACACGAAATTGGTCATCCACCCCGAGCAGCACAGCTGACGGCCGCAGGGTCCCAGCCCGCCGATGCGTCCGGCCTCCTGCCGGGCACCGATTTGCTTCATCTCGATGCGCACCCTGAATACCTCGGCCAGCACCTTGATGAGCTGGCGGAAATCGACCCGCTCGTCGGCGATATAGTAGAAGATGGCCTTGTTTCCGTCGCCTTGATACTCGACATCGCCAATCTTCATGTCGAGGTGCAGGTCCTCGGCAATCTTGCGGGCACGAATCATGGTGTCGTGCTCCTTGGCCTTGGCCTCTTCAAACTTTTCGAGGTCGTTGGGCTTAGCCTTGCGGTAGACCCGTTTCAAGTCGGGGTTATCGATTTTCACATTGTTCTTCTTCATCTGCAACAGGACCAGACGGCCGGTGAGGGTCACCTCGCCGATGTCGTGACCCGGCGATGCCTCGACGGCTACCAGGTCGCCGGGGACAAGCCGGATATGGGTGCTGTTGCGATAGTAGCCCTTTCGGGTATTCTTGAAGCGCACCTCGACCAGGTCGGTATCGTCGTGCGACTCGGGAATGTCGGCCAGCCAGTCATACACTTCGAGCTTCGCCCCCCTGCGGCGGCAGGTCTCTGATGTGAGCTGCGGCTTTTCCGACGGATTTGTCGTATGATTATCTTTTGTATTGTCCATGTGAGTTGATCATTAATATCGACAAAGGCCCCAGACCGTACACGAATCACATTCGGGTAGCGCCCTACGGCCTCGTCGTCGATTGGTAAACGTGGAGCGGTATGGCGTCTCCCCGTTATTTGGCGAAACTTACGGCACGTGTTTCGCGAATGACGGTAATCTTCACCTGTCCGGGATAGGTCATCTCGTCCTGAATGCGCTTGGCGATTTCGGTCGACAGATTTTCGGTTTCGGCATCGTCGATCTTGTCGGCACCCACAATCACGCGCAACTCACGACCGGCCTGTATGGCATAGGTCTTCAATACGCCGGGATAGGAGAGCGCCAGCTGTTCGAGGTCGTTCAACCGTTTGATGTAGGCCTCGACGATTTCGCGACGGGCTCCGGGACGGGCTCCCGAGATGGCATCGCACACCTGTACGATAGGGGCCAGCAGGCTGGTCATTTCGGTCTCGTCGTGGTGAGCGCCGATGGCGTTGCAGATATCGGGTTTCTCCTTGTATTTCTCGGCCAGTTTCATACCCAGCAGAGCGTGCGGCAATTCGGGCTCCTCGTCGGGTACCTTGCCTATATCGTGCAGCAGACCGGCACGACGGGCCTTCTTGGGGTTCAGTCCCAGCTCCGAGGCCATGACGGCACAGAGGTTGGCCGTCTCGCGCGAGTGTTGCAGCAGGTTCTGTCCGTAGGACGAACGGTATTTCATCTTACCCACCAGGCGAATGAGCTCGGGGTGCAGGCCGTGGATACCCAGGTCGATGGCGGTACGTTTACCGGTCTCGACAATCTCCTCCTCGATCTGTTTGCGCACCTTGGCTACCACCTCCTCGATGCGGGCGGGGTGGATACGGCCGTCGGTTACCAGCTGGTGCAGGGCCAGACGGGCAATTTCGCGGCGCACGGGATCGAAGGCCGAAAGCACGATGGCTTCGGGGGTATCGTCGACGATAATCTCTACGCCGGTAGCGGCTTCGAGGGCCCGAATGTTGCGGCCTTCGCGACCGATGATGCGGCCCTTGATTTCGTCCGACTCGATGTGGAATACCGTAACCGAGTTTTCGATGGCGGTCTCGGTAGCCACCCGTTGGATACTTTGTATGACAATGCGCTTGGCCTCTTTGTTGGCAGTCATCTTGGCATCGTCCATGATGTCGTTGATATACGAGGCGGCTTGTGTCTTGGCCTCCTCTTTCAGCGACTCGACGAGCCGCTCCTTGGCCTCCTCGGCCGAGAGGCCCGAGAGGTGTTCCAGCCGCTCGACTTCCGATTTATGAAGTTTTTCCAACTCCTGTTTCTTCTTCTCTACCAGTTCGAGCTGGCTGTCGAGATTGGCCCGCACGGCATCGGTTTCGCTCTTTTTCCGTTGCAGTTCCTGTTGTTGCTGGGAGAGTTGCATTTCGCGCTGTTTGAGTTTAGCCTCGGCCGATTGCAACTTGGAGTTGCGGGCATTGGCCTGCTTTTCCATCTCGGCCTTCATGTGGATAAACTTCTCCTTCACTTCGAGCAGTTTGTTCTTTTTGATGACCTCGGCCTCTTTTTCGGCCTCTTCGAGAATGGTCTTGGAACGAGCCGCCAGCAGGTAGCGATTCACCAGGAATACAACGAGACCGCCTACGACCAGGCCGCCAACGATTGCAGAGATTAATAGTATGTAATTCATCGTTTCTAAATTATAATTATAAAAAAAGCACTACCAGCCGCCCACGCTTGGGGCTGCCGCAGTGCAGGAATTATCGTTTTTTTTCGATACCGCTATTCTTTCACGGTATGTTCGTCCAGTATTTTCTCCGCCTCGACTTCGAGTCTCTTCAAGTCGGCCAACAGCGTTTTGCGGTCTTGCACCATCTCGCAGTACAATCGGGCAATCTCTACCGCAACCATCGCCATCACCGATTCCGAGTCCATCAATCCATCTTTGTACTTGTCCCGGTAAAAAGCCCAACGCTTGTTGAACAAGTCGGCGGCGTCTCTCCAATATTTTTCGTCCGCCCCATAATCAACCCGCAAAGCTAACGGGCGTTTCAGGTCGGCAATTCTCAGAGTTATCTTTAATTTATCATCGTTCATAGCATCTATTCATTCAAGAGTGAGATGCATTTATCGATTTCCCGCACCAATCTGGCAAATCTGGCTTTTGTTTCGGCGGCACTCGACCCCTCTTGTTCGGTAATGGATTTCGAGAGTTTCAGATTTCTGTATCGTTTCTCCAACTCGTCATACCTCTTCTGCAACGCCTGCATCTCTTGCTCACGCTGCGCCAAACGGCCTTTGAGAGCGCCGTTTTCGTTCTCGAAAGTCTTACATAAATCGCTAATAGCACGGAACTTAGCGATAAGCGATTCCATTATGTCTTTCGGATTCCCGGCCATTATCTCACCAAATTCTATACAAATATAGATATTTCCCTGTAAAAGCGGCAAAAACGGGGTGAATATTTCCAATTTTCTTGTTTTTATCACATATTTTAATTTTATTTAATACAGATTATTCTACAATAGTTCCCTTCAAACACCTCCCCTCGCAATGCCCGGAACGATACGACCGAACGGTTTTTGTCACTATCTTTACAGCAGGCAAAGAGGCGTACGATAAATCCGGCCAACCGAGCGGCTTTACCGGCACTTGTGCTATCTTTGTCCGTACAATCGAGGGAGCTATCGACTATGCCGCAACGCAAAATCATACACATCGACATGGACGCCTTCTACGCTTCGGTGGAACAGCGCGACAACCCGGCCTACCGGGGCAAGCCGATTGCCGTGGGGCACAGTGGTCCGCGGGGAGTGGTAGCCACGGCCAGCTACGAGGCGCGACCCTATGGGGTGCACTCGGCACTCTCGTCGGCCCAGGCGCGACGGCTCTGTCCCCAGCTCATCTTCGTGGAACCGCGGCACGAGGTGTACAAGGCGGTGTCGATGCAGATACGCCAAATCTTTGCCGACTATACCGACCTCATCGAACCGCTGTCGCTCGACGAGGCTTTTCTCGACGTGTCGCACGAACGGTCGGCCACACTGGTGGCCCGCGAAATCAAACGCCGCATTTTGGCCGAGACGCAGCTCACAGCCTCGGCCGGGGTATCGGTCAACAAGATGCTGGCCAAGATTGCCTCGGACTATCGCAAACCCAACGGACTTTTCACCATCGCCCCGGCTCAAATCGAGGCCTTTGTCGCCTCGCTCCCCGTCGAACGCTTTTTCGGCATCGGCGAGGTGACGGCACAAAAGATGCACGCCCTGGGTATCCTCACCGGGGCCGACCTGCGGCAATGGGACCGGGCCTCGCTCATGCGGCAGTTCGGCAAGGCGGGCAGCCTCTACTACGGCTACGCCCGTGGCATCGACGACCGCGAGGTGGTGCCCAACCGCATACGCAAGTCGATTAGCGCCGAGACTACTTTTGTCGAGGATACCGACGACCGTTCCCACCTGGCGACCGACCTGGCCGAAGTGTGCGACGAGGTGTGGGGCCGGCTGCAACGCCATCGCTTCCAGGGAAAAACAGTGGTGTTGAAACTCAAATTCGACAATTTCAAACAGATTACCCGCTCCAAAACACTGTCAAAGCCCGTCGACTCCCTGTCGACACTCTACCGGGTAGCCCAGGATCTGTTGAACGCCTGCGATTTCGGCGGTCACAAGATTCGTCTGATTGGCGCAGGGGTGGGCAATTCGCTCGAAGCGGACTGCGACGGGCTTCAACTGCGCCTCCCCTTCGACGACCTGCTTTGAACAGTTCACCCCCCTCGGGGAATCAGAACTGGGAATAGATGAAGGGTACCAGTTCGCTCGAACGGACCTGCAACACAAAGAAGAGGACCAAAGCCACAATAGCGGCCTTGACAACCAGCGGCGACCACGAGAGCTCGCGTTGCAGCCACTGCGACCAGCGGTGCGGCGCGAAGTGGAGCAGATAACCGGCCACAAGGGCGACAAAGATAACGGCATATCCCGAAACGAAGGCGGGTATGGCCTCGGGACGGAAATTGGTGAAAATCTGGGTCAGTATCTGCCCGGCCACATCGAGCGAGGGGGCGCGGAAGAATATCCACCCGGCAGCCACCACATGGAAGGTGAGCAGCACGTTGAGGAAGTGACGGAAGATACCGGCCTTGTAGTCCTTGGCCACGGGAAAAATGCGCCGGTAAAGCTTGTGAATGATGAGCATGAGTCCGTGCCAGGCTCCCCAGATGACAAAGAGCCACGAAGCGCCGTGCCACAACCCGCCCAGCACCATGGTGACGAAGAGGTTCAGATAGGTACGCACGGTGCCCCGGCGGTTACCACCCATCGAAATGTAGAGGTAGTCGCGCAACCAGCTCGACAACGAGATGTGCCACCGCCGCCAGAACTCGGTGATGGAGCCCGACTTGTAGGGCGAGTCGAAATTGATTTTGAAGCGATAGCCCATGAGCAGGGCGATACCGATGGCCATATCGGAGTAGCCCGAGAAATCGCAATAGATTTGCAACGTGTAGCCGTAAACGCCCATCAGGTTTTCAAACCCGGTATAGAGCATGGGGTTGTCGAAGATGCGGTCGACAAAGTTGACGCTGATGTAGTCGGAGATAACCACCTTCTTGATCAACCCGCACAGAATCAGGAAAAGCCCCTCGCCCAACAGGGCGGGAGTGATGTCGAGCGGCCGGTGTATCTGCGGCACAAAATCCCGCGCCCGCACCACGGGACCGGCGGCCAACGGCGGGAAGAACGAGAGGTAAAAGAGGTAATCGCGGAAGCTGCCCACGGGGAGCATCTGCCGGCGATAGAGATCGATGATGTAGCTCAACGAGCGGAAGGTGAAGAACGAGATACCGATGGGCAACACGATATCGAGCGGTTCGAAGGGCTGGTGCGACAGGTCGGCAATCGTCCCCAACAGCAGGTTGGTGTACTTGAAATAGCAGAGCATGCCCAGGTTCACCACCATACTCGCCAGCACACAAAGCCGCCGCAACCCGTTGTGTGAAAGGCGGCCCAGCAACCGTCCCAGTGAATAGTCCGAGAGGGCTACCAGCACCAGCAGCAGGAAACAGAGTCCGCTCGACTTGTAGTAGAAATAGAGCGAGAAGAGTATGACAAACCCGATGCGCAACGCCTCGCGATGCGCCAGCAGACGGTATATCCACATAAATCCGATGAAGAGAAAGAGGAACAGGCCGGTGTTGAACATGAGGGGATTCTGCCCGTCATAGACAAACAGCGACACAACCTTTGCCCAATCGATACTTTGCCAGAAGGCGGCCACATCGGCCACCCGATTATAGAGCCACTCCATGATCCACATAATCTTGATAAGCTTTCATAAGTGCGCGATACAACATTTCGCCCTGTATGCGATAACCGGTCTCGGTACAGTGCGTGCGGTCGTAGGCCATGAGCCCTGCCTTGCGCCACGCCGTCGACGAGCCCTTGCCCCCGGCTACCTCGTACCAGTCCCAGCAGGCCAACCGGTGGTCGGCGGCATAAGCCCTGATGGTCTCCCGCACCAAGTCCACCCGTGAGTTGGGCGAATAGTAGACCCGGCGGCGCTTCTTCACCCAGCGGGTGCGGCGACGGGCACACTCGGCCGGGGTCGTGAGCAAGACAACAGCCTGCGGAGAACTCGCTCGCAGGGAAGTCACCACGGCATCAATCTGTTTATAGAGTTCATCGCGCGTCAATGCCGTTGAAAACGATTCGTTCGTACCGAGCGAAACAATGATGAGCCGGGGCGACAGTGCCGCCACCTGCTCGGCAAAACGGGGTATGGCTGCATAGGTGCTGTAAAAGGCGCCGTTGTTGCCGATGGTATGGTAGAGGATTCCGCTCTCGCCCGTTTCGAGACTGGCTCCGTAGATGGCGAGCCGCTCCTCGCCGGGAGCAATCTGCCCCGAGAAGTGAATGCTGCACACAGGGTCGTTCCACGAATAGCAGGTAAGAAAGGGAGCCCGCGCCTCGCCCATGACCCGATAGGGCTCGGAGATGATGGCCGGGAACGAATCGGTAGGCTCGTGAAAAAGCCGCACCTTGCGGAAGCCCGCACAATCGTCGGTCTTGCTGAGCGTCGAAAAGGTAAGGTCGATACGGTTGCCGCGGGGTACGATGGCTATCCCGCCGATTCCCGGAGTATAGGCGCTGTACTTGCGGCCCACGCAGCGGGCAAAATTCCAGGTCCCGTCGGCTACCACTGAATAGTCGTGCGGTTCGTTGGTCCTGGCCAGTTTCAACGGCACCACCAGCCCCCGGCCGGCATCACCGAAGCGCCGTTGCAGCGGCAGTCTGACAGCCTCGGTGAAGAAGCCCGCCTGCACGTGCGAGTCGCCAATATGAACCATCGAGACGATGCGGGGAACCGAGTCTGTACCACTTTGCAGCGAATCCATCTCGGCAAAGAGCGGCGACCAGTCGCCCCCGTTGAATTCAATCACGTTCTTCTCCTTGTTCAGGAAGGCAGGCACCGACACGGTATCGCCCGTCAGCTGCGCACGAAGGAGCCCCGACACACAGGCACAGAGAAACAATACTATGAATCCACGCAATTTCATTGTCCGTGACGGTTTAAACAATATTCCAGTGATTTGACAAATTCGCCGGCCAGCCGCCGCCCCCCCTTGTGGTTGATGTGCGTATAGTCCTTGTTGGCCTGTTTCTTAGCCACATAGTCGACCATACCGCTCTCTCCGCCCATGGCGGAAAAGGTATCCCAAAAGACCACGCCCGCATTCTTGGCGGCCAACCGCTGAGCATGCGAGAGGGCCAACACCGCCGGCATGGTGACAAACGAGCCGTTCATCTTGCGGCTGCGGTCGCCCACCCCCATCAGAATAATATCGGTATTCGGATAACAGGTCTTCAAGTGGTTGACGACCGCCACCATCTTGCGGGCATAGGCCTCGTAGTGGAGAATCTCGGGCGACATGACATTAAGTCCGTATTGCAGCACGATGGCATCGTAGGGCACGATGGCCTGCATCTGAGCACAGCGGGCAGCCGGCAGCGATACCAGCGAAAGGCCCGAATAGCCCCGGGTCGAGATGTTGTCAATAGCAATGCCCTGCGTATCGTCGAGCCATACCCCGATAGCGGTGAAGCCGGCTATCGCCCCGGTCCTCACCTGGAAGCGGTTGGTCTTGCCCGCCACTTCGAGCAACTGGATTTCGGGCGAGCCGGTCACGGCAAAGGTCTGCCACTCGCCATCGCCCACTTTGAGGCTGACCGAACAGTCGTTGCGAGCCACAAAGAGGAAACGCGATAGGGTCCAGCTGTCGGCCCGCTCGATGCGTGTCGTGCCCCGGTACTGGGCCGAAGCCCCTTCGAGCGGCACGAAATATTGTTGTTGCAGGGTCATGAGGCTCCAATCGGCCTCCCGAGGTTTCAACACACTGTGCACCTCCCAGCCACTGCCCGACTGGACAACCGACCGGCGAAAGCCGGGGAAATCGGAGTGCATCGATACATAGCCCACCCCGCAGCCGCCATACTGCGACTGCAACCGGCTGCGTACATCTTGGGTGAAAATATCGGCTTCGATAAACGAGTCGCCCAGAAAAGCGATACGGGCGGGACGTCCCAGCGTGAGGCGTTGCTCCATGGCGGCAAGCAGATGAAAAAGTCCGTTCTCGCCGGGAGAGAAATCCTCAAACAACACCACATCGCCATCTCGACGGGGAGGCCCATCGACCAAAGCCGTATCGAGCCGGGCCGGAGCCAAGACCGCAGGTCGGGGAGGCGTAAGGCTGTCGCCCCTCACCGAGTCGGTCGAGACCGTCATCGAATCGGTAGCCCCCTCTTGGGGAAAGAAGAGCGAATCGCTCTCGGTATCCTGCCACACCGCATCGCCCGGCAAGTCGAGCGACTGCTCGTCGATGCGGATATCTGAAAACAAATCGACCGGCTTGGTCGACAGTCCACCCCACTCCACCGTCGGCAACTGCGTGAGGAGGAACAGAAAAAACACAGCCAATACCAACAAGGCCACCACGTGGCCGCTTTTATGTTTCGGGGAAGAGCTTCCCGATTTCTTTTTCTTCACTTTATTTCCAATGAGATTGCAAAGATAGCGAAAGGCGAGTGCAGAGACAAATGAAAACAAAGTTTTCAATTTGGCCTATGCCGAGCCGCATCCTATCTTATCCAAAGATAGCGAAAGGCGAGTGCAGAGACAAACGAAAACAAAGTTTTCAATTTGGCTATACCGAGCCGCACCCTAATCTTATTCAAAGATAGCGAAAGTGATAGTAAAGCATATCCCGTTTACTTGAACCTGTTTTACCAGACCTATCTTTTACAGAGCAGCCGACACACAATTCTCCGGCAGAAAATTTGAAGGGATATTTTTTATCCCTATATTTGCATACGGATAAAATAAAAAAACAGTTTTTTATAAACAAGAACAGGGGAATGATTCTGAACACGTTGTTTATCGAGAGTCTATCCAATTTTGCGCACGGTATATCCTCGGCGTTCTTCATCTATTTCGGTATCAATCTGGTATTCTTCCGCAACTCCAATCGCCCGTTGCAGGTATTGGGCTATCTCTTCTGCTTGTGGGCCGTGCAAGATATCAAGGACCTCTTTTTATATTTCGATTCCATCAGCGAGTCAACCTATTATTCCACCCTGTTGCTGTCGTTCGACATGTGGGCAGTCCCCTTCTGTGCCCTCTTCCTGTTGGAGATACTCTATCCCGGTTTTTTCAGTTTGAAGCGGGTAGTACAGTTCGAGGCCCCGCTGGGACTGTTCACGCTGGTCTATGCTCTCACGGGGAAGTCAGTTTTCTATATGGTGAGCATTGTCTACACGGCCCTGTTCTGTCTGGTTGTAGTGCTGTTTATCGTGTCGAAGGTAAGGCGATATAACCGGTATATGAGGGAGAACTATTCCTATACCGAGCGAGTGAATGTACGATGGCTCTTGAACAGCATGATTATCTTGGCCCTTTGTCTCTTTCTTTGGCTCTATACCTGTACCAACATCAGCCATTTGGGCGACCTTGTCTATTATGTCTCCTCAACCCTTTTGTGGGCGGTAGTTCTCTATTTCAGCCTGCGGCAGGAGTGGATTCCCGATGTGTCGGAAAGTGATACCGAGGAGATACACGACACCCGGGAAATGGAGCCTTTGCGCAACGAAGCCTCTCCGATGAGTCAGAAACTCGAAGAGTATATCCGGGACCGGGAACTCTTCCTCAATCCCAAACTCTCGTTGCCCGACCTGGCCGTCGAGATGGGAACCAATCGCAGCTACCTCTCCAGCTGTTTGAACAATGAGTTGGGAGTCACCTTCTATGACTATGTCAACCGGTTCCGGCTTGAAAAGGCCAAAGGGATTCTCGAAGACCCCGCTTTCG
The DNA here is from genome assembly GCA_019115485.1 of Candidatus Barnesiella excrementavium. Classification (GTDB taxonomy): domain Bacteria; phylum Bacteroidota; class Bacteroidia; order Bacteroidales; family Barnesiellaceae; genus Barnesiella; species Barnesiella excrementavium. Next base: position 89,679 of record DXDM01000059.1, on the reverse strand, counting down.
ACGGTTGTATCGAGGAGGTTGCCATGAACAGCGGGTTTAATTCGGTCTCGACATTCCGACGGTCATTCCAGAAACGATACGGCTGCACCCCCTCGCAATACCGCAAGGCCGAAGTAGGGAGATAGATTCCGTTTTACGTTTTTCCCCTTCTCCTTTTCCGCTGTCTGTCAACTTCCGGATTCCGATTATTACAAGTAGGCCGTGATGAGCCGCAGGGGCAAGGGCAGTCGCTCGTCGCCGGCAGGCGGCGTGGAGGGAAATTTGGTAAGCGTAATGAAGGCCAGGTGCTTGCGCAGCAGCGGAATGATGTGTTGGCGCAGTTCCTGGTGGTCGCCCGAGAGCGACAGTTCGTCGTCGGTAGAGTTCAGTCCCAGTTGTTTCCACACATTCAAAATGTAGTATATCCCGTCGTTCACGTGATGAATGGCGAAACTGTTGGCCAACAGAAAACCCTGTTGGTTGAAAGCGAAGAGCTCAATCGATTCGCCTCCCCAATGCACGTAGAGTTTGGCGTTGTAGCCCAACCGGCTCTTCCGGTAAAAATATTCGCACATCGGAGCCAGCCGGTGCAGTACGACGGGACGGTCGAAGGTGCGGCGAACGAACGAGAGCCGCTCGGTATCTACGTCGAAAAGTATCTGAGCTCCCGTGTGAGGCAACTCGGCCGAAACCGCCGTGCCGTCGCTGTCGGGGAAACAGAAGTTGAAGTAGCGCGGATTGTCCTCGGCCGAGGCGAAGGCATTGGGGATAAAGGTATAGCGGGTAGAGTCGGTGATGAAGAATACCTTCTCGAAGGCCCGGGTCAAAATGGGCTGGGAGAAGACCGCCTCTTCGAGCGACGCCTGCGTGGGCTGTATGGGCAGCCGGTCGGCGACAATCGTACCCCGCTGCTCGGTGTGCTGCAACAAGATGTGCAGATACGAACCGTCGGCATACATCGTCAAGATGTATTTGTGACTCTCTTTCATCAACTGGTTCAATGCCGGTATCGGTTCCATGGTTTTTGTTTCGTTTTTTGGGTCATGCCCTCGTCTCCCGATGGGCGTGCAACAGCACCTGCCGACCTGTCGGGAGGAGGATTTTCGCAATTTAAATTGTACAAATGTAAGAAAAGAAAACGGGAAACACTATTTTTGTCATACACTTTATCGTTTCGCCCATGATTACCGACCTGCTTGTCCAACAGATAGAGAGCTGTTTGCCCTATGAGCCCAACCGTCAACAGAGCGAGTTGCTCGAACGGTTGGCCGCCTTCGTGCTCGACGAGCGCGACGACACCCTCTTCCTGTTGCGGGGCTATGCCGGTACGGGAAAAACCTCGCTGGTGGGAGCCCTGGTCAAGGCACTCACCCAGTTGCAGAGCAAAGTGGTGCTGCTGGCACCCACGGGTCGGGCCGCCAAAGTCTTTGCCCGCTATGCCGGGCACCCCGCCTATACGATACACCGCCGCATCTATCGGCAGAAGAGCTATTCGCCCGACATGGAGGGCTTCCTCGTGGGCGAGAATCTGGCCAGGCACACCCTCTTTATCGTCGATGAGGCCTCGATGATTGCCAACGCCTCGGGCGACGGTGCCGTCTACGGCACCGGCCGGTTGCTCGACGACCTGGTGGAGTATGTCTACTCGGGCGAGCATTGCCGGCTTATCCTGCTGGGCGATACGGCCCAGCTGCCGCCGGTAGGGCAGGAACGCAGCCCGGCACTCGATGCCGGGGTGTTGCAGGGGTATGGCCTTGCCGTGCAGGAGTATGAACTGCGCGAGGTGGCCCGGCAGGCCGCCGAGTCGGGAATCCTCACCAACGCCACCCGCTTGCGCGAAGAGATGGAGCAGGTACCCCTGCCAATGCCTCGTCTGCGGGTGCAGGGCTATCCCGATGTCGAAGCCCTCAGCGGAGAGTATCTGGTCGAGCGCATCTCCGATTCCTACGACCGGGTGGGACTCGACGAGACCATCGTGATTACCCGCTCCAACAAGCGGGCTAATATCTTCAACCAGGGCATTCGCAACCAGATTCTCTATCGTGAGGAGGAGCTCACCGCGGGCGACCTGCTGCTGGTGGCCAAGAACAACTACTTTTGGAGCAAGGAGTACAAGGAAATCGATTTCATTGCCAACGGCGACGTGGCCCGGGTGGTGCGGGTGATGAAACGCACCGAGATGTATGGCTTCCGCTTTGCCGACGTGTTGCTCCATTTTCCCGATTTGGAGGTGGAGATGGAGGCCAAGATTCTGCTCGACACGCTGTCGAGCGACTCCCCGGCACTTACCCGGGAGCAGCAGGAATCGCTCCTGGCACAGGTCATGGCCGACTACTACGACATCACCACGCGGCGCGAGAAGTTCAAGCGGTTGAAGAGCGACCCGTGGTTCAACGCCCTGCAAGTGAAATATGCCTACGGGGTCACCTGCCACAAGGCGCAGGGCGGCCAGTGGAAGCACGTCTATATCGACATGGGTTACATTCAACAGGGGGCTCTCTCGCTCGACTTTTACCGATGGCTCTATACCGCGTTCACCCGAGCCACCGAAAAGATATGGCTGGTCAACGTGAGCGACGAATTTCTGGAACAACCTTTATAATATGGGGCTCATCAACCGCATGAGCGACTCGATGAACCGTTGCAGCAACGGACGGTGCCGCCAGTAGTGCAGAATGATGCGGCGGCAGTGCTGCTGGTCCTCGATGAAGATGCGCTTCATCTCGCTGTTCACCTCGCGGTCGTAGATAAAGGCGTTGGCCTCGAAGTTGTGCTCGAAGCTGCGGAAGTCGAAGTTGGTCGAGCCTACCGAACTCAGCTCGTCGTCGATGATGATGGTCTTGGCGTGGAGCAGCCCCGGCTGGTAGAAGTAGACCTTCACCCCGGCTTTCAGCATCTCGGCAATGTAGGAGAATGAAGCGTAGCGCAGAATCTGCGAGTCGGACCGCTCGGGAATCATCACCCGCACGTCGACTTTGGCGAGAGCCGCCGTTTGTAACGCCTTGGCCAGGCTGTCGGTAGGCAGGAAATAGGGGGTCTGTATATAGACCGCCTTCTTGGCATTGGTGATGGCTTTCAGGAAGAGCATGGCGATATTCGACCACTCGCCTATGGGTCCGCCGGGGGCAAGCTGTATGCCGCTGTTCCCCCGGTTTTCCAGGTGCGGGAAGAATTGCGGGTCGGACAGGACCTCCTTGCACTCGAAACTCCAATCGACGGCAAAGAGCAGTTGAAGCCCCTGTACCGCAGGTCCTTCGATGCGCAGGTGGGTGTCGCGCCAGGTGCCCCATTTGAGCCCCTCGACGTAGCGGTCGGCTATGTTCATGCCGCCGATGTATCCGATGCGTCCGTCGATAACCGTTATCTTGCGGTGGTTGCGGTAGTTGATGCGGCTGGCCAATTGCGGGAAGGAGATTTCGAGGAAGGGGCGCACGGTGATTCCGGCCTCCTGCATCTCCTTAAAGAACCGTTTCTTGACCGACCAGCACCCCACGTCGTCATAGAGTACCCGTATCTGTACCCCCCGGGCCGCGCATCGCAACAGCACCTCCTTCACCCGGGCACCCAAGTGATCGTCTTCAAAGATGTAGTATTGTATGTGAATGTATTCGCGGGCATTCTCCAAATCTTGCAGATATTGGTCGAACTTCTCCCGGCCGGTGGTGAAAATCTTTACCCGGTTGCCCGAGTAGTAGGGCATACTGCACAAGCTGTGGCACAACTTGATTTCCTGCTTGCTCTCTTCGCTTAGCGACAAGGCATCGATATTGACAATCGAGTGATAGTCGCGCTTGCGCAACTTGCGTTTGATGCGCCGCGACACCATGTGCTTGGCCTTGAAATTCTGTCCGAAGAAGATATAGAATACCAACCCTACAACGGGGAGAAAGAGCAATACGATTACCCACGCCAAACTCTTTACCGGGTTGCGATTCTCGGTGATGACAATCACAATAGCGCCCAGTATGGTAACGGCATATATCGTATAGACAGCGATATAGACCCAATCGGTCAAAGGCATGAGAGCGAGTAGAGGCATTGCAAAAGCTAAATTATAAAAATAATCCCAAAAAAACAAATCTACTCCTCTTTTGCTATCTTTGCCCCGGAATAATCACCTAAACGAGCAGACACTTATGCGAATCATCAGCGGTAAATACGGGCGTCGGCGGTTCGATGTCCCCACCCATATCAAGGCCCGGCCCACGACCGACTTTGCCCGGGAGAATCTCTTCAACGTGCTGGAAAACCTCATCGACTTCGAGGGCATCGAGGCGCTCGACCTCTTTGCCGGTACGGGAGCCATCAGCTTCGAACTGCTCTCCCGCGAGTGTGCCCGGGTGGTGTGTGTCGAGATTTACCCCACACAGTACAACTTTATCCGCAAGGTGCAACAGCAGTTGGGCGACCACAACCTCACCCCCATCAAGGGCGATGTGTTCAAATTCCTGCAAAGCTGCCGGCAACAGTTCGACCTCATCTTTGCCGACCCTCCCTACGACCTGCCCAAGCTGGCGACGCTGCCGCACGAGGTGCTGTCGCGGAACCTGCTGAAACCGGGAGGTATCTTCGTACTCGAACACTCCAAGAACAACGACTTCTCGTCGCACCCGCTCTTCGACCAGCACCGCAGCTACGGGAGCGTGAATTTCTCCATCTTCCGCCAACCCGACACCGCAGAACCTGCGGTCTAAAACCGAAGGCCTCCGAATAAAAAACGAGGGCCTCATTCCTCGCCCGGTCGAAACCCAAAGGAAAAAGCCCTCGAAAGAAAGAGAAAAAGGAGTCGTTTATCTGGTGCGCGTGACAGTATGAAGCACGTGACCGGTCTTATCGAGCATATAAAGATTCAAATCCTTGTCGGATACCGATACCACCGAAAATCCCGGCTCGGGACTGCAATACTGCGTCCCCTCGATTTCGCTGACCTTACGGCTCAACGAGGCCGACGAGTTGACCACGTAGTCAACATCGCTTCCCGGTACCCTGATGTGCTGGAAGTTGTGAATGTGACCGGCTATGTACATATCAACACCATATTTCCGCAACAGCGGATCGAGCCGTTGCTGCAAGTTCTCGCGTTCGATTTCATCTTTGGGAGTCTGGGCATAGACGGGGTGATGGCCTATCACGATTTTCCAGGTCTCGTGCGAGGCATTCAACACCGAGTCGATCCAATGCAACTGGGCCTCCATATCCTGTGCGGCCACATCGCGATACGACTCTTCGGACTCCTTGTGGTACTTGTCGATAAGCGGAGCCGTGTCGATGAACACGACTTTGAGCGACGAGCTGTCGCCCACCTCGAAGCTCTTGTCGTAATACCGGGCGGGCATGCACCAGCGACGGCTCACGCCCGAATAGTCGAGCACGGCCTGGGTATTGCCCCGGTACTCGTGGTTACCCAGCACGGGATACCAGTCGAGCATCAGTTCGGGGTGCGAATAGATATACTCGTAGTTGGTATTCCACAACGGGTCGTTCACACTGGCTACCCCCTCGAAGTGGTGTATGTCGCCAGCGGCGGCCACAAACTCGATACCGATTTCTCCGGCCGTTTCGCCCATCTGCTCGGCAATGGGCTTCTGGTCGTAATAACCATTCCGGCCCATGTCGTTGACTACGATAAAGTTGAAGTTGTCGTCGATCGACTCGGGGAGGGTACGGTTTTGCGAGTCGTTGGTCTGGCGGCACGACCAACCGCACAAGATAATCCCTACCAGCAGCAAGGCCGAAAAGAAGCGGATATTTTTCAAAAAGAATCTAACGGATTTTTTCATATCACTGTTTTTTTGTTTTTGTTACGCTTTTATTTCTTAGAACTCCCATTTGATACCCAAGTCGAAGGTCGACTTGTAATATTCGAGCTGCGCCATGTACTGCTTGGAACCCTGATAGTAGCGCAGCGGCTGGTTGGTGAGGTTGTTGGCCTCGGCAAAGATGCGCAACCCGTCGACGATGCGGTACGAGGCGTTGGCGTCGAGGAAGAGCTGGCCGTCGTAATAACGATCTTCAAAAGCATCACTGGCCACCTCGTCGAGATATCCACCCGTGTAGTTTAAAGAAACACGTGCCGAGAAACGATTGTTCTCCCAAGCCAGCGAGGCGTTGAACATGTGCGGGGCGGTGCCGGGGAAGCTGACATCGGTGCGCTCCTCGCCGTCCTCGTTGTAGATACCCTGGGTAATCGAGTGGGTGTAGGTATAGTTGAGCATCACGCTGAAATTGCGCAGAAAACTCGTGGGCAGGAAATCGAGTTTGCGCTGGAAGGCGAGCTCGACCCCGAACAGATGCACCTTGTCGCCATTCAGCGGACGCAGGAACTGCCACTGCTCACCGGCGGGAATGGGATTGGGCAAGCCGGGGAAATCGGCGGCAAACTTGTCGGTCGTATAGTTGGCATCGAGGTAGTTATAGATGAAGTTGTCGAGATTCTTGTAGAAAAGCCCAGCCGAAACGATACCCACCGACTGGAAGTAATATTCGCCAATGAGGTCGGCATTGTAGGAGTAGGTAGCTTTCAAATCGGAATTTCCGGCCGAGATTTCGCGGTCCTCCGATTTCACATCGGCAAAAGGAATCAACGCGTAGTAATTGGGACGGGCCAGCGCCGTCGAGAATACCCCTCTGAGCACCATATTTTTCAACGGAGTGTAGCAAATAGTCACATTGGGCAATACATTGGTATAGCTGTTCTTGACCTGGCGCAGGTCGGCATTGTCATAATCCTCGTCGAGTACATAGTTACCCTCGTAGTCGACCCGGGTGTGTTCGATACGGGCACCCACGATAAAGGTGAGGTCGGGGGTAATATCCTGGTCCCAACGCAGGTAACCGGCATAAATCTGCTCCTTGGCTTTGTAATTGTTGACCAGATATTCCGAAGGGTCGGCCTCTTTCTCAAAGAGTGCCGGGTTGTCGAGGTCGGCACTGCCCAGCCACTGTTTCGACACGAACGAACCCGGTATATAGCGGTCACCCTGAGTGAGCGGTTGGGTGTAAGTAGCCTTGTCCATCTCGGCCAGCGAGGGCAGCTCGTCGACGGGAGTATATTCATAGAAATTGTTGTTGCGCTCCTTGCTCTTGATGCGGGCCTTCAACCCGAAGTGCAGACGCCCCTTCTGCGAAGCGATGGCCGAGAGCGGTACCCGAGCATTGATTTTGGCCGAATACTCGTCCTCGTCGGTATAGTCGTGCTGCTCGGTGAGCTTGTCGAAGAGGAAAGCGCTCTCGCTCTGCCCCGGTGCCGAGATGAAAGGCTTGCGCGGGTCGGTGAGGTCCTGGGTCATCGAAACCCCTTCCTGCACATACTCGATATAACGTTCGTGAGGACGATCTTCCTGTGCCTTGGCATAGCTGAGATTCCAGTCCAGGTCGAACTTGGGCGACAGCAGGTGCGTACCCGTGAGGGCATAGGACTGCACCCGCTGGTCTTCGAGGCGGGCGTTCTTGTTGCGGCAGTTGTCTATACCCCCCTTGGTCTCACGTGATATGGTACCCGTATACCCGGCAATCGCTCCGGTCGTTTCGTCGTAAACCGGCTCGACATCCTTGAACTGAGTGCGGAAGCGGTTCTCCCGGTCGTCACGCCAGTTGTACATCAGGTCGGCCGCAATCGTATTGTTGGCATCGATTTTCCAGTCGGTATTGAGCGATATGCTGCGACGGATACGCTGCACGTCGTATTTGCGAATATCCATCTCTTCGAGGAAGATGTTGTCGGCATCGTCTTTGCCCCATACCCCCTCGATGTTGTCCGAGCCGTAGGTCTTGTTCATGTACGAAGCACTGAGCACGACCCCCACCCGGTCGCCGGCGAAACGGTTGGAGTAGACAAACGACCCCGAACCCGTGGCACCGTTGCGTATGGGGTTGAACCCGCCCAACGCCGTGAGCGAGATGCGCTGCCCGCCCGATGCGGCACGCGTCACCAGGTCGACCGAACCGCCTATGGCGTCGCCGTCCATATCGGGAGTCAAGGTCTTGTTCACCCGTATGGTCTGAATCATGTCGGAGGGAATCAGGTCCATCTGCACCTTGCGGTTATCGCCCTCGGCCGAGGGAATGCGGTTGCCGTTCAAGGTCACCGAGTTCAACTCCGAGGCCAAGCCCCGCACAATGATGTTGCGCGCCTCGCCCTGGTCGTTCTGCATGGTGATACCAGGAACCCGTTTCAAAGCGTCGCCGATGTTGGAGTCGGGAAAACGCCCCACCTGGTCGGCCGAAATCACATTGGTCACATTACGATTGGTCTTCTGCTGGTTGAATGCCCGGGCCTGACCACGGGCCTGGTCGCCCATGACCACCACCTCGTTAAGCACCTTGGAGTCCTCTTGCAGAAGAAAGTTCATGACCGAGTTGGCCCCCTCGTTGACGGTCACATCTTGATAGGCTGTCACGTATCCCAAGTAGGTAACCTCGACCCGATAGTCCCCGTCGGGCACATTCAAAAACTCGAAATAACCGTTCTTGTCCGAGACCGTATAGCGGTTAAACTTGTCCAGCCGCAACACGGCACCCGGCAGCGTGTGTTGTTCGGTCCCCTCTTTCACTGTTCCCGAAATCAATCCGGCTGCCTGCGCGGCAACCATCTGGCTTAAAATGAAAATAAGCAGTAATGTTTTTTTCATAGAGTCTGAGATATAATTAATTGACGAGTCAAAGGTATCGGGACTCTATAACATTCTTGTTACAAGCATTTTAAATAACAGTAACAGATTAAATGACAGCAACAGAGTTGATTCCCATAAAAGAACGGGGAAATATTTAAAACAAATGGGGAATCGGGCCCTTAACCGGGCCGATTCCCCATGATTTTCCGAAAGTCAGTTGCAGACGAAAAAGCCTGTCAATCGACAATCACCTTTATACTCTTGTTCAAAAGACGAACAATATATATACCCCGGTTCAAAGGAACAGTCGTCACATCGGAACAAATCTCGTTGTTGTACAGTACTACTCCCGACAAATCGGAGATAGAAGCCCGATTACCGGCAGCGCCACAAATCACGACAGCTCCGTTTTCGACATATACCTTGCAGCCCTGCAACAGGTTCGACTCCATGCCCGAGGTCCCTACCGTACAGGGTGCCGACAAAATCGACTCGCCCAAATTATAGACAACCGACACGGCATATACATTGTCCTCATCGCCCGGCGTCTCATCGCTATACTCGGTCGAAGCGGTATTCCCCAGCAACTCGCCGTTGCGATACACGTTGTAGCTCTCGACGGTCAGTCCTTCGGGAAGAACAGGTTGCGGCTTGTAGGTCACATTGTCGATACCCAACAGGAAGGCATTCTCCGAAACACAACGTATGGCAAAATAGGTTGCTTCGGCAGGCAATTCATAGGTATAGGTCGTCCACTCGTCGGCCGGAACCGAAGCGACCTTATCCAGATTGTTTGTAAAGTCCTCAACCGCATTACCCGTAGTTGAATAGTAGACCTCCATGCTTTCTACATACTGGGCATCATAAGCCTTTGTCTGGAACGAGAGAGTCTGTCCTTCGTCAGCCAGACGAGGCGAGATAAGCCAGTCGTCGTTGTGCCCGAGTTGTGTAGTCGCGGGATCGGACGACCAGCATACGGCCAGTTTGGAACCATGGGTTGCGTCCATCATAAAGCGCTCGTCTACACCCAGCCCGGCAATCGGCTCGGCCGTCACATCGAAAATCATGAATGCCTGCGGAGCTCCCGCATTGGGCCATGCCTGCGACTCGCCAAACACATAGGTATTGCCTCCGTCAACATCGGCCACGGTCCAGGCGCCGAATCCATTGACCGTAAAGGAATCGTAATCTTCAAAACCATCGGTCACGGTCTCGGCCACCGGTTGATCGAGCGAGGGTACTGTCCAGGAAAGTCTAACAACCGATCCTTCACGACGTCCCGTCAAGCCGGTAGCGACGGGGTAGGACGAACCGTTTACCCGGGTTGTCACCGCCGTGGCCGTGCGGTTATCGTCGAGATTCTGGTCGAGGTCATACTTGACCACTCCATACACAACCAGGTCGGTACCGGCCATCTCGATGGAGGGCGTATACGGAATTTCCACATTCACGGTACCCTGCGAAGCCAGCGATTCTACCGACTTCGAGGCCAATACATTCTCCTCACTATCGACCAAATCGACCGTAAAGCGGGAGGCTTCGTTCACACCTTCGTTCAACACGGTAACCACATATTGAGCCTCTTTCTTAAAATCGACTTTCGCCGGGCCGGTAATGGCAACAGCTTGAAGATTATCGGTCAGATAGTTGCAAATTTCAATATTATCGACATAAGCGAAATTGAAATCTTCGACACACTCCCCGACCAAAGCCAGTCGCAGATTCTTCGATTTATACGGAACAAGGTCTACATTGATTCGGGTCCATTCGTCGGCCGTTTCAATAATCTCCACATCGGTCCAATCGGCATAATCGACCGAAACCTGGAAGCGAACCCGCACGCCACCCGTAGGCATCAAAATCCAGGCATTGAGTCGAGGATTATCGACCGTGGAGATATCGATTTTCGGACTGTAAATACGGGTCGAGGCTCCTACGGCATAGGCTTGGAAATCGGCACTTCCCCCGTCGTTGTCCTGCGATTGATCGGGACGGGGATCCCAACCCGAATCGTAGCTCTTCCCCGACAACAACTCGGTAGTCCAGGGGCCATGAGTAACCTCGGCACCGGCAAACGACTCGGTGTAGGGCAACGGATATGAGGGACCTACCAGACGCGAATTGGATTGCGTAGCCTCCGAAACGCCCTTCCCGTTTTGAGCAACTACCGAGAAATAGGTCAGTACCTGAGGCATCTCGTTGTTCAAGTCATTGAGTTCGTATTGAAGACCCTCTACCCCTTCGGCCACGACTTTCCGGTCGGCATCATAGAGGGTATAAACGACCTCCCGAGGATTTACATATCCGCCATTCTTACCCGTCTCGGATACTTCGCTCCAAGAGAGCAAACCCGTACCGTCGCCGTTGTCAACGAAGGTCACCGACTGCGGAGCCAGCGGCTCGTCGATGCCGACCCACACCGTGTCGAGCAGGGCTTCGCCCTCACCAAACGAATTGCGGGCCACGACTTGATAGACATTCTCACCCTCGACGGCATCGTTGTCGACCAGTTGCAGGGTGGCTCCCATCTCGGGATTCTCAAAGGTCTTGACCAGGGTCTCTCCCCGGCTCACATCGATAGCAGTCAACTCGGTCAGTTCGCCCCCTTCCAGATTCCGGGTCGGTGCCGTGAACTCGATTGTTACCGACAGGGCTCCCTGAGCTCCCGGCGTGAGAGCCAGATTCTCGACCGCACCCGGGGCATTGGCCGACACAGGTGCTCCCAAACGAATATTATCGAGTGTAAGATTTCCCTTATTGGCATCGCTTACCGCATGGAAACCTATATAATACACTCCGTCGGCCTCGGGCTTGATCGAGAAAGTCTCGGTCTTGGGCGATGTGCGCGTGTTGGTATAGGTGCGTTCCTCCATCACCACCGTATTCATGGCCTCGACCGTTGCGGCCGTTCCCATCTTTACCTCCATCTTCTCTTCGGAGCGGGAACTCAACACATAGGTATCGAATGAAAATTCATACTCATATCCCTGCTGCAATTTCAACGGAGGCGTAATCAGCCAGTCATCGGCCTGATTTTTCATGTGACAGGAATACCGGACCGTACCGCTGGAATAACTCCATGTCTTACCGTCACCATTGACGTCGACTACCGTAAACAGTCCCAACGCATTCTTATCGGTAAAGTCCTGCTCATACGGCGGTGTCAGCGCATCGCCTACACTCACCGAGTTGGAGGTAGCCGATTCACCTTCGATACCGTCGTTATAGGGAGTTACCACATAAGAATAGAGGGCCAGCTCCTCGGTCGTGAAGGTCTCGGAGAATACCGTATCGGCATGGCTCTCGGCCACCTGAACATTATCGGGCATGCGCACAATCTTGTAACGCAAGTCGGCCTTGTCCATGTAGCCGCCGTTCTTGGTGCCGGCAGGGGTATTCCAGGAAACCGTATTCACGTCACCGGTTCGAACAACAGTGAGGTTATTGACAGCCAAGGGAGCGTCTTTCCCGATGTAGAGGGTCAAATCACTCACCGGACTGTCTCCGACCGAGTTGGTCAGAACCACCTCCAACTTATACAATGCCGAAGCCGGGACCGTAACCGGGCAATCTACTTTTGTGCCGGCCGCGGCCTCCCCGGTGGCCAATACGCTGCCATTTCCCGAAATCTTATAGGAAATTTCGCCCGTCAGCGGAGCTCCACTGTAAGTCTCGCCCGGTATATCAAACGAAACCGTACCCGACAACGCTCCATGCTCAAACGTGGCCGACAGATTTTCGGCCCTCGATGGAGCCCCATCGGCAGCCTCGGGGTCGGGAATATAGGCTCCCACAACTTGATCGCCATAGGGCAACGCCCCAATCAACGTAGCAGTTCCGGTAGCCAAATCGACCGTATACAGATTGGCTGCCTCGTCTTCTTCGTTGGCAAACCAATAGAACGTATCGTCGGCCGGATTGATTACGGCCGACTGGGTATACTTGGGCGATACCTGGGTATCCCCTATTTCGCGCAGCGCCCCTGTGGTTTTATCTATCTCGTACAAAACGCCACCGTTGTTCCCTTCGGTCGCGGTGCTGGCCGAAATGCCATACAGTTTCCCGTCGGAGGCACAAGCCATCACCTGCATGGGCTTGGACAACAGGGCGATACTATCTTTGGCCATACCTTCGAGGTTCCAGGTAGAGAGTACGTAACACAACTCTCTGGTCTGGTCGTTATACCCGTAGGAACAACAATAGACCGTTCCCGAGACCGGATCCTTGGCACAACTGACCGCCGCATTGCGATAGACCGGTCCCAGGTCATGCCCCATGCTCTTAGAGGTAAGTTCCTCCCCCGTAGCCGCATCGTATACGGTATAACTGCTCGACGACACGAATCCATAATCGACAGAGTAATCATACACATACAGTTTCCCGTCGGAGTAAATAGCTCCACCACCAGCCGAAAGCCGGGGAATAAGCGTCACCTCCTTGCGAATGACGGGAGCCTGAGCCGAAAAAGAGTAGATGCCAAAGGTATTGACATCTCTGTTCTCATCGTACACCACCGCACCGTTCAATTTCAGGTTGGAAAGCGAAGGAGCGGCTGCAATAAAATTTTTCTTGCGCACCCAAGAACGAACTTGCTGAAACTCATTCCCGGAAGAGGTAGTCCGCTGCTGAAAATTCTTCGATTTCTCCATAAACTGCCGAACAAGCTCCGGATCATTCTTTACTTGGTGTGTCTCTTCTAAAAGCACTCGTGACGAATTCTGTGCACTAACGCTCGTCCATAATCCTCCCGTTAGAATGACGAGCACACATAACCACTTTTTCATAATTAACTTGTGTTTACAGCATTAAATGATTAGAATAAATAAACGAACTTGATTTTTGCAATTTAGGCCCTTTTAACCGGGATTCAAAACAAATTATATCTTTTATGACATATTGTGTTAAATTACGAAGAAACCCCTCCCAAATGCAACATTCAGGAGGGGTAATACAACTTATTTTTACTTAAATTCAACTATCGTCCTGTCAAAACTACAACAGCTGCTTCAACACGGCAGGTACCTCGATATCGCAACAGTGCAGTTGCGTGAGGCAACGCTCTCCCTCGGGCGTGAGCGAGAAGTACATCTGCCGCTTGTCGTCATCGCCCAGAGTACGCTGTATCAGTCCTTTGTTCTCGACGGCCCGAATAACCTTCGAGGCATTGGACTGGGTGAGGTTCAACTGCTTGGCTATGTCGCCCGACGAGAGGCGTCCCACCTCGTGCAGGGCACACAACAGCGAGCCTTCGTTGAGCCCGAGGCCGTAACGTTTCTCAAACCGGGCCTCAAAATCGGTGATGGCCCGGTACACATCGCGTATTTTACAGAATGATTCCATAGGGCTTACTCCACTTCACATACCGCTTGTTTGAAACAGGAACGCACACATTTGCCGCAGCCTATGCACTTCTCGGCATCGATTTGCGGCAAGCCGAATCCTACCTGGCTGATGGCCTGCCGGGGGCAGAGGGCAATGAGCGGGCAACGGTGGTTCTGCGGACAACGGTTCTTATCGACTACAAGGGGCATCTTATTATCCTTTCTCTCTCTTAAATCGCGTATCCGCACCCCCTGTCGATATGGTGCGGACTACGCATGGGTTTATCTTACAAATCTACATTTTTTTCGGTAAAGCCCAACTGTACCGGGGAATCTTTTTATCGAAACGGGGGCTTAACACAGATTGCGGGGAAAATCTCCCACGACCTCGATCGGGAGCGATCGTGGGAGACGCAAATGGGCCACTGCTTTGCAGTCCCCGCTCAAAGGAGTGGCACTACTTATTTCTCTTTTTTCAGCAGCACTTTGTCGATAGCCTCCTTGAACGAACTCTTGGGCATGGCTCCCATGGCCATCTGCGGCTGCTCGCCCATGGGGATAAAGAGTATCGAGGGAATGCTGCGTATCCCGAACATGGCGGCCAACTCCTGCTCCTTCTCGGTGTTTACCTTGTAGATATAGATCTGTCCGTCATACTCCTCGGCCAACTCTTCGAGTATGGGGGCCACCATCTTGCAGGGTCCGCACCACGAGGCGTAGAAATCGATAATGGCGGGCTTGTCGCCCAGGTATTTCCACTCTTGGGGATTGGCTTCGTAATCCATCACTTTGGTCAGGAAATCGGCTTTGGTCAATTCAATCGTTTTCATCTTATTGTCGTTTTTATTTTGATTATCGTTCGTTTTCGCTTTCGTCTCGCAGGCGGCAAACAGGAGCGAAACCAGACTCACCGCCCAAATCATCAGTCGTTTATTCATAGCTTTTCTCTTTTTTAAATGAACTCATCAACAATCCGCCTATCGCGGCACCCCACACCGTACTGGCCCAGGGCGATGCGGTTATGGGACAAGTGCCGCTGGCACAGCCTACATACCGCCAATACAGGTATCCGCCTACGGCTCCCAAGACCGTGCCCAACACCGAGAGCCCATATCGTTTCAACCACTTTTTCATCTTGCTTGTCTTTAAGTTTTGCTTCTAATTATTCTTCTACGGAAATATATTCCGTTAGAAATTACTTTGCAAATATGCACGCTATTTTCCTTAAAAACAATTTTCCAACGGAAAATATTTTCATATATAGTATTATTTAACATTTACACCCCCAGTCTATCGTCCGCACTCTCGAAAAGGCAACGGAAGAAACAAGCATATATCTCCCTGTTTACCAATAGATTAAAGCTATAAAAGGATACACTTCATCGGCATTCACGCATTTTATTTTCCCGCGGCTCCTCCCCGGCTTTACCTTCAAGAATGATGAAAAAGCAGGGGTACCGCTCGTCTCCTACGAAACAAAAATCCCCCATGCCCGTGTGGCATGGGGGAGATATAACAAACTGTCTCGACGGCACACAGCCTGCCGCTATTACAATTCAAACTTGTACAGGCGGGCCAACCGCAACTGGTATTCATACTCGAGCGAGAGCCGGTTGTCGAAGGCCTCGTAGAGCTGCGTGGCATCGACGAGATACTCGACCATCGAGATTTTCCCGGCGGCCAGGGCCTTCTGCAACAACCCCAGATTGTTCTGCCGGGCCAACAGGTCGTAGCGGGCGTGATTTTGTTTCAGAGTCACCGCCTCATCATAGGCACTCTGCAACTCGGCCAGCGCCTGCTGCTCTCGGTTGTTCACGGTAAAGGTCCCGGCCAGGGCTTGTGCCTTGGCCATCTTGACCTTCTTGCGGTTGGCAAACAGGGGTATCGAGACTCCTACCGCAAAGCCGTTGAACCGCTCGCCCAACTCGTAGGCATGGCGATAACCCAACTCAAACTTGGGCAACCAGCCCGAGCGGTTGAGAGCCACCGACTTGTCGGCGATAAGGCTCTCCTGCCGCAACAACTGCAACTCGGGGTCGGCCTGCAAGGCCTGGGTTTTCAACTCGTCGAACGAGGTGGGCAACACCGCCTCGGGATAGGTCAGGGCCGAGAGCTCCACGTCGAGCGACTCGCCTCCGTTCAAGGCCCGCAACTGAGCCAGACAGGTGGAGAGTTCGTTTCGCAGCCGTGTGTTGGCGGTGGTGACATTGAGCTGTTCGATTTCGATTTTGTTCACGTCGAGAATGGCGGCATCGCCCGATTCGAGCTTGCCCCGGTAGAGCCGGGCCAGTTCGTCGGCTGCGGCCAGCCGCTTGTCGCTCAGCTCGATACAGCGGTTCAGGTAGACGATGCGCAGGCACAGCTCCTTGGCCTGCAACAGCACCTGCTGCCGCAACAAGGTCTGCTGCCCGTCGTAAAGCGAACGTTTGAGGTTACCCACCCGGTTGCGCTGCACATAGAGCGAAGGGAAATCGAAGGACTGCAACACGGTAATGTCGTACTTGCGGTCTCCGGCATTCTGGGCACCCCACAGGTGTTCCAACTCGAAGGTAGGGTCGGCAAGCGAATTTTGCGACGACACCTCGGCCTTCTGGCTCAGTACCATCTGGGCCCCGGCTTTCAGCTGGGGGTTGTTGGCCTCGATGCACGAAAGGATGTCGGCCATATTGTTTTGAGCTCCCGCACCCGACAGCGAGAGTGCGCAGAGCAGAAGAATCATCTTTCTCATCGGTTTTCTTTTTTACGGTTCATAATCCAGTAAACGACCGGCACCACAAAGGCGTTGAGGAAGGTCGAGGTAATCAATCCGCCCAGAATCACCTTGGCCATGGGGCTCTGTATCTCGTTGCCCGGCAAGTCGCCGCCCAAAGCCAGCGGGATAAGCGCCAGCGCCGAGGTGAGCGCCGTCATCAAGATGGGGTTCAACCGGTCGAGCGAGCCATGCAATATGGTCTCGTGCAGGGAGTGTCCCTCGGCCAGCATGGTGTTGTAGTGCGACACAAGCAACATACCGTTGCGGGTGGCGATACCGAAGAGCGAGATGAAGCCGATAATGGCGGGGATACTGATCTCGCCCGTGGTGAAGCGGAGAATAAAGACTCCGCCAATCAGCGCCAAGGGGAGGTTCAACAGGATAACGGCCGACTGCGAGGCACTGCGGAACTGGTTGTACAGCAACAGGAAGACCACCAGCAGCGAGAAGAGCGACACGACCGAGAGGGTGCGCGAGGCTGCGGCTTCGCTCTCGAACTGTCCACCATATTCGATGAAGTAGCCTTCGGGCAGCGTGACGGTCTCGTCAATGCGTTCCCGAATGTCGTCGACCACGCTGCGCAGGTCGCGGTCGCTCACATTGGCCGAGATGACAATCTTGCGCTTGACATTCTCGCGGTTGATGGTATTGGGGCCGGTGGCCGACTTGATTTCGGCCAGCGTGCTCAACGGCACCTTGCCCTCCTGCGTGTCAATCATCAGGTCGCCGATGCGGGCCGCCGAAGCCCGTTCGTCGTCCTTCACCTTGACCGTCAGGTCGAAGGTACGGCTACCCTCGTAGACCTGCGAAACCACCTCGCCGGCCAGAGCCACGTCGATAAACTGCGAGAACTCGGCCATCGTCACCCCGTAGCGGGCCAGCATCTCGCGACGCGGCGTGATTTTCAGCTGCGGCCGCTCAATCTGCTGCTCGACATTGAGGTCGACCACACCGTCGATGGTCGAGATATTTTTCTTAATCTGGTTACCCAGCATGAACATGCGGTTGAGGTCGTCGCCGAAGAGCTTGATGGCGATGCGGGCCTGCGTACCCGAAAGCATGGCGTCGATGCGGTGCGAGATGGGTTGGCCTATCTCGATGTTGACGCCGGGGAGAACCGAGAGCTTCTTGCGCACATCGGCCACCACCTCGGCATGCGAGCGCTCTTTCAGTTCAAAGGGAGCCTCGATTTCCGAGGTATTCACACCCAGAGCATGCTCGTCGAGCTCGGCCCGACCCGTCTTGCGGGCAACCGTCTTTATCTCGGGTACTTCGAGCAACAGCTGTTCGGCCCGGCGGCCGATGTTATCCGACTCTTCGAGCGAGATACCGGGCAGCGTGCTGACGTTAATCGTAAACGACCCTTCGTTGAACGAGGGCAGAAAGCTGCGCCCCAACGTGAAGAAGGTAACCAGCGCCGCTACAAACAGCACAATCGTGCCGCCCAACACCTCGCGACGGTGGTTCAACGACCACTCCAAGGCGCGTCCGTAATACTTTTTCAGCGTACGGGCCACAAAAGGTTCGCGGGTCAGTTTATGGTCGTCGCTCCCCTTGCCCAGCAGATAGCTGCACAACACCGGCGTAAGGGTGAGAGCCACGAGGGTCGAGGCAAACAAGGCCACGATGAAGGCGATACCCAGCGGTACCAGCATGCGCCCCTCCATACCGGTGAGGAAGAAGAGGGGGATAAAGGTGACGATAATAATGAGCGTGGAGTTGAGGATAGGCATACGCACCTCGCGCGAGGCTTCGAACACCACTTCGATAACCGGTTTGCGCTCGCCGGGCGGCAACTGCCGGTTCTCGCGCAAATGCTTGTAGACATTCTCGACGTCGACAATGGCATCGTCGACCAGCGACCCGATGGCGATGGCCATACCGCCCAAGCTCATCGTGTTGATGGTAAAGCCCATGAAGTGGAGGGCCAGTATCGAAAAGAGCAACGACAAGGGCAAGGCAACCAGAGAAATTACCGTGGTGCGCACATTCATCAGGAAGAAGAAGAGGACGATAACCACGAAGATGGCCCCCTCGTAAAGCGATTTCTTCACGTTGTCGATGGAGCTCTCGATGAAATGCGACTGGCGGAAGATGTCGGTCGACACGGTTACATCGGCCGGCATGTTCTTCTTCAACTCATCGACCGACTTCAACAGCTGGTCGGTCAGGTCGAGCGTACTGGTATTGGGCTGCTTGGTCACGGTGAGCAGGACGGCCGGGTGAGCCTCGACCGAAGCGCACCCCAGTTTGGGAGCCTTGTCTCCAATCTTCACCTCGGCAATATCGCCCATCAAGAGGGGCACCCCGTCGACCCGTTTCACCACCGCCTTGGCAATGGCATCGATATCGGTCGTAGCCACGGCCCCGCGTATGATGTACTCGTTGCCATATTCATACAGGATACCGCCGTTGGCGTTGCGGTTCATCTCGCGGGCAGCAGCCAGCACCTCGTCGAGCGAGACACCATACTGCTTCATGCGAGGCAGGTCGAGCAGAATCTGGTACTCTTTCATCTCGCCGCCGATGACGGTCACCTGAGCCACCCCGCCGATAGAGAGGAGGCGGGGACGGATAGTCCAGTCGGCCAGCGTGCGCAGGTCGCGCAGCGAGGTGGTATCGGCGGTAAGGCCGATAATCATCATCTCGCCCAGGATAGACGATTGGGGGCCCAGCGTGGGGGTACCCACCCCCTGGGGCAGGCTCTCGCCCACGACGGCCAATTTTTCGGAGGTAATCTGACGGGCCCGATAGATATCGGTACCCCAGTCAAACTCGACCCACACGATCGAGAAGCCGGTGGTCGACGACGAGCGCACCCGACGCACATCGGTGGCCCCGTTGAGAGCGGTCTCTACCGGGAAGGTAACCAGGCGCTCCACCTCTTCGGGAGCCATACCCGGCGCCTCGGTCATGACCACTACCGTAGGTGCATTCAGGTCGGGGAAGACATCGACGTCCATTTTGAGCGAGGTGTAGATCCCCGCAAACATCAACAAAATCGAAGCTACCAACACGAGCAGCCGATTGTTCAACGAATATCGGATAATCTTATTCAACATGGCTGCGGGATATTAGTGGTTGTGGGAATGGCCTTCGGGAATGACGCCGCTGTTGGCGGCCAGTTTCACCTGATAGACCCCGCGGGTCACCACGCGGTCGCCCTCGTGCAGGCCCGAAAGAATGCGCACATTGGCCCCATCGGTGTCGCCTATCGACACCTCTTGCTTCTTATACCCCTCCTCGTCGAGACGCAGGTAGACAAAGTAGAGTCCCTGCTCCTCGGTGAGGGCCGAGACGGGTACAACCAGAGCATTGTCGACGGCCGACGAACGCAGATAGACCTCGACACAGGCCCCGGGAACCACCTCGCCCCGGTTGTCGAGTTCGAAGACCACGGGCACATAAGCTCCACCCGCCAAGGTACCGCGACCGTAGCTGAGCAACTTGCCGTTGAGTTGGGTGAGGTCGTAGACCCGGTCGTCGTAGGTAGTTTTAAAGTTGGCCGTCACGATGGTGGGCAACTCCTTGTAATAGCGCTGAGGCACCTCGGCCCGCAACTGCAAGCGGCGGTTCTGCGAGAGGGTCATCAGCGGCTGTCCCATCTCCACAAAATCACCGTCGCTCACCAGAATATTTTTCAAATAGCCGGTCATGGGCGCCTGCACGGCACTACCCGAGCGACTGCCCCCCATCGCCTCGTAGGCGAGCCGGGCGGTCTCGTAGTCGCGGGCGGTCTGTTCATACTCCTGCCGCGAGATAATCTGATCTTTCACCAGTTCGCCGGCCCGCTCGTAGGCCTTGCGAGCCGTCTCATAGTCGATATAAGCCTTGCTGGCCGGGTCGCCGGCCGCCAGTCTTTTGGACGAGAGGTGCAGCAGCACACTCCCTTTGCCCACCTGACTACCGTCGGCAATGTGCCGTCCGGCCAACGATACCACTCCGGCAACGGGAGCAACCACCGTCATCTCGTCGCCCTGAGCGGCCGAGAGGGTCCCCGAGCAGGGAATCACACTGTGGAAACGCTCGGGTTTCATGGTTTTGGTGGTGAGACCGATGGCCTCGGCTTCGGCTTTTTTCAGGATAATTTCGTCGCCATGGCCTTCGGCGGCATGGTCGTGCCCTTCGCTTTCACTGTGTTCGTGGTCGTGCTCCTCGATGTGGTCGCTGTGCTGATGTGCTTCATGCGACGACGAACCGGAGCAGCTCCACAAAATATAGGATAAAATGGTAATAGTCAATAAAATCGTTCGTTTCATAGGTATATATTTAATGTGAGAAAATATATTCCGACCGTGCCGACTCTTCTCGCAGGCGGCACAATCGCATCGCTCCACGACTTTTCACAGCCGGGAGGAATCGGTTCGGTTTATATACCTATGCAACGGGAGGGGCCCTCAGTCCGAGGGTTTTGAGAAAAACGGCCGTATGAAGCCGCTCGACATAAACGCTCCATGCGGGAGCCTCGTCGGGGGTATCGGCCACCCAATCAGTCAGCACGGCCCACGTGCCCAACAAGATTTTGACCGGGGCAAATTTCAAGGTGAGATGCTGATGAAGCGAAGTCAAATCGACCGGAATCTTGTAAGCAAACCAACTGCACCCGGTGCAATCGCGCGGGTCTTCATCGGTCGTTTTAGAATGGGAGTCGTCGCAACCGGGCAACGTAAGTTCGAGGCATATCATGCCGTTGGCGTGGTGATGGTGAGGGAGTACCGTCGAGAGGATTCCCAAGCAACCCGCCAGCAACAAGAAGATTATTTTCAGCCTTTTTGCCCACATACCGATTGGTTTTACAACGGCAAAGGTAAGCCCGATTGGACGGATTCGGGTAAAGGGAGTCTCCCTTTCGGGCAGAATTTAAAGATATTTAATAAAATCATTCAACGTCATCGTCGTCGATGTCGTCATCGAAATCGAAATCAAAATCGAACCCATCGTCGGCATACTGCGATTCGAGGAACTGGGCCATCTGCCGGCCGTCGCGCTTCGTGGGGCGTCCCAGCCCCTTCTGCCGGTTGACAAAGCCGCTGATGCGCACCATGTCGAGCAGTTCGTACTGTTCAGGCGGCGTGATGTTTTCGAGATAGCCGGGCACCAGCTTGGCTCCCATGCGGTTCTCGGCCAAGGCCAGTATCTTGAACGAGTAGGTCACGGGCGGCTTGCGCACCTGTATCGTATCGCCCACCTTGACCGTGCGCGAAGGTTTCACCCCCACGCCGTCGACCATCACCCGACCCTTCTTGCAGGCTTCGGTGGCAATGGTGCGGGTCTTGAAGATGCGGGTAGCCCACATGAACTTGTCGATTCTTACCTCCTCTTTTGCCATAGCTCCTATTTGTTGTTGTACTGGTTCATGGTCTGCTGCACACCGGCCAGACAGAAACTCTTGATAATCTCGCCGGCCCGTTCCAGTTTCTCGGGCAGTTCGGCCTCTTGCTCAGGGGGAAAGGCTCCCAGCACGAAATCGACCTGACCACCGCGCGGGAATTCGTTGCCTATTCCGAAGCGCAACCGGGCATACTCCTGAGTACCCAGCGTAGCGCAGATGTGCTTCAACCCGTTGTGCCCGGCATCGCTGCCCTTGGGTTTCAGCCGCAGGGTACCGAAGGGGAGTGCCAAGTCGTCGACCACGACAAGCAGGTTTTCGATGGGGATATTCTCCTTTTGCAGCCAGTAGCGCACGGCATTGCCGCTCAGGTTCATATAGGTCGAGGGTTTAAGCAGCACGAGGGTACGTCCCTTGATGCGCAACTCGCAGGTGGCGCCGTAACGGCCGTCGGTAAAAACGAGATTGGACGCCTTAGCCAAGGCGTCCAATACTCTGAATCCTATGTTATGCCGGGTGTTCTCGTATTCGTAACCGATATTACCCAGCCCTACAATCAGATATTTCATCTATACACAGATGGGGGGGTGATTAGTCTTGTTTAGCCTGAGCACCACGGGCGGCACGAGTCAAATTGACGGCGCAAACCACGGCGTTCTTGGCGTTCATCAGTTCGAGACCCTCGAAGTGGAGGTCGCCTACTTGCAGCGTCTTGCCCAATCCCAGGTTGTCGATGTTGATTACCAGACGCTCGGGGATATTGGTGTAGATGGCTTTTACTTTGAGTTTTCTCATCGAGAGGCTCAGTTTACCACCGGCACGCACACCTTCGGAGTGACCTTCGAGTTGAACGGGAACTTCCATCACAACCGGTTTCTTGTCGGTTACTTCGAGGAAATCCATGTGCAGGATATTGTCGGTTACGGGGTGGAATTGGAGGTCTTTCAAAACGGCCATCTTCTTCTCACCGTCGATGTTCAGCTCTACGGCAAAGATATCGGGAGTGTAAACCAGTTTGCGAACAGAGTCTTTGGTTACTGTAAAGTCGGTAACAATGATACCTTTTTTACCGCCGGTAAGTTCTACCAGTTTCTCGCAGGGTTTCAGCGTACCGGTATAAGGCAGGTCAACCAGTTCGCCACCATTGAGCACGGCGGGAATCAGGTTTTGTTTACGCAACTCTTTAACAGCTTTCTTGCCCAGATCGGTACGGGCCGTACCATTCAGTTGGAATGTTTTCATTGTTTTGTGGTTTTGTGTTACTCAAAATTAAGTGGTTTTCTCTTGCTCCTTAATTTCCCATCACACGGAATTTTCAAAAAGCGGGGCAAAGTTAGCATATTATTTTCTAATGCACAATAGCTTACTCAATTATTCCGAACAAATTCTCGCTGTTTTCCTTTGACGAATGAGGGAAGGCACTATATCTAATAACGGATTAAACAGCACCACCTCTCTCCGGCACTCTTCCTTATGTCTTAAAACAAGAGT
This sequence comes from Candidatus Barnesiella excrementavium, assembly GCA_019115485.1. Lineage (GTDB taxonomy): Bacteria > Bacteroidota > Bacteroidia > Bacteroidales > Barnesiellaceae > Barnesiella > Barnesiella excrementavium. The sequence continues at coordinate 66,195 of DXDM01000059.1, read as the reverse complement.
GAACAACAAAAAAATTCAAGGGAACATACCCCTTTCCATTCGTCTTTTTATATCTTTGTAGCTCAGAACAAATAAAAAACACACCTATCGTCATGAAAGGAAAGATTTTGGTTACCGGGGGAACGGGTTACATCGGCTCCCACTCGACCGTAGAGCTGCAAAACGCAGGCTACGAAGTTGTTATTATCGATAATTTGTCCAACTCGAACATCGAGGTACTCGATGGCATCGAGCACATTACGGGCGTGCGTCCCACATTCGTACAGGCCGACTGTACCGACATCGAAGCGCTGCGCAAACTCTTCCAGGATAACCCGGGCATCAAGGGCATTATCCACTTCGCTGCCAGCAAGGCGGTGGGCGAATCGGTACAGAAACCGTTGCTCTACTACCGCAACAACCTGCTGTCGCTCATCAATCTGCTCACGCTCATGCCCGAGTTTGGCGTAGAGGGCATCGTCTTCTCGTCGTCGTGCACGGTCTACGGCCAACCCGACGTGCTGCCGGTCGACGAAACGGCACCCATCAAACCGGCCCTGTCGCCCTACGGCAACACGAAACAGATCAGCGAGGAGATTATCAAAGACACGCTCCACGCCAACGCTCCGTTCAAATCGATTATCCTCCGCTACTTCAACCCCATCGGAGCTCACCCCAGTGCCGAAATCGGCGAGTTGCCCAACGGTGTTCCCCAAAACCTCATTCCCTACCTCACCCAGGCGGCTATCGGTATCCGCAAGGAGCTGAGCGTATTCGGCGACGACTATAACACGCCCGACGGGTCGTGCATTCGCGACTACATCAACGTGGTCGACCTGGCCAAGGCTCACGTGATTGCCATGAACCGCATGCTCGAAAAGAAATCGCCCGAGGCTATCGAAATCTTCAACCTGGGCACAGGCCGCGGCGTATCGGTACTCGAACTGATCCACGCCTTTGAAAAGGCTACGGGAGTGAAGGTTCCCCACAAAATCGTGGGCCGTCGCGAAGGCGACATCGAACAGGTGTGGGCCAACCCCGCAAAAGCCAACAAGGTGCTGGGCTGGACAGCCGAAACAGGTATCGAAGACACGCTGGCTTCGGCCTGGAAATGGCAGTTGAAACTGCGTGAAAGAGGCATCATGTAATCGATACTCTTCTATCTCATACAGGAAGCGAGACTGGCCCAGGCGAGTCTCGCTTCTTGCTTTGTACCTCGACAAAAAGGGAACCTCCCCCTCTTGACAAAGCGCATGAAATGTCTTATTTTGCTCCATCGAAAAGAACTATTAAACAACCCATCGTATGATTAGAAAAGGTATCTTCTTATGGTCGGGCGTGCTGCTGGCCGCGATGTGCGCAGGCGGGTGCAGCCAGTCGCAGAAACAAGCTTCTGCCACCGACGAAGAGCAGGCCCTCTTTGCCTGCACCGACAGTATCACTACCGTGTGCGACGGTATGAAACTGACCCAAATCAGAGACAATGCCCAGGAACGGCTGATGCAGTTGAGCCTCTTCGGCGAACTGCCGCAGGAGCTCATCGACAGCCTGGGAATCAGCCAGGGCGTTCCCGCATCGATCAGCACCTTCCTGCTTGAAATCGACGGCAAACGCATCTTGTTCGACACGGGCATGGGCGCCCCCGACAGCCGGCTGCTCACCAATCTGTCGGCCGTCGGAGTCACTCCGGCCGACATCGACTACCTCTACCTGACCCACTTCCATGGCGACCACATCGGCGGCATGATGAAGGGCGACTCGGTGGTATTCCCTCGGGCCGAAGTCTATGCCACCCAGCAGGAGTATGATGCCTGGATACAGATGCCCGACGAAAAGAAGACTCAGGTTGTGGCTACGATGGAGGCCTACAAGGATCGCCTGCACCTCGTGGCCTATGGCGACACGCTGCCCTGCGGGGTTGTTGCCCTCGACTGCGCGGGACACACCCCGGGACATACAGCCTACCAGGCAGGTAAATTTATCATCGCCGGCGACCTGGTGCATGGTGCCGCCCTGCAACTGGCTCACCCCGAGATTTGCGCCGCCTACGACATGGACCCGCAAGCGGCTATCCAGAAACGGCGTTATTTCATCGACTACGCCCGTCAGAACCACCTGTTCCTGGCCGGTATGCACCAGCCGGCAGGTCATGCGAAATAACCCCACATCCCCGCACTCGGACGAGTGTCGCCGGACCACATACGACAAGGGCTGTACCCCGTTGTGGGATACAGCCCTTGTCGTTTTCACCAAACCGCCCGACAGCCAGGCCGCCCGCTATATCTCCTTCGTGAGACTGAACTCCTTGTCGGCAAAGAGTTCGGCCAACCCCGAAATCTGTTTGTAGCGCAACAACTCGTCCTTGTCCATGCCGATATTCTTCATAATCCAGCTGTCGGACATTCCGGCCTTGGTCAACTCCGAAACGATTTCGCACATCAACTCGACGTTATGCATGCCCCGGGCCCGATTGTGTCGAATGGTCGAAGCCATGCGGTTCGAGATATCCTTGTCGATGACCACTACCGGCAACAGCCCCTTCTCCCGCTCATAGATGCGGGGTGAGGTGAGCATCACCTTGTAGCGGTGAAAGCCGTCGACCAGCTCGTACTGGTCGGTCTCGGGCCGGTAGTAGCACACACAAGGCATCGTATAGCCGTCCTCCCAAATCGAGAGTTCGAGCAATTTCATTTCGGGCGGAGCCACCACATTGGGATTATAGGTATTGGCCACCACCTTCTCCACAGGGACGGCGATGACCTGATAAACCGGACTTTTATACGCTTCCATCTCTTCTACAATGTTTTATACTTTTCCATAACTCGATTTTTCAACTCCTTCTCCACCTTGTTGAGCGAGAAACCCATATACTTGCAGGTGTGGTCGTTTTTAAGAATGCAGATGCACATGCGCTTGAAGGTGGGCAACTCCTTGAATTCGGGCAGGTCGATGTCGTCGAGATACTCCATCTTTACAGGTCGTTTGTCGGTCTTGTAGTTGGAGTGGTCGCCCACGACGATGGGAATGCCCATGGCTTCGAGTTTTTCGATAGTCTCATCGGCCAGACAGCCCCCCTTCTCGCGCCAGAAGTTGATACTCACCGCCAGTTTGCGCTGGTAATTGCACCGCGTCTCCTCGGGCAGGGTCTGCAACAGGAAATGAAGATACCGTTCCCATGTCATGCCGGGCGGCAACTTGATCGATTGCCACCCCATCATCGAAGAGTTTCCATAGAGACCGGCAAAATTCACCCCGTTGACCCGACTTATCATCTTGCCCCACATGTCGGGGTCGATGGCCCGGTAGAGGCGCAAACTCGAAATGGCCGGCGAGATAAAGGGACTGGCCACCCGCTGCTTGTCGAGCGGGACACCCGCCCGATAGTACAGGTCGTAGAGACGGTTGTAGTCCCAACGGAAGCGGCCGTTGGCCACCCAAATGTCGGTCGTGAGCCAGTCGTGTATGGGGTAGGCATTGCAGATGCCATATTTCATCTCGCGAATCCATTTCAGCCCCTTGTACTTTTTATAGTTGCGGTCGCTGTGCACCGTACGCCAACGGTTCAGACTCTCCTGAGTACGGATACCTATCAGGCAACAGGTGCGCTGGGCCGACTTCCGCTTGTGCAGCCACTCGGCAAATTTGATTTGGAACTCATAGTCCCACAACTCATCGGTGAAGAAATCGAAATCCTCACTCGTGTAGGCCCCTTCGGGCATCTCCCGCACCCAAAGTTCCCGCTTCGACTCCTCCCACGGGCGCCAGTAGCTCTGAAACATAGAGGTGCAGGTCAACACCTTGCAGGGCACGCACACCCGATAAACGTCCAATATATCGGTGTTGGAGGCCAATACCCTGTCGACATAACGGACGGTCTCCTGGTATTGCACCTCGTAGTCGATGTGAAACACCCCCAGTCGGCGACCCGGCTGCTTGCGACGGAGATAATCGATGCAGAGATTCAACAGCACCCCGCTATCCTTTCCGCCCGAAAAGGAGACATAAACGTTGTCAAAGTCGGTAAATATGCGGTCGAGTCGCTCCATGGCTACATCATACACGCTGTTTCTGAAACTGTTCATAACCCCTCGTACTCCATTTTGACATACAGTTTCCAATTCTTCACGGGCGAAAAACCGCAGGCTTTAAAAATATCAGAGTGCCTCACATGTACCATTGCACTGAGTGGCTGCTCCGGAACAAACTCGGCAACAACCGCCTCGACAAGTTTCTTCAACAGCTCGGGCGAATCGCCGGCCGCATAATAGTTATCGATATATGCTCCGGAGGTTTTACACTCGACAGGCATGAATCCCACGACCGAATCGCGGTCCACGGCTACAAACCACAGGTGTTTGCGCGAAGTTTTAAACGGATAGTTGTTATTCTGACGAATAACGGGAATACTCATAACCAACGGCGCGACAAGTTTGTAAAGTCGCTCTTCTGTCCCCTGCAATTTCTCTATTATCATGGTGGAGCATTTATTCGATTTCTCAGACTCTCCTGCAAGAAAAGAGCCATTGTTCATCTTTTTTAAGGTCCAACAAAAATAACAAAAAATTTACTAAGATGGAACATAGATGCCGCCATTTCATCTCGATAGCCTTGCCTCAAACTACAAAGCTATCACTCCCCGAATAAATAAAAAACCAATAATACGTCGTATCACTATTTCAGGCTCATGAAACCGTACCTCTCCATTCCCCAAATAGCTTTGCTTCCTCTCACGGCACTATTCTTCACTTTTATTTGTTTCTTATTCCAAAAAAGCTATCTTTACCCCCAATTCAAAAATATTCTTAAAAACCGGCATATTTATATAGAATAATTTTAGAGTTAGAATTATTCTAATTATATTTGCATCAGAAATCACAAACACATCAACCAAAAACGAAACGTCATGAAAAGTATTAAAGGAACTCAAACCGAACAGAATCTGTTGAAATCGTTCGCCGGTGAATCACAAGCCCGCACCCGCTACACCTTCTTTGCCAGCGTAGCCAAGAAAGAGGGTTTTGAACAAATCAGTGCCATCTTCATGGAGACGGCCGAGCAGGAGAAAGAGCATGCCAAAAAATTCTTCAAATATCTCGAAGGGGGCATGGTCGAGATTACCGCTGCTTTTCCCGCCGGAGTTATCGGCACCACAGCCGAGAACCTGAAAGCAGCCGCCGAGGGTGAAAACGAAGAGTGGGTAGACCTCTATCCTCACTTTGCCGACGTAGCCGAGCAAGAGGGATTCCCCGCCGTGGCCCTCACCTTCCGCAACGTGGCCAAGGTAGAGGCCGAGCACGAGAAACGTTATCGCAAACTGCTGGCCAATGTCGAGAACGGAACCGTATTCTCGGCCGACGAAGAGATTGAATGGCAATGCCGCAACTGCGGATATGTGTACCGCGGCAAGAATGCGCCCGAGCAATGCCCGGCCTGCGCCCACCCGCGTGCCTACTTCGAACGTAAAAAGAACAACTACTAATAATCGCCCCAACCCCTGTCGGCCGGCTCTACCGGGATTACCGACAGGGGTTTCGTTCACCTGTACCGATATGGATATAACCGCCTTACGACAAATCACCTACGGGCTCTACGTGGTAGGTACCAGCGATAACGGACGCCCCACGGGCTGCATTATCAACACCTGTTTCCAGGTGACCAGCGAGAACCCCATCGTGGCCATCTCGATGAACAAGAACAACTACACCCACGATGCCATCGTGCGGCACCGCCGGTTCAGCCTGGCCATTCTGGCCGAGGAGAGTGACGCGAGCCTCATCACCACCTTCGGATTCCAGTGCGGACGCGACCGCAACAAATACGAAGGTCGCGACTACTCGTGGCAACACGACACTCCGGTACTGCAAGGAAAATTTGCCGGACACATCATCTGCGAACTGCTGCATGTGGCCGACAACGAAACCCACGACGTATTCTTCGCCCGAGTCATCGACACTCTGCCCGACGACGGCACCCCCATGACCTATGCCTACTACCACCAGGTAATCAAGGGACGGGCACCCAAGAATGCTCCCACCTACGTGGCCGAGCCCGAGGCTCCTGTCACGGAGGCACCCCGCCCGCAAAGCACGAAACGGTATGTATGCGAGGTGTGCGGCTACATTCACGAGGGCGAACTGCCCGACGATTTCAAATGCCCGGTATGCCAGGCTCCCCGTAGCTGTTTCAAAGAAATATAATTTTCAATCGAACCAAGTTCCCATTGGAGAGTTTTACTTTCGACGGGAATTTTTATTTTTGCAGGCCGCTCCTCCCGAATCCCCCTGTCAGGACTCCCGGGGGAAAGACAGCGGGCGGCCTTACCGTCGACAAACACCTTTACTGTTTCGTTATGGATTTCATTCTTGACAACCACCTGCAAGGACTCGTTATCGGAGTCTGCACTTTCCTCATCATCGGGCTGTTTCACCCGGTCGTAGTCAAAGCCGAATACCACTGGGGCACCCGTTGCTGGTGGATTTTCCTGTTGCTCGGGCTGGGCGGAATCGCCGCCTCGCTATGCCTTGAAAATGTAATGTTTTCGTCGCTGGCCGGAGTATTTGCCTTCTCCTCGTTCTGGACCATCAAAGAGCTGTTCGACCAGGAAAAGCGAGTACAAAAAGGCTGGTTCCCCAAAAATCCCCGACGCACCTACAAATTTTAAGGCTCGGGAACCCATATTTAACGGCTCCCCGTATAACAATACGGCAAAAAAAGGTTATCTTTGCCGTTGATATATTGCTGTTGATATGAAAAAACTATACGCCATACTCTTCATCGTGGCTCTGGGGGTTGCCATTGCACCACAGGCTTTCGCTCAGATGCCTGCGGAACAGGCCGTATGGACTCTCAACGGCAACAATAGCAACGACAACAACTCCCGTGAGCAGGAAATCGAAGTATCAAGCAAGGAGGGTAACATTTATGTCCGCACACCCCGCAAGATACAGGTAACCATCTACACCATCTTGGGACAGGTCGTTACCGACCGTACACTCAATCCCGGCCTGTCGGAAATCAAGATAGGCACCCGCGGCATCTATCTGGTCAAAATCGAAGGCCGCACCCAGAAAGTAGCCCTGTAATCCGCACCGGTATTCTCCACGGCAATTCCTCCCGGAAGAAAGGAGAATACCCTGTCCCCTCGCCCCCTACGGAAATTCCAAGGAAGAAAACATTGGTACTTATCCCAAACTAATTGAGCCCAAATTTCTCATATTCGTCTTTTATCGTTATCTTTGTCCGTATAAAGTCAAACACATAAACAACGAAACTATGGAAAGTATCGATTGGTCAAACCTGTCGTTCGGCTATATGCCCACCGACTACAACGTACGATGCACCTATAAAGACGGAAAATGGGGCGACATCACGGTTACCAGTTCTCAAACATTCGAAATACACATGGCAGCCACCTGTCTGCACTACGGGCAAGAAGCCTTCGAAGGAATGAAAGCCTTCCGGGGAAAAGACGGAAAGATTCGCATCTTCCGCATGGACGAGAACGCCGCCCGTCTGCAAAGCTCGTGCCGCGGCATCATGATGCCCGAGTTGCCTACCGAGAAATTTAACGAGGCTATACTGACGGCCGTGAAGAAAAACGAACGTTTCGTGCCTCCCTACGAGAGCGGCGCTTCGCTTTACATTCGCCCGCTGCTCATCGGCACATCGGCCCAGGTAGGTGTGAAACCGGCCAAGGAGTACCTCTTCATCGTCTTCGTTTCGCCGGTAGGCCCCTATTTCAAGGAGGGTTTCAAACCCACTCCCATGGTTATCCTGCGTCAGTACGACCGCGCTGCACCGCTCGGCACCGGCCGCTACAAAGTGGGCGGTAACTATGCTGCCAGTCTGGTTTCGGGCGAGAAGGCTCATGCCATGGGCTACTCGGCCGTGCTCTATCTCGATGCCAAAGAGAAGAAATATATCGACGAATGCGGCCCGGCCAACTTCTTCGGAATCCGGGGCAACAGCTATATCACCCCCAAATCGACCTCGATTCTCCCCTCGATTACCAACAAGAGCCTCATGCAACTGGCCGAAGACCTGGGCATGACCGTCGAGGTGCGTCAGGTACCCGAGGAGGAGCTTGCCACGTTCGACGAAGCCGGAGCCTGTGGTACGGCTGCCGTAATCAGCCCCATCGCCCGCATCGACGACCTCGACGAGAACAAGTCGTATGTCTTCTCGAAAGACGGCAAACCCGGACCCATCTGCGAAAAACTCTATCACAAGCTGCGCGCCATTCAATATGGCGACGAGCCCGATACGCACCACTGGGTTACCATCGTAGAGTAATCGACAATCAAACCCTATATCCGGCAGCCCGAGCGATCCGCTTCGGGCTGCCGTTTTATCCATCAATCTCACAACCATGGACGTTCAAGCAGTTTTCAACAAATACTACCAACCGGGTACCCCCCTCTACCAAAGTGTGTGGTCGCACAGCCGCCTGGTGGCCGAGAAGGCCCTGCAACTGGCTCAGGCTCACCCCGAGCTCAAACTCGACCGCGACTTCGTCTACGAAGCCGCCATGCTCCACGACATCGGCGTCTTCCTCACCTACGCCCCTTCGATTTACTGCATGGGCGACAAGCCCTACATCTGTCACGGGGTACTGGGAGCCGAACTGATGCGGGCCGACGGTTATCCCCGGCATGCCCTCGTGTGCGAACGTCACACCGGCACAGGACTCACCGTCGACGACATCATCGCCCAGAATCTGCCTCTGCCGCATCGCGACCTCTGCCCGGTCACACTCGAAGAAAAACTCGTCTGTCTAGCCGACAAATTCTACTCCAAGTCGAATCCCGATCGGGAGAAACCCCTCGACAAGGTACGCCAGAGCGTGGCCCGTTATGGCGAAGATTCGTTGCGGCGGTTCGACGAGATGGCCGCACTGTTCCTCTAACATTCAGCCGTTCAGTCAAGTCCAGCCCAATATAGAATAAAATATATTAAATAAAGTCCAAAAGCCGATAAGTCGTAGAAAATGTGTATTTTTGCGCGTTGATTACAGATGGACACCCCGATGCCAAAAGAGAGCAAGAAATACGCCATACTTTTATCGCTTCTATTCTCTTCCCTGTTTGTGTCGCTCATTGCACAAGACAGGCATCCGTCACATAGTGTCACGGCATCAGCCGATTCCACGCCCACAAGCGACAGTTCAGCTTCCACTTTGCCACTCACGCTACCAGCTCTGCCCGACAGTGCCGGTGTCGACTCTCTCGCTGCCGATTCGCTCCTGAACGATTCGCTGGCCAACGACTCGGTGCCCAAGAAGAAAAAGAGCGGACTCACCTCGGTGGTCGACTACAAGGCCAACGACTCGATTGTCTTTACCAACGGCAACGAGGTGTACATGTACGGGAAAGGCATTGTCCAGTTCGAAGGCATGGAGCTGAACGCCGACCAGATAGAGATGAACATGGACAGCAGTCAGGTCTACGCCGTAGGTCGTCCCGACACGGTGGGCGACATCGTGGGACGCCCCGTCTTCAAGGACAAGAGCGGCGAGTATGAGTCGGAAACCATGCACTACAACTTCAAGACCAAAAAGGGATATATCACCAACATCGTGACCCAGCAGGGCGAAGGCTACCTGACCGGAGGCAAGACCAAAAAGATGGACAACGACGAGTTCTACATGAAGGACGGCAAGTACACCACCTGCGACAATCACGAGCACCCGCACTTCTACCTGCAACTGACCCAGGCCAAGGTGCGTCCCAAGAAAAACATCGTTACGGGTCCCGCCTATATGGTGCTGGCCGATGTGCCCCTGCCGCTGGCCATACCCTTCGGCTTCTTCCCCTTCACTGAGAAATACTCGTCAGGTATCATCATGCCTACCTTCGGCGATGAATTGGAACGGGGCTACTACCTGCGCGACGGAGGTTACTACTTTGCCATCAACGACTACGTCGACCTGGCCCTCACCGGCGAAATCTACACCAAAGGGTCGTGGGGAGTCAATGCCAAGTCGGCCTATATCAAGCGATACAAATACTCGGGCAACGTCGATTTGAGCTTCATCACCACCATCACGGGCGACAAGGGGTTACCCGACTACTCCAAGATGAAGAACTTCAAAGTGGCATGGACCCACACCCAGGATACCAAGAACAACCCCAACATGTCGCTCTCGGCCAGCGTGAACTATACCACCAGCGGATACACGCGTAACGACCTGAACAGCTACTACAACGCCAACGCCTTCACCGAGAACACCAAGAGTTCGACGGTCAACATGACCTACCGGGTGCCCAACTCGCCATGGAGCTTCTCGGCCACCGCCAACGTCACCCAGCGTACCCAGGACTCTACGCTGAACGTCTCGTTCCCCAACCTCACCATTTCGATGGGGCAGGTCTATCCCTTCAAGCGGAAAACGGTAGTGGGCAACGAACGTTGGTACGAGCGGATACAGCTCTCATACAGCGGCCGCTTCCAGAACTCGATTCTCACCAAGCAGGACCAGATTCTCAAATCGAATCTCATCAAGGACTGGCGCAACGGCATGTACCACAACATACCCATCTCGGCCACCTTCAACCTGTTCAAATACCTCAACCTCACTGCCAGCTTCAACTTCACCGACCGCATGTACTCCAACAAGGTGATGCAGGATTGGGACACGCAACAGGCTCGCGTTGTGCGCGATACCGTCTACGGTTTCTACAACGTGTACAACTACTACGGCTCGCTGAGCGCCGACACCAAGCTCTACGGTTTCTACACCCCGTGGAAGATATTCGGCGACAAGGTACAGGCCATTCGCCACATCTTCACCCCCTCGGTATCGTTCAGTGCCGCGCCCGATTTCAGCGCTCCCCGGTACGGATTCTGGGACTCCTACTCCTACGTCAACGAAATGGGCGAGACGGTGACGACCAAATACTCGCCCTTCTCGAACGGTGTGTATGGTACGGTATCGCAGGGACGGCAGGGAACCGTGTCGTTTTCTGTGTCGAACAACTTGGAGATGAAGGTCAAGTCGGACCGCGACTCGACCGGCGTGCGCAAGATTTCGCTCATCGAGAACCTCTCGGCCAACATGAGCTACAACATGGCGGCCGACTCCATGAAATGGAGCAACCTGAATACCTCGATTCTCATCAAACTGACCAAGAACTTCAACTTGCAGATGAGTGCCGTATGGGATACCTATACCTACCAGCTCGACCGATACGGGAACCCCGTGCGGGTGAACAAACCTCGCTGGACCGTGGGCAAGGGGCTGGGCCGGTTGTCGAGCACAGGTACCTCATTCTCCTACACCTTCAACAACGACACCTTCAAGAAGAAAGACAAGGATTCCAATTCCAAGAATACGCAACAGCCCAGGCAACAGCCCAACGCACTGCCACCCGACCCCAACTCGACCAACGAGGAAGAGGACTCGTCCGGCAGTGACTCCGACGTGCAATTTGGCCCCGACGGCTACTCCATCTGGGAAATCCCGTGGAGCCTCTCCATCAACTATTCGGTCAACTACGGGTACGGTACCTTCAACAAGAAGAAGATGGAGTATAACGGCCGGTTCACCCAAAACCTCAGTCTGTCGGGCAATATCAACCTCACGAAGAACTGGTCGTTCAACTTCTCGGCCAGCTATGATTTCGATGCCAAGAAGATTGCCTACATGAACTGTAACATCACCCGCGACATGCACTGCTGGTCGATGAGCGCCAGTTTCGTACCCGTGGGGCCCTACAAGTCGTACAACTTCCACATCAGCGTGAAATCGTCGCTGTTGCAAGACCTCAAATACGACAAACGAGGCAACTCCTATAACAGTCTCGACTGGTATTAGTCGCCGACGGCTCTTGCCGCAACGGCAAAAAAGTCGTACTTTTACACCTCATTCAATCCCATTGCTATGCAAGCCGACAATCAGCTTATACTTGACCATCTGGACCAACCCATATTCCGGCTCATCGGCGAGGTTGCCGACGCGATGAACCGGCCCTGCTTTGTCATCGGAGGCTATGTGCGCGACATTTTTCTGCACCGCCCCTCCAAGGATATCGACATCGTCACCCTGGGCAGCGGCATCGAACTGGCCGAGGCGCTGGCCGCCCGGCTGGGCAAACGGGCCCACCTGTCGACCTTCCGCAACTTCGGTACGGCCCAGGTGAAATACAACCGTCGGGGCGAACACCTGGAAATCGAGTTCGTAGGTGCCCGCAAAGAGTCGTACAGCCACGACTCGCGCAAGCCGGTAGTCGAAGACGGCACCTTGCAGGACGACCAGAACCGGCGCGACTTCACCATCAACGCCCTGGCTCTGTGTCTGAACCATGACCGGTGGGGCGAACTGGTCGACCCCTTTGGCGGTATGGCCGACCTGGAACGGGGCATCATTCGCACCCCGCTCGACCCCGACATCACATTCAGCGACGACCCCCTGCGCATGATGCGGGCCATACGGTTTGCCACGCAACTCAACTTCCAAATCGAGCCCGATACGTTTGCCGCCATCGAACGCAACCGCTCACGCATCGAGATAATCTCAAAGGAGCGCATCATCGACGAGCTGGGCAAAATCATGCGCTCCGACATTCCGTCGAAGGGATTCATCTTGCTCGACGAATGCAAACTGCTGCCCCTCATCTTCCCCGAGGTTGCGGCACTCAAAGGGGTGGAGACCGTCGAGGGACGCGGACACAAGGACAACTTTTACCACACACTCGCCGTGCTCGACAATGTGGCGTTGCGCAGTCAGAACGAATGGCTGCGGTGGGCTGCCCTGCTGCACGACATCGGCAAGCCCCGCACCAAACGCTACGATGCCCGGTTGGGGTGGACCTTCCACAACCACAACTACGTGGGCGAAAAGATGATTCCCGGTATCTTCCGCCGCATGAAGCTGCCGCTCAACGACAAAATGAAATATGTGCAGAAACTGGTGGGGCTGCACATGCGTCCCATCGTGCTGGCCGAAGATGTGGTTACCGACTCGGCCGTGCGCCGGTTGCTCTTCGATGCGGGTGACGACATCGACGACCTGATGATGCTCTGCGAGTCGGACATCACCTCGAAGAACCGCGAAAAGGTGAAACGGTTTCTCGACAACTTTGAACTCGTACGTACCAAACTGCGCGAAATCGAAGAGAAAGACAGCATTCGCAACATGAAACTGCCCATACGCGGCGAAGAGATTATGGAGACCTTCGGGCTACCCCCCTCGCGACCGGTAGGCGAAATCTTGTCGGCCATCAAAGAGGCGATTCTCGACGGGAAAATTCCCAACGAACACGAACCCGCCCGACAGTTCATGCTCGAAACAGCTGCCACGATGGGACTTCAACCCGTGGTGAAATAGCATAAATATTAAATATCTTACACATTTCGGCTTATAAACCACTCAAATAGATATTATTCCGCCAATTTTTATTATAAAGTGAAAGTTTTTCGATAAAAATGCTTTCACTTTATTTATTTTTACTATCTTTGCCGGCACATGCAAAGCAAAGGGCCCTCTATCCTGTGCAAATTGTTACAGGATTGAATGAGCAAATGCCACTATGCTGCGAAACAAACCTACACACTTACAGTGTGTTACACAAGCAGTTACATCTATCTAACCAAATAACATACTTATCAATGAAAACGACAGAAGTATTGAACGAATTGAAACGCCGGTTCCCCAACGAGCCGGAGTACCACCAGGCGGTGGAAGAGGTATTATCGACCATCGAGGAGGTGTATAACCAGCACCCCGAGTTTGACCGTTACAACCTGATTGAACGCTTGTGTATCCCCGACCGCATCTTCTCGTTCCGGGTTACCTGGGTCGACGACCAGGGCCGCGTGCAGACCAACATGGGCTACCGTGTGCAGCACAACAACGCGATCGGCCCCTACAAGGGGGGTATCCGTTTCCACTCGTCGGTCAATCCTTCTATCTTGAAATTCCTTGCTTTCGAACAGACCTTCAAAAACGCCCTTACCACGCTGCCGATGGGTGGCGGTAAAGGAGGTTCCGATTTCAGCCCCAAAGGCAAGTCCGACATGGAAATCATGCGCTTCTGCCAGGCCTTCGTAACCGAACTGTGGCGCTACATCGGCCCCGACACCGACGTGCCGGCCGGCGATATCGGCGTGGGCGGTCGCGAGGTAAGCTACATGTACGGCATGTACAAGAAGCTGGCCCGCGAGAACACGGGAACCTTCACCGGCAAAGGGCTCGAATTCGGCGGTTCGCTCATTCGTCCCGAGGCCACCGGCTACGGCAACGTCTATTTCCTGCTCGAGATGCTCAAAACCCGCGGCATCGACCTCAAAGGCAAAGTGGTCACCGTCTCGGGTTCGGGCAACGTGGCCCAATATACCGTTCAAAAGCTCATCTCGCTGGGAGCCAAGGTAGTGACCATGTCCGACAGCGACGGCTACATCTACGATCCCGACGGTATCGACGAGAAGAAACTGGCCTATATCTTTGAACTCAAAAACCTCTACCGCGGCCGCATACGCGAATATGCCGAGGAGTATGGTTGCAAATATGTCGAGGGCGGACGTCCCTGGGGCGAGAAATGCGATATCGCCATGCCCAGTGCCACCCAGAACGAACTCGATGGCGACGATGCCCGCACCCTGCTGGCCAACGGCTGTTTCGCCGTGTCGGAGGGAGCCAACATGCCCTCGACCCCCGAAGCTATCGAGCAGTTCCTCGCTGCCAAAATACTCTATGCTCCGGGCAAGGCAGCCAATGCCGGAGGCGTGTCGGTAAGCGGATTGGAGATGACACAAAACTCCATGAAAATCAGCTGGACAGCCGAGGAGGTGGACCAGAAACTGAAACAAATCATGCACGACATTCACGAACAGTGTACCCGCTACGGCAAAGAGAGCGATACCTACACCAACTACGTGAAAGGGGCCAACATCGCCGGCTTCATGAAAGTGGCCAAGGCCATGATGGCACAAGGCATCTTGTAATAAACCGAGTTAGTTATTGTTGAATAAGCCAGACAGGCGGGAGATTCTCCAAAGAGTCTCCCGCCTGTTGTGATTATGGCTTATCAAGTAGAGGTAAGTCATGGCGCCGCAGCGGGTATGTCACACCGCAACGTATCGTTGCCTTCCGCATCGAGGTACAGTGACACGATATATTAATATTCATTCTTCTCCACGGCGATAAGAACGAACCAAGAAGCGCCGCCGCTGTTATCGAGCTTCGTCGCTCGGAGGTTGTCACCACCCTCGGGAGCTGTGGAGCTCGCTACGCTCAGACAGCCCTCGCCCTCATTCCTCGGTCGACAGGACTCCTCCCGGTCCAATAAAGTAGTGGTTATCACTACGATGGGATAGGCTTGTCATACCGCATCACAACGCGGTATCCAGCAATACCCGGGTAAGAGAGTATATCTTAGGCCACACGAACCGCACGTTCCTACTTCTCCCATATCGAAACGTGAGGACACCCACAAGATACACCTTGAACAGGGCGTCTTCCATCACACCTTTCGCTTTCCTCTTCCTGAGTCCCGCATCGAGTGAGGGGTGACAACACAAAAGCCACACCACACACGGAACAGCACCGTACGCATGGAGGTTGAGCCTTCTTTTAACTATGAATGCCCCCTCCCCTGAAAAATTTTTCTCTTATCTCTAAAAATATCTCCCAAAATATTTGGTTTATATCATAAACCGATTTATATTTGTATCATTGATAATTTTTGGAAAGAAACCATATAGCTATATAGTTTATAAAATAAACCAATTTGTAAGCCTTAAAAGAATCGACTTATGGAAGAGAAAAAACTGAATGAAAAAGAGAGCCTGGAACTCATCACACAGATGATCAGGCAAAGCCGCAGGAATATGGTCGTAGGCAGCGGTAACAGGTTTCTGCTCTACGGTTACTCGGCCGTGATACTTTCGATTATTGTCTTTGTGCTTGTCCGCACGACCGGCCACCTTACCTGGGCGGCCCTCTGGTTCGGCATGTTCCTTCCCTTTATCTACTCATGGCTATACGACCGCAAGCATCGCCCGGCGGTTGTCACCTATACCGACCGCATGATCAACGAGACCTGGAAGGTGATAGGGACCCTGTTTGTGATTACCGTGCTGGTGATGATGATTCTGGGCTACGCGCTGGGGAGTGTCAATTTCGCATTGATGATGCCACTGGCTCTGATCTACTGTGGCATAGGTAGCTCGATTACGGGCCTGGTGATTAAGGATTCAATCCTGGCCTATCTGCCGCTTTTCGGACTCGTCTTTGCCATCTATATGCTTGTGGCTTTACCCTCGTTGCTCCACACACCGGCTACGTGGCACCTCTACTTTGGACTCTCGTTTCTCATCATGATGGTGATTCCGGGACATAATCTCAACGCCAAATGCCGAAAATGATGTTACAGGAACTGGACCCTTTGTTGCACTCGCAACTGCGACTGGCCATCGTATCGATTCTCCTCTCGGTCGATGAAGCCGACTTTGTCTACCTGAAAGAGCAGACGGGAGCTACGGCCGGGAATCTGAGCGTGCAGATTGACAAGCTGGCTGCCGCCGAATACATTCGGGTGACCAAGGAGTTTGTAGGGCGGAAGACCCGTACCTCCTGCCAGATTACCGAGAAGGGGCGCGAGGCTTTCGAGCGCTATGTCGAGGCGCTCAAAAGCTACTTGAAGTTGTAGCCAGGTGTTCCCAATATACCACCCTCGGGAATGACGTTGCTTCCCCCTGCCATGCTCCCCCGCATCGGGGTGACACCAAGACGGCATCGGGAGGGGGGGGGAGGGGGAGACGTAACTACACCACAATACAAAAAGGCTGACCCGAAAACAATCGGGCCAGCCTTTTTTCAATCTTTTTCGCAACGTTTAGAGCAGAGCCTTCACTTTGGCTTCGAGGTCGGCTTTCGAGGCCGAGCCCACGTGCTTGTCCACCAACTTGCCGTCCTTGAAGAAGAGCAACGTGGGGATACTGCGGATACTGTACTCGACACTGATATCGTCGCCTTCGTCGACGTTGTATTTACCGATTATCACTTTGCCTTCATACTCTTCGGCGAGTTCGTCAACCGAAGGGGCGATGGACCGGCAGGGGCCACACCATTCTGCCCAAAAGTCAATCACGACGGGCTTGCCCGAGGCAATCAGCTCTTTTGCATTTTCATCATTGATTTGCAATGCCATAACTTTATTCTTTTTTGTGTTTTATCGTTCTTTTTATTGCGGAACAAAATTAGGTAATCTATGGTTGAGTCGCAAACGATTATTCATTTATTTTGAAGGTCACCTCTTCATTCTCGTTGAGGAAATCGATCAGCTCTTCGGTAATCATGGGGCGGCGACGCGAGCGCAACCGCACCGACTTGCCCAGCTCCGAATCATAGATCTTGAAGTTGAGTTCGGCCTTGTGCTGATGAGCCGGCGGCATGAAATCGGAGAGGGTCTGGATAAAGCCGTTTTTCACCAGACGGGCAGGCATCTCAATGGTGATGGAGTTGAGCATCGTCCCCTTCAACTCCGAGAGCAGCTTCATTTCGAGTATCTTCAAGTCGATGCGGCCGGGGGTATATTTCGAGGGGACACACCGGGCCCGTACCCACACGAAGGTACCGTTGTTGGCTCCGAATTTGCCATAGTCGATAAAGTCTTGTCCGAAGAGAGGAATGTCGTCGGCACCCGAGTAGTCTTCGATTTTCAGGAAGCCGTATTGACCGCCACGTTTGCCGATGCCGGTGCGGTAGTCGACCACCACGCCGCCGAAGGTAATCTCCTTGTCGAGCAGGGCCTCACGGTTCTTCAAGTCGGTCATGCGGGTGTTGCAGCCGTAGAGCAGTTCGAGTTTGTAGGCATCGAGCGGGTGGGCCGAGAGGTACATGCCCACGAGTTCGCGCTCCTTGTCGAGCCGTTCGATGTCCGACAGAGGCACACCCCGGGGTATTTCGGGCGGAGTGGTCACGATGGGAGCCTCGCTACCAAAGAGTGAGGCCACCTGCGACATCTTGTCGCTCTGCACCTTCACACCGTAGCGTACCAGGGTATCGAGAAATGGCTCGCCCTTGCTGGTGAGAGCCGAGAAATCTTCGCGGTGAATCTCCTTGAACGAGTCGAAAGCCCCCGAGATGGCCAGCGACTCGATGGTCTTCTTGCCGCAGGCCGAGAGGTTGACGCGCTCGACAAAATCGAATATCCCCTTGTAAGGCCCGTTGGCTTCGCGCTCCCGCACGATAGCCTGCACGGCCGAGTCGCCCACGCCTTTGATGGCGCCCAGCCCGAAGCGGATATTCCCCTTCTTGTTGACCGAGAACTTGTACTGGCTCTCGTTGACATCGGGCCCGAGTACCTGAATCTTCATGGACTTGCATTCGTCCATGAATTTGGTGATTTCGGTGATGTTGTTGAGGTTTCGGCTGAGGACGGCCGCCATGTACTCCGAGGGGTAGTTGGCTTTGAGGTAGGCGGTCTGGAAAGCTACCCACGAGTAGCAGGTGGCGTGGCTCTTGTTGAAGGCGTAGGAGGCAAACTTCTCCCAGTCGGCCCAAATCTTTTCGAGCACCTCTTTCTTGTGGCCGTTTTTCTCGCCGCCCGAGATAAAGAGCGGTTTCAGGGCGTCGAGCTTGTCTTTGAGTTTCTTACCCATCGCCTTGCGCAGACCGTCGGACTGGCCGCGGGTGAAGTTGGCCAGCAGTCGCGAGAGCAACATCACCTGCTCCTGGTAGACGGTGATGCCGTAGGTATCTTTCAGATATTTCTCCATGATGGGAATATCGTAGACGATAGGTTCCTTGCCCTGTTTGCGGGCGATGAACTGCGGGATATACTCCATAGGTCCCGGGCGATAGAGGGCATTCATGGCGATGAGGTCCTCGAAGGTAGAGGGGTGCAGCTCCCGCAGGTATTTCTGCATGCCGGCCGACTCGAACTGGAAGGTCCCGGTCGTGCGGCCGGCACTGTACAGCTCGTAGGTCTTGGGGTCGTCGATGGGAATGGAGTCGATGTCGAGGTCGATGTGGCGGGTCTGCTTGATATTCTCGACCGCCTCCTTGATAATCGAGAGGGTTTTCAGTCCCAGGAAGTCCATCTTGATGAGGCCGGTATCCTCGATTACACTCCCCTCATACTGGGTCACGAGCATCTTTTCGCCGGTCTCCTTGTCGTCGGCCGTACTCACGGGCACCCAGTCGGTAATATCGTCACGCCCGATGATGACACCGCAGGCATGCACGCCGGTGTTACGCACGTTGCCTTCAAGCATCTGGGCATATTTCATCGTGTCGGCCAGGAGCTGGTCGCTCGAATTGCAGGCATCTTGCAGCTCCTTGACATTCTCGATACAGTTTTTCAGATTGATTTTTTGAGGCTTACCGTTCTTCTCGGGCAAGCGGTCAGGAATAAGGCGGGTCAGCCGGTCCGACTCCGGGAGGGGCAGCTTCTGTACCCGGGCCACATCTTTGATGGCCAGCTTGGTGGCCATCGTACCGTAGGTAATGATGTGGGCCACCTTCTCGGCGCCATATTTCTCGGTCACCCATTGCAGCACCCGTCCACGGCCGTCGTCATCGAAATCGACGTCGATATCGGGCAACGAGATACGGTCGGGGTTGAGGAACCGCTCGAACAGCAGGTCGTACTTCATGGGGTCGATTTGCGTAATCTTCAAACAGTAGGCCACCACCGAACCGGCAGCCGAACCACGACCGGGACCTACCGACACGTCGAGCTCCTTGCGGGCGGCGTTGATAAAGTCCTGCACAATAAGGAAGTAACCGGGGAAACCCATCGTCTTCATGATGTGCAGCTCGAAGTTGATGCGTTCCAAGACCTCGGGCGAGAGCTCCTCGCCGTAGCGCTCGTGCGCCCCTTTGAAGGTGAGTTCCTTCAAATAGTCGGCTTCGAGTTTGATACGGTAAAGTTTCTCATACCCGCCCAGTTTCTCGATTTTCTTGCGGGCCGACTCCTCGTCCATCACCACGTGGCCGTTCTCGTCGCGGGTAAACTCGTTGAAAATATCTTCGTCGGTATATTTGCGGCGATACTCCTCCTCGGTGCCGAAGCTCTCGGGAATGGGGAAAGTAGGCATCAGCGGGGCGTGGTCGATTGAATAGAACTCGACCTTGTCGAGAATTTCGAGCGTGTTGGCCAGCGCCTCGGGCACATCAGCAAAGATATCGTTCATCTCCTGTTGCGTCTTCAACCACTCCTGTTTGGTGTAGAGCATGCGGGTGGGGTCGTCGAGGTCCTTGCCCGTGCTCAGACAGATGAGCCGGTCGTGTGCCTCGGCATTCTCCTCCTCGACAAAGTGGACGTCGTTGGTACAAACCAGTTTGATGTTGTGCTTGTGTGCCAACTCGATGAGCCGTGCATTCACCTCGTTTTGCAGCACGAAGGTCTCGTGGTTGGCCCGGGGTACCGTCGCCTTGTGACGTTGCAGCTCCAGATAGTAGTCGTCGCCGAAAACCTGTTTGAACCAGAGTATCGCCTCCTCGGCACCGGCCAGGTCGCCGGTCAGTATCTTGCGGGGAATCTCGCCGCCCAGGCAGGCCGAGCAGACAATCAACCCCTCGTGGTATTTTTCGAGTTCGTACTTATCGGTACGGGGACGCGAATAGAAACCCTCGGTCCACCCTTTCGAGACCAGCTTGATCAGGTTGTGATACCCTTTCAGGTTCTTGGCCAGAACCACTAGGTGGTAACCGCCCTCGTCGACCGCACCGCTGCGTACCGAGATGCCCCCCACCTCGTTGACCACGGCGCCCCGCACCTCGCGAGGCGTGGCCTCCTTGTCGGTGAGCCGGCGGCGTGCCACATACATTTCGCAGCCGAAAATGGGTTTGAAGATTTTCGCTTCAAGGCGAGCTATCTCCTCGCGCAGCGCCGTCAGTTCGGCCTCCTTGTCAGCCACCTCCTCGGCGCCGCTCTCAATGGCCTCGATGCGTTTCTGCGCCTTTTTCATATCGTCTTTCACCGCACCGTTTTTCTTCTTTACCAGATTGAAAAACTCCTTTATTCCGAACATGTTGCCGTGATCGGTCAGCGCCAATCCCTTCATGCCGTCTTTCATGGCCTTGTCGACCAGAGCCGGAATCGAGGCCTGTCCGTCGAGAATCGAATACTGGGAGTGAACGTGCAGATGAATAAAAGGTTGCATAAACAAGCGTGGATTTAGTTTCGTGGGCTTAAAGTTACAAAGATATTCGCAGAGTATAAAGCCGTAGTCCGAAGATTTTTGAACAAGTTACAAACAACTGTCTCTCAATAAAAAAGCTATCCGGGCAGCATACTCTGTCCGGATAGCCGAATGGGTATAAACATATTGGATTCGCCGTGGTCGGACGGTCAAAACAGGGGGACAATATCGACCGGCGCACTGGTAATCGCCTGCAACCCGTCGGGGGTGACCACATAGGTATCTTCGATACCGACCGCCCCCACGTGGGGAATGACAAATTTGGGTTCGAGTGCGATAACCTGGTTCTCGACCAACACATCTTTCGAGCGAGGTGCCAGCACCGGGGCCTCGTTCACCTCGATGCCCACACCGTGCCCCACGAATCCGGCCTTTTGGGTATGCCCCATGAAGTAGTCGTCGAACCCGGCCTCGCGAGCCATCTCGACAGCCCGGTGATAGAGGTCGGCGGCTGCTACGCCCGGCTTGCCCATACGGCTCAGCTCGCGATGTATCTCGATGGAGCAACGGTGTGCCTCAACGGCCTTTTCGGGCAAATCGCCTATGGAGTAGACCCGCGTCATGTCGGTCATGTAGCCGGTAAAGTTGCCGCACATGTCGACCATCACCGCCATACCGGGTCGCATGAGCGTACCGTTGGCGCCCACCGGAATCGAGCAGTCCATGCCCGCACCGCCCATGGCAAAGTCGTAGGGTGTAGGGGTATCGGCATTATCGCCGCACAACACGTTGCCCATGAATATCTCCATGCTCGCCCCGTTGATGCGGAACAGTCCCAGATTACCGTGCAGACGCAACAACCGTTCGATTTCGATTTGCAACTCGATGTCGGTCATACCGTCGCGATAGACCGACTCGATGCGGTGATACACCTCGGCATGTTTCACGGCCGACTCGCGCAACTGCGCCAGCTCATACTCGGTTTTCACCGCACGCGCCCCGCGCATCACCGACGAAGCGTTCACCATCTTGGCCTCGGGGAAGAGCGCCGCCAGCCGCATGTAGTCGCTATGGGCGGCGTCCCACTCCAACGCCACACAGCGCGGTTGGGTAAGTCCCAATTCAGCCAGCAGCGCCGGTATCTGCTCGGGCTTGTGGATATAATGCACAGTATCGCCCTTCAACCCCACGGGACGGCGCACGAAATAGTGCGGCTCGCCCTCGACCGGGAGATAGGTATACCCGCTGAACACCCGACCCGAGGTGTAATAGAGGTTGGCATTCGTATGAATCAAGGCTGCGTCGGCTCCAACGGCCCGCATGCCTGCCTGAATCTTCGCACTACGCCGAAGAATCTCGGACTGGAAATCACTCGAAAACATAGCTATCTGCAATTTAAAAAGAATTCAGTAAAATCGGTGAATGAATCGAAGGCCAGTTCACAATCGTCGATCTGGCCAAAGCCGTAACGGGCATGCACAAAGGGCACCCCCACCCGATGGGCCTCCCGCCCGTCGGCATCGATATCGCCCATGTAGAGCGGCTGTTGCAACCTGTATTTCTCTTTGAGTAACAACATGTTGTCGCCCTTGGGTTTATGCGTATTGCCATAGGCGAGTCCCTCGGTAATATAGGGCGTGATACCTATGCACGACATGAAGATGGGCAGCGTATGGCTGTCGCAGTTGCTCACCAGGAACAGTTTGTACTTGTGCGACAACCGTTCCAACCCCTCGACCACCCCGGGATAGGGCGTTCCTCCGTAACGGGCCAGCAAGAGAGGCTCCTCGGCGGCCAACTCGGCCGAGAAACGGGCCGACTCATCGGGTGTGATATCGGGGAACATACTCGCTATAATGTTCGGGATAGGCATGCCTATATGGCGAATGAGCGACTCGCGGGTGACATGAACCTCGCGGCCGGCCCGCAAAAAGACTTCGTTCCAGATGCGGGCATAGGTATCGACCGCGTCCCACAGGGTGCCGTCCATATCAAACATAAGAGCATCGGTACGGCTCCAATCGACTTGCATTTTTTTCATGTGGCAAAAGTAGTTTTTTATCGGGAACAAAAAAAGCGTTCCAACGGGTCTCTCCCCTTTTGGAACGCCTTGTACACCCGTGGGGAGTCGAACCCCAATCGAAGGAACCGGAATCCTTTATTCTATCCATTGAACTACGGGTGCCGCTAAACGAAATCGGGAAAATCAGACCCTGCATAAGAATCTGCCCCCAATTGCGTGGCAAAAGTAAGAAATATTTGTAGCTTTGCAAACAGTTACGGTTAAAATCTTACACAAAAAGATTATGAACGTTCGCATCGAACCCAGTTGGCAACAACGGTTACAACCCGAATTTGACAAGCCCTATTTTGAAAAGCTGACTGCCTTTGTACGTCACGAGTATGCCACCAAAACGGTCTACCCGCCGGGTCGTCAGATTTTCGCCGCATTCGACGCCTGTCCTTTCGACCGGGTGAAAGTGGTCATTCTCGGGCAGGACCCTTATCATGAACCCAACCAGGCTCACGGACTGTGTTTCTCGGTGAACGACCACGTGTCCTTCCCCCCTTCGCTGCAAAACATCTTCAAGGAGATTGAGAGCGATCTGGGTATCCCCGTACCCAAAAGCGGCGACCTCACCCGATGGGCCCGCCAAGGGGTATTGCTGCTCAACGCCACCCTCACGGTCGAGGCACACCGGGCCGCATCGCACCAGGGCAAGGGGTGGGAGACCTTTACCGACGCCGTCATTCACAAGTTGGCCGAGGAGCGCGAGCACCTGGTCTTTATCCTGTGGGGGGCTTATGCCCAACGCAAAGGGGAGTTCATCGACCGCAACCGGCATCTGGTGCTGCAATCGCCCCACCCGTCGCCTCTGTCGGCACACCGGGGATTCTTCGGCAACCACCATTTCAGCCAGACCAATGCCTATCTGGCAGCTCACGGCATTGAACCCATTCAATGGTAAAACACAACAAACGTATGGAAAAGATAAATGTAAAAGAGAGAGCCGAAAAGGCCCGCCAGCTTTTTCACGAAGGATATAACTGTGCCCAGTCGGTAGTACTGGCATACAGCGATTTGTTTGACCTCGACCCCTCCCTGGCCGCCTCGATAAGTGCCCCGCTGGGCGGAGGCATGGGACGACTGCGAGAGGTGTGCGGTGCCGTGAGCGGCATGTTCATGATTGCCGGCCTGTATTACAAGAACGATGTGCCGTCGGACATGGCCTGCCGAAAACAGGTCTACGCCACGGTACAGGAACTGGCCGAGCAATCAAAAGCCCTGAACGGCTCGATTATCTGCCGGGAGCTGCTGGGACTCGACCATAAGAGCGATGCCCCTACCCCCGAAGCTCGCACCGAAGCCTACTACAAACGCCGCCCCTGCGCCGACTATGTGGCATCGGCTGCCCGCCTGATTGGCGAGAAACTAAATAAGGAGATTAAAAATGATTAATAAATCATGCCATATTTAAGTTATAATCATACCGATTCTCAAATCTGGAAGGGTATCGGAATTTTATTGATTATTCTACACAACTTTTTTCACACTTTTCCCGAATTCCCCCCTGAATGCGAATTCAAATACACATCTGAAAATGTTGGTCTCTTT
Source organism: Candidatus Barnesiella excrementavium (assembly GCA_019115485.1). Taxonomy (GTDB): domain Bacteria; phylum Bacteroidota; class Bacteroidia; order Bacteroidales; family Barnesiellaceae; genus Barnesiella; species Barnesiella excrementavium. The sequence continues at coordinate 41,513 of DXDM01000059.1, read as the reverse complement.
ATCAAAGCCATGGCTTCGGGGAACTTCCTCACAACGCTGTTCTCTTTATTTTCTTTCTTAGGTCATTATGGCGTATCGTTTTTTGTATTTGTGAGTGGTTACGGCCTGACCAAGCGTTATGGACAGAGCAATGATGTGTGGTGGCGTATCTTGCTTCACCGGGCTATTCAATTATGGAAATGGATTATACCTATGGCCCTGCTACTCCTGCTCGACCGTTACTCAGGTCACACCCATTTCACCTACCAATATTTAGACAACCAAAACATCTGGACCGATTTACTGTTCATGCTTACTTTCACAGCCAATGAACTGGCCGATCGTTTTATCATCGCTGGCCCTTGGTGGTATTTTGGTATGGCCTTCCAGCTCTATATCTTCTATGTACTGTTTTTACGTCGAGCCTCCGACCGCACAATATGGATTACCATTGTTTCGGTTTGGACGCTTCTCTTGATTTTACAAGGCATGAGATTCGACAATCTGGTATTTACCCTTCGCTACAATTTTGTGGGTTGGCTGCCGATATTCGGTATCGGTATACTTGTAGCCCGACACCCTCTAAATCTGTCGGGAAGATGGGTATCTCTTGGCTGCATACTCTTTGTACTGAGTCTCTTCAATCCTTATCTATGGGTATTTAGCCCGGTACTGGTTCTGTTCCCTTTTGCAGCCCTGCTTCCCTTGTTTCGAAAAGGAATAGCCCAAAATACTGCCCTATTTCTGGGAAATCTATCGGCCGCCCTGTTTATTACCCATGCCTTTGTGCGTCAACAAGTTCTCATCTATGCAAAAACACTCCCCATCGAATGGTCGGGGCTAATTTATCTGGCTCTCTGCCTTACCGTTGCCTGGATATACCGTTGGGCATTGCTCTCGTTCTACAAGCGGATTCACTGGTGATGGTGCCCCTTCTCCTTGACCAACACCACTTTGACCCGATTGTCTTTGAGTATGGCTCTCGACCGGGAGAAGAAGGGTAGCTGCCAGGCCCACCGACGGTGCTCCCAGGTGAGCATATCGATGGGAAAATCGAGGTCGCGCAGAAATACGTAATACGATGCCGGGAACGAGACGGCCGACACGGCCCCGCTACGGGCCACCCGCTGCACCGAGTCCAGCCGCTGGGTGCGCTCGTCGTCGCTCATCTCGTCGAGACGAGGTATATCGAGATAGCACGAGGTATAATATCCCTGCTCGGTGAACTGGCGCAGGGCTTTCCAGTCGCGCGACTCGACAATCAGCTGCTCTTTATCGGCTCCGGCGCGAGCCAACATGGTAGTCAGAAGCGACTCGGCCTGACGGCAGTTCGCCTCGGTGAGATTCTTCAAATCGACCCACAATTCGCGCTCGGAATTCCGCCCCAGGTAATCGAGATACAGGCCGAGCGACTGGGACGACGGCGTGTCGTGCCCGATTCTGAAATCGTCCAGCTCGGGCACAAACAGCACATCGCATTCAAAATTCTTATACTCATCTTCAAACTCGTGCAACTTCTCTATCGTGTTGGTCCGGTGCAACCATATCTTGTCGATATAATGGTCTACCACTTTGTCGTTACAAAGGGGGATTGTCAATAACGGCAGACACAACACCAATAAAAAAGCGGCAGCCAGACGCCGTTTCATGGCTTTACTCCATGTGCAGCTTTTTCAGGATTTTGGCCGGTACAGCCTCTTTGCGCACGAGGATATTCATGGTCTTGTATTTGACGAAGGCCTCCGACGCATAAAAGAATCCGCCATAAATCTGCTCGGTCCCCCACGAGTTTTTCACCTTGTAGTACTTCGTCCCGTTCTGGTCGACGGCCGTACCCACGAAGACCATGCCGTGGTCGTCGGTCGTTTCGTAATTGTCATAAGCCTCCTGACGCACCTTCTGGTCGATGACCTTCTCCTCCTCGGGAGCCTCGAACTTGTAGAGCTCGCCCTCTTTCTCGGCCTTCGACAGTTTCACCCAACGGGCCAGTTCAGTACCCGACAGGTTGTCGTTCTTCTTCTCCACGGGTACAACGGCAAAGCCTTTGAGGTATTGGAACCCCTTCTCGCTCACGTCCGAAGCCCACATGACGGTATAGCCATTATCGATGGCATGGTCGATGGTCTCCATCAGTTCGTTGAGCGGGATATTGTAGTATTGCGACCACAGCCAGTTGTCAGGGACCTCGATGGCAAAGGGCTTGTAGAAATCGTGGTGCGTGAACGAGGTCAACGGAATATAATCGCTCGACTTGATACCCAGCGACTCGGCAAACGACTTGGGCGTGTATTCCACCCCGTTGTAGGTAAACTTCTCGGGCACCTTGCCCAGATAGCTGTCGAGTACCGCCTTGAAGCCATCGAGCCAGGCCGTCGAGAGTTTCTTGTTGGGGTTGGCGATAACGGCGTCGACATAACCTTTGAGTATGGCATCGAGCTCACCGTGCTGATGTTTGTCGGTACCATAGTTCAAGCCCGTGTAAACCTCCTCGGGCACGATACCGTATTTGTCGATAATATAGAGTACATCATAAGCGCTACCTCCGGCCGAGAACGAGATGGAGCCGTGCATGCGCACATACTTGATGGCCTTCTCGATATAGTCGTTGCGTACGACAAACATCTCGGAGAGGTCGACCGACGGCTTGCCCTGACGCAACAAATCGTCCTCGATAAACGACAGGGTCGAGAAACTCCAGCACGTGCCCGAGCGACTCTGGTCCTTCACCGGATTGGTTTTCAACTCTTTCGTTACGGTAAACTGGTATCCTACTGAATCGGGCTTGTTTTCTCCGGCCCAGGCAAGAACCGAAACGGCCGACAAAGCACATGCGATGGTCAAATGTCTATAATTCATATACTATCCATTATTTAAAATTGCGCACAAATATAGCCATTATTTTCATATTTGGTGAAAACTTGGCCATTCCTGTAACAGATATTAGGAATCGGGTATAAATTTTCGTACATTTGCCATAATTAACTTTCAAACCGAGAACCGCATGAAACCTATTCATATCCTTCGCCTCTTCCTGGCCGCAATCGCCCTGTGGAGCCCTTGCGCCCTGACAGCGCAATCGCTTTCGAACCAACCCTACGAGACCCGCTCCTTCTCCGACCGGTTCAAGACCCTGCGCACGCAGGTCGAGGGCCGGGAACTGTTTCCCCCGATTATCGACCTGAACACCAACGAACACATCACCATCTCGTTCGACGAGATGACCGAGGAGGTCTCCTATCTGCAATACAGCCTCGTGCACTGCAATGCCGACTGGCGCCCGTCGGCCCTGTCGGAACTGGAATACCTCGACGGATTCAATACCAACCCTATCGAGGAGTTCGACTTCTCGATAGCCACCTTTGCCCACTACGTGCATTACAGTCTCACCCTGCCCAACGAAGACGTGCAATTCAAGGTGTCGGGCAACTACGTGCTCCTGGTCTATCCCGAGAACGAGCCCGAGCGGGTCTTGCTGCAAGTGTGCTTTTCGGTCTACGAGAACAATATTCTGGTAGCTCCCGGTGTCACCTCGCGCACCGACATCGACTACAACCGCGAGCACCAGCAGGTGAGCGTCACCCTCAACACCAACAACTATCGCATACAGAATCCCTACAACGAATTGAAAGTGAGCGTGACCCAGAACGGACGTCGTGACAACGAGGTGATTGTGAACCGCCCCCTGCGGGTACAGGGCAGTCAAATCTTCTTCGACCACGACCGCAACCTCATCTTCGAGGCGGGCAACGAGTTCCGCCGGTTCGAGATGGTAGCCACCCGTTATGCCGGACTGGGAGTCTCCAATATCTACCATTTCGACCCCTACTATCACGTGGAACTGACTCCCGTCGAACCGCGCTCCGAATCGAGCTACCTCTATGACCAGACCCAAAACGGCCGTTTCGTAATCCGCCAGAGCGGCGCCAACGACAGCGATACCGAGGCCGACTATTTCGTGGTACATTTCACCCTCGACTCCGACCCCATTCCCGGCGGGAAGATTTACATCGACGGCGAACTGACCAACCACCTCTACTCGCCCTACAACGAAATGATCTACAACCCGCAGACCGAACAATACGAGAAAACCCTGCTTTTGAAACAGGGTTCCTACAACTACCAATATCTGTTCCTGCCCGACGGGGCACGCACGGCCACGGCCGCACCGGTCGAGGGCAACTATTACCAGACGGTCAACGAATACCTGGTGAAGGTATACCACCGGGCTCCGGGCGAGCGGTACGACCGGCTCATCGGGATAGGCATGAGCTACTCGGGCCGCTAAGCGTCAATCGTCGTCCCGAGCCTTGACAAACTCACCAGACTTGGAGAAATAGAGGTGAGTGTCGGGATAGACCAGGGTAATCTTATAGATATTCTTCCGCTGCTCCATGCTCTCGACTTTCGCACCGGGATAGTGCTGTTTCAGGTACTCGATAACGGGAGCCGGCAGCAAATTCACCAGTTCGGCCGAGAGCGGTTTGTCGTCCGACTCAATCTCCTCCCAATGCCCCTGCCGGTCGAAGCCCAACTCATAACCGCCCGAGACCTTCACCCCATACTCGTCCCAGGTGCGCGAATGCACACACTGCAACACCCGGGCTCCCGGGAAATAGGTTTTCAACAGTTGTCGGGCCGGCGAAGGAAGCTCCGACATCGAGATTTTTTTATCATTCGTCCGGTTCCCTCCCCGCCCCGGTCCTATGCCCAACGCAATCATCGAAAACAAAACAATCAGATACAAATAATTTTTCATATATTTACCTCGGTTTTTAGGTTTTCCATCTATTCTAAAAACAAAATCTTTCGTGCCAATGTTTATAAGCCGAATCCCGAAATATCGTTAAACAAGGCCTGTCCCGAGAGCTGAAAAAGAAGATTCCTCCACAATGAAAAAAGCGCTGAAATATATCGCCGTCACCCTCGTCTCGCTTTTGGCGCTGCTGCTCGTTCTGCCGCTGTGTATCTATATCCCGGCCGTTCAGCGATGGGGGAAAACCGAGATATGCCGCTACGTGAACCGGTCGACCGAGATGCAACTCGCTATCGGCGACCTCTCGCTGCGCTTCCCCTTCAAGCTGCACATCGACGACATATTGCTGCTCACCGCGCCGGCCGACACGCTGCTGCAAAGCGAGAGCATCGAGGTGGGGATCGCTCCGCTGGGGCTGCTGAAACGGCAGGTACAGGTGAACGAGATTGCCTTGCAGGGAGTCCGCTTCCGCTTTGCGAGCGCCGACTCCACACTCACCCTGTCGGCTTGGGTCAAGGAGTTTGCCACACAGAGGGCCCGCATCGACTTGAAAAGTTCGCTCATCGACCTGCCGTCGAGCCAACTGCAAGGCGGCGACATCACCTTGGACATCACAGGGCAACAACCCGACACGGTCGAAACTGCCAGCCCGCCCCTCGACTGGCGCATATCGGTGGGCGAACTGGGTCTGTCGCAGATTCACTATGCCATGCAGATGCGCCCCACGATTCAACAGCTCGACGCCTCGATAAGCCAAGCCACCCTGCGGCAGGGAAACATCGACCTCTACCGGCAGCAGGTCGATGTGACCGAGGCCACCATCGACCGGGGCGACTACCGTTACTACCCGGGTAGCGGCGAGACGGTCGAGACGGCACCCGAAGCGACTGCGGCCGATACCGCCGCATCGCTCCCCTGGACCGTCCGTATCGCCCGGCTACGGCTGCACGACAACAGCGCTCTCTATGCCCTGCCCGCACAGATACCGCAAAAGGGGCTCGACCTCGGCTACCTGTCGCTCAACGGCATCGAGATTGCCATCGATTCGCTCTACAACCGGGGCAGCGAAATACGGGTACCGATACGGCAGCTCGCCTTTGTCGAGCGGTCGGGACTGGCGGTGACCCAAACCCAGGGGCTCTTCGTAATGGACTCGACGGGAATCGCCCTGCACGACTTCCTCCTGCGCACCTCCCTCTCTGAAATCTCGGCACAACTGAAAGCCGGGAGCGAACTGTTCGCCCAATCACCCCAAGCCCCGATTGAGGCTCGGGTACAGGCCCGCATCGCCGTGGGCGACCTCGTTCAGCTCTTCCCTCAATACAGCACCTACACCCGGGGTCTGCTCCTCACGACCGCCCTGCAATCGGACATCGCCGTGAACGGCACACTGGGCGACCTGCATCTGACCCGGGGCGACCTCTCTCTGCCCGGCACCTTCAACGCCCGCACCTCCGGCCGGGTGCAGCATCTGCCCGATACCGAGCGTCTGACCGGCAACCTGCAATGGGGCATCGCCCTCAGGGAATCGCCGCTCATCGCCCACCTCATGCCCGACTCGCTGCGCAACCGTCTCTACCTGCCACCGACCCGACTCTCCGGAAAGGCCTATCTTGCGGGCCCGACTATCCGGTCGGAAGCCCGGCTCGAAACCGGTCGCGGCACCATCGACCTGAGAGCCCGGCTCAATACCCGACACCAACGCTACGAGGGCGACATACACATCGACCGCTTCCCCCTGGCCGACTTCCTGCCGCACGACTCGCTGGGACTGGGCCCCCTCTCAGCTTCGATAGCGATTGACGGGGAGCGATACAACCCGCTCGACTCCTTGGCCCGGCTCACCGCACACCTCGCCATCGACACCGCCCAATATGCAGGCTACCACTATTCGGGCATCACCGTCGACGCCCGACTGAACCGGGGACGGGCCACGGGACGCATCGCCTGCACCGACCCCAACCTGCTCACCGGACTCAGCCTCTCGGCCTCGATAGCTCCCCAACGGTATATCTTTGCCGTGTCGGGCGATATTCACACCGACCTCGAAGCGCTGCGCCTCACCGCAGAACCCTGCCAGCTCTCGACCTCGCTGTCGCTCTCGGGACAGGTGGCACCACCCGAAGAGTTATACCAGGCCTCGCTGCAACTCGACAAATTGTCGGCCCTGCTACCGACCGGCCGCCTGCAAACCGACGCCCTGTCGCTAACCGCCGGAACCGACTCGACTCAGATACACGCCACCCTGCAAAGCGGCGACCTGGCCGTGCGCTTTGCCTCGTCGATAGGGCTCACCCCCTTCCTCGAAAAACTGAACCGGGCCATGCCCATTCTGGCCTCGGCACAAGAGGAGAAACGCCTCAACATGGAGGCTCTCCACCAGGCGCTGCCCCCCTTTGAATTGCAGGCCAGCGCCAAGCGCAACAACCTGGTGCAACAATACCTCAAAGGGCTGGGCATGGGTTTCTTCCAGTTCGACCTGAATGCCCGAAACGATTCGCTGCTCGGTACGACAGGGACGGTCGACCGCTTCTCGACGGGCGGAATCGTTATCGACACCATACAGTTGTCGCTCTTCGAGCGGCACGAACGCGAGGAGCGGCTCTACTATTCGCTGCATGTGGGCAACAAGCCCGGCAACCTCGACCAGCTGGCCTCGGTCGAGCTCAACGGATTCCTCTCGGGCAACACCACCAAACTCTTCTGCGTGCAGAAGAACCGGCAGGGAGAGGAGGGATTCCGCATCGGCTGCCAGGCCAATTTCCTCGACTCGCTCGTCCAGGTATCGTTCTTCCCCAAGAACCCCGTCATCGGGTTCGAGACCTGGGCACTGAACCCCGACAACTTCTTTGCCTATCACTACGGCGGCCATTTCGATGCCGACATCGCCCTCACCCACGGCGAGCGGCACCTCATCGTCACCACCCTGCATGAGTCATTGAACCACACCCTGGCCCGACAGGAACCGCTGCGGGTCGACATCAGCGGCATGGAGATAGCCCCCTGGCTGGCCCTGTCGCCTTTCTCGCCGCAGATTGCGGGCAGCGTATCGGCCAACCTGCTGATTCACTTCCCGATAGGCGGTACCGAGGTAGCCGGCAACGTGGGGGTATCGCAATTCTACTACGGGAAACAACGGGTGGGCGACTTTGACCTGAACGTCAACTACCAACTCGATTCGCTGGGTCGACAAGAGGCCAGAGCCGCCCTGCAAATCGACAGCCGGCAGGTCTTGACCCTGTCGGGGTTGCTCGACGACAAGGCCGACAGCCCCGTGTCGCTGCAACTGGCCGTCGACAGCCTTCCGCTGGCCACGGCCAACCCCTTCCTCCCCGCCGACATGGCCCAGCTGCAAGGCTTCCTCAACGGTGAGATGCAGGTGGGCGGCAGCACCTCGGCCCCGCTACTCGACGGCTACCTGCAAATGGTGGGGGCATCGGCCAACTCCAAGTCGATGGGGGCAAGCCTCAACTTCCCCACCAGCCCGATACGTGTTAAAAAGAATGTGTTGCGGTTCGACGACTACGCCATCACCGGTGCCAACAAGAATCCGCTGCACATCGACGGGAATATCGATTTCAGAGACTTTGCGAAAATCAACACCGACCTTCACATCTTCGCCTCGGCCTTCCAGCCTGTCAAGGCAGCCCGCAGCTCCAAGGCCACGGTCTACGGCTCGGTCATCGCCGACCTCGACATGCGGGTCGTCGGCCCGCTCGACGCCCTGAAAATCAACGGCAACGTGGGTCTGCTCACCGGGACCGAGGTTACCTATGTGATGCAGGACTCGCCGTTCGCCCTGCAACAGCAGGAAAACAACATCGTCACCTTCGTCTCGTTCAACGACAGTACCGAGGTGGCCGAAACCGATACTCTGCCTTCCGGCGCCCTGCTGGGCATGGATATTCTGGTCAACATCAACATATCGCCTACGGTGAAGATGGGGGTAAACCTCTCGCCCGACGGCAAGAACCGCATCGACTTGCAAGGCGGCGGCAACCTCACCTATACCATGAACGCCCTGGGCGACAGCCGGTTCTCGGGCCGCTACACCCTCTCGGGCGGATTCGTGCGCTACAACCCGCCCATCATCTCGGAGAAACTCTTCAAGATACAGGACGGCAGTTTCGTCTCGTGGAACGGCAACATAGCCGATCCCCAGATGTCGATTACCGCCGTCGAGACGGTACGCACCACCATCACCGAGGACGACAAGAACTCCCGGCAGGTCAACTTCGACATCAGCATCATCATCAAGAACTCGCTCGAAAACCTGTCGGTATCGTTCGACCTGGCCGCCCCCGAGGACCTCACCCTGCAAAACCAGCTTGCCTCGCTCACGGCCGAACAACGGGCCTCGCAGGCCATGAGCCTGCTCATCTACAACACCTATACCGGCCCCGGCACCTCGACCACCCGGAGCGACCTGCTGGGCAACCCGCTCAACTCGTTCCTCGAAAAGGAGCTCAACCAGTGGGCACAGGGGCTGAAAGGCATCGACCTCTCGTTCGGCATCAACTCCTACACCGACGCCTCGGGCATCAACACCCGCACCGACTACTCCTACCGGGCGGCCAAGAGTCTGTTCAACAACCGGGTGAAGGTGGTTATCGGGGGCAGCCTCAGCCCCGACGACAATGCTGACGTCAACTTCAAGGAGAACTTCATCGACGACATCTCGCTGGAATATTACTTCAACCAGCGCGACAACATGTATATCAAGGTGTTCCGCCACACGGGCTACGAGAGTATTCTCGAAGGCGAAATTACCCAGACCGGCGTGGGCTTCGTCGTGAAGAAACAACTGGTCAACCTCTGGGAACTCTTCCGCTCCCGCAAAACCCGAAAGGAGGTCACCCCATGAAAAAGTCAATCGCCTACCTCTTCGCCACACTGCTTTCGACGGCAATCCTCATCGGCTGCTCCACCACCAAGCGGCTCGCCGACGACGAGGTGCTCTATACCGGTGTCAAGAAGATGGAGATTATCCCCGACTCGGGGGTGAAGATTGCCGACAACGTGAAGAGCGAAATCAAGTCGACCCTCTCGGTCGCCCCCAACAATCCGCTCTTCTCGCCCTACGTGCGCACCCCCTTCCCCATCGGGTTGTGGGTGTGGAACTACCTCGAACCCAAACGCGACAAGGGGTTGAAACACTGGATTTACGAGAAGCTGGCCAAAGAGCCGGTTCTCGTCTCGAACGTGCAGCCCGAGCTGCGCATGAGTGTCATCAAAGACATCTTGGGAAACAACGGCTACTTCGGGGCCGACGCCAACTACGAACTCATCTACAACAAACGCAACCCCAAGAAGGCCCGCATCTCCTACAAGATAGAGGTGCCGCCAGCCTATACACTCGACACCATCGAACTGCCGGCCCCCACCAGTCCCATCACCCGGTTCATCGACAGCATCAACAGCGCCACCATTCTGCAAGGCGGCGACCGATACTGTCTCGACTCGCTCTCGGCCGAGCGCAACCGCATCACCACCGCCCTGCGCAACAACGGCTATTTCTACTTCCGCCCCGAGTATATCGAATACCTGGCCGACACCACCCTGTCGCCCGGCAAGGTGGCCCTGCGCATGACCCTCAAAAAGGGTATTCCCGCCCAGGCACTCAAACCCTATTACGTGGGCCGCGTGAACGTACAGCTCAACGGGGCGACCGGCGGCGGTACTCCCGATACCATCAGGTATCCCCACATGACCGTGGCCTACCACAAGCCTGTCCATCTGAAACGCTGGATTCTGCCCCGCAACGTCACATTCAGGCCAGGCACCCTCTACACGCTCGACACCCAGAACGCCACCCAGTCGAACCTGGGCCGGCTGGGCATCTTCCGCACCGTGTCGGTCGAAGTGACACCGCTCGACTCGCTCGCTCAGAAAGATTCACTCGACGTGACCATACAGGCCACCTTCGACGTACCGCTCGAAGCCACCATCGAAGCCAACGTCTCGTCCAAGTCGAACAGCTACATCGGCCCGGGACTCATCTTCGGTATCAACCACAACAACCTGTTCGGCGGGGGAGAGAAGCTGTCGGTCAAACTCAACGGCAGTTACGAATGGCAGACGGGTGGAGGCTCGCAACACGGCAAAGCCTCGCTCTTCAACTCCTACGAGTTCGGACTCAACTCGTCGCTCTCCTACCCCCGCATCGTACCGGGATTCCTGCCGCAGATGCCCCGCACCCGCCGCTATCCCGCCTTCACCCGCTTCCAGTTGGGAGCCAACCTGATGAACCGGCCGCACTACTTCCGCATGGTCTCGTTCAACGGGTCGATGAGTTACGAGTATCGCACCTCGCTGCGGGCAGGCCACTCGGTCACCCCGTTCAAGCTGGTCTACACCAAGCTGCTCAACACCACCGAGTCGTTCGATAAAACCATGGAGGAGAATCCTGCCATCGCCCTCAGCTTCCGCGACCAGTTTATCCCCTCGTCGAGCTACACCTACACTTACGACACCTCCTACGGGCGCGAGGTCGACAACCGCTTCGTGTGGCAACTCATGGGCATGTCGGCCGGCAACATACTCAGCGGCATCACCTCGCTGCTGGGGCAACACGGCGAGAAACGCATCTTCGGCAGCAACTTCTCCCAGTTTGTCAAAGGTAGCGCCGAGATGGTCTACTACCACCGCTTCCGCCCCGACCACTGGCTGGTAGGCCGTGTGTTCGTGGGTGCCGAGCACGCCTACGGCAACTCACAGGAGGTACCATACAGCGAGCAGTTCTACATCGGCGGTGCCAACAGCATACGCGCCTTCACCATACGCTCGCTCGGCCCCGGCAGCTACCTGCCGCCCCAGGACGATGTCGACGGCTATTTCGACCAGACGGGTACCTTCAAACTCGAAGCCAACCTCGAATACCGCTTCCCCATCTGGGGCGACCTGCACGGCGCCGCCTTTGTCGATGCCGGCAACATCTGGCTGTTGAAACGGGACCCCAACCGTCCCGGCGGCGAACTCGACGGCCGAACCTTCTTCAAGGACATCGCCCTGGGTACCGGTGTGGGACTGCGCTACGACATCGGCATGCTGGTGCTGCGCGGCGACCTGGGTATCGGTATCCACGCCCCCTACGACACCGGCAAAAAGGGTTATTACAACATGACGTCGTTCAAGAACAGCCTCGCCTTCCACTTGGCCATCGGCTATCCGTTCTAAGACTGATGCGTCTCCTTTATCCTTTATTCCAAATGCCCCTGCAAAAATCGGTTCGAGACTCAGAAGAAGAATTCCTTTTACTCCCTTTCCGCGAAAACGGGCACAAATAGACGCTCTTCCCCTCCCCTTAAAAATACAACCGGCGGCTCCCGTAAGGGAACCGCCGGTTGCGGGGTATGGCAAATGGGAGATTAAAGGCCTCTCCCGTGACAGTTTTTGTATTTCTTGCCGCTACCGCAAGGGCAGGGGTCGTTGCGGCCTACGCGGGGTGCTACCTTGATGGGCTCGGTAACCCGGGGTCGCTGGGGTGCCGCTGCGGCGGCTGCCTGTGCCGACTGTCCGGGATACTCGTCCTTTTGCGTGCGGTACTTGCTGTAATCTTCCCGACGCTCGGGAGCTGCCTCGTGCACGTCTTGCGGTGCCTGAATGTATATCTGACCCCGCATGAGAATGGCAATGGCCTTGCGGTTCATCGTCTCGACCATCTCCTTGAAGAGGTTGAACGATTCGAGCTTGTAAATCAACAGCGGGTCTTTCTGCTCGTAGCTGGCATTCTGTACCGACTGGCGCAACTGGTCGAGTTCGCGCAGGTGCTCTTTCCAGGCCTCGTCGATGGTCATGAGCAGCACGGCTTTCTGGAACTGCTTAACGACCGACTGCGATTCGCTCTTGTAGGCCTCGTTCAGGTCGCAGGCGATGCCGAACACCCGTTTGCCGTCGGTAATGGGTACCCGTATCATACCGGTCGACAGGCCCCGTTGCTCAACAAAGGGTTTGATGTTCATGTTGGCAATCTCGGCCATGCGTTCGCCCTTGCGCTTGAAGGTGGCTACTACCGTATCGTAGAGGCTGTCGATAATCTCGTTCTTTCGCATCGAGCGGAATTGTTCTTCGTTGAAGGGCATCTCGACGGCAAAAATCTTGAACATCTCCATCGACAGGGGTTCGTAGTCGTTGCTGCCGTTATAGGCTTCGACCAGCGACTCGATGGTGTCGTAGAACATGTTCATGATGTCGATGCCGATGCGCTCGCCCATCAAGGCGTGGTGACGCTTGGTGTAGATGACATTCCGCTGGGCGTTCATCACGTCGTCGTATTCAAGCAGACGTTTACGGATACCATAGTTGTTCTCTTCGACACGACGCTGTGCATTCTCAATCGACTTGGATACCATGCGGTGTTCAATCATCTCGTCCTCTTTGAGTCCCAGACGGTCGAGCATCTTCACCACGCGGTCGGTGGCAAACAGACGCATCACCGTATCCTCGAACGAGACGAAGAATACCGAAGAACCCGGGTCGCCCTGACGTCCGGCACGACCACGCAACTGACGGTCGACCCGTCGGGACTCGTGGCGCTCGGTGCCGATGATGGCCAAACCGCCGGCGGCACGTACGGCCGGCGACAGCTTGATATCGGTACCACGACCGGCCATGTTGGTGGCGATGGTCACGGTTCCCGTCTGTCCGGCCTGGGCCACGATTTCGGCCTCGCGCTGGTGCAACTTGGCGTTCAACACGTTGTGTTTGATTTTACGCAGGGTGAGCATACGGCTCAACAGCTCCGATATTTCGACCGAGGTGGTACCCACGAGCACGGGACGTCCGGCCTCGACCATCTTCACAATCTCTTCGATAACGGCGTTGTACTTGGCCCGCTTGGTCTTGTAGACGCGGTCCTCCATATCGATACGGGCTACCGGCTTGTTGGTAGGGATAGTCACCACATCGAGTTTATAGATGTCCCAGAACTCACCGGCTTCGGTCTCGGCGGTACCGGTCATACCGGCCAGCTTGTGATACATGCGGAAGTAGTTCTGCAAGGTGATGGTGGCGAAGGTCTGCGTAGCGGCTTCGACCTTCACGTGCTCCTTGGCTTCGATGGCCTGGTGCAGACCGTCGGAATAGCGGCGGCCCTCCATGATACGGCCGGTCTGCTCGTCGACGATTTTCACCTTGTTGTCGATAACCACATACTGGTCGTTGAGTTCGAAGAGGGTATAGGCCTTCAACAACTGGTTGACGGTGTGAACCCGCTCGGCCTTGATGGCATAATTTTGCAGCAGTTCGTCCTTGCGGTTCTGCTTCTCCTCAGGCGAGAGCCCCAGGTTTTCAAGGTCGGAAAGCTCTTCGCTGATGTTGGGCAACACGAAGAAGTTGGGGTCGTCCGATTTGCCGGTCATGACATCGATACCCTTATCGGTCAAGTCGATGCTGTTATTTTTCTCGTCGATGACGAAATAGAGGTCATCGGTAATCTCGGGCATACGACGGTTGTTGTCGGCCATATAGATGGCCTCGGTCTCGAGCATCAGAGGTTTGATACCCGGCTCGCTCAGATATTTGATGAGGGCTCCGTTCTTGGGCAGACCCTTGAAACAGCGGTAGAGCAGCACGGCACCCTCTTCGCGCGTCTTCTTGTCGTCCGAAGCAATCTTGGACTTGGCCTCGGCCAGCAGCTTCGTAATCAAGGTACGCTGCATCTTGACCAGCTCCTCGACCTTGGGTTGGAACTGTTCGAACATCTGGTCGTCGCCCTTGGGGGTGGGACCCGAAATAATCAGCGGGGTACGGGCATCGTCGATCAACACCGAGTCGACCTCGTCGACAATAGCGTAGTTGTGCATGCGCTGTACCAGGTCGAGCGGCGAACTGGCCATGTTGTCACGCAGGTAGTCGAAACCGAACTCGTTGTTGGTTCCGAAGGTAATATCGGCATTGTAGGCATTGCGACGGGCCTCGGAGTTGGGTTCGTGCTTGTCGATGCAGTCGACCGACAGGCCGTGGAACATGTAGAGCGGCCCCATCCACTCCGAGTCACGTTTCGACAGGTAGTCGTTGACCGTCACCACATGCACGCCGTTGCCCGAAAGGGCGTTGAGGAATACCGGCAGCGTAGCCACCAGCGTCTTACCTTCACCGGTAGCCATCTCGGCAATTTTTCCCTTATGCAGCACCACGCCACCAATCAGCTGCACGTCGTAGTGTACCATGTCCCACACCACTTCGTTACCACCGGCCATCCAGTGGTTCACATAGATGGCTTTATCGCCCTCGATGTGGACGAAATCGTGGTCCACGGCCAGGCTACGGTCAAAGTCGTTGGCCGTCACCTCGATGGTCGCATTGTTGCAGAACCGGCGGGCGGTCTCCTTCACGATGGCAAAAACCTCGGGAAGCGACTCGTCGAGTACCTTTTCAATCTTTTTCAGAATCTCCTTTTCGATTTTGTCAATCTCTTCCCAGGTCGATTCGCGTTTGTCATAGTCGAGCGTCTCGACATGCTCTTTAAGCTCGGCCACGCGTTGACGGTCGGGTGCGACCGTATCCTGAATGTGTTGCTTGACTACATCGACACGATGACGCAATTCATCGTTTGTCAGCGTTTCGAGTTCGGGCGATATGGCCTTTATCTTCTGGATATAGGGCTCAATCTCTTTCAAGTCGCGCTGCGACTTGTTGCCGAACATCTTTTTCAATAAATCGTTAAATCCCATATAAAGTGTCTATTTTATTCGTTAATAAGAGTTCCTCCTCCCTGAGGGGGATATTTCTACCCCTGCAAAAATAATGCAAATTTTGCTAACTCCGCAAAAAGGAACCAATTAGTATTCTATTTCGGAGAGCGGAGATTCGGAAGAACCGTTGGGCGAACGAATGCGCAACAGGCGCGAAACGGTGGGTGCGATGGCCGTGGCCCGCACGGGTGTGGTGATGTGCACCGGCTTCACGTCGGGAGCCAGGATAAAACAGGGGGTCGGAATGGCGTTGACACGCACATACTCGCGAGTGTCGTTGTTGTCTTCATAAACGACCTCCCAGCCGGGACAAAGGTCGAGCACGAGGTCGCCCGAGAGCTTGGGGCAATAGCCGTTGCGCATGGCGGACAGCCGGTCGGTCCCATGACTCAGCAAGAGCCGTTGCGAGGTGTAGA
Source organism: Candidatus Barnesiella excrementavium (assembly GCA_019115485.1). Classification (GTDB taxonomy): domain Bacteria; phylum Bacteroidota; class Bacteroidia; order Bacteroidales; family Barnesiellaceae; genus Barnesiella; species Barnesiella excrementavium. Next base: position 25,671 of record DXDM01000059.1, on the reverse strand, counting down.
CGTCCTGCACACCGGCCATCTGGATAAGGAACGAGGCAGCCTTGTTGCGCATCTCGTCGGCATCGAGGTCGCGCTCCTTGATGAGTTTGCGATTCAGAAATATTTGTCGGTTCTGGTATCCCGTCACCCAGTCGCCCTGTCCGTAGAGCGCCATCAGATAGACGTTCAGCAAGGCCACGGCACGACGCGGATAAAACTCGCCCGAGGGTATGTTGTAGATAGGCGACTCCTTGGCTTCGCCCTTGAAATAGCCGGTCGAGGCCAGGAATACCACCGTGTGGTCCAGCCCCACCTGCTTGTCTATGGCGTCGAGCAGACGGGCAATATCGCGGTCGAGGCGCACATAGGCGTCCTGCAACTCCAAGCCATACTCCTGCACGGTCTTGTCAAGATAGACCCCGGCCGTATAGCCCACGTTGAGCATGTCGAGGACACCCCGGCGACCCAGCAGCCCCTTGTCGAGGAACTCGACCGCCACATCGGTCACCTCCTGGTTGACCAGTGCGGTTGTCTTGAACTGCGTAAAACGGTCGCGGTTGTCGTGCGAAAAGGTATGCTTGAATGAAAAATCGTTGGTCAGATAGGGAATGGCCGTGTAGAGGTCGGGGGTATAGACCGGTGTCCAGGCCAGCGTATCGACCCGTACCGACAGCGAGCGCACATAGTTGAACTGCTCGACATAGGCCGGCACGTCACGGTAGTAGGTGGTCGTAGCCCATTTGCCGTTGCGGTCGTTAATCCAGAAGGCACAGTTGCCGGCGTGCCCCGCGCTGATAATCGACTGCTGGGCATCGGGAGCCACGGCATACACACGCCCCAGACCACCGCTCACAATCTTCACTTCGTCGCTGATGGTCGAGGTCTTGATTCGCTCGGGCGAGAAGGTCTCCTGCGTGTAGTTCCCGATTTTGGAAGGGTCGTTCAAGATGAGCTCCTCGCGCTGGAAAGTGGTGTTGAAAAACCGTTCCGAAGGAATGCCGTGAAAAAAGGGCATCGTGCCCGTATAGAGTGTCGCCGTGGCCGAGGCCTTGTCGACATTGGGATAATCGTAAACCAAATTTTCGCAAACCACCCCCTGTGCCATGAGCCGTTTGAAACCCTTCTCGCCGAAGAGGTTCTGCAAGGCGACCAGATAGTCGGTGCGCAACTGGTCGACCGTAATCCCCACCACCAGACGGGGGGCATGGTCGGCCGACTGCACCAGGGGTACAACCAGCAGCGAAAAGAGGAGTGTTGCTAATACCTTATTTTTCATACCTGTTCAGTCCCGCTTTTCTCTCTGCGCCCCACCCACAAGGCGGTAAACGAGCGCAAAATCAACACCAGCACCAGCGGAATGAATGCCGCGTTGAACTGCTGTGGAATCCAGTGCCAGAGCAACAGGAAAATCAACAGCCCCGCAAAGTTAGCAAAATGATAGTATCTGACGATTTTTTTAAGAGATTTAAACCAAATAAAAAGAGCCACCAGCAGCCACAGGGGGTGCAACCAGAAGGCCGAGTAGTTGGGTGAGGTGGCCGGGTGTACCGAGACAAACACCAAAAAGAAGATAATCACACCGCCCAATCCGTAGAGGGTGAACAGCACCGTGTCGAACACCCGGGAGCAACGGCCCCGCCTGATGTCGTAGACCGAAACACCGGCAACCACCGCCAGCAACAGCCAGGCGAAGAAGAGGGGGGTGAGGTAAAACGGGGTGATGCCGGGCAGGGCCGGAGTCTCGGGGTCGTAGAGTACCTCGGTGCGGCTCACCAGCGGCACGGCGGCCGAGTCGGGCGAGAGCTGTATCTCGGCCCGGGCAAAGGCCTCTTTCAACACCTCGGGACCGAACATCTGCTCCCGGTAGGTCATGGGGCGGTCCAGCCCGCTACCCAGCGCCAGGTCTATCCCGAAGATAAGCCACGGGCAACGCTCGGCATAGCGGTCAATCTCCTCGCGGAAGGTAGGCAACACCCCCTCGGGCTCACGATACCGCACCCGGTTGTCGAGGGTCGCCTCGACCATGTTGCGGGGACGGGTGGCACAGTTGTCGAACAGAAAGTTATAACGATAGACCCGATTCTCGGGCCGGGCATTCTCCAACAGGGCATCGAACAAGGCCCCGCTCTGCTCGGGCGTGAGGTTGAGCACCTGCTCGTCGACCCTCGACTCGCGCATGACGTAGTTGAACAGAAAATCGCGGAAGTCGTTCACCCCCAGACAATAGTCGGTTTCACCCTTGGTGAAGCGCCACACAAAAGCCGGAGCGTTGAAATCGAACATGCCGTAGTTGAATACGTAATCAAAGCCGTCGGGCCCCGGCTGTCTGACCCGCAGAGCCGAATGGCCGAACAGTTCATACACCTCTGTGCCGGGACCGCAGGTCAGCAAACTCACCTGCAACGAATCCCGCCCGGGCACCTGGGCACTCACGCCCACCCAACAAGCGGCCACTATCGCTGCCACGAATAGTCGTATCTTCATAAACGCACTCGTTTTCATCGTCAGGAAAATGTGGGGTAAAGGTACAACTTTCGCCCCGATTCCCCCTTGTGGTAACTCTTTTATTTTCTTTGACTTTGATAATTTTTACATTTTTATTGGCGTGCCTTACCGAATAAATCGCTATCTTTGCTTGTCACACTCAAAACCAAGTAACATGAAAATCAAAGGTTTATTCCTTTCGCTCTTCATAGGGGGGTCGCTCTTGGCCTCGGCTCAACAGATTGAGCTACCCACCCCACAGAAAGAGGGCGGACTACCGCTCATGCAGACTCTCGCCCAACGGGCATCGACCCGCCAGTTCGACACCGACAGGGCCATCGAACCGCAAACGCTCTCCAACCTGCTGTGGGCCGCCTGGGGCTACAACCGCGAGGACAAGCGCACGGCCCCCTCGGCTCTCAACCGGCAGGAGATTTCGCTCTATGCCATCACCGCCCAAGGGGTATACCGCTATGACGCCCGTCAAAACGTACTGAACCAGGTGGCCGCCGGCGACTTCCGACACAGTGCGGGCAAGCAGCCTTTTGCCCAGACGGCTCCGCTCAACATCGTATTCGTGGCCGACCTCGACAAGGCGCCAGGCAACGACATGATGTTTGTCGACTGCGGCTGCATCGTCCAGAATATCTACCTCTACTGCGCCTCGGCCGGACTGGGCAGCGTAGTGCGCGGCTCGTTCGATGCCACCGAACTGGCCCAGGTCTTGAAACTGAACGAACGACAAAAAGCGATATTGACACAGACGGTCGGCTATCCGGCTCAATAACCCCCGGAAAAGCCTCTCACCCATGCGTCACACCCTACTCCCCCTCGTCTTTATCTTCGCCACCCTACTCATCGCCGGCTGCAAAGGCAAGCAGGTCGAGCCCGACTACCCCGAGAGTACCCTCATCGATACCTTCGAGATGAAACGGCCGACCCAGCCCCGCACCACCGGCTGGCGGAAAAGCCCCATACAGTACACCAGCTTTCGGAAACTATTCAACGACCTGAACGACAGGCACCTGGCCATCGCCCGCAAAAACGGTATCGCTCCGCTCGAATCGCTCGACGAGGCCCGCCAGATGGGTTTCTGGAAACTGGCCAAAATCGACAGTTGCGAATACTACACCGTCGACAAGCTCACCCACTCCATTCCCTACCTTACACCCCGCACCAAGTGGCTGCTCATGACCATCGGGAAGAATTTCAACGACTCCCTGGCGAGCCGGGGTACCGGCGGTCGACAAATCATTCTCACCAGTGCCCTGCGTTCCGACGAGTCGATACGCTCGCTGCGCCGCCGCAACACCAACGCCAGCGAAAACTCGGCCCACCGCTACGGCACCACCTTCGACATTGCCTACAACCGCTACAACGTGACCGACTCGACCTGCTTCGTCCCCTCCGACCGCCTGCGCCTGCTGTTGGGCGAGGTACTCTACGACCTGCGCAAGCAACACAAGTGTTACGTGAAATACGAAATACGCCAGGGCTGTTTCCACATCACAGCCCGATAACGGCGCCTTATTCGCCTCCACGAGTGGGAAGAATGAAGAGAGTTCACTATCTTTGGACCGTTTAACCATACACAACCGATGAAACGATATTTATATGCCCTGCGTTATCTGGTATCGATACATCTGATGGGGCTTCTCTTTTTTGCGGCATTCCGCTGGATTCTCTTCCTGCAAGGTTACGACTATCTGGCAGGAGAAAATCTGTCGTTCCTCACCCGGGCCGAAGCCTTCGTCCGGGGGCTTTGGCTCGACAACGTGGTAGCCTGCTACATCATGATTCTGCCCCTCACGGTAGTCTCGGTATGTGCCCTGATGGGGTATTACGGCCGAGGCCTGTTCCGGGTGATCAATATCTACTTCTCCCTCTTTTATGTGCTGGCCTTTGCCATCTCGGCCTCCGACATACCCTACTTTGCCTACTTCTTTAAACACATCAACGCCTCGATTTTCAACTGGTTCGGCTACGCGGGCACGACTCTGGGGCTCATGTTTGGCGAGTTCTCCTACATCGTGGCCTTCATCTTGTTCGTGGGGCTATCGGTACTCTTCGTCTACCTGGCCCGCCTGTTGCGCAAACGCACCAGCCGCGACCTGCAACGAATAGCGGCCGAGAAATTCCACTGGCGCAACGAGGTGCTCACCCTGCTGGCTTCAATCGTCCTGATTGGCGGCTGCCTCTTCGGCATACGGGGACGGGTGGGCTACAACCCCATCAAGGTGAGTGCGGCCTACTACTGCAACAACACGTTTCTGAACCAGTTGGGAGTGAGTCCTTCGTTCAACCTGCTGCGCAGCTGGTTGGAGGCCTCGAAATCGGAGAACCGGGAAATCGACCTCATGGACGACCGGGAGGCTATCGCCCGGGTGCGCCAGGAGCTGCACATCACCGACTCGCTTCCCGACGTCTCGCCCATCGCCCGCCGGGTGGAGAACCCGGGTGAGCCTACGCGACAGAATGTGGTGCTCGTCTTCATGGAGTCGATGTCGGCCGAGCTGATGGGACACTTCGGGAACCCCTGGCAGCTGACCCCCTTCCTCGACACCCTTGCCACGAAATCGCTCTGCTTCAATCGCTTCTTCTCGGCCGGCACGCATACCAACCACGCCATTCACTCGACGCTCTACTCCTACCCGGCCCTGATGAAACGCAACTCGATGAAAGGGGCGGTCATACCCTTCTTTGCCGGGCTGCCCACCATCTTGCAGGACAACGGGTACAGCACCCTCTTCTTCATGACCCACGAGTCGCAATATGACAACATGAACGGCTACCTGCGCACCAACGGGTTCGACCGCATCTTTGCCCAGGAGGATTATCCCAAGGAGAAGGTGGTGAACAGTTTCGGCGTACAGGACGACTTCCTCTACCAGTATGCCCTGCCGGTGCTTACCCAAACGGCCCGCGAAGGCAAGCCCTTCTTTGCCGCTCTGCTGAGTGTCAGCAACCACCCGCCCTATGTGGTTCCGACCGATTTCAAGACCCGCAACAAAACCGACGAGTTGCGCATCGTCGAGTTTGCCGACCACGCGTTGCAGGAGTTTATCGAACAGGCCCGACAGGAGGAGTGGTTCGACAACACCATCTTCGTGTTCGTGGGAGACCACGGAAAAATCGTGGGGACTCCCCGCAGCGACATGCCGCTCAGCTTCAACCACGTGCCGTTGCTTATCTACGCCCCCAAGTCAATCGAGCCCCGCCAAATCGACGACCTGGGCGGACAGACCGACATCGCCCCCACGCTGCTGGGACTGCTCCACATCGACTACACCAACAACGGATTCGGTGTAGACCTGCTGCGGGAGAAACGGCCTGCGGTGGTCTTCACCTCGGACGATGCCATCGGCTGCGTGAACGACTCGCTCTTTTACATCTACAAACCCAAGGATAACCAGGAGTGGCTGCTCGCCCACAAACAGGCCGTCGAGCAGAGCGGCGACATTGCCGACGAAACCGCCCGCCAGTCGCTGCGCAACTACTCCTTCTCGATATTGCAAACGGCTCAATATCTCATGAGCAACAGTCTCACCGGCAAATACATAGGCTACCAACCCCGCTAAACCGACACCACTATGAACTCGCTGTTCCGATGGATTTCACTCGTCGCACTCCTGCTCCTCACGGTGCAATGCCAGAACCCGAAGCGTCAGCCGGCCGACGGAGCGACCGGCAACGACACCCTCGTGCATCATGCCGACCTGCTCTCGATAATCCGTCACGACACTTATACCGATGTGACCACTACGAACCCCTGGGATACCACCCGGGTACTGCATCGCTACCTGCTCGTCCCCCGCGAGGCCCCCTTGCCCGGCTCGCTGCCACAAGGTACGGTGGTGAGGACACCCCTTGAAAAGTCGCTGGTCTACTCGTCGGTACACGCCAGTGCCCTCGACATACTGGGAGCGATTGACCGGATAGGCGGCGTGTGCGACCTCGCCTATATCAAGACACCGGCCCTGCTCGAACGGGCCCAAGCCGGCCGACTGGTCGATGCCGGCAACTCGATGAGCCCCGACATCGAACGGGTAATGGAGCTCTCGCCCGACGCCATATTGCTGTCGCCCTTCGAGAATGCGGGCTACGGGCGCATCGGTAAGATGGGCATTCCCATCATCGAGTGTGCCGACTACCTCGAAACCTCGCCGCTGGGCCGCGCCGAATGGATTAAACTGCTGGGGCTGCTCTACGGGAAAGAGGCCGAAGCCGATTCGCTCTTCGCTCAAATCGAGCAACGCTACAACCAACTGAAAGAGCTGGTGGAGCACACCGGTTCGGCACCGATGGTCATCAGCGAATTGAAGAGCGGCTCGGCCTGGTACATGCCGGGCGGGAAGAGCTACATGGCCCGGCTCTTTGCCGACGCCGGAGGCTCCTATCCATGGAGCGACAACGGCGAGTCGGGCTCCATTCCCCTCGCCTTCGAGACGGTGTTCAACCGGGCCGGCGAGGCCGACATCTGGCTCATCAAGTCGTTCAACGCGGGCCAGCTCTCCTACAAGGCCTTGCAGAAGGAGTATGCCCCCTATGCCCGCTTCAAGGCGTTCCGCGAACATAACATCTACGGCTGCAACACGGCCGCCTGCAACTATTACGAGGAGACCCCCTTCCGGCCCGACCTGCTGTTGCAGGAGCTGGCGGCTCTCTTCCACCCCGACCGCTTCCCCGATTATCAACTCCGTTATTTCCAACCCCTGTCCGAATGAATGCCCGCCCCGACAAACTGCGCGAAAAACGCCTCATCGTCCTGCTGATTCTGCTGCTGGTCGTGCTGTGTGCCGCCAACCTGTGGTTCGGGTCGGTGCAGATACCGGCCTCGGCCGTGTGGGATATCCTCTGCGGGCGGGAGTGCGAAAAGGAGGTGTGGCGGTTCATCGTTCTCGAATCGCGTCTGCCGCAGATGGTGGCCGCGCTACTCTCGGGCGCCGCGCTGGCCGTGGCGGGTCTGCTGCTGCAAACCGCCTTCAACAACCCGCTGGCGGGTCCCTCGATTCTGGGTATCGACACGGGAGCCAGCCTGGGCGTGGCACTGGTCATGCTCTTCTGCGGGGGGAGCCTGGGACTCACCGGGTCGACCACCCTCACGGGCTTTACCGCCATCATCGCGGGGGCCTTCGCCGGGTCGATCATCGTACTGGGAACGATTCTCTTTTTCTCGACTCTGGTCAAGAACAACATCATGCTGCTCATCGTGGGCATCATGGTGGGATACATCACCTCGTCGGTCATCTCGCTGCTCAACTACTTTGCCACGGCCGAGGGAGTACACTCCTACACCATCTGGGGCATGGGCAATTTCAGCGGGGTCACGGGTGAACAGCTCCCCTACTTCGCCCTGTCGGTATCGGCCGGTCTGGCCATCGCCATTCTCCTTATCAAACCGCTTAACGCCCTGCTGCTGGGCGACCGCTACGCAGCCAACCTGGGAGTGAACATCAAGCTCACCCGCAACCTGCTGCTCATCGTCACGGGGCTGCTCACGGCATCGACCACCGCCTTCTGCGGCCCCATCTCGTTCATCGGACTGGCCGTGCCGCACATAGCCCGCCTGCTGCTGGGCACCTCGAACCACAACACACTGCTGCCCGTCACGCTGCTCTGTGGCGCTGTCACCACGCTGTTGTGCAACCTCATCTGCATTCTGCCGGGCGAGTCGGGTATCCTGCCCATCAACGCCATCACCCCGGTACTGGGAGCACCGGTCATCATCTACGTCATCATCAACCAACGCAAAATACAATATTTCAACTAATGGAGAGCGCGACCACCATACTATCGGCACAACAGTTGAGCATCGGCTACCGAACGGGACACAAGGGGGTGAAACCGGTTCACGACCACCTCACCTTCGCTCTGCACCGGGGCGAACTCACCTGTCTGCTGGGAGCCAACGGGTCGGGCAAATCGACACTGCTGCGCACGCTTGCAGCCGCACAACCGCCCCTCGCAGGTGAAATCCGGCTCGAAGGTCACGACTTGTCAACGCTCTCGGAGCGGGAGCTCTCGCGCCTCATCGGCGTGGTACTGACCGACAAGACCCAGACCGGCGGACTCACCGTCTACGAACTGGTAGCTCTGGGCCGACAACCCCACACCGGATTCTTCGGCCGGCTCGACCGGCTCGACCGACAGGTAGTCGAAGAGGCCATCGAGGCCGTAGGCATCACCCACAAGGCCCATACCTACATGGCGCAACTCTCCGACGGAGAAAAACAGAAAGCGATGATTGCCAAAGTGCTGGCCCAGGAGTGTCCCCTGGTGATTCTCGACGAGCCCACCGCCTTTCTCGATGCCGTGAGCCGCATCGAGACCATGACACTGCTGCACCGCATCGCTACCTCGCAACAGAAGGCGATTCTGCTCTCGACCCACGACATCGAACAGGCCCTCGTCCTGGCCGACCGCCTGTGGCTGCTGCGCAAGGGACAGGGCATGAGTTGCGGCGTGACCGAAGACCTCATTCTCAACGGCGACCTCGACACGCTGTTCGACCGCCGCGACATCTGTTTCGACCGCGCGCACGGCAGCTATTACCCCTCGGTGCGATGGGGACAGGAGATTGTGGTCGAAGCGACCGACGATACCCTGCTCCACTGGACGGTCAATGCCCTTAACCGCAACAGCTACGGCTGCCGTATCGCCCCGGGGGAAAGCTCGCCCGCACTGCCCCGCCTCACCGTGACCGACGCACACACGCTCACTCTGCACACCCCGACCGGCACGCAGACCTTCAACGACTTTGCCACCCTCATCGAGCGGCTGAAAAAACAAAACTGATTTATCCTCAACCCCGCAGAGCCGACACCATGGAGCGAGCGGCCTGCTCGGGCGCACCCGGCTCGCCCAACCGGCGAGCCACCCGGTCATACCCGGCCAGCATGCGCTCCCGATTCTCTTCGTCGAACAGGCAGGCCAGTTCGCGACGCAGGTTCTCGACCGTAGCCCGGTAGCCCAACAGTTCGCACACCACAGGGGCATCGGCAATGAGATTGACCAGCGAAACGTAAGGCACCCGCAAAATCTTCTCGAACGTCTTGTAGAACAGTTTGCCACCGCCTACCCAGTAACACACCACCTGCGGCACCCGCAGCAGGGCGGTTTCGAGCGTAGCGGTCCCCGAGGTGACCAGTGCCGCCCGGCTCTGTTGCAACAGCCGGTAGGTCTTGCCCTCGACCACCTTCACCCGGTGCCCCTGCAAATAGGGGGCATAGAGTTGGAGCGGGATTCCGGGAGCCCCCGCCACCACCAGTTGGTATTCGGGATAGGCCTCGGCCGCCTCGATCATCAGCGGCAGATTATTCTGGATTTCGGCCACCCGGCTGCCGGCCAGCAGGGCAATGATGGGCTTGCGCTCCAACCCGCAGGCGGTTACAAATTCGTCGAAAGTCTCATCGGCAAAAGGTCGCGCCGCCAGTTCATCGACCGTGGGATTACCCACATACTCCACCGCATAGTGGTGGCGGGCATAGAAATCGACCTCAAAAGGCAAGATGGAGTAGAGCCGGTCGACATAACGGCGGATACTCTTCACCCGCCACTCCTTCCAAGCCCATATCTTGGGCGAAATATAGTAGTAGACCGGCAACCCCAACCGAGTCTTCACATATTTGGCTATCTTCAAGTTAAAGCCCGGGTAGTCGACCAGAATCACCACATCGGGACGCCAGGCGGCAATATCCTGCTTGCACAGGCGCATATTGGCCAGCACCTTGTCGAGATTCATCAGCACCGGAATAAAGCCCATGTAGGCCATGTCGCGGTAGTGCTTCACCAGCGTGCCGCCACAGGCAGCCATGAGGTCGCCCCCGAAGTAACGGAAATCGGCATCGGGGTCCTCGCGCTTCAACGCCTTCATCAAGTTCGAGGCATGCAGGTCGCCCGACGCCTCGCCGGCAATCAAATAGTATTTCATAGACGAAACGATTTCAAATACTTTTCCTTACTCGATGCGTACGGCCGTACCGCTACACGTCACCATCAACATGCTGCCCGAACCGCCCACCGTCTCGTAGTCGAGGTCGATACCCACCACGGCGTTGGCTCCCAGCCGCTGCGCCTCTCGCGACATCTCTTCGAGTGCCGTGTCCTTCGCTTCGCGCAGCACCTCTTCATAGGCACCCGAGCGACCGCCGAAAAAGTCGCGTATGCCAGCCATGAAGTCACGCATCACGTTGGCCCCGATAATGGTCTCTCCGGTCACTACCCCGTAATAGGTCACAATTCGTCGCCCCTCTACCGTGGGCGTTGTCGTCAGTAACATAGTCGTCTCTGTTTTTATCAGTTGGATAACGATAGGCCGAGTTCGGCACAATCCGGTTGAAACCGGTGTTTTCATTGGCTTCATAACTCTTCGCTACCGTTGAGCAAACTTATAGAAAAGAATCCGATTTTACAAATTCATTTTTATTCCCCCCGTTCCAAAGAAATCGGAGGCAGGGTGCAATAAAGCGCCCGGCAGGACGTTTCTATAATACTATGAGAGCCATAACCGCTGCCATCTGTTCGCTGTGCCTGCTGGCCGCCATGCTGCTGACCGGCTGCATCGACGACGACTTCACCACGAGTCCGTCGCACGTGCTCGCATTCTCGACCGACACGGTAGCGTTCGACACCGTGTTCACCACGATAGGAACCTCGACCCGCTCGTTCCGCATCTACAACCCCAACAAGAAATCGCTCAACATCTCGAGCATCAAGCTGGCCGATGCCGAGCACTCGGGTTTCCACATCAACGTCGACGGCATGTCGGGCGACTATTTTACCGATGTCGAGATTCGGGGCAAAGACAGTCTTTATGTCTTTGTCGAGGCCAACATCGACCCCACCAACGAAGATAATCCCATCTTCATCGTCGACTCGATTGTCTTCCTCACCAACGGGGTGCAGCAAGACGTGAAGCTCACCGCCTACGGGCAGGACGTAATCATCAAGCGGGGCGAGACGCTCACCGCCGATACCCGCCTCACGGCCGACCGCCCCTACCTCATCTACGACAGTCTGGTAGTGGCACCGGGGGCTACCCTGCAACTCGACCCGGGGGCGCGGCTCCATTTCCACAACCGGGCCTCGCTGCTGGTACAGGGACGCTTGCAGGCCGAAGGGACGCAGGAGGCACCCATACAGATTCGGGGCGACCGGCTCGACCGGCTCTTCTCCGACCTCCCCTACGACAACCTGGGCGGGCAGTGGGGCGGCATACGCTTCTACCCCGAGAGCGTGGGGAACAAAATCGCCCATGCCTATGTGCGGGGCATGAGTTCGGGCATCGTGCTCGACTCGTGTGCCACCGAAGAGATGCGCCTCGAAATCGCCAACTCACGCATACGCAACTCGTCGGGCAACCTCATCACCTCGAAATACAGCCGACTCTACTGCTGGAACAGCGAACTGTCGGACGCCGCCGGAGCCGTGCTCTCGCTCACGGGCGGGGTTGCCGACTTTACCCACTGCACCATCGTCAACTACTATTTCTACGACGTGATTACCGCTCCCATCGTTACGCTGGGCTATTGTGCTGCGGCCGACTCCATACAGGGCGGCGCACCGCTGCTGCGGGCCAGCTTCAACAACTCGATACTCTGCGGAAAGGCCTCCGAGGTATCGGGTATCGACTTCACGGGCAGCCATGTGTTTTTCCGCTCCTGTCTCTTCAACTCCATGGGTGAGGACGATGCCAACTTTATCCACACCGTGTGGGGTGGCATGCCGCTCTTCAAGGCTACGGGCGAAGAGCATTACTACTACAACTACCAGATAGGTTCCGAAGAGTCGGGAGCCATCGGCAAGGGCGACCCGGCATTTGCCCTGTCGCCTCTCGACAAAGACATGTATGGCAACTCCCGTCTCGAACGGGTAGACATCGGCGCCTACCAGTATGTACCTCAGGCCGAGGTCGAAGAGTAGACGTTGCACACCCGTTTTGCAAATGCGCAACAACGGCAACCACTCCGCATTATTTTTCTTAATAAAAGTTACAAAATAGAATCGGGTGGGCTATTTTTATTTCATTTTTCCTTTTTTCGTTCTCGTTTTGCTAATTTTGTAAGAGATATTAATCCTCTTTTAAACATTTACACCATGAGCGAAGAGATAAAACAGATAGCCGAACGGCTTGTCGGATTGCGCGACGCACTCGACTTGACGCCCGAAGAGATAGCTGCCGCCTGCCACGTCGACCTTGAAACCTACCGGGGATACGAGTCGGGCGAGAAAGATATTCCCGTGAGTTTCCTGCACCAGATTGCCCGCCACTATGGCGTAGAACTGCCGGCCCTCATGTTTGGTTACGAACCCCGCATGAACTCCTATTTCCTCACCCGCAAGGACAAGGGAGTGGCCGTCGAGCGTACCAAAGCCTACAAATACCAGTCGCTGGCCGCCGGGTTTGCCAACCGCAAGGCCGACCCCTTCATGGTGACCGTAGAGCCCTCGGCACCCGAGGCACCCTTCACCCTCAACACCCACCCGGGACAGGAGTTCAACATCGTGATGGAGGGGAGCATGCACCTGCGCATCGGCGAGAAGGAGCTTGTGCTCCACGAGGGGGACAGCATCATTTTCGACTCCACCCGTCCCCACGGCATGAAGGCCATCGGCGACAAACCGGTACGGTTCCTGGCCATCATCTTTTAAAGGGCCGGCGCCTCAACCGTCTATTTTCATATTATAAACATCAAGGAAACACGAGGAGGGAAGATGCATATCCTCCTCACATCAGATACACGATTATGTTAGAACGTTTTTTGGATAAGACCTCTTTCTCCTCGCAGGAAGATTTCATGCAGAATTTCAAGGTAAAGGTACCCGAAAACTTCAATTTCGGGTATGATGTCGTAGACGAATGGGCCCACATCGAGCCCGACAAACAGGCTCTGCTCTGGACCAACGACCGGGGCGAGCGCATCGACTTCACCTTTGCCGACATCAAACGCGAGAGCGACAAGACTGCCGCCTATTTCCAGTCGCTGGGCATCGGCCACGGCGACATGGTGATGCTCATACTCAAACGCCGCTTTGAGTTCTGGTTCTCGATTATCGCTCTCCACAAGCTGGGTGCCGTGTGTATCCCCGCCACGCACCTGCTGACCGAAAAGGATATCATCTACCGTTGCAATGCCGCCGACATCAAGGCCATCGTGGCCTGCGGCGACGAAATCGTGCTCGGCCACATCAACCGCGCCCGCCCCGAGTCGCCCTCGCTGCAACACTGCATCTCGATAGGCCCCATCGTGCCCGAGGGGTGGGACGATTTCCACCGCGGCATCGAATCGGCCGCCCCCTTCGTACGCCCCGAACACCCCAACAGCAACGACGACATCTCGCTGCTCTACTTCACCTCGGGAACAACCGGCGAGCCCAAGATGGTGGCCCACGACTTCACCTACCCGCTGGGTCACATCATCACCGGCTCCTTCTGGCACAACCTGCACGAAGGCAGCCTGCACCTCACCCTGGCCGATACCGGTTGGGGCAAGGCGGTGTGGGGCAAGCTCTACGGACAGTGGATTGCCGGGGCCAACGTCTTTGTCTACGACTTCGAAAAGTTCAAACCGGCCGACGTGCTCGACATGATACACAACTACCACATCACCTCGTTCTGCGCACCGCCCACCGTCTTCCGCTTCCTCATTCGCGAAGACCTCACCAAATACGACCTCTCGTCGCTGCAATACTGCACCATCGCCGGCGAAGCGCTCAACCCCAAGGTCTACGAAGAGTGGCTGCGCCTCACGGGCATCAAACTGATGGAGGGATTCGGCCAGACCGAAACCACCCTCACCATCGCCACCTATCCCTGGGTAGAACCCAAACCGGGCTCGATGGGCATACGCAACCCGCAATACGACATCGACCTGCTTACGGCCGACGGTCGCTCGGCCGAGGAGGGCGAGCAGGGACAAATCGTCATTCGCACCGACCACGGCAAGCCGCTGGGCCTCTTCAAGGAATACTACCGCGACCCCGAGAAGACCCGCGAGGTTTACCACGACAACATCTACTATACGGGCGACGTAGCCTGGCGCGACGAGGACGGCTACTTCTGGTTCGTGGGCCGGGCCGACGACGTAATCAAGTCGTCGGGCTACCGCATCGGCCCGTTCGAGGTAGAGAGCGCCCTGATGACTCACCCGGCCGTTGTCGAGTGTGCCGTCACGGGGGTTCCCGACGAGATACGGGGCCAGCTGGTCAAAGCCACCATCGTGCTCTCGGCCGCCTACAAGGAGAAGGCCGGCGAGGCGCTCGTCAAGGAGATTCAGGACCACGTAAAACGGGTTACCGCCCCCTACAAATATCCGCGGGTCATCGAGTTTGTCGACGAACTGCCCAAGACCATCAGCGGCAAGATTCGCCGGGTAGAGATACGCGACAAGGACAACAAAAGCAGCAAGTAACCGCCTAACCGATACAGACGCCATGCAAACCAGCAACGAATGGTTCGTAGCCGACGCCGAAAACGAGGGCAAACCCCTCATCGTGCGGGGACGGCTTTTCCTCGACACCGTGCGGCAGTCGGGTCGCTTTGCCACCCGCATCGCCCTCGTGTGGCAATACGGGGGCGACTCGAAGGGTATGCCCACCGACAAGGAGACACAAGGGCTCGACCTGCTCAACGAACAGCTGCGCCAGGCACTCGAAGCCGACGGGGTAGCGGTACTCACGGCCATCTTCATCGGCAACCGGACGGCCCGATACGAATACTACGGAACCTCGGCCGAAGCCTTCGGGCAGGTGGTCGAGCAGACCTTTGCCGCCTATCCGCTCCTGCCCGTACAGATAGGGGCCGAGAGCGACCCCCAGTGGAGCCGCTACATCGAGATGATTGAACAATTTGCCATACAGCCATGAGTTACAACCGCAAACGCATAGCCGTGAAGATAGGGAGCAACGTGCTCACCCGACGCGACGGATCGCTCGACATCACCCGCATGTCGGCCCTCACCGACCAGATTGCCGACCTGCACAAGGCCGGGCTCGACGTGATTGTGGTCTCGTCGGGGGCAGTCGCCTCGGGCCGCAGCGAACTGCACATCGACCACAAGCTCGACGCGGTATCGGCCCGCCAGCTCTTCTCGGCCGTAGGGCAGGCCAAGCTCATCAACCGCTATTACGAACTCTTCCGCGAGCACCACATCGCCTGCGGACAGGTGCTCACCACCAAGGAGAACTTCTCCACCCGCCGGCAGTACCTCACCCAGAAACAGTGCATGGAGGTGATGCTCGAAAACCGGGTGATTCCCATCGTCAACGAGAACGACACCATCTCGGTGACCGAACTCATGTTTACCGACAACGACGAACTGTCGGGACTCATCTCGGCCATGATGGATGTCGAGACGCTGGTCATTCTCAGCAACGTCGACGGCATCTACAACGGGACACCGGGCGAAGCGGACACGCGGGTCATCACCGAGATACACCCCGGGCAGGAGCTGTCGCAATATATCCAGTCGGGCAAATCGTCGTTCGGCCGGGGCGGCATGCTCACCAAATGCCACATCGCCCGCAAAGTGGCCGACGAAGGCATCGAAGTGATTATCGCCAACGGCAAGCGCGAGAACATTCTGCCCCGTCTGCTCTGTGCCGGGAGTACCGAGGTGTGCACCCGGTTCGTCCCCTCGTCGACCCCCATATCGAGCATCAAACGGTGGATTGCCCACTCCGAGGGGTTTGCCAAGGGACGGCTCCACCTCAACGCCGGAGCCGTCGAAGCCATTCACTCGCAACCGGCCGCCAGTATCCTGCCCATCGGGGTCACCCGCATCGAGGGCGATTTCGAGCGCGACGACATCGTGCGCATTGTCGATGCCGAAGGGCGTGCCATCGGGGTGGGAAGAGTCGCATTCGACAGCACCTCGGCCCGGGAGCTCATCGGCAAGCAGGGAGCCCGTCCGCTCGTCCATTGCGATTATCTCTATCTCGAACAACTTTAACGGGAATCTTGTCCCCGTACTCGAAAAAAAAGATTACTTTTGTTCAAATACACACATCACAGTCATGACTACCGATCTGTCACACATTCTCGACCAGGCCCGGGTGGCAGCCAACAAGCTGAACCTCATCGACGACACCACGATAGCCCGTGTGCTCTGCTCCGTGGCCGACGAGGCCGACCGGCAGACCGACTACCTCTTGCAGGAGAACCGTCGCGACCTGGAACGCATGGACCCGAGCGACCCTCGGTATGACCGGCTGATGCTTACCCCGGAACGTCTGGCCGGCATCACGGCCGACATGCGGCGCGTCGCCTCGCTGCCCTCGCCGCTGGGACGCACGCTGGCCTCGTTCGACCGCCCCAACGGCATGCACATCGACAAGATATCGGTACCGTTCGGGGTCATCGGCATCATCTACGAAGCGCGCCCCAACGTAACGTTCGACGTCTTCTCGCTCTGTCTGAAATCGGGCAACGTCTGCATCTTGAAGGGCGGGCACGACGCCGCTTGTTCCAACCAGGCACTTATGAACATTATCAACAGGGTGTTGATAAGTCATGGAATCGACTCGAATACAGCGGTTTTACTACCCAACGACCACCACGTTACCGACCAGTTGTTAACAGCCGTGGGGAAGGTCGACCTGGTGATTCCCCGGGGGAGCAGCCGCCTCATCAACTACGTGCGCGAACATGCCCTCGTGCCGGTCATCGAAACCGGGGCGGGAATATGCCACACCTATTTCGACGAATACGGCGACCTGACCATGGGTCGCGACATCGTGTTCAATGCCAAGACCCGACGGGTGAGCGTGTGCAACGCCCTCGACTGCCTTATCGTTCACGAAAAGCGGTTACCCGACCTGCCCGCCCTCTGCGAGCCGCTGGCCGGGAAGCAGGTCATCATCTATGCCGACCCGCAAGCCTACGAGGCTCTGTCGGGACACTACCCCGACGCCTTGCTGCAACCGGCGACCGACCAGAGTTTCGGCACCGAATTTCTCGACTACAAGATGGCCGTGAAGACGGTGGCTTCGTTTGACGAAGCTCTGGACCACATTGCCCGCTACTCGTCGAAACACAGCGAGTGTATCGTGACCGACGACGAGGAGCGCAAGCGGCAATTCACCCGCCAGGTCGATGCCGCCTGTGTCTACACCAACGTCTCCACGGCATTCACCGACGGAGGCCAGTTCGGCTTCGGTGCCGAAATCGGTATCAGTACCCAGAAACTCCACGCCCGGGGGCCCATGGCTCTGCCCGAGCTGACCACTTATAAATATATCATTTCCGGCAACGGACAAACCCGTCAATAGAAAAAGAGATGAGACACTTTACCAACGTACACGACATAGGCGACCTGCAAACGGCCGTCCGCGAAGCCCTCGAAGTCAAGGCCAACCGCTTTGCCTACAAGCGGCTGGGCGAGAACCGCACCCTCATGATGATCTTCTTCAATTCGAGTCTGCGCACCCGGCTAAGCACCCAAAAGGCGGCGATGAACCTGGGCATGAACGTGATGGTGCTCGACGTGAACCAGGGGGCCTGGAAACTCGAAACCGAACGCGGGGTGGTCATGGACGGCGACAAACCCGAGCATCTGCTCGAAGCCATTCCCGTGATGGGCTGCTACTGCGACGTGATAGGCGTGCGCTCCTTTGCCCGCTTCGAGAGCAAGAGCGACGACTACGAAGAGAAAATCCTCAACCAGTTTATCCAATACTCGGGACGCCCCGTGTTCAGCATGGAGGCGGCTACCCGTCACCCCTTGCAAAGCTTTGCCGACCTCATCACCATCGAGGAGCACAAACAGACGGCACGCCCCAAAGTGGTGCTCACCTGGGCCCCGCACCCCAAGGCCTTGCCGCAGGCAGTGCCCAACTCGTTTGCCGAGTGGATGAACGAGACCGACTACGACTTCGTCATCACCCACCCCGAAGGGTATGAACTCGACCCGCGCTTCGTGGGACGGGCCCGGGTGGAGTATGACCAGCGCAAAGCCTTCGAGGGGGCCGACTTCATCTATGCCAAGAACTGGGCCGCCTATGCCGACCCGCACTACGGCGAGGTGCTGAGTACCGACCGCAGCTGGACGGTCGACAGCGAGAAGATGGCACTGACCAACCACGCCTACTTCATGCACTGCCTGCCGGTACGACGCAACATGATTGTGACCGACGACGTTATCGAAAGCTCCCGGTCGCTGGTTATCCCCGAGGCAGCCAACCGCGAAATATCGGCACAAGTGGTCTTAAAACGCATTCTCGAATCTCTATAATACCGCACACCTATGAAACGGCTTTCGATACTTCTGCTTCTTGCGCTCCTGCTCCCGACAGTCACCCGGGCCGAAGAGTTCACCGAATACAAATTCTGGAACGAAGGCAAACTGACGTGGGACGATTTTCAAGACACGCTCAGCCTCAAAAGCGTGCCCTCGGCATTCGTCGCCTTCCTGCAAATCGAGAAGACCAAAAGCCGCGACGGAAACACCAGCACGGTACGCAACGAGGCACAAGCCTGCTTCGACAAACGCCACTCCTTTGCCAATCCGGCCATTCGCACCGATAACCAGTTGCGCCTGTTCCAACTGAAATATGACTTGCTCGAATTTTACCGCCGCCGCTTGCAGACCGAGCTGAACCTGGGCGTGGTAGGCATCGAGGCCGATAACCGCACCCGCCAGTACATGGACCTCTACAAGGAACAGAGCCAGAAAGCCGAGGAGGAGACCGAGCACGGACAGAACGAAGAGCGGTTGCAGGAGTGGGAGTTCTACGTGACCAAAGAGCTTATCGACAACCCGGCCCCGGCTGTTCCCCGCATCTCGCCCCGCCGATTCGGATACGGCTTCTACCTGGGTACAGGCGCCTCGTGGCCCGTGGGCGACATTGCCCGCTACTGGGACCCTGCCTGGCAAATCCACTTCGGGTTCGACCTGGGCTATGCCAACACCCACCTGTTGTGCGACTTCTCGGCCGGTATGGCTCGTACCCGACAAGACATCAACGTACAGAAAGACGACATTCGCGACACCTGGTACCGCAACGGACACAACACCTACACCTCGATTTCGCTGAGTCTGGGACAACAACTCGTCTCGACCAAATATTTTGCCCTCATGCCCTATGCCGGGTGCATCTGGTCGGGCTACTCCGATCAGGTACGTATCCCCGACGGCAGCAACGAACGGGCTACGCTGGCCTATACCAACTTCAACTGGACGGCGGGCATCTGTTTCGACTACCGCTTCTCCAACACCATCTCGCTGGTACCTTCGTTCTGGCGGGGTCATCGCGAAATATTCACCGCGTCGATTCGTACCAAGATTTTTATCAACCGCGAACAATTCAAAAATTTCAACGCCATAGAGGGCGACATGATTCGGGGCTGCAAACTGGGATTTTCCATCTCGTGCCTCGGGTTCAGCCGCCTGCTGCAAATCAAATAACGCATAAACCCACACCATGAAACAATATCTCGACCTACTGCAACACGTGCTCGACCACGGTGTCCTCAAAGAGGACCGCACGGGTACGGGTACCCATAGCGTATTCGGCTATCAGATGCGCTTCGACCTGCACGACGGATTTCCCCTGCTCACCACCAAGAAACTGCACCTCAAATCGATTATCTATGAACTGCTGTGGTTTCTCAAAGGCGACACCAATGTGAAATACCTGCAAGAGCACGGCGTGCGCATCTGGAACGAATGGGCCGATGCGAACGGCGACCTGGGCCACATCTACGGCTATCAATGGCGCTCCTGGCCCGACTACAACGGCGGCCACATCGACCAGATAACCGAGGCCATCGAGACCATCAAGCACAACCCCGACTCGCGCCGCATCATCGTGAGCGCCTGGAACGTGGCCGACCTGCCTCAGATGAATCTGCCCCCGTGCCACGCCTTCTTCCAATTCTATGTGGCCGACGGCAAACTGAGCCTGCAACTCTACCAGCGCAGTGCCGACATCTTCCTGGGCGTACCCTTCAACATCGCCTCGTATGCCCTGCTGCTGCTCATGGTAGCCCAGGTCACCGGGCTCGAAGCCGGCGAGTTCGTCCACACCCTGGGCGACGCCCACATCTACAACAACCACCTGGAACAGGTGCGCGAACAGCTCACCCGCGAACCGCGACCGCTCCCCAAGATGAAGCTGAACCCCGAGGTAAAAAACATCTTCGACTTCCAGTACGAAGACTTTGAACTGACCGATTATAATCCGCACCCCCACATTGCCGGGAAAGTAGCCGTATGATGAAGAATCCCATCGCACTCATCGCCGCCGTGGCCGACAACGGAGCCATAGGCCGCAACCAGCAGTTGCTGTGCCACCTGCCCAACGACCTGAAACATTTCAAGAACCTCACCTCGGGGCACACCGTGGTGATGGGGCGCCGCACCTTCGAGTCGCTGCCCAAGGGGGCCCTGCCCAACCGGCGGAACATCGTGCTCACCCACAACCCCCACCTCGCCTGGCCGGGGGTCACGGTAGTGCACAGCCTCGACGAATTGACGGCCCAGTCGCCTGACGACCTCATCTTCATCATCGGCGGAGCCACCCTCTACAACGAAACCATCGATCGGGCCGACACCCTCTACATCACCCACATACACCACACCTTCGACGATGCCGACACCTTCTTCCCCCCCATCGACGAAACCCGCTGGATAAAAGAAGAGGTGCAGGAGATGCCGGCCGACGAACGGCACGCTTACCCCTACACCTTTGTAACCTACCGGCGCAAACCATAAGGAGGAGCGGAAACTCCCCGTTAATGGCGGTCGGTCATTGTGATTTCTCCGTCGTTGTTGAAATGCAACTCAATAGAAGGAGACGTGTTCAACTCCACTTGATAGCCCCAGCTATACCGTGCTGCCTCCACGATTCCGGCATCGGGATACTCCGTAGCCGTATAGGTGAGCAGATTGCCTGGCAATATCCCTATCTGCAACGCCGACGGCAACACCTGCCAGTTGCCGTCGACCTCCTGCCAGCCCCCCTCTTTGTAGAATTTCAACTCAAACCCGTTGCTCAACCACACCTTGTAGCGCGGCTCGTCATCATCTTCCTCAGTCTTGACCACCTGCACATCGGCAAAGTAGGTATCGACAAACTCGTGTATCGCCGCCGGCAGATACCGATAATCTACCCGCTTGTCATCATCACACGAACTCAGGGCAAACAGCCCCGTCAATACCACCAAACAGTACAAAATCTTTTTCATAAACCTTAGCTTTAAAGACAAACATATATACCCATAACAATATTCACCTCCCGATAGATTGTCGAACCATACAGAATTTTTATACTTAATTTCTCAAAAACGGACGACCATTTTGCAATTCATTTGTAATAAAATGCTTCCATATTGCCATAAAAACGGTTACAAATAAAAATAATGTTAAATACATGTGATTTTTTTGTACCTTTTGCTTGCATGTCAAATTATATGCTTACATTTGCAATGTGTTTTTCATGGTATTAGAATTAAGGTTAACAAAGATTGGTTGTCGTGATGACAATCAATTTTTTTTGTTTTAAACCGTTTACAACAAATCAAGTGATTTTCGTACATTTGCCTCTCTCAAACGAAAACTTGATTTTCCCATGAAACAACTGCTACCCCTTATCCTGCTAATCGCTCATATCCTCCCGACTATGGCTGGTGACGGCAGTTCGGCCCAATCGCCTCTCACCGTAACGCAAGCCCTCGCCAAGAAAAACGACCATAAGAGCTACTACGTGAGCGGATATATCGTAGGCGAATACCGAGACTACTCCAACAACAAACATTTCTACTACCTGGCTCCGCCCTTCGACGGCACCTCGGCCTACCTCATTGCCGATGATGTAGACGAGATTGACCTGAACCGAATGATGCCTGTACAGATAAAAGACTATGTCGACAACTACAACCTCGACGAAAATCCACAATACTGGCACAAACAGCTTACCGTCAAAGGAACACTCACCGACTACTTCACGCTGCCGGGTATCAAGAACCTCACCGACTGGATAGCCCCCACCGAACCGCTCGATGACGAATCGCGTTATTGGAATTTCTATGAAACCTTCGAAACGAAAAAAGCCTACACCCCTGACGGTTCCCAAATGTACCAAGGAGGCACCTATGCCAGCGCCGAGACCTGTCTGTGGAAATTCTCGGGTGCCACCTATGGCGACAGCTCCAACGACATGAAATGGGACAATGCTGCCGCCCACCTGCGTCTCACCGAATCGACAAGCGGTGAACCGGGCTATATCTGCATGCTCGACGACAAAACCGACGGAATAGGCTACCTGCGCCTGTGGGCTGCCCGCTACAAAGAGGACAAAGGCTCCGCCTCATTCGGTATTTTCCTCTCCGATGACCAAGGTAAAAACTGGGAACCCTTACAAACCAATATTCCTGTCGAAAAAGAGTTGACCGAATACCAATTCAAAATCATGCGTCCCGGCATCTGGCGCATCAAGATTGCCAAGACCGACAACTCGTCCAACGGTATAGACATCGACAACATACACATCAGCGATTACTACGCTACCCCATCGGACATCACCTCCACCCCGGCCGAAGCTCTTGTTCGCCTGTGGAGCACCCCAGGGACTCTCTGTTTCGAGACTTCACAACCTGCCGATATCCACATCTATACCCTCGACGGCTCCCTTGTGAACGAACAGCACATTACCGGCTCCGGTTTCCTCCCCCTTCCCGCAGGCTTCTACCTGGTATCAACCGCTACCACTCGTACAAAAATCATCGTGCGATAATAACAGAACATGGAAATAGAAAAATAAGAAAAGCTCCGCATCATTCAATGCGGAGCTTTTTCATAAAATTCTCCAATCCCGGGAAAGGCTATTCTTCCTTCGGCAAAAACAGGACGGCATCGGCAGCCACGGTATTGTCGGCTCCCTGATTGGAAATCTCGACATAAGCCTCACGACCGTGGGGCAGAGTATATTCGCCCACATTCACCCACTCGCCACCGGTTTGTCCCACGACCTTTACATCGTCTTTATGCACCTGTACCTGCACCGTATCGACACCGGTACAAACGGTTACGGGCGTATGCGTCGCGGACTCCTTCAACTGGGGGAAGAAGGCATAGACCTTGTACGTACCGGGAGTCTGAATATCGGGTATGTACCTGATGGTTTTGAGGGTATCGCCCTTGGAACTGTCGACATAAAAATTCAAGCCATACCCTCGATAGGTATCGTGAGCCAAGGTCCAGTCGCCCCGCACTTCGACGGCGGTAGTGTCGTCGTTGTCGACCAGAATCTCGGGGGTCGAGCCATCGGCCAGCGGGTCGGTTTTCAAGATTTCCCGCACCCGGGCTACATCGACATCTTGCACATCGACACCCTCGTCAATCGACAGGCTTGCGGCTACGGCAGCCGACTGTCCCAACACCATGAAGACCGGCTCCATGCGAATTGAACCGTAGGCTATATGCGAGGCCGACAGACATACCGGTACCAACAGGTTGGTCACCTCCTGCCGCTTGGGCACGAGAGCCCGGTAAGAGATAGGATAGGGCGGGAAGCCGCCTATCTCGACATTCCCCTCGTTCTTGACCACCCCGTCGACAACCAGTCGATCGCAGTTATGCGAGTCCATCGTGTAGGCAGCCCAACCGATGACATCGTCGACCACCTCACGCCCCACACAGTGATGCTCGGTCATCACCAACTCACCGACCATGCGACGTGCCTCCCGCACATAGAGCTGGTGTGTCCAATGGCCGTTATCGACATACTCGTCTTTGGGATAGCCCCACTTCAACATCTCATCGCGCATGAACCGGGGTACACGCTCATCGTGACCCAGGAAATAGAACAAACCCTTGGTATAATCTTCATGCGCTTTCCAAATCTCGGCCCGACGGTCGTAGTCGGCTTCGGGATAGTCCCAGTTCATGCCTATCATGTCGGTCGAGATGCCGCCACCGTTGTTGATATCGGTTTTAGAGTTGGGCATACGGCTCCAAATGAAATAGTCGTAAACCGATTTTCGAGACGACACGGCGTGCAGTCGCAGCACCAGTTCGTATCGGGTGGAATCGTAATTGTCGGGACGGGTGATGGGAATCATGTTCTCGGGGTTATCGGTCAGGCAGACCCGGAAGTTATAGGCCTGTATCTTCTTGTCGCCCGAGCCAGCGGGGTGCAGCACATGGTCGCTCACGCCCCAGATGAGACCGCTGGTCGAATCACCCGGAATGACATACGGATCAATGGGGTCCCAAAACTGGTGCCCCCGCATCAGCTGCACACCATTATAGGTCTCGCCATATACCGAGTTATCCTCGCGCCCCACGGCATAAGAGACTCCGGCCTTGGCCATAAGGTCTCCCTCATAGGAACAATCGATAAATACCTTGGCCCCTATCCGCCGGTAGCTCTCGGGCGAGGGGTCGTCTGAATTTTCAACGACAATCTGCGAGATGCGACTACCCTCTTTTTCAACGTCGTGCAACCGATAGGAATACAACACCTCGACGCGACCCCGATCGATATACTCCTGAAAGATTTTCTCGGCAACCGACGGTTCAAAAATCCATTGTTCGAACTGACCGTAGTGGGCACCTACCCGGCGGTAAAAGTCACGGGCCAACCCGGTCACGACAAATTTATTACCGATATCGGTATATCCCAAACCGCCCGAGGTCATTCCTCCCAAATGGGTACCGGGTTCTATCAACAGCACCTTCTTACCCTCCATCGAAGCGGTGTAAGCGGCAATAACCCCGGCCGAGGTACCGCCATATATGCAAATATCCACCTGTTCGGCACCTCTTTTACAGCCGGCAAAGAGCACAAGCAACGCCACGGTGCACCATACACATATTCCTCTCATATATCTATTTTGTTTTTATTCCTGTTTTTTGGGTTCATGGTTTCACAACAACCTCGACCGTTCGTCGTATATCGCGCGAAGAGGCGGCAACATGCAACTTGTATCTATCCGGCTCGACCACCCACCGGGATTGCCGGTCGTCGTAGAATGCGAAGTCTTGAACCGGGATTGTCAAAGTTACCTGTTTTTTCTCACCCTTCCGCAAGAAAAGTTTTTGAAAGCCTTTCAACTCTTTCACGGGGCGAGGCAGGGAAGGATTCTGCTGACTCACATAAAGCTGCACGGTCTCGGCTCCGTCCACATGGCCCACATTGGCCACCTCGACCTGCACCCGCACGGTGTCGCCACACGCATACGCCGGTTTGTCGGTCTGCGCTTGGCCATAC
>DXDM01000058.1 GCA_019115485.1 Candidatus Barnesiella excrementavium | reverse complement strand
TCGGGGTCATTGATGTAAAGCAGGATAAAGGGCGATTTCAATTTCCTGATGCGATAGGTCTTGTCCTTCCCGGGCAACTTGTACTCAAAGTCGGTAATCTCCATGCCCAACTGATTCTTGGTCATCACATCATACTGGGAGGAATAACGCAACTTGTACAACTTGTCGACCTTCTTGGAGTCGAGCACCGCCTCGACAAACGGCAGATAGGCCTCTTCGCTTACAAAAGTACCCTGCCCGCTATACAGATATTTGTCGGCCATATCGGCATACATCAACAGAATATCTTCATCGCAGGAGGCCCGCTTCAACAAGTTGTCAATACCCTTCATCGTATTCTCCCGGAGGGCGATACGCATAATCGAGGTAAAGTCGACAAAAGCCTGCTCAGCCACCTGCGGCGACTTCAAATAGGCCCGGTTCTCCACCTCGAACTTATCCCAGTAATGTTCGATGAGATACTCGCTTCTTGCATCGGGTGTAGTCAAACTGTCGGGGATATCGGGCAACTGATAAGGAGCTACGGGTGTATCTTGTGCCTTCACCAAGACAAAGGCACTTATAAAAGCACACACTATCAACACTCTTCTTACCATAAAACCTCCTTGCAAAAAATGTTAAGCCATTCTAAAACGTCCCCTATATTGCATCTTTACGACAAAGATACTAATTTTATCAAAATCTGCAACCCTCCTTCACACTTTTTTAGCCCCTCCAAGACGAATAAAAATGCAAAAAAGCGATACTGAGGGAGTTTAATCCGATTACTGCTCAGATTTTTTTATCGTTCCACTTTCCCCGCTTCATATAGGCAGCCGAGAACAACAGGATACCCAGGGCATATACGTGTTCGGTGGTCCAGCACACGGCCACGTCGACCCGCAAATAGAAAATCATTACCACCACGTAGACGATGTAGATGAGCAGCGTAATCAGTTCCAGGAAGAAAGCCACTCGGGTATTGCCGGTGCCCGAGACGGCCTGGAAATAGACATTGCCCGGGACAATAAGGAGATAGGCCGAACAGAGCACAAAAAGCGACGGCACCGAGGCCGATATGAGGTCGGGCATGTCGGTGTAGATGCGCAGGATAAGAGTGGGGAAAAAGATGAAGAAGAGGATAAGAGGCAGTTCAAACAGATAGGCCATGCGTATGCACTGGCTCATCGTACCCCGCACATACCGGGCATCGCCTGCTCCTATCAGGTTACTGATGAGGGTGCTGCACGTCGAGGCAAAGGTGATGACTATCATAAAGGGCAGAGCCGACACGTTGCGGATTATGTTGGTGATGGCCAACGAGCGTTCGCCCAGATGCTCGACAGCAATGAAGAAGAGGAACCAGGTGGACATCGACACGAAATTCTGTATCATGGTCCACACCGAGGTATTCAGGATATGCCGCAGAGAATCGCCCTCGTGCAATCCGAAACGGTTCAACCCATACTTGCGCACATCGACCCGCAGACGGGTATAGATGATAAAAAAGATGAGCGAAACCAGCTCGGCCAGCGACGACCCGATGGCGGCTCCGGCAATACCCATGGCCGGGAATCCCAGTTTACCGAAGACGAGTATGTAATTGAACACTACGTTCGACAGCACCATGACCACCGAGTTGAGCGTGAGGGTCTTGGTCTGCGTCGTCCCCACGAAGAAGGCCCGGAACATCACGGCGACAAAGGCAAAGAAGAATCCATAGACCCGCCAGTGTATATAGCTCATGGCCGCCTCATAGACGTGGGGCGAATCGATAAAGCGAGCCAACAGAACGG
The DNA here is from genome assembly GCA_019115485.1 of Candidatus Barnesiella excrementavium. Lineage (GTDB taxonomy): Bacteria > Bacteroidota > Bacteroidia > Bacteroidales > Barnesiellaceae > Barnesiella > Barnesiella excrementavium. The sequence goes on along the minus strand of DXDM01000058.1, from coordinate 34,926 downwards.
GCGAGACGAAATAGGAGCAGACAAACAGCACCAGGGCCACCCCCAGCAGAAAGAGGGTACCTTTATAGAAAATAGGGCCTATGCGATGGTAGTTCCCCTCGCCGTTGCGTCGCCCCATGATGATTTGAGCTCCCAGGCTGAACCCGAAGGCTATCATGAAGAAGGTCATGTAGTAGACCCCGGCAATGGCCGACGCACCCAACTCCACCTCGCCCACCCGGCCCATGAAAGCGGTATCGGTCATACCGATAAGCTGCTCCATCACCAGACTCACGAGTATGGGATAGGCAATGTGCCAAATCTGCTTGTAGCTGTATTTTACCGCATTACTCGCCATATTGCTGCAAATAGGCCTCGGCGGCCTCACAAAGTTCGTTGTACCACGCCTCGCCAAACCGACGAATCAACGGCTCCTTCAAAAACTGGTAGACCCGTACCTGCTCGCGACGGCCCAGCACTTCGCCCGCCTTGCAGATTTTCCAGCGGTGATAGTTCACGGCCGAGAAATCGGGATACTCCTTCAACCGTATGGGGTAAAGGTGGCACGAGATGGGTTTATAGAAATCGATTTTCCCGGCCCGGAAGGCCTTTTCGATGGCACACTGGCACATGCCGTTCTTGTCGTAGCAGGTGAATACACAATCCTTACCGTTGACAATCGAGGTCACCAGGTCGCCCTCCTCATCGACATAGGCCACCCCCTGCTGCTCGATTACCCGACGGGCCTCGGGCAGCAAGTCGTCCCATACCACACCGAGTATCTCTTTGAGCTTGCGACACTCCTCCTCGGTGACCGGCGCCCCCGCGTCGCCTTCGACACAACAGGCCCCCAGACACTTGTCAAGGTTACAAATGAAAAAACGCTCTATCACATCGAGGCTCACCAGAGCACGGCCTACTTGTAGCATAATCTCCTCGGTTACGGTTGTTTTCATCGGTTAGTATAAGGCAGAAAAGCCGGAACGCAACCCAGTGCGCTCCGGCATATTCCAATCATGGATTACAGTTATTTCAACAGGTCGTGACCCGTCATCTCGGCCGGCTGGGGCAATCCCATGATGTGGCAAATCGAAGGAGCCACATCGGCCAGGATACCGTTCTCGACACGAGCCTCTTTGTTCTCGGTCACATAGACAAACGGCACGGGGTTGAGCGAGTGTGCCGTGTTGGGCGTACCGTCGGGGTTCTCGGCATTGTCGGCATTACCGTGGTCGGCAATGATGATTACCTCGTAGCCGTTGGCCTTGGCAGCCTCGACCGTATCGCGTACACAGGCGTCGATGGTCTTCACGGCTTTCTCGATAGCCGAGTAGACACCGGTGTGACCCACCATGTCGCCGTTGGCATAGTTTACGACGATAAAGTCATATTTGTTCTCGTTGATGGCGGCTACCAGTTTGTCCTTCACCTCGTAGGCGCTCATCTCGGGCTTCAAGTCGTAGGTGGCTACCTTGGGCGACGGTACCAGAATACGGTCCTCACCTTCGAACGGAGCTTCGCGACCTCCGTTAAAGAAGAAGGTGACGTGGGCATATTTCTCGGTCTCGGCAATGTGCAGCTGGCTCTTGTGCTGTTTCGACAGATATTCGCCCAGCGTATTGTGCACGTTCTCCTTGTCGAAGAGGATATGCACCCCCTTGAACGAAGCGTCGTAGGGAGTCATGCAGTAATATTGCAGACCGGGAATGGTGTGCATGCCGGCCTCGGGCATATCCTGCTGCGTGAGCACGATGGTGAGCTCTTTGGCGCGGTCGTTGCGGTAGTTGAAGAAGATAACCACATCGCCCTCCTTGATGCGGCCGTCGCAGGTCGAGTTGACGATAGGTTTGATAAATTCGTCGGTCACATCGGCGTCATACGACTCCTGCATGGCCTGTACCATGTTGTCCGACTTGCGGCCGATACCGTTGACCAACAGGTCGTAAGCCTCTTTGATACGCTCCCAGCGTTTGTCCCGGTCCATGGCATAGTACCGACCGATAATCGAAGCCACCTTGCCGGCCGAAGCAGCGCAGTGAGCCTCCAAGGCCTCGATAAATCCCTTGCCGCTGCGGGGGTCGGTATCACGACCGTCCATGAAGCAGTGGATAAAGGTATTTTCCAAACCATACGCCTTGGCAATGTCGCACAACTTGAACAGGTGGTCGAGCGAACTGTGTACGCCTCCGTTCGAGGTCAACCCCATGAAGTGGATATTCTTGCCATTGTCTCGGGCATAGGAGAAGGCCGAAACGATCTCTTTGTTCTGCATAATGGAGTTGTCGGCACAAGCCTTGTTGATTTTCACCAAATCCTGGTAAACGATGCGGCCGGCACCGATATTGAGGTGACCCACCTCCGAGTTACCCATCTGACCGTCGGGCAATCCCACATTCTCGCCGCTGGCCTGCAACTGCGAGTGAGGATAGGTTTTCAACAGATAGTCCCAATAAGGAGTAGGGGTATTGTAGATTACATCTGCATGCGTATGATTGCCGATGCCCCAGCCATCGAGAATCATCAAAAGTGCTTTTTTGCTCATCTCTTCTATTATTTAGAGTTATTTATCTTCTGTTCTGTTACCGACAAAAACAGTGCCGGAATCGTTCCGACCCACCGCATTATTCACAGCCCGCCGCCTCTTCGCGGCCCCGGTCTGTCAAATTGTCGCATTGTCAAGGGGCTGTCCGTCAAGAGCTACACTGCTGCGCCCCACCGCGGACACTCCGCCCCGCATAAACACTGCAAAGATAGTGCAAACCACGGGCATCGCAAAATTTATTTTCATTCGTTAAGAGACAACCGATATTCCTTTAAACAACTGTACAAACCATACACGCCGCGCCCCCGACACACCCCTGCTCCACCAGGAGAAAAAAATAAAAACCGCACCGATTGCTCGATGCGGTTTTTATATGCCTCGGAAAAGAGATTAAACTCTCTTCTCCTTGATACGGGCTTTTTTACCGGTGAGTGCACGCAGATAGTACAATTTGGCGCGACGCACTTTACCACGACGGTTGATTACGATCTCTTCGATGAACGGCGACTCGATGGGGAAGATTCTCTCTACACCCACGTTGCCCGACATCTTGCGAACCGTGAAACGCTTTTTGTTACCGTGACCCGAGATGCGGATAACGTCACCGCGGAATTGCTGGATACGCTCTTTGTTACCCTCTTTGATACGGTAAGATACGGTAATCGTGTCACCACTGCGAAAATCGGGGTGCTCTTTACCGCATGCGAATGCTTCTTCTGCAATCTTAACTAAATCCATTTTCAATAGCTATTTAAAATGTTTATAATGAAACGTAATGTAACAGGCCACTTTTCCTGCCAGAGATTACGAAAAGCGGTACAAAGTAACAACTTTTTTGCCACACAGCCAAATATTAAGGCTATTTTTAATTCACATTGCAGAGAAAATGAAGCTAATATTTGTGGGGAACAAAAATTTATCGTACTTTTGTGGGCTGATTCTGATATGGGCTCAAAAAGAGGTGTCGGCATCGACCCCGCCCGGCAGAGATAAACGTAAAAAGAACAAGTAAAAATGTACGTTATTGTTGAAATTCAAGGACAACAATTCAAGGTAGAAAACGGAAAGAAATTGTTTGTCCACTATTTGGGAGCAGAGCATGGCGCCGTTCTCGAATTTGACAAAGTGTTGCTCGTCGACAAAGACGGAGCAGTAACCGTGGGCACTCCCACCGTAGAAGGTGCGAAGGTCGTATGCGAGGTTGTTTCGAACGACGGATACGGTAAGAAAGGCCTCGTGAAAGGTGAAAGAATTCTTGTTTTCAAGAAGAAAAGAAGAAAAGGTTATCGTCGCTTGAACGGTCACCGTCAATATTTCACCGAAGTGTTAGTTAAAGAAATTGTTGCTTAACCCTATTAAACTTCTAAGAAAATGGCACATAAGAAAGGTGTTGGTAGTTCTAAGAACGGTCGTGAATCGGAAAGCAAACGATTGGGTATCAAAATTTTCGGTGGCCAATATGCCAAAGCCGGGAACATCTTGGTACGTCAGAGAGGTACAGTTCATCACCCGGGTGAAAACGTGGGTATGGGCAAAGACCACACCCTGTTTGCTTTGGTAAACGGTACGGTAGTATTCCGTAAACGTCAGGAGAACCGTTCGTATGTATCGGTTGTACCGGCAGACAATAACTGATTAAAAAGTTATAACCTCATTCATAGAAAGCGTGACCGCTCGCAAGAGCCGTCACGTTTTTTATTTTTGGGACGGGAACGATTTTTAAATAGGTAATAAACATGAAAAGGGCCGTGTCTCGATGAGACACGGCCCTTTCTTTAATTTTTCACGTGTGTGCTTCTTATGCTTCGTGGATAGCGTCGTTAGGACAAACCTCGGCGCAAGTTCCGCAACTCAAGCATTTTTCAGGATCGATTTTGTAGATATCGCCTTCCGAGATAGCTTCTACCGGGCACTCGCTAATGCAAGAACCGCAAGCAACACAGTTGTCATTAATTACGTAAGCCATTGTTTTGTAGTTTTTAGTTTGAAATAATTAGATCTAATTGCAGCACAAATGTAGTACTTTTATTGCGATTGCAAAAAAAATGGGGGGATAAATTCTGGCGTAAATAGAATTCTTGCGAAACAATATCAAGGCGGTTTTTCCGTTTGATAGATAGTTACCCGATGATGAACCAAAGGCTACATAGCAATTCTCTGCGGCAGCGGATATTCTCGTGCAGAATATCGGCCGCGCGGTGGTGTGCCGGGGTGGTTGTGCTCCTGTCGCTGGTAGGCGGCACGGTGTGGGCGCAGCCCCGCAAGGTGCAGAATCTGCCCTATGCCGACTACAAGCTGCTGCACCTGGGTTTCTCCATCGGTACCCATGTGCAGGACATGACTTTCGTCCACTCGGGATTCGTGACCGGGAGCGGCGAAAGCTGGTACATGGATATTCCCGATTTTTCGCCGGGCTTCAACGTGAACCTCATGGCCGACCTCTACCTGTGCCAATACCTCAACCTGCGGGTGTCGCCGGGTATCTTCTTCGGCAACAAGGTGGTGAAATACCGGGAGTCGAATACGCAGGAATACCGGACTCAGGACTTGAAGTCGAACTATATCGTACTGCCTGTCGAGTTGAAGTTCAGCGCCGAGCGCTGCAACAACTATCGGCCCTATCTGATAGGCGGTGTGATGGCTACGGCCGACGTGTCGAAGAAACGGAACGACCTGCTCAAACTGAATACCTTCGACGGGTATCTGACCATTGGTTTCGGGTGTGACCTCTATCTGCCCTATTTCAAACTGATTCCCGAACTGAAATTCTGCTTCGGGCTTACCGATGTGATTAATCGCAAGCGCAACGATTTGAGAGATCCTGCCGATATCCGCTTTACCCAATCCTTGAAAAAGGCTACCTCCAACATGGTGGTGCTTTCGTTCTACTTTGAATAATCTGTGATGGCCCGGTAGATGGCCGAGAAGAGTTCGGGCCGCACGTTGAGTTCGGCCAGGGCATCGTGCGTGCGCGAGGGGTAGATGCGGTTGCAGAGGAAGATGTAGATGAGCTCCTGCTCGGGGTCTATCCAGAAGCAGGTGCCGGTAAATCCCAGGTGCCCCACGGTAGCGGCCGAGGCTTCAAGGGCAGTGGGGCTCTTCTCGGGGTTTTCCGTGTCGGGTTTGTCAAAGCCCAGTCCGCGACGGCTGGTGGCACTCTTCTCGGTCAGGAAGCGATGCACGGTTTCGGCCGACAGAATCTGTTCCCCTCCATACGAACCGTTGTTGAGCCACATCTGGCAGAGTTTGGCCAGGTCGTTGGCACAGGAGAAGAGACCGGCGTTGCCCTGCACGCCGCCGAAGAAGGCGGCCGTCTCGTCATGCACATAGCCGTCGAGCAGTTGTCGGCGGTAGAAGTAATCGTGCTCGGTAGGGGCTATCCGTTCGACGGGGAACCGGTCGAGCGGACGGTATCCCGTGGTCGCCATGCCCAGCGGGGCGTAGATGTGTTTGTGCAGATACTGGTCCATCGGTTCGCCCGTGGCACTCTCGACCGTCTCTTTCAGGAGAATGAAGTTGAGACAGCTGTACAGGTAGCGCTTCGAGCGGCGCAGTGGAGTGGCGATGATGCGGGCAATCAGGGTATCGGGGAGTGACGCGGCGCCATATACCCCGCGGGCAATCTCGATGGGAAACTTTGCGGAGGGTTGCGTAGCGACGAGGTCGGTGCGCAGCCGGGCGTGACGGTTGGCAAAGGTACAGGCATCGATTGGTATCGAACAGGTAACGTCCGGCTGGCGTTTGAAAAGCGGAGGGGTGAAACTCGTCGGGTCTATGAGGACGGGGGCCATGAGCAGCGAGGCACGCAGACCGGTCTCGTGGAGCAGTGCCTGGCGTACGGTAAGATTCCGCTTGTCGCTCTTGCGCAGCGGTGCGAAGTAGTGGCTCATGGGACGTTCCAGTTCGATGTCACCGTCGTCGCAGGCCTTCATCACGGCAGGCAAGGTGCCCGTAGCCTTCGAGACCGAAGCCAGGTCGTAGAGGTCGTCGGTAGCGACGGGGTGACGGTGGGTTTCGTAGTCGAAATAGCCGTAGGCCTTGTTCCAGACCACCTCGCCCCGACGGGCCACCAGCAGTTGGCACCCCGGGAAGGCCTCTTGTGCGATACCCTCGGCAATAATCGAGTCGACCTTCGCGAGCAGTCGGCTGTCCATACCCACGGCCTCGGGCAGAGTGTAGCCCAGGCGGCTCTTCTCGGTGCGTATGCCCTCGCCCTGTTCAAAGGCGCCTTCCAGTTCAACCGGCAGTTTCCCCCTGATGGCACAGCCGCCGAAGATTGCTTGTGCGGCATACTCCTGCATGAGCGGCGTATCTTCGTAAGCCAGCAGCAAAGCCCGGTTGTGGGCCAACTCGTGTCCCAGCCGGTTCATCTGGTAGGGCGAGAAGAAGCAGACGGCGATGGCCTTGCCCGTTTGGCAGAGGCGCCCGATACGGGCCCGGTACTGTGTCTTGTCGCTGTGTATGGCCACAATCACCCGGTCGTAGTGGTGCAGGGTGTCGAGCAGCAGCGACAGGTCGGTGCTATCGTCGAACCGTCCCGACCCGGGAGCGTAGAGTGCCGTGGTCTTCTGGAATACCGATTGGGTGTCGCTCCCCACCGATACGACGGCTATCCGCGTCTTGCCCAGGTGAGTGACGGGTATCGCGTGGTGGCGGTTGTGCAGCAGGGTGAGGGCCTCACTGTGGAGCCGGCGGTTCAACGCCTCGTATTCGGGGGCGTTCAAGTCGGCCACAAGCCGCTCCATGTCGATGGCTTTCCGGCGGTCCAGTCCCAGCGCATACTTGTACCGCAGTATCTTTTTACATTTCTCGTCGATGAACTGTTGCGAAAGTTGGCCATCGGCTACCGCCTGGGCGATGGCTTTAAGCTGAGCCTCGGGATTCGAGGGATTCAGCACGATGTCGTTACCCGCCAGCAAGGCCAGCAGCGCCGTGTTGCCGAAGGTAGAGGCCCCTTTCATTTTCAGGGCGTCGGTGAAGACGAGCCCCCCGAAACCCAGCGAGTCGCACAGCAGATTGTGAACGACTTCGCCCGAGAGCGAAGCCGGCCGACCCGAGGGGTCCAGCGCGGGAATATTCAGGTGGCCCACCATGATGCCCGACAACCCGCTGTCGACATAGCGTTTGAAGGGCTCTATCTCCATGCTTAGAAGCCGCTCTTTGCTGTGGGGCACGAGCGGCAGCGTGTTGTGCGAATCCTCCGAGGTGTCGCCGTGACCCGGGAAGTGTTTAGCCACCGACAATACCCCCTCGGCTTCGAGTCCACGCGCATAGGCGATACCCTTGGCCGAGACATTGTCGAGCGCCTGCCCGAACGAACGTTTGCCGATAACCGGATTGCCGGGATTGCTGTTGATGTCGAGCACCGGAGCAAAGTTGACCTGTATGCCCATGCGACGACATTGTCGGCCTACGGCCCGCCCGTATTCATAGAGAAGCGAGTCGTCCTGAACGGCTCCCAACGTCATGTTGAAGGGGAATTTGGGAGTGTCGGTCAGGCGCATGGCCAGCCCCCATTCGCCGTCGAGGGTCATGAGCAGGGGAACCTTCGACAAGGCCTGGCAGTAGTTGGTGAGAGCCGCCTGGTCCTGCACCGACCCCGAGTCGAAAAGCAGTCCGCCTACCTTCAACTCCCGCACCAGGCGTCGCAGCGACTGGCGGTTTTGCGGCGTGTCGCTGTTGCGCACGGTGATGACAAACAACTGGGCCGTGCGCTCTGCCGGCGAGAGGGTGTTGAATACCGAGTCGGTCCATTGTTCCATCTTTTGCCGGTCGGCCTCCCGTAGCAGGGTCGGTTCGGCCGCCTGCCCCGATGGGACGAACAGGGAGAGGAGAAGTGCCGTGTATACTGCCAGTCTTTTCATGAGTCGTTATTGAGGGTTGGCCGGAGCGATGCGCACCTCGTCCAGAGCCGAGATGGCGCGATGTGCCCGGGTTTCGTTTTCGATGTAGTTGATGACGGCGTCGCGCAGGGAGGTGGCGCTGTTTTTCCGCTCGGTTGCATTCAGACACGGGGTCATGTGGTCGCCCCCGTTGGCCACGTAGTCGATGGTGGCCACCGAGTAGATGCGGGTGTCGTCGATAGGAATCCCGTCGATAGTGAGGTTGGTAGCCTTCCCGTCGGCCAGGGTCATGCGCACCTCGTGGCTGACGGCCTCGCCGCCCCGCGATGCGATGATGTCGAAGAGTGCACGCAGGTCGCTACCCTTCAACCTGATGAGGCAGAGCGTGTTGTCGAAGGGGAAGATGGAGTAGACGGTGCCGAGCGTAATCTCGCCCTGCATCAGCGGGTTGCGTATGCCGCCGATGTTGGTGATGGCCAGGTCGGCCGGTTCGCCGAAAGTGCTTGCCGCCTCGCTCTTGATGATATCGGCCGTCAGGTTGGTGAGCAGGGAGCCGGGACGGGCCGCCTCCATGTATTGGTCTGCTGTGCCGATAACGATATGCATGATGCTGTCGACACTCGTTTTGTACCGGGCTACCAGCGCCTCCATCTCGGGCTCGGGCGTCCGGTCCCAATGGGCATCGACGGGAATAAGCCGCGAGGTGATGTCAAATTCCGTGCGGGTCGTGGTGCAGGCCGAGAGGGTGAGCAGCGCAGCCGCAAATATGGTGTAGAGGTGTTTCTGTGTTGTTTTCATAAGTCGTGTGCAATGGAATTATTTACTTTTATGAGGATCGATGACGATGTAGCCCAGATAGGCTCCGCCCATACCGGTTTGAGCGATGACCACCTCGCGGCCCTCCCGGTTCTTCACCCGATAAGGGGTATCCGATTCGGGGTCGGCTGCAATCCGTTCGGGGTCAATCACGGTGTGCGAGTGTCCGCCGATGATGAGGTCGATGTCACTGCTGGCGGCAGCCACCTGCGGATCGGTCGTGTCGGAAGCATTCTCGGCCGAATAGCCCAGGTGCGAAAGAACCACCACGATATCGGCCCCCTTCTCTTTGAGCAGGCGGGCCGTCTTGTTGGCCGCCTCGATGGGGTCGTGAAATACCACCCCTTTACACAGTTCGGCCGGAATCAGATTCTCGGGGTTGACGTTCAGGGCCAGGAAGCCGACCCGATAGCCGCCTATCTCGCGGATTACCCACGGCTTCACCAGCCCGGCCAGCGGTGTGGCCGACAGGTCGTAGTTGGTCGAGATGAAGTCGGCCGTCGATTGCTTGACCAGCTCGGCGAGCTTCGTCATGCCCGCGTCGAACTCGTGGTTGCCCAGCGTGCGCACATCGTAGCCCATGGCGTTCATCGCCTCGAATTCGACATCACCTCCGAAGAGGTTGAAATAGGGTGTGCCCTGAATGGCGTCGCCCGCATCGACCAGCAGCACGTTGGGCTCGGCACTGCGAATGCTGTCGATGATAGCCATGCGACGCACCACGCCGCCCAATCCGCCATAGCTTTTGTGCGACGGATCGAAGGGTTCTATCTGGCTGTGGGTGTCGTTGGTGTGCAAGATGACGACGCGCCCCTCCTGCGCCAGCCCGCACAGGGCGACCGAGAGGCATATGGCCGTGATTCCGAAAATTTTCTTTACCATAAGTAGCAGGATATTTTGGGTGAGTTACTTGATTTCTGTTGGACGAAATTACAAATTTCGGGAAGATATATCAAACAGGCGGATAAATTTGTTGCACCCGATTGAAAATTGTCAACGTCGTCCTCGTGCAGGTGGCTGGTGGTGGCAAGCGGGAGTCCGTTCAACGACAGTCGAATCGAAAACAACGTTTTCATTTGCTTCTCCCCTCGCCTTTCACTATTTTTGCGGTCAAACTTATAGCGACTAAATGAATTATACTCTTTTCGCTCCCGAACAGCTGTCGGGAGCCATCACTTTACCGGCCTCCAAAAGCATCAGCAACAGGGCTTTGATTATCCAGGCCTTGTGCCCCGAGGCTATCACGGTTGAGAATCTCTCGGATTGCGACGATACCCGGGTGATGCAACAGGCCTTTGCCCATGACGACAGCACAATCGACATACACGGCGCCGGGACTGCCATGCGGTTCCTCACCGCCTACTATGCCCAGAAAGAGGGGTGCCGTCGCACGATTACCGGCTCGGCGAGAATGCAGCAACGCCCCATCAGGATTTTGGTCGACGCCCTGCGCTCGCTCGGTGCCGACATTCGCTACACCGACCACGAGGGATTCCCGCCGCTCGACATATACGGCCGGGCACTGACCGGCGGGGAGCTTCTGCTGCCCGGCGACGTGAGTTCGCAATATATCTCGGCACTGCTCCTGATTGCCCCCGCCATGCGCGACGGGCTCACCCTGACCCTCACCGGCGAACTGGTGTCGATGCCCTACATCGAGATGACGCTCGCCATGATGGAATATTTCGGTATCGAGGCCCGACGTATCGGCCACACCATCGAGGTTCCGGCCGGCGCCTACCGCCCGGCTCCCTTCCGGGTCGAGCCTGACTGGTCGGCCGCTTCCTACTGGTACGAGATGGCCGCCCTCGCCCCCTCGGCTTCGATTCATCTGCCCGGACTCAGCCCCCACAGCCTGCAAGGCGATGCACGCATCGAACATCTGTTCGCACCGCTCGGGGTATCGACCCACCCTTCCGCCGACGGGACGGAACTAAGAAAATCGGACAGTCACATCGACACCTACACGCAAGACCTCTCAGAGCAACCCGACCTGGCTCAAACCCTCGTCGTTGCCTGCTGCCTGCTGGGCGTCCCCTTTCATTTCACCGGACTGCAAACGCTGCGAATCAAGGAGACCGACCGGATTGCAGCCCTCTGCAACGAGCTGAATAAATTAGGATACAAACTAATATCTTCGGATAGTTCACTCTCTTGGGAGGGCGAGACCGTCGAACCGGAGGCCCACCCGGTCATCAACACCTACGACGACCACCGCATGGCCATGGCTTTTGCCCCGGCAGCCTTCCGGTTCCCGGGTATCACGATTGCCAACCCCGAGGTTGTCGACAAATCATACCCCCGCTACTGGGAGCACCTGCGCCAGGTGGGCTTTACCCTCGACACCCCGCAGAAAGGAGACTCCACGCTATGATTATACTCGTTGTCGCCATCATACTCCTGGGACTTGTCACCTACTATTTTCACCGCCGGGACTTGAAAAGAGAGGCGACAGCCGGCCCGCAGGCACCCGTCGAAAAGAGCCCCGAGCCCCCGCAGGAGTGCTGCGGACAGCACCTCGTGTGCGAACGAGACAGCCTGCTGGCCGCCGTGAGCAAAACCATCGAATACTACGACGACGAGGAACTCGACGAGTGGAAGGGGACCCCGGCTAATCAGTATACCCCCGAACAGGTGGAGCTGTTCAGGGAGATATTCTACACCCTGCGTCCCGACGACGTGCCCGGCTGGGTGCGCAGCCTGCAACTGCGACAAATCGAGGTACCCGAAGAGCTGCGCGACGAAATACTGCTTGTGGTCAACGACCAAAGGAACAACCGATAACTATCGTTTACAATGGATATTCTCAACTATACGTTTTTTCAAAATGCCTTGTGGGCCATTCTCCTCATCTCGATTATCAGTGCCATCATAGGCACCTACATCGTAGCCCGGCGCATGCTCTTCATCACCGGCGGAATCACCCACGCCTCGTTCGGCGGACTGGGCATCGGCTACTACCTGGGGATAAGCCCCACCCTCTCGGCCCTCTTCTTCGCCATACTCTCGGCCCTGGGAGTAGAGTGGATTTCGAGGGGCAAATCGGTACGAGAGGACTCGGCCATCGCCGTCATCTGGACACTGGGTATGGCCGTAGGCATCATCTTCATCTTCATGACACCCGGCTACACCCCGGGGCTCACCGAGTTCCTGTTCGGGAACATTCTCACCATCACCCGCACCGACATACTCGTCTTCGCGGCCTTCGCCGCCCTGCTGGTCATCTACACCGGGGCACAGTTCAGGCACATCGTCTTCACCGCCTTCGACCCCGACTTTGCCCATACCCGGGGCATCAACGCGCGGCTCATCAACTACATCATGACCTTCTTCGTAGCCACGGCCGTTGTCCTCTCCATTCGGCTGGTGGGCATCATGCTGCTCATCTCCATACTCTCCCTGCCGCAGATGATTGCCGAACTCTTCTGCCACAAGTTCAAGAGTATCATCTGGCTCTCGGGGCTGGTCAACCTGCTGGCCGGCATCGGCGGACTCCTGCTCTCCTACTGGCTCGACGTACCGGCCGGGGCGACCATTGTCTTCACCCTCATCGTGGTCTACGCTGTGGTCAAACTCATCACCGTCCGAGTGCAGGCTGTCAGATACAAAAGACAATAAAACACCCGTTTTTCAGTTTAAAAAGATGGCCTTTTATCCCTGCCGCCGTTGAAGAAGAGAGTCTCACATATCATCGCCCTGCTGGCTGTACTCGCGCTCGTATCCTGCTCGACCAAGAAGAATACGGCCTTCACCCGCTTTTACCACAGCTTCACTACCCGGTACAATGTCTATTTCAACGGGATAGAGAACTACAAGGAGCAAATCAAGACGATGGAGGAGGAGTATGAGGACAACTTTACCGACCTCCTCTACATGCACCCGGCACAGGCCTACGCCAACCCCAAGGACCCCCAGCCCAACGGCAGTTTCGACCGAACCATCGAGAAGTGCCAAAAAGCCATACAACTGCACTCCATCAAGAAAAAGCCCCGTCGCAACTCCAAGAAGATGAGCGACCCCAAATACCGCGACTACCTCAAACGCGACGAGTTCAACCCCTTTATCCACAACGCCTGGCGGCTGATGGGGCAGGCCCAGTACTACAAGGGCGAGTTTCTCGAAGCGGCAGCCACCTTCCTCTACATCTCGCGCCACTTCACCTGGATGCCCGACCTCGTGGCCGAGGCCAAATTGTGGCAGGCCCGGTGCTACATTGCCCTGGGGTGGCTCTACGAGGCCGAGGACATTCTCCAAAAAATCAACAACGACAAGTTGCCCGAGTCGCAAAACACGTGGTTTGCCACCGTCAATGCCGACTATCTCATACACAAGGGCGAATATCAGAAAGCTATTCCGTTTCTCGAAACAGCCATCAAGTCGGCCCCGAGCAAACGCCAGCGCATCAGGCTCACCTTCCTGCTGGGACAGCTTTACGAAAAGACCCAGGACCCGGCCAAGGCTTACCAGACCTTCGGGCAGGTCATCTCGATGAATCCCCCCTACCGCACCGAGTTCAACGCCCGCATCAAACAGACCGAGGTCTTCTCGGGCAAGAACATCGACAAGGAGGTGAAGAAACTAACCCGCATGGCCTCGCGCGACCGCAACAAGGAGTATCTCGACCAGATATACTATGCCATCGGCAACCTCTACCTCTCCCGCAAAGACACCCTCAAAGCCATGGAGAACTACCGGCTTGCCAACCAGAAGAGTACCCGCAACGGCATCGAAAAGGCCATTTGCCAGGTAACCCTCGGCGACCTCTACTTCGACCGGCGCGAGTATGTCGACGCGCAACCCTGCTATGCCGAGGCGCTGCCCCAACTCAAAGAGGACTTTCCCCGCTACGACCTGCTCTCGCGACGCTCCACCGTGCTCGACGAGCTGGTGGTCTATGCCCAGAACGTGGAGTTGCAGGACAGCTTGCAGAATCTGGCCGCCATGAGCGAGGAGGAGCGCAACAAGGCAATCCAGAAAATCATCGACGACCTCATCAAGCGCGAGAAGGAGGAGGCCGAGAATCTGAAACGCGAAGAGTATCTGGCCCAGCAACAGGGTCCGCAGTTCAACAGCGACAACGCCGCCAAGAACAACGCCACCCTGATTTCGGGCGACAAGTCGTGGTACTTCTACAACAAGACGATGGTATCGGCCGGTAAGACCGAATTCCAGCGCATCTGGGGTAGCCGCAAACTCGAAGACGACTGGCGGCGGCGCAACAAGTCGGGATTCTCGATGAGCGACTTTGCCGAGAAAACCGAAGGCGGAGGCGATACCGGAGAGGGCACCGAGTTCGACGAGAACGGCATGCCCGTCGAGGAGATTCCCGACAGCGCGGAGACCGCGGCTGCCGACGACCCCCACAAGCCCGAGTTCTACCTCAAACAGATACCCATGACTCCCGAGGCTCTCGAAACTTCCAACGAAGTGGTGGCCGAAGGGCTCTTCAACATGGGTCTCATTCTCAAAAACAAACTCGAAGACTATCCCGCCGCGATAGCCAACTTCAACCTGCTCGAAGAGCGGTTCCCCGAGAACCCCTACCGGCTCGACGTCTACTACAACATGTACCTCATGTACATGCGCAACGGCGACGAGGTGACCGCCGGCCTCTACCGCGACAAGATACGGTCGACCTTCCCCGAAAGTCCCTACGCCCAGGCCATGGCCGACCCCCACTACCTCGACAACCTGCGGCGCATGAGCACCGAACAGGACTCTATCTACGAGGCTACCTACGCCGCCTACCTCGAAAACGACAACCGCACGGTACACGACAACCGGGCCTTCATGGAGCAGAAGTACCCGCTCTCGCCGCTCATGCCCAAGTTCCTCTTCCTCGACGCGCTGGCCCATGTCGGCGACAAGCAGTACGACCAGTTCAAAGCGGGGTTGAGAGACCTGCTCGAACGCTATCCCCAGGCCGATGTCTCGCCCCTGGCCTCGACCATGCTCAAAGGGGTGGCTCAGGGACGACAGGTGGCTCAGGGCGGCGGCAACCTGCGGGGCATGATCTGGAAGGCCCGCCTCACCAACGACACCACCACGGTATTCAACGACTCGGTACGGGCCACCTTCACCCAGGACCTCAACGCCCCGCACGTGCTCTTGCTGGTCTATGCCACCGACAGCGTATCGTCCAACCAACTGCTCTTCGACGTGGCCAAACACAACTTCACCAACTTCGTCGTTAAAGATTTTGACCTCGAAATAATGACCTTTAACGAAATAAGTATGTTAGTTGTCAAAGGATTTAGTAACTTTGAGGAATTATCCCACTATCGTCGGCTCCTCGACAACAGCGAGACCTTCCGCTACCCGCCGGGTGTGAAGCCGATTATGATCAGCGAGGATAACTTCAAGAAACTGCTCGAAGGATACAGTTTTGAAGACTATTTCCTATTCCTTGAAAACAATCCTCAACCTACTGAGCCTTATGAAGAACGGTAAAATACTTTGGGCCGACGACGAAATCGATTTACTCAAACCGCACATTCTCTTCCTCCAACAGAAGGGATACGACGTCACGACCGTATCCAACGGACGCGACGCCCTCGAAAAGGCGGCCCACGAGGCTTTCGACCTCATCATTCTCGACGAGAACATGCCCGGCCTGAGCGGTCTCGACACCCTCAGCCAAATCAAGATGGACAACCCCTCGATTCCGGTCGTGATGATTACCAAGAGCGAGGAGGAGAACATCATGAACCAGGCCATCGGCAACAAGATATCCGACTACCTCATCAAGCCCGTCAACCCCAACCAGATACTCCTCTCCATCAAGAAAAACCTCCACCACAAGGAGATTATCCTCGAAAAGACATCGAGCGACTACCGGCAGGAGTTCCAGCACATCAGCAGTCAAATCAACGACTCCTACTCGTGGGACGACTGGTACGAGGTGTACAAAAAGCTGGTTTTCTGGGAACTGGAACTCACCCAGGCCGAGAGCGACATGGACGAACTGCTCACCTTGCAAAAGAGCGAGGCCAACAGCGCCTTCGCCAAGTTTGTGAAAAAGAACTACGAGAAGTGGATTACCGGCGGCGAACACCCGCTGATGAGCCACGAACTTTTCAAAACCAAGGTATTCCCCCTCATCGACCAGGGAGAGAAAGTCTTTTTCATTCTCATCGATAATTTCAGGCTCGACCAGTGGCGGGTCATCAAGCCCCTGCTGAGCGACTATTTCACCGCCGAGGAGGACCTCTATTTCAGTATCCTCCCCACAGCCACGCAGTATGCGCGCAACGCCATCTTCTCGGGGCTGATGCCCAACCAGATTGCCCGCATGTTCCCCGACCTGTGGGTCGACGAGGACGAGGAGGAGGGCAAGAACCTCAACGAGGCGCCCCTCATTCAGACACAGCTCGACCGGTTCCGCAAGCGCTACACCTTCTCCTACCATAAAATCAACGAGTCGGCCTTCGGCGAGAAGCTTATACAGAACTTTACACAACTCGAAAACAACCAGCTCAACGTCTGCGTACTCAACTTTGTCGACATGCTCTCGCATGCCCGCACCGAGTCGAAGATGATTCGCGAACTGGCCTCGACCGAAGCAGCCTACCGCTCCATCACCGAGTCGTGGTTCAAGCACTCGTCGGCACTCGACCTCTTCCGCAAGATTGCCGAGAAGGATTTCAAAATCATTCTCACCACCGACCACGGCACCGTGCACGTGAACAATCCTATCAAGGTCATCGGCGACAAGAACACCAACACCAACCTGCGCTACAAGGTGGGCAAATCGCTCAGCTACAATCCCAGACAGGTGTATGAAATCAAGTCGCCCGAGCGCTACGGACTTCCCTCGCCCAACATCAGCTCGACCTACATCTTTGCCACCAACCACGATTTCTTTGCCTACCCCAACAACTACAACTACTACGTGGGCTACTACAAAGATACCTTCCAGCATGGCGGCATCTCCATGGAAGAGATGATGATACCCCTAATTACCCTCACTAAAAAATAGATACGATTATGAAAACCCTTGTCATAGAGAACCTCGACCAGATTCGTCAAACCGCCCGCCAGTTCATCGAGCTCATGGGCGACTACACCGTCTTTGCCTTCCACGGCGAGATGGGTGCCGGCAAGACCACCTTCATCAAAGCCGTGTGCGAAGAGCTGGGTGTCGAAGACCCCGTCAACAGCCCCACCTTTGCCATCATCAACGAATACCGTTCGTCCACGACCGGCGAGCTCATCTACCACTTCGACTGCTACCGCCTCAACAAATTGCAGGAGGCCTACGACCTGGGAGCCGAGGACTATTTCGCCAGCGGTGCCCTCTGTTTCATCGAGTGGCCCGAAAAAATCGAAGAGCTGCTCCCCGACGACTGCGTGCATGTCGAGATTGCCGAGACTGAAAACGGCGCCCGCACCATCAACATAGACCTCTAACCGGGACAACTCCGATTCCCCAGTACCCGATATGCAACACGCTCCGGCTCTCATACCCGCGATTATCGTCCTCTGCCTGTTTCTCGTCTCAGGCATACTCTCGCTCGGTGCCGCCATGGCCAACTGGGAGTGGTTCTTCAACAGCAAGAACTGCCGCATCTTCACCTCACGGCTCTCGCGCCGTCAGGCCCGGTGGCTCTACGGCCTGCTGGGGGCGCTCATCTTGCTCATGACCGCCGTCATCGCCCGCGACCTGTTACAGAAGACAAAGCCTCACGACCCCAAAGCCCTGCCGGCCTCGGTGGTCACCGCCGTTCAGCGCGATTGCAACACGGCGACAAACGACTCGGGCAGCACAATATTCGCCACGCCCAACGCCTCGGCAAAAAGCGGGGCTATTTCACAATCCTGAAATCCGGCAATACCGCACCCGATGCGGGTGACATAGAAGCGTAGTTCGGGGTGCGACCGGGCAAAGGCGATAAACTCGTCGACATAAGGTTTAACCGTCTCCACACCGCCCTGCATGGTCGGTATGGCATAGGATTGCCCTTGCAACCCCACACCTTGTCCCCACACCGCCCCGAAGCGCTGCATGGCAACCCGAGCGGCACCCCCGCCGTGCATGCCGGCCAGATTGCTGCCAAAGACAAACACCTCGCCGGGAGCCAGCGAGGTAATCGACTCGGGCGTAAACCGCACCGGGCGATTGGCCGGGCTGTCCGAAGCAGAGGTCGAACCCGGCGCTTTACTCTCTTTCTGTTTCATCACAACTTTTCTTTTTCATATCCACTACCCCAAAGTAACCCATTATTCCCGATTTTTCCACAACATCGGTCACTTTTTTATACCCCGGCCGGTCACCCTCCGCCAGACCCGTCGCCCCAGTCTGCTCGCCGGACCTTGACGGCAAAACAATTCCCCTCGACGGTTGTTATATCTCCACAACATCTTACCAAACCCTTATTAAAAAGAGTGCATTATGAAAAAGATTCTGTTCGGGGCCACCGCCCTGCTGCTCCTGTCGGGAGTTACGGCCTGTTGCGACGACGACAAGAAGAGTGACGAACCGGCTCAACCCGCCGAGGTAAAACTGGTTACACCCAATGTGAGCGCCCGCATTGCCGACCCGCTCAACCAAAACCCCTTCACGGGTATTCTCGAAATCTACCCTTGCAATCCCGAGACCTCAACCTACTACGGTAACTACATCAACAACAAGAAAACCGTGTTCAACGGCTACTATACCATTGTCGACGGCCACATCTACGGCGAATACAACCGCCCCCTGCAACTGCCGGTAGGCACCTACAACATGGTCTACTGGGGTACCCCAAAATATGACGAACCCATCTACAACACCCCGGCCATCAACGAGCCGGGTATTACCCAGGATGCCGACCTGTCGACGCTCTATTTCAGACTGCGAGCCAATACCGACGGCACCTACATGCCGGTCTATGACCTGGTACATGCCGTGAAGCCGGCCAACGTGGGGCAGGAGGACTTGCAAGCTGCCCTCACCCGTGTAACGGCCGGGATACGAATCATCACCAGAATGGAAGACAACTCGGAGTTCAGTCCGTCCATCACTGGCATACAGGCCCGCATAGGCGGCATCGCCGAGAAGATGAATTTCTACACGGCCGAAGTCGAGAACACCACCAAGGTGGTCAAATTCGATCTGGAACGTTCGGACGACAATACCGTAATGAGCAACGCGACCGTCATGTTATTCCCTTCGGCCGAGAACCCGCCGCTGGAGCTGGTCATCACCTTGGCTAACGGAACCGAGCATACCCTCACCAAGAACCTCAGTTCGACCCTCTCGCCCAATACCAAACTCACCCTCAACATCGTTCTGGGCGAAATCCTTTCGGGCGAAACCCCGGGCGACTTCTCCATCGAAGACTGGAACGAGGTGAGCGAAACCATCGAATTCCCCATCATCAACTAATTACTTCCGACCGCAGGAGCGGGGAAATCCGCACGTCCCCGCCCCTGAACAGCCAGACGGCCCCCGATAAACGGGAGCCGCCTGGTTTTCTGTTTCATCAATTCATCGTCTCATCGCCCTACATCGGTGAGGGGCCACTCCCCCGGCACGACCCGACAAAAGTCATTCTCGCAACCGATTCCCTCGCCCCGCAACAGCGAGGCTTTGCGGTCGAGCCCTCCGGCATATCCCGTGAGGCGGCCGTCACACCCCACCACCCGATGGCAGGGCACCACGATACTCACCGGGTTATGCCCCACGGCTCCCCCCACAGCCTGGGCTGACACCCGAGCTCCACCGTGCAGCAGCGACAACTGCCGGGCAATAGCCCGGTAGGTAACCACCTGCCCACGCGGAATCTCCTGCAACAGGTGCCATACCGCCTGCCGGAAAGGGGTACCGACCAGCCGTAACGGAGGTACCGGTCCGGGCTCCTCGCCCGCAAAATAACGGTCGAGCCAGGCGCGCGTCCGGTCAAAGACCGGGAGCGAAGCCGGGATACTGTCGCACAACAGAGGGCCGGGAAAATACTTCTGCCCGTCGAACCACAATCCCGTCAGACACTCCCCGTCGCCAGCCATCGTCATCGGCCCCAGCGGGGAAAGGTATTCATTTTTATAGCGGAAATTCTCCATCACACCTGTATAAAAACAACAAACTCCCCGGCATGGACAACGCCCGGGAGCCCGTTATTGAATCAAACGTTTCAACAAATCATATCACTCGGCGCTACCCGGTTCCCCAGGCTGCTCCGGCTCATCGGCGGGCATCTCAGTGATTTCCTCGGCAGATTCGGCAGTCTCGTCTACAACAGCCGATTGCTCGCTTTCCTTTATTTGCTCATACATGGCCACCATCATGAAGCCCGAGATGATAAGGGTTACCAATATGCCCACAATCAAGACCGCAAGGCCGATGAGATTGAGTACAATCATCATCAGGAAGCAGAGAATGATTTTGCCCATATTGCCATGAGTCATCGACCAGCTGCGCTGAATGGCCCCGAATACACCCACCGAGAAATCGTCGACATAGGCATAAATCGCAAACATCAGGCGAAGCGTAAGGTATAACGAAAGTAACCCCAAAATAATGGACACGATACCCGTGGTACCACTGAACATTGAGCCCAATACATATCCCATTTCATACGGGTCGGAAAGGTCGCTCACAGCCATGCTGGCTCCCAAACCGGCAATCCAAATGATAACCCCGACAATCAAAGGCAGCGCGCTGACAATTCCCACAATCAGGTTCACACCTATCAATCCGCCCAGTTTACGGAACATGTCGCCAAAGACCGAGAACGAAGGTTCTTCGCCCGCATAGGCATTCAGCATGATTTTATTCAAACCGGCCCCAAGCCATATCGGCAGGATAATGTTCACCAGAGATATCACCCAGTAACGAAATGAAAAGATATCGGTTCCTCCCACCATGGAGATAATCCACGACAGGACCATGATACCCAGCAAAAGGCCGAGCATGACAATAAAGTGCTTGCGGGTCAGTGCCCACCCTGTTTTCAATGCGCCATTGGGCGACAGCAAATGTGCTTTCATATAAATAGTTTTTAATAGTAGGCTTAACAACTCTTGCAAATATAATATTATTAACACAAAACCGGCACCTCCGGTCCATAAAAAAGAAATTTATCGCTACCTTTGAAGGAAACACGATACAAACGCATCACGTATGAAAAACGTCTCTATCGAAAAGTCCTTCGCCACCGTCTGTCCGGCCCTGCGTATCGGGGTGATTGAGGCCCGGGTGAGCAACAGTGAGAGCGACCCGGCGCTGTGGCAACTTATCGGCAACGAGGAATCTCGCATCGCTGCCGCCTACCGGCTCGACGAAATCAACAAACGTCCCGCCATACAGGCTACCCGCAAGGCCTACCGGGCTTTCGGGAAAGACCCCAACCGTTACCGGGTATCGTCCGAAGCACTCTGCCGGCGCATCGTCAAGGGCATGGGCATCTACCGCATCGACACGCTGGTCGATCTGGGCAACCTGGTCTCCATAAGGGCGGGCTACTCCATCGGAGCCTTCGACGCCGACCACATCGACGGCGACACCATCACCCTGGGGGTGGGCCGTGAAGGCGAGCTCTTCCACGGTATCGGCCGAGGGGTACTCAACATCGAGGGGCTGCCCGTCTACCGCGACCGCACAGGGGGTATAGGTACCCCCACCAGCGACGAGGAGCGAACGAAAATCGCACTCAATACCCGTCATCTGCTGATGCTTATCAACGCCTACGGCGAAGAGATGCCGCTCGACGAAGCCATCGGCTGGACGGTCGAACTGCTGCAACGCTTCGTCGCAGCGACCGACGTCACCACAACAATCGTCCCGGCCTCGCAGTTCGTCGCACCAGAGTGAAATCCGCGCCACCGTTTTCGTAAGGATTATCTTCAATACCTTTCCATCTAAACACACAAACTCCCTGTCATGAAAAAATTTCGCGTCTCGCTCCTGGGGCAAGTGCTCATCGCCATCGCAGCCGGTATCCTGCTGGGACAGTTCCTGCCGGTAGCCGTTGCCCGCGTGTTTGTCACCTTCAACAGTCTCTTCGGCAACTTCCTCAACTTTGCCATACCGCTCATCATCATCGGCCTCATCATTCCCGCCATCGCCGACCTGGGCAAGGGGGCCGGACGGTTGCTGCTCATCACGGCGCTCATCGCCTACGGCTCGACCGTCTTCTCGGGCTTCTTCACCTATTTCACCGGCGAAGCCATCTTCCCCCGACTTATTGCCGGCTCGGCCCAGGCTACGGCTATCGACAGTTCCGGAGCCACCACGCTCAAACCCTTCTTCACCGTCGAGATGCCCGCCCCCTTCGACATCATGACCGCCCTGCTCCTCTCCTTCTGCATCGGGCTGGGGCTATCGGCCATACAGGGCAACACGCTGCGCATGGCAGCCTCCGACCTACGCGACATCATCTCGCTGCTCATCGAGAAGGTCATCATACCGCTACTGCCGCTGCACATCTTCGGCATCTTCCTCAACATGACCCTCTCGGGGCAGGTAGCCTCCATCATCTCGGTCTTTGTCAAAATCATCGTGGTTATCTTCGTGCTGCACATTCTCCTGCTGCTTATCCAGTTCTCGCTGGCCGGGCTGGTGGCCCGCAAGAATCCCCTGCGGCTGCTCAAAAACATGCTGCCCGCCTATGCCACGGCACTCGGCACCCAGTCGTCGGCGGCCACCATACCCGTCACCCTGGCCCAAACCCTTAAAAACGGGGTGAGCAAAAACATCGCCACCTTTGTTATACCCCTGTGTGCCACCATACACCTGTCGGGCAGCACGATGAAAATCACCGCCTGCGCCATGGCCATCATGATGATGGCCGGCATGCCCATACACACCCTCGATTTCAGCGGGTTCATTCTCATGCTGGGCATCACGATGGTCGCCGCGCCCGGCGTGCCCGGCGGAGCCATCATGGCCGCCCTGGGCATACTCGAAAGCATGCTGGGATTCGACGAGACGGCCCAGGCCCTCATGATTGCCCTCTACATTGCCATGGACAGTTTCGGTACCGCCTGCAACGTGACCGGCGACGGTGCCATTGCCGTGGTCGTGGACCGCATCAACGGAAAAAGCGGACACCTCATGCAGCGTCCGTGACCTGCACGGCATCTGTATAGATGTATACGATTAAGTAAATTTTATTTATAGTAGTCCAACATATTAACATTTCGCGTATGAAAAAAGGAACATGGATTATCGTGGCTACTCTCTTTTCATTAGGAGCTATCGTCGGAGCCAACGCTCTGATTAACACGACAGGAACAGATACTATGAAACAAGAATTATCGGCCGAGGAACAAATTGTCGCGGCTCCCAGGGAGGCCCTCGATTCGGCCTCCATCGACTTGAAACAGGCCTTGGCCCGACACGATGCGCCGGCCGTCATCGCCTCGATCATGAAACAGTCGGCTGCCCGGCTGCTCATCGACCGCGACAGTCTCCCCGCCATCATCGGCCAGACGGAATCGCTGGCCGACCGTTCGAAAAACACCGCCGAGCAGAGTCTGCTGCGCCTCATCTCGGCCCGGTTGTACCACCTCTATCTCGAGGATAACTACCGAATACACCTGCGCGACGAGGTCGACGACTTCTCCCAGCCGCTTGAAACCTGGAGCGCCAACATGTTCATGTCCAAAATCGACACCCTCCTCACCCAGGCCACAGCCCCCGCACAGGAACTGCTGGCTACGCCGGTAAGTACCTATCGCCAGGCCCTCACCATCGGCAGCGATTCGATTTTCCGCCCCACCCTCTACGACTTCGTGGTGGGCGAAGCCATCGACCTCTACAAGCAGGAGAGCAGCTACTCGCCTGTCCAACCGATTGCCCGCCAAGAACTGCTGGTACCGGCACAGAAGTTTACAACCATCGTCCTGGACGACAAGAAGCAGCCCGACGGCCGCATCCTCCAACTCTATGCCGAAGCGCTCAAAGCGCATGCCGCCGAGGCGGGCTCGGCCCCGCTCATGATGTGGGACCTGCAACGGCTCGAATACCTGGGCGAAAACCTCTACTACAACAGCGACGAAGAGAGCCTCTTCCGCAACTACATCGACCAGTTGAACGCTCTGCTCGAAAGCTACCGCGACAAGCCCTATTCGGTCGAAGTGGCCTCTACTCTCGCATCGGCCCTGTGGGATACCAGCCGTTACGACGATGCCCGCCGGGCACTCGACCTCTGCAACCAATGGATAGCAGCCTTCCCCAAGTATCGCGACATCAACCTGCTGATAAACCTGCGCAACACTCTCACCGCCCGGGAAGCCTACACCTCTCTGCCCAGCGTAGCCTATCCGGGTGAGACCGACAGCGTGCGGCTCTCCTACCGCAACATCGATATCCTTGGCCTGCGCATCTACCGACAGCCCGAACCTCTCTCGATAGCCGAGCAGAATACCTACTACTTTACCCCGCAGAACTGGAACCGCGATGAGTGTGTCTATAACCACGATTACGCCATCGGCGACACCCTCTCGCTCGTAATCCGCCAACGGAACATTGTCTTCCCGCAACTCGCCCCCGGCCTCTATGTGGTCGAGATGCTCATCGACGGCATGGCTCAACCGTCGACCAGCTACTATACCGTATCGGGGATAAAGGTCATCACACAGCCGGCCGCCGACAAACGCATGGAACTGATTGCGGTCGATGCCCGCACCGGCAAGCCCCTGCCCAAGGCCGAGGTGGTACTCTACCAATCGGAGAGTTACCAAGGTACAAACGCCACCGAGAAGACCCGGCTGCACACCGACAAGAACGGCCTCTGCCTCGTCGACACCGAGGGCGAAGGATTCCTCTTTGCCCAGGTTTCGACGGCTCTCGACCGCTTCGCACCGGCCACCCGACTCTCCTCTCCGGGGCTCTATGACCGCGACGACAACGATACCCGCACTGCGCTCTTCACCGACCGCTCGCTCTACCGGCCGGGACAGACGCTCTACTTCTCGGGTATACGCTACATCAACTCGACCCGCGAGAGCCGCACCGTGCCCAACGAGCGTTGCACGGTCTCCCTGCTCGACCCCTCGTCGCGCGAGGTGGCTTCGACCGAAGTCACCACCGACGCCTACGGCCAGTTCACAGGTTCGTTTGTCATTCCCCGCGGCAACCTGCTGGGCGACTACACCCTGCGGGTGAACCAGTCGTGGAGCAACCGGCTCACCGTTGCAGTGGCCGAATACAAGCTTCCCATGTTCCGCGTCGAGTTCAAACCGGTGACCGAGGGGACCAGCTTCGGCAAACCGGTCACCCTGCAAGGGTCGGCCCGCAGTTACAGTGGAGTTCCGCAAGCAGGAGCCTCGGTGCAATACACCATCTACCGGCAGGCCAACCCCTTCTTCCGCTACTACCTGCCCTCCGGCCGCGAAGAGATAGAGAGTCGCACCACTACGGTCGACGCCTCGGGTAACTTCGCCATCACCTTTATCCCGCAACGCGACTCCTTCGAGGGAAATATCAACCGCGAACAGGCCTACCTCTATCAAATCGTAGCAACCGTCACCGCTCCCACCGGCGAGACCGTGGAGCAATCGACCTCGGTACAGGTGGGCGATTCGCCCTATTTCATCACGGTATCCGCCCCCCGCTATCTCGACAAGTTCCAGTCGGCCGGACAGATCAAGGCCCAGGTGCGCACCCTCAACGGACAGACCGTCGAGCGCGCCTGCCGACTCGTCTTCTACTCGCTCTACAACGACACCGAAGGGCAACCGCTCGACAGCCTCAAAATCAAGATGCAGGTGGGCGAGGTGACCATCGGCGCCGACGGACGGGCCCTCTACCCCGACTTCACGAAATGGGCGTCGGGTCCCTACCGCATCGTGGCATTCAGCAACGACGAGTCGAAACGGATTATCCGCTCGGAGTGCAATTTCGTACTGTACGGCGAGAAGGACAAACAGCCGCCCTGCTTTGCCGAAATCTGGCTGCCCCGCACCGACATCACCGCCCGGGTGGGCGAGACGGTAAAAATTCCCGTGGGTACCTCGCTGCGCGACGGCTACCTCTACTACTCCATCTATACGCCCGACCATCTGGTGGAGACCCGTCTGCTCAAACTGAGCAACCGCTGCAAGACTCTCTCGCTCAAATTCGACAAGTCGTTTGGCGACGTGGCCACCATCAGTCTGCTCATCGTACGCGACGGCGAGATGAAGACGGCCCGGGTAACCATACGTCAGGCTACGCCCGACCGGAAACTGAGCCTCAAAACCTCGACCTTCCGCGACAAACTGCTGCCGGGGAATCTCGAAAACTGGACCTTCTCGGTGACCGACGCCCAAGGCAATCCCGTCACGGCCCGCTTCATGGCCGAGATGTTCGACGCCTCGATGCAGGCCATTCGCTCGCACAACTGGGCCTTCGATGCTCCGGCTCCGATACCCTATGCACGCATTTCGACACAACCCTCGACCGACTACCATTACAGCCGACGGCTGCAAGTGACCGTTCGTCCCGACTACCTGTCTACTCCCGACGAGACGGCTACGCAGTTCCTCTTCTTCAACCTATTGGACGGTAGTAGCAGACGCTTCCCCATCTTTGCGTCCAAAGCAATGGCATCGGGCATACAAATCAATGAAGCCGAAGCCGCACTCGACGAGGTGGTGGTGACCAAGAGCGCCAACAACGCTGCCGCCAAGGGGCTAACAGCCCCCTCGATAGTCAGAGAAGAATTGGCCGACGAGAATACACGGTCCGATGCTCCCCTGCGCACCGACGAGGTAAGCACCGCCTTCTTCTACCCCTCGCTCACCACCGATTCGCTGGGGCAGGTATCCTTCTCGTTTACCGTACCCAACGAGAACACCACCTGGCAATTCCTCGCCCTGGCCTACACGCAAGGACTGTTCAGCGGCCGCTACGAGGCACAGAGCGTTGCCAGCAAACCGCTCATGGTGTCGCCCAACCTCCCCCGTTTCGTGCGCCAGGGCGACCACGTGACCATCGCTACCGCCATACAGAACCAGAGCGAGGCTCCTCAGGACGGAACCGTTCGCTTCGAACTCTTCGACCCCTATACCGACCGGGTGATTCAGTCCAGCCAGTCGGCCTTCATCATCGACCCTGGCAACAGCCGCACCGTCGACTACACCTTTGCCGTGCCCGAGGGTGTCGAACTGCTGGGATTCCGGGCCCAGGCCTCGACCCTGCAACACAGCGACGGCGAACAACAGATTCTGCCCATACTGCCCGCCAAGGTACTGGTGACCGACAGCAAGCCCTTCTACATTCCCGGCGGAGAGCAAACTGTCCCCGTAGTGATGCCCGACATGGAGAAGAAACTGCAATCGCCCACAGTCGAGAGCCTGCGCATGACCCTGCAATACTGCAACAATCCGGCCTGGTATGCCGTGCAGGCTCTGCCCCCCCTTACCGACCTGACCGACAACGACGCCATCTCAATCGCAGCCGTGCTTTATGCCAACAGCCTAGCCTCGTCGATGGCCCGCAGCAACCCGCGCATCGCCCAGGCCATCGAGTCGTGGCAAGCCACCGGAGGCAAGAACCTCACCTCACTCCTGTCTCAAAACGAAGAGTTGAAGCAGATTCTGCTCTCGGCTACCCCGTGGGTACTCGAAGCCGACAACGAGACCGAACGCATGCAGCAACTGGCCACCCTCTTCGATACCAACCGGGCCAACCGGCTCTCGCGCGAAGCCATTCTCAAACTGCAAAACCTCCAAGGCAGCGACGGCGGTTGGAGCTGGTTCCAGGGTATGCCGGCCAGCCCATGGGTCACGATGAACATACTCGAAGGCTTCGCCCGGCTGCGTGCACTGGGTGTACCCCTCGACGACAGCACGATACACGAGATGCAGACCGTGGCCATCGCCTTCCTCGACCGAACCGTCGAACGGCAACGCCGACTTGAACCCAATGCCCCCCTCTCCTACAACGACATCTGCTACCTGCTGACCCGCTCCTCCTACCAGGACATTCCGCTGGGACAGACCCTCGGGATACACCAGGCGATGATGGAACGGCTCAAACAATGGATTCCCCTCTCGACCATCGAGAAAGCCTACGCCGCCATCACGCTGCAACGCTACGGATTCACCGACGTGGCCCGCGAGATTGTCGCCTCGCTGCGCCAGTATGCCGTAACCACCCCCGACAAGGGTATGTTCTGGCCCAACAACCGCTCCTCCTACGGGTACAGCAACAGTGCCGTGCAGGAGCAATGCGCCCTCATCGCCGCCTTCACGGCGGTCGACCCCGTCACCAACGAGCTCGACGAGATGCGCCGCTGGCTGCTCGCCCAAAAACAGACCAACGAATGGGAGTCGGTACCCTCGACCCTCGAAGCCATCTACGCCCTGCTCTACGGCGGCACCGACTGGCTGGCGGCCGATTCGGCCCAACCCGTTATCGTATGGGGCGGCCAGGAGATGAAATACTCGCCCGAAGAGCCCTTCCTGGGACTGACCGAATACAGCCTGCCGGGCAACCAGGTGACGGCAGCCGATGCAACGGCCGTCATCTCGACCAACCACCGGCAGCCTTCGTGGGGCGCCCTTTACTGGCAATACTACGACGATGTGAAAAACGTGTCGGCCGCCTCGGTCAACGAGTTGGCTCTCGACCGGCAGATACTCGTGCGCCAACCCTCGGGCACCTACGTCCCCATCAACACCGTAATGCTGAAAACCGGCGACCGCGTGGCCGTACGGCTCACCCTCACCGTGGGACAAGACATGCAGTTTGTCTGCCTCACCGACAGCCGGGCAGCCTGCCTCGAACCGGTCGACCAGCTCTCGGGCTATACCTACCGCGAACGCATCGGGTACTACCAGGAGGTGAAGAATGCCGAAACCCGATTCTATTTCGACTTTCTGCCCAGAGGCACCTATGTCATCACCTACGAGCTGAATGCCGACCGTCCCGGCGAATACACCCAGGGACTCTCGACCATACAGTGCCTCTATGCCCCGCAAATCATTGCCCGCACTCCGGCACAGACTATCATCGTCAAATAATCCCGACCGACCCGGTCTGTACCCCATACTCCCCCTCCTGCCCCCGGCAAGAGGGGGAGTTATATTACAAACACATTACATTTGACAAATTTTACCAAACATTATAAATCTCTCATTTCAGATAAAAAATCATAGCTATTACAAAAAAAAGAGATACCTTTGCATACAAAATCAAGGGGAGAGGGAATCTCATTATTAAAATACAAACGATCGATTTATACACATTCTATCTATGAATTTTACAAAGTTTATTGTAAGTGGTCTCACGGGACTTATTCTTACATTCTCTTCATGCATCGATGCCGATTATGACTTAGGGAAAGACATCGATTTGGAGGTAAGTATCGGCGGAAATTTAAGTTTGCCTATCGGACAGACCGATACCATCAGATTGAGCCGCATGATTGAAGAGGGCGACGTGCTCCATGTCATCGACGGGAAATATGTCATCACCAAATCGGACAATATCGCCGAAGATATCGAAGCTATCGACGAGGTGATTATCGATGACTTCTCGCCGAACTTCGATCCCTATATCCGGGACTTTAAAGCCTCGACTACCGAGCTGCCTCAAATCCCCGGATTGGATATGCCTGATATCGAAGTCGCTTTCGAAGCCAATATCGATACGGAAGAGAATTTCAATGTCAATACCGAACTGCCTGCCGAAGTAAAAAATGTAAAGAGTATCAAGATTACCGACAATAACGGCCAGACACTACAAACCGAGTTGTCTATCGAAATATCGGGCATGCCCAGCTTTTTACATGACATCTACCTGGCCGGCGTCAAACTGAATCTTCCCGAAGTCATTGACTTTGGCATCGACGAGAGCCAGGGAGATCTCGTAAAAAGCGGTTCCTCCATATTCATTTCGAAAACCATCGAATTGAACCAAGGCTCGGGCGTCGTATCCATTCCGGTAACAGTCTATGGATTCTCCGACCCGACTGTCAAGAACGGCACACTTATCCTCACCGACGCAATCAGCCTCGAAGGCAAGGTCTATGCCGATAAAGTAGCGATTGGTACCGAAGACCTTACAGACACCCAGGTAAAGGTACAGCCGCGTCTCGACCTGGCTACCCCTCAAATACGCATCAAGGAGGTGGCCGGTACCATTGTACCTAATGTCGATATAAATACGTCGGTATCGCTCTCCGACCTGCCCGATTTCCTGAAAGAAGAGGGTACCTCGCTCGAAGTGAAAGATCTCTCGCTCAACCTGTCGGTACAAAATCCCATCGGAGCTCCCATCTCTACCCGGTTCCAGATAACACCGCTCGACGAGAACGGACAAGTAGTCAACGGCAATGTCGTGTCGCTTGCCTTGAAAATTGCCGGAGGGCAGAAGAGTACCTTCCACATCAACCGCAACTCACCCGAAATAGAATCGGGATCACTCACCTCGCTGCTGAACACCATTCCCGACCAAATCGACATCAAGGTGACCGAGGTCAAAATCGAAAGTGAAACCGACGACCAAACCATCTCGCTGGGTAAAGGCGATTACAACCTCGATGTCGACTACGACATCAATGTACCGCTCGAATTCGATAACCTCAGCATCTTCTACAACGACACCATTGACAACATACACAGTGACCTCAGCGATATCTCGGACAAGGTGAAGCATATCGAACTCAACATGCAAGTCGACAACGCTATCCCGCTGGAACTGAGCCTTTCAATCAAGCCCTACGACCGCAACGGCAATCCCCTCACCGGGCTCACACTCCCCGATCAGATAATGATAGAGGCCGCCCCCAACAGCGATGGCAACGAGCAGTCAATCCAATCGACACAAGTCAATCTGACCATCAAGGAGGATCGGGCAAATGCCCTGCAAGAGCTCGACAAACTGGCCATTCAAATCGGGGGTAGCAACCAGGATAATCACGATGTCACGTTACGTCCCGACCAATTTGTCGTCGTACACCTCTCGGCTCGACTCCCCGACGGAGCACAAATGGACTTAGAAGATTTATAATGGATTAAACCCGAAGAAACGATGAAATACGCTATCAAATATATAGTAATCTCTTGCCTGGCAGGGATATTTTCGACCGGACTGTCGGCTCAAACGACCCTCAACTCTTCCTACTTCATGGAAAAAATGACCAGGCGGAACCAACTGAACCCGGCTCTCAAAACTCCCAACAACTATGTCAGCCTGCCTCTGCTCAACAACGTATATGTAGGGGTGAACTCCAATTTGGGACTGGGCACCTTTCTCTATCCCCGCGACAACAAACTGGTCACTTTTCTGCACCCCGATGTCGACGCCGACGAATTCCTGAGTAAACTAACCTCCAACAATACACTGGAACTCGACTTGGGTATGGACATCATCTCGTTCGGGTTCTGGGCCTGGGGCGGACAGAACACCTTTAACCTGGCACTTAAAAGCAATACGGGGGCCTACATGCCCAAAGAGATTTTTCAATTCCTTAAAACCGGACAGAATGCCACAGGTGTAACCCGCTACGACATGAGCAACATCACGGCCACAAGCAGTAACTACCTGGAACTGGCGTTGGGTCACGCCCGTGACATCGACGACAAACTGAGTGTAGGCGCCAAAGTAAAAGTACTGCTCGGTGCCGCTCACGCCGAAGCTCGTATCGACCGCATGGACATTACCATGTCGCAGGACGAATGGAGAATCAAACAGTCGGGACACTTGCAGGCTACCTCGCTTCTCGAACTGACCACCGATCCCGAAACGGGCGAAATAACCGATTATAAAGTAGGGAACAATTTCGGGTTGGCCGGATTCGGACTGGGATTTGACTTGGGAGCCACCTATGAAATTATCGACAACCTCACCCTGTCGGCCGCATTGACCGACATCGGCTTCATGCAATGGAACAACCTGACTCGTGCCGAAACCGACCCCAATAAAGAGTTCCTGTACACGGGATTCGACAACATCGGTGCCGAGGACGACGAAAACGGAAACAACCCTTTTGAGGAAAAAGCCGACCAACTGGGCGAAGACTTGAAGGCCCTGACCAAGTTCTACAAGACCGACCAGCAATCGGTAAGCAACTCGCTCCGCACCACCCTTCGGGTGGGAGCCGAATATTGCATACTCGACAACGCCATCTCCTTCGGCCTCCTCTCCACCACCCGTTTTGTGGGTTATCGCACTTATGCCGAAGGCATGGCCGCCATCAATTTCCGTCCCCTCTCGGCACTGCATCTCACACTCAACGGCTCGGTTTCCAATATGGGCAGTTCCGTGGGAGCCATTCTCAATATCTGCGCTCCGGGATTCAACTTCTTCATCGGTACCGACTATTTTGCCACACAGTACTCCAAACAGTTTATCCCCATCAATCATGCCCGGGCCAATCTCAGCTTTGGCATCAACTTTACCTTCGGGAAAAACCACGAAATATAATCCAAAAAGGAACAAAGTCACTGATGGAATAACAAACATCAGTGACTCCATAAGATACCACTCTTGTGGAGCAGCGCGAGAGAGCCATAAACGGTTTCGTTTATGGCTCTCTCATTTTTAAATTCCCAGATAAAAAACTGCCGCCCGGTGAAAACCGGGCGGCAGCCTAACGAAATATAACGGTCAGTACCTTATTTCAAAGCGTCGGCAAGAGCAGCATTGGTCTTGTGAACGGCAGCGGCGCTCTTGGCAAATGCCTCTTTCTCGGCGTCGTTGAGTTTCAGTTCAACCACCTTCTCGATACCATTGCGACCCAATACACAGGGAACACCGATGCAGAGGTCGCTTTCGCCATACTCACCTTCCAGCAAGGCGCTGCAAGGAACCAAACGTTTCTGGTCGCCCAGCACAGCCTCAACGACCGAAGCCGAAGCAGCACCCGGAGCATACCAGGCCGAAGTACCCAGCAGGCCGGTGAGCGTAGCACCACCTACCATCGTGTCGGCAGCCACTTTCTGCAAAGCCTCGGCACTCAACAGTTCCGATACGGGCATACCTTTGTAAGTAGCGTAACGGGTTACGGGAATCATCGTCGTGTCGCCATGGCCACCGATAACGAAACCTTCAACCTCCGACAGGTTGGCGTTCAAAGCCTGGCTCAGATAATATCTGAAACGCGAGCTGTCGAGTGCGCCACCCATACCGATAATGCGGTTTTTGGGAAGACCCGATACCTTGTGAATCAAATAGGTCATTGTATCCATCGGGTTGCTTACACAGAGGATAACGGCATTGGGAGAATATTTCAATACACTCTCGACTACCGATTTCACGATACCGGCGTTTACACCAATCAACTCCTCACGAGTCATACCCGGTTTACGAGGAATACCCGACGTAATCACTACCATATCCGAATTGGCCGTAGCCTCGTAGTTGTTGGTTACACCTTTGATACGCGAAGAGAATCCTGCCGTTACAGCAGCCTGCATCATATCCATGGCTTTGCCTTCCGACACGCCTTCTTTGATGTCGAGCAGAACAATCTCATCTGCAATTTCTCTGAATGCTAACACGTTTGCGCAAGTTGCACCCACGTTTCCAGCTCCGATAACCGATACTTTTGACATAATTGTTAGGTTTATAAAAAGTTAATACTACAAATTCTTTTCTTTCTCTCTGTTCCGCAAAATTACAACTATTTCAACATTATGGAAAAATTTCCACAATTAATTTTTTATAAACTTTGCATAATCTTTTAACTGCCTGTTGAAATTGGTTATCTACCTCATTCCCAGCGATTATCGCACCAGACAAGCAACTACTCCTGCAATTCGCCCTTCCCTTCGCGCAGAATAACAGGCTCATCGCCCGTACAATCGACCGTGGTCGACGGTGTCGTACCCCCCTCGCCGCCGTCAATTATCAGATCGGCCACCGACTCGTAACGCTCGGCAATCAACTCGGGATCGGTACCATACTCGGGTTCCTCCTCATCGATGGCCACCGAGGTTGTCAGCAACGGATTACCCAACGCCTCGACCAAGGCCAAAGTAATGGCGTTGTCGGGAATACGGATTCCCACCGTCTTGCGGTTCTTGTAGATTTTGGGTAACGAGGAACTCGTGGGCAGGATAAAGGTAAATGCTCCCGGCAGGTTCCGTTTCAGTAATTTGAAATAGAGGTTGCTCAACTTGGCATATTCGCTCACCCAACTCAACTCCCGGCAGATAATCGACAGATTCACCTTCTGCGGATTGATGCCCTTGATTTGGCAAATCCGCTCCACAGCCCGCACATTCAAGGCATCGCACCCCAGGGCATAAACCGTGTCGGTGGGATAGATAACAATACCACCGTCGCGCAACACCTTCACCGCCTTGGCAATCTCTGCCTCGTTCGGTTTCTCCTCATAGATTCTCACTCGTTTCATAATCCCGGTTTAAGTTCTGCCAAGATAGTCATTTTTTTATATTTCAACAATATTTAAGGCTTTAATCAGAGCATTACCCCAAAAACAGAGACTCACAATCCGAACGAATTTACCGGCCAACCGCCGAACAACAAAGAGAGTCAAAGGAATTTTCTTGAACAAAAAAATCGCAACCGATTGTATTCCAATCGATTGCGATTAAGTGTCGGGGTGAGACGACTCGAACGTCCGACCTCCACGTCCCGAACGTGGCGCGCTAACCAACTGTGCTACACCCCGCACTTGGATTTGCGGGGACAAAGATACATAAAGTTTGAGAAAAGCAAAAACGAATAGGCCAAAAATATTTCATGAAAAAGAGAAATGTCCAATCTTTTTCATTTTTGTCGTAAAAAATTAGGTGGATAATAAAATTTAATTCTATCTTTGCACTCACAAAAATGATGGTGCCATAGCTCAGTTGGTAGAGCAAAGGACT
>DXDM01000057.1 GCA_019115485.1 Candidatus Barnesiella excrementavium | reverse complement strand
TTCAGCATGTTGGCGGCATCGAGCGAACCGGTAGCACCGCCAGCCCCTACGATGGTATGAATCTCGTCGATAAACAAAATGATATTGGGGTTCTTCGAGAGCTCGTTCAAAATTGCCTTGATACGCTCCTCGAACTGGCCGCGATACTTGGTACCGGCTACAATCGAAGCCATGTCGAGCGAAATGAGTCGTTTGTCAAACAATACCCGCGATACTTTGCGCTGTACGATTCGCAGGGCAAGTCCCTCGACAATAGCCGATTTACCTACACCCGGCTCACCAATGAGTACCGGATTGTTTTTCTTTCTTCGGCTCAGTACCTGGGCCAACCGCTCAATCTCGTTATCCCGACCTACCACGGGATCAAGACGCCCCTCTTCGGCCGCCTTGGTCATATCGGTACCGAAGTTGTCGAGCACCGGCGTGTCGTTGCCGCTTCGTTGTGTAGCTGCACTGCTGCTGCCTCCTTGTTGTTCCCGACGATAGTTGCGCTCGTCTTCCAACTCGTCGTCATCGTCATCGGTAAACCCGGCGCCCATGTCGCGAGGGGAGGGACGTTGTGTCGACTCCTCACGAGGTGTGTCGCCATTACCTTTTAAAAAGGCCGATACCTCGTCGTAGGTGATGTCGTTCGTGTGCAGAATCTGTGCGGCAGGAGAGTCCGACTCTTTCAAGATAGCCAGCAACAAATGCTCGGTATCGGTCTCCTGACTCTTCATGAACCGGGCTTCGAGCATGCTCATTTTCAAGACTCTGTCAGTACTCTTGCTGATTGTCAGCTCGCTTGATTGCTCCATATGATTGTTGGAAGCGGATAGTTCATTTTCCAGGGAACTCTTTATCGTGCGAAGAGAAGCTCCCAGCCCAACCAATGCGTCGACAGCACGGTTGGAGCCATCGCGTATAATCCCCAGCAGCAAGTGCTCGGGAACGATGTTGGAATTTTGAAGGCGTTCGGCTTCTTCCCGGCTGTAACCGAGAATCTCCTTAACATGTTGTGAAAAGTTTCTTTCCATAAACAAATCTGTCTCCTTATATTGATTTAGCAAATATACCATCTTTATACCAAATAATGGCAGGTAAACGGTACTTCTTGTATATAACAAATAATATGCCGAATTTTCCCGTTTGCCGAGGATTATTTATTCAGATAGATTCCTCGATTTTTCAAAAAATGGTTATCTTTGTACGCTAAACATTCAATGTATAACCAATTTTTACTAATAAATGATTGACCAAGATAGAATTCTAAAAATAGACATCAATCAGGAGATGCAATCGGCCTACATCGATTATTCCATGTCGGTGATTGTAGCTCGAGCCTTGCCCGATGTGCGCGACGGTTTCAAACCGGTACACCGCCGGGTGTTGTTCGGAATGGACAAACTGGGAAACACGTCGGATAAACCTTATAAGAAATCTGCGAGAATCGTCGGTGACGTGTTAGGTAAGTATCACCCGCATGGCGATTCGTCGGTATATTATGCCTTGGTACGTATGGCCCAGCCTTGGTCCTTGCGCTACCCCTTGGTCGACGGCCAGGGTAATTTCGGTTCGGTCGATGGTGACAGTCCTGCTGCCATGCGTTACACCGAAGCCCGTCTTTCGCGCATTGCCGAAGAGATGCTTCGCGATATCGAGAAGGATACGGTCGACTTTACGCCCAACTTTGATAATACGCTCGAAGAGCCTACCGTATTGCCCACCCGCATACCTCAGTTGCTGGTAAACGGGGCGTCGGGTATTGCCGTAGGTATGGCTACCAATATGCCTCCCCACAACCTGTCGGAGTGTATCGATGCCTCGGTTGCTCTGATTGACAATCGCGACCTCACCATTGAAGAGTTGATGCAGTACATCAAGGCTCCCGATTTCCCCACGGGAGGTATCATCTACGGTTTTGCCGGCGTGAAAGATGCCTTTGAGACCGGTCGGGGGCGTATCGTAATTCGGGCCAAAGCCGAAATCGAGGTCGACGGCAATACCGGCCGCGAATCGATTATCGTGTCGGAAATCCCTTATGCCGTCAATAAATC
The DNA here is from genome assembly GCA_019115485.1 of Candidatus Barnesiella excrementavium. Taxonomy (GTDB): domain Bacteria; phylum Bacteroidota; class Bacteroidia; order Bacteroidales; family Barnesiellaceae; genus Barnesiella; species Barnesiella excrementavium. The sequence continues at coordinate 15,762 of DXDM01000057.1, read as the reverse complement.
GGAGTTGATTAAGAAGATAGCCGACCTGGTTGAAGAGAAGCGACTGGAAGGCATCTCGAACATCAACGACGAATCGGACCGTGCCGGTATGCGCATCGTCATCGAGGTAAAGAAAGATGCCAATGCCAGCGTCATTTTGAACAAACTGTTCAAAATGACCGACTTACAGTCTTCGTTCAGTGTCAACAACATTGCGTTGGTCAACGGCCGTCCTCAAACGCTGAATCTGAAACAGTTGCTCGAAGCCTTTATCGATCACCGCCACGAGGTGGTTATCCGTCGCACACGGTTCGATTTAGCCAAAGCCGAGGAGCGTGCTCACATACTCGAAGGTCTTATCATCGCATCGGACAACATTGACGAGGTAGTCAAAATCATCAGAGCGTCACAAACCCGCGAAGAGGCTCGTACCCGGTTGATGGAACGCTTCTCGTTGAGCGATAAACAGGCTCAGGCCATCGTCGACATGCGGCTCGGGCAGTTGACCGGTCTTGACCAGGACAAACTGCGTAACGAATATGCCGACATCGAAAAGATGATTGCCTACTATCACCAAATCTTGTCCGACGATACCGTCTGCATGAAAGTGATGAAAGACGAGCTTCTCGAAATCAAAGAGAAATACGGCGACGAACGCAAAACCGAAATCATCTATGCTTCGGAAGAGTTCAATGCCGAAGACTTCTATGCCGATGACGAAATGATTATCACCATCTCGCACATGGGCTACATTAAGCGGACTCCGCTCTCCGAATTCCGGGCTCAGAACCGCGGTGGAGTAGGCGCCAAGGGCAGCAATACCCGTGAGGAGGATTTCATCGAATATATCTATCCGGCCTCGATGCATAACTATATGCTCTTCTTCACTCAGAAAGGTAAATGCTACTGGCTCAAAGTATATGAGATTCCCGAAGGCTCCAAGAGCTCCAAAGGTCGTGCCATACAGAACATGCTTAACATCGACTCCGATGATAAAGTCAATGCCTTTATCCGCGTGAAACGATTGCAGGATCCCGAGTACAACATGTCGCACAACCTGCTCTTCTGCACCCGCAAGGGTATCATCAAGAAGACCAAACTCGAAGCCTATTCGCGTCCCCGTCAGAACGGTGTGAATGCCATCACCATTCGCGAAGACGACCAGGTAATACAAGTGAGACTGACTACCGGCGACAGCCAAATCGTTATCGCCAACCGTCACGGCCGTGCTATTCGATTCCACGAAAGTGCTGTGCGTGAAATGGGACGTAATGCCACCGGAGTAAAGGGTATGACCCTCGACAACGATGACGATGCCGTCGTAGGAATGATTTGCGTCAACGACCCCGAGAAAGAGACCATCATGGTCGTATCGGAGCAAGGTTATGGCAAACGTTCGCTCATCGAAGACTACCGCATCACCAACCGTGGAGGAAAGGGAGTGAAAACCTTGAATATCACCGAAAAAACTGGTTATCTGGTTGCTATCAAATGCGTAACCGATGAGAATGACCTGGTTATCATCAACAAGTCGGGTATCACCCTGCGCATGAAAGTAGCCGATGTACGGGTAATGGGCCGGGCAACACAAGGCGTTCGGTTGATTAATCTGGAAAAACGGAACGACGAAATCGCCTCGGTTTGCAAAGTATTGTCGGACAGTGTCGACGAGAACCTGCAAGACGACAGCGTTACCGAAGTCACAGAATAAAATTATTAACTTTAAAATAAAACACGCAATGAAAAAAACAACATTAACGGCAGTATTACTGCTATCGGTCATTTGCGCATTCGGTCAAAAGAAAGCCGTGAACCGGGCTTTCAGTGAGGCAAAAATGGAAAATCCCAATTTCCAGGAGGCTCGTACCGATATTCAAGGAGCTCTTACCAATCCTGAAACCAAAGACGATGCAAAAACCTGGTACGTAGCCGGTTTTATCGAGAATTCTGCTTTTGAGAAAGACAACGTGCAGAAAACGTTGGGATTGACTTTACAAAACGGTGATGGCCCCATGTATGAGGCATTGATAAAGAGTTATGACTATTTTCTGCAATCCATTGCTTTGGACACCTTACCCAATGAAAAAGGGAAGGTAAAACCCAAATATGTAAAGGATATCCGTAAAATCTTGAAACAAAATATCGACGGTTACGTTAATGCCGGAGTATACTATTTCAACCAGAAAGAGTACAAGAAGGCCTATGACGTATGGGGAATTTATCTGGATATTCCCAAACTCTCGATCATGAAAGATGAGAAATCGGGACTTCCTGCCGACTCCGTAATCGCCATGTTGGAATTCAACAGAGCTTTGGCCGCCCTGCAAACCCAAGACAATGCATTGGCCATCAAAGCCCTGAATGATGCAAAAGGTAACGGATACAACCAAAACGACATCTACAAATACCTGGTTTATGAATATGAGCAAACGCAGGATACCGTCAATCTGATCAAGACACTCCAAGAAGGTGAGAAGCTGTTCAAAAACGAGATGGTTGAGGTAAGAGATGAGAATGGTAATCCTGTGATGGACGAAGCCGGTCAGCCCAAGATGCAAAAGGAGAATACCTACACCTTGAAACTGATCAACCTCTACATCTATGGCGGAAAATACGATGATGCCATTGCCACCCTCGAATCGATTTTGGCCGATGACCCCAACAATGCCGAGTATTGGAATGTAAAAGGTAATCTGTACGAGTCACAGAAAAAATATGACCAATCGATTGAATGCTTTGAAAAGGCCATCGAAATCAATCCTTCATATGCCGATGCCTTGGGTAATTTGGGCCGTATCTACTTCAATCTTGCCGTGCAAAAGAACAACGAAATCAGTTCGATAACCGACAACGTGAAATATGCCGAAGCCCGCGAAAATGAAGTACTTCCGTTGTTTGAGAAATCACGTCCGTATTACGAGAAAGCATACGAATTGAAACCCGGAGACCCCGATTTCAAATATGCCTTACGTAATATCTACTACAATCTGAACGATGCCGAAAAACTGAAAGCCATCGAAGGACAGTAATTCTCAATCATAAAATGCATGTAGCAGCCATCTCGATTGCGGGGTGGCTGCTTTTTTATAATTGGGGCGGAACAAACTTGAAAAAATGATGCCACTATAAAGATATGAATATACAAAGGACAGAGTGATGTTTGATAAATTGAGCAAGAAATAAGAAATCTTCGATAGTAGGAATCAAATTCCTAACGGGTGTATAGAGAGCAATCAAATGCTCTGTTAAATTAAGACACCTCAGAGATAAAACTTATCGCGCTTCGATTTCATTGTGATTTTTTTATGTATTTATTTATCATAATATAAATTATAGGACAAATTGATTTACGATTGTATATTTGCTTCGTATCCTATTTAATTGATTGATTATGGAAGAGTATTTGAGGATTCTTTATCGTCGTTGTTGTGATGTAAAAGATTTGGTTTCTCAATTTGAAAAGTCTGTTGATTTCCGGCATCGTGCTATCTGTTCCGCTTCTCTCTTGCGCCTTTTCGATTTAATGGCTGAGGATATTGTCTTTTTTTATGAACAGTGTACTCTCTATCAACGCAATTTGCGTCGTAAAAATAACCCTATGTCTAACTTAAAAACTAACAAAAATGGAAAAAAATGAAAGCAAAAAAACATGGTGGCAGATTCTCCTTTCTGCGATTGCTGCTGCGATTGGTGCCGTACTTGGTTCGGTTGGTCTTTAAACTATTTCATAGATGAAAGAGATAGCTAACTACAGAGTAGAATTTGTCTTTACCGATTATTCCGGTAAGGACATTTTCACAATGTTCTTCGATGGTTTTAAGACTGTCGCCTCTATTACAAAGTTTTATTTACTACTTGTACAAAACAACTCGGACTATTCTGTAAGGATTGGTTCTATACAAAAAACTATTCTGAAAAATGGCTAACATTTTTAATCTTTCTAATGATCGGACCCCTGATGTAAATCGGAACACCTTTGATTTGTCCTTTCAAAACAACTTTACTGCAAAGTTTGGTTACCTTTATCCGGTTTTCTGTAAGGAGGTTCTTCCCGGTGACACTTTTAAGATTCGGCCTACGTTCGCTCTTGAATTTATGCCGATGGTATTCCCGGTTCAGACCCGTATGCGTGCAAACTTGCATTTTTTTTATTGCCGTAATCGTGCTGCCTATAAAGATTTCATGTCTTGGATAGGTAATACAGACCCTGATGCTGATCCACCCTATCTTGATCTTGCAAAAAATTTTGAGAACATTTGTTCTTCCGGTTCTTTGGGTGATCACCTTGGTTTGCCTACTACTTTGATTGGAGAATATGGAAATGAGATAACAGGCACACACTCTATTCTTTGTTCTTCGTTAAATGACCGAAATGTTGCTTATAATTCGATTGAGCCTGTTGCTTCTTCAGGTGACCAGTTGACTTATTACGGTGCTCTTTATGAGAAAGGTAGTTCTATCTTTGACGGTTTGACATCATTACCCCCACTTCCTGGTATGTGGACAGTTGACCAGGTTGGAGCCGGTTATCTTCCGTTGTTCTATACATGGAATTTTGGCATTCTTCCTTCTTCTCGTCTTGACCAGGATTGGAAATTTGTGTTGACTGAACGGTATGAGTGTGGTGATGCTAGTAAATTGTCGACCTCCGGTTATCGTAAATTCCAGATTTTCCGGTTTTCTGCTGAGCCTTTTTCTTTGGAAGAGCAGGTAGTTGGTGTTCCTTTTTATGGCGATTTCGATGGCTATAAAGCTAATGAGATTGCTTCTGTGAATAAGTTGTATGGTGTGACTATTGAGTCGGATACGTCTGAGTCAAATGAAGATTTTGTTATTATTACTCATACGATAACGGTTTCCAAAGATGGTCAGCTCATGAAACAATTAAAGGCTCTTGTTAAGGATAGTAATTTCAACGTGCATATTACTATGCTTGGCCGTAATGTTGTCCCCTATTTGGCTCCTGGTGCCGGTTCTTGTTATACCAATTATGACAAACTTGAACTTGTATCACAACGCGAAGGTGGTTTTGATCCTTCTTTTCAGCCTCGCTCTTTTTTGACGTTCGGTGATGCTTCTGTTGTTCGTGACATTACTGCGGATACATCGCCCTACTTTGATTCGGCCAAGAATCCTGAGGGTATCAAAATCAATGCTTTGCCGTTCCGTCACTATGAGGCCATTTACAATACTTTCTACCGTGATTCTCGTAATAATCCTCTGATGTTGAACGGAAAGCCCGAATATAATGAGGTTTATATCACGAAAGAAGGTGGTGCAGATTCAACCTCGTATGCTTTGCATCGTCGAAATTGGGAAGCTGATTTCTTGACTACTGCTGTTCAATCGCCTCAGCAAGGTGCTGCACCTCTTGTCGGTATTACCTCTACTGGTAAGATGACCTTCCAAGATGAGTCCGGAAAACAGTATCAGGCACAAGCCGAGTTTGCTGATGATGGAGAAACGATTACCGGCTTTAAGGTTCTTTCTGATGATATGCCTCAGGCGAACTTGCGTTCGTTGATTGATATGTCTTCTACCGGTATTTCCATCGCAGACCTCCGCCAGGTGAACTCGCTCCAACGTTGGTTGGAAGCCAATATGCGTAAAGGCCTCCGCTATAAGGACCAGATGAAAGCCCACTTTGGCATTGATATTTCATACAATGATTTGTTGATGCCCGAGTTTATCGGTGGTTGCTCCGAAGATGTCCGTGTGAATATGGTTACACAGACTACTCCGACCGGTGATCCCAACTCGGAGGATTCCCGACCTCTTGGTTCTTATGCCGGTCAGGCTTCCTGTGTTGGTACCTCTAATCATGATGTGGACCAGTATTGTGACGAACACGGCTTCATCATAGGAATTTTTAGCGTGACTCCGGTACCTAATTACAGCCAGTTGTTACCCAAGTATTTCTTGAAGAGAAATATTATGGATTACTATTTCCCGGAATTTGGTAACCTTGGTTTTGTTCCTATCAAATATAACGAGGTTTGTCCGGTTCAGACGAAGAATGCCGGTGAGAATTTGGACGGCACCTTTGGTTATCAGCGTGCCTGGTACGAGTATCTCGCTTCGGTTGATGAGGTTCATGGTGAGTTTCGCAAGACTTTACGTGACTATCTGATGAATCGTACCTTTGATTCCAAGCCGGAACTTAGTCAAGATTTTCTTTTGGTCGACCCGGCTCAGATTAATGAGGTATTTGCTGTTACAACTGCCAGTGATGACAAAATACTCGGTCAGATTTATTTTGACGTCAAGGCAAAACGGCCTATACCGCTCTATGGTATCCCTCGAATTGAGTAACCTTTAAACAATGTAGTTATGTATCCTTTGAAAACAATTATTTCTAAGCCTTATGTTTGTGCTTCATGTAAGCGCAAAAAAGGCGAGTTGGCTGTTCAAGCCGGTTTGGCTTATACCTCCGCCGAGATGTTTGAAATGTGGCAGAAAGGCGTGCCTATTTCCAATGAAAATATGGGTACTCCCACGTTTGAGCCTGCTAATACCGTATGGCAAGTCCCCATCGAGCGTCAGCGAGGTGTGGACATTGCCGACGTGTGGCAGGCTCAACAGACCGCCCGTCGACGTGTTAAACAAGCCGGTAAACGGTTTGTTGCGGAACAGAGAAAAAATGTTTAACTTTCGGGCCCGGAGTCTCCGGGCCCCTTAATCTTTTATGACTATGAGTATAGATTCTGTTATTGGTGCAGGTATTGGAGCTATTACAGGACCGATATCTTCTGCCATACAAATGAGCGCCCAGGCAGAAGAGAATAGAAAGAATCGTCAATATAATTTGATGCTTGCTCGTTTGCAAAATCGTTGGAATCTTGAGCAATGGCAACGAGAGAATGATTATAATTCTCCTACTGCTCAGATGGCCCGTTACCGCAAAGCTGGAATGAATCCTAATCTTGCGTATGGTCAGCCTACTCTTTCTGCCTCCTCTCCTACTTTGATCTCCGGAGCTTCCAGTTCACCCCAAGACATGTCTCCCATCGGTGAAGGTATGCGTACATTTGGTCAAGCCCAGCAAATGATGCTTAATATGGAGATGCAGAAAGCCCAGATAGAGGCCATCAAGGCCGGAACTGAGAATACCAAGGCTAATACTGAAAAGACCAGTGAAGAGACAAAGTCGCTTACTATTGACAACATGTTTAAGGCTGCTCGTGAACAGTCTGCTCTTGATTATCAAGGTGTGCAGATTAAACTTGGTAAATCTGCTTTACGTTTGAATGATAAACAGATGGAGGTGATGCAGTCTAATATCGAAAAGATTGCTGCTGATATCTCTTCTATTGAGCAGTCTAATCGTGAGTCTATTGCACGTATAGCAAAGATGGATTCTGATACTGCTTTGGCATGGTTGAAGAATGCTCGTGAAGATAAACAGTTGCAGATGCAGTTGCAGGCTTCTTATGATGCTCATCGTAAGGTTCTCCAAGAATTGAAAATTGGAGAACAACAGTATAAGGAGATGGTTATGACTATGGGTATTCGCATCTCTGGCATGAAATTGGATAATCAGAATAAGGTTTTGCAGAATGCTGGTTTGAAGATTGATAATGATAATAAGTTGTTACAAGGTATCCAGATTGATTTGCATAATAAATCAATTTCTTTTGACGCTGCTCGTAATCAATTTTTGGCTGATGCTTATAACGGTGTTGAAGGTACTACTACTGGTGATGCTTTCTACTCCGCGCTTACTGCTCTTCTTCATGATATTGGTAGCATGTTTAGTTTTGTAAAAAAATAATGTTGTGAAATTGCACGCTATTTTAGGTTTACTTTTGATAGGAGTTCCTGTAATATTGCTATGGATAGGTGTAGTACGAGCCTTGTGGCGTTGGATTCGTCGCAAATAGTATAGCCCGATTCCTGCAAGGAATACAGCGAACTTGCGAAGCAATGAGCGTATTGTGAGAGGTGTGGCCTTTGGACACATCTCTCCTTATACACCCTAAAATATGACTTTTTGACCAAAAAAGTGTTCGAGCTCTGCTCCATGGACTCCGAGCTCTCGGCTATCAGTGTTCGAAATTGACCAATAGTGATATAAAGCCCACTTTTGTGGTGCTTTAACAAACTGTGTTTGTAGGAGTGGGGAGTTGTAGCTCCCCACGCGAAAAATAACTCGATATATATTGCGCAACTGACAGAATTCTCTGCACGTTGCGATTTGCCCTTAAAAGTTATGCGTATAAAGTGTGAAAAACCTACTATAATTCTCAATCCCAATCTTGAGAATTTTATCTATAAGTGTAAGAGTGTCTATACTGGTACCGGTTATTGTCAGATCTCTTTAACGGACCCCTGGTGGACTCTTTCAGAATTTCGTGACAAGTGGTCTCCTCGGAAGAATGGCATAACACTTGATACCTTTGAAAACTATATGCTTGTTCTCGATGATGGAGAGATGTTGCCTCTCTATATTATTGTGCCTTGTGGTAAGTGTGTATTATGTAAGAAGCGCCGTTCAACTGATTTGGCTTTTCGAGCTATGTGTGAGAGTGTTTATTCTAAAACTACACCTTTATTTATTACTTTGACTTATGAAAAGGCTCCTCGTGAAGGTGTAAAAAAAGATGAGTTACAAAAGTTCTTTAAACGCTTGCGTGCTGCTCTTGATTATGAAGGTATAAAACATGAGATACGTTATTTTGCTGTTGGTGAATATGGTACAAATTATGGTCGTCCTCATTATCATGCCTTGCTTTGGAATTTTCCATATATGCAGAATTGGAAAGTATTGTGTGATTTTATCCGTAAATGTTGGTCGCTTGGATTTATCTATATTGAGCCTTTGAAAAAAGGAGGTACAAATTATGTACTTAAGTATCTTCGTAAAGAACAAACGAATGTAAATGGTCGTAATCCTACGTTCTATCTTGCCTCTCGTAAAAATGGAGGTCTTGGTTCCCGGTGGTGTCTTCAGCATGCAGATTTCTTTCGTCGTAATCCTGATGTGTTGACCTGTTCGGTGACTGATCCCTATACAAAGACTACAATGACCTGTGCTATTCCAAGCTATTTTAAAAATAAGATATTCCCTACCCGTTCTCGTTTGGTTGATAAGTCGATACGTGATATTTACAAGATGGCCCAATATCATTTGACTGCTGCTTTACAAAGATTCAAGGCTCCTGAATGGACCTTTACTCCGGTACCTGAGGATATGGCTGATGCCTATACTGATTTCCAGGCATTCCGTTCTAAGTATAATTTTCTCCCCTGTATGACTATATCAGAAAAGAAACTTGGCTGTGACTATTTTAAGCGTAAAGATAATACCAGGTATGAGAAGAATAAGGCTTGGTTCGATAACTATCGTTATCATTATGTAAGGTTTAGAAATTATATGTCTGTACTGAAATTATTTGATGCTAATGTGCGTGAAATAAATTGGTTGCTGTCTAATCTTGAAAATAGAAATAATTACATTGCTTCGCTTGAACAGGTAGAGTTAAATATTCCTCGCCTTGTTGAGAAAGAAAAATATGACCTTGAACGTAGAAGATATAAGGAGGTTTTTTAGTAGATTACGAATGTTAATTAAATGTTAATTCATTATAAATTATAGGACAAATAGACGGGGCCGATTTTCATATGCTCGCTTTTGACAAAAACACCCAATCGGCTTTCAGTTTATTCTTCGATAACACTATCCCACGGTTAAGCTTGGTTCAGTATTCGATTTTAATATTTATCTTTGCTTCATGAAATATACAAAGTCTCTACACGATTTTATCATCGAATATGCCGATGCCGACACCAATCGGTTACGATTGATGGATATACAGGCAGATTTTGATGTAGCCTGGGCTATCGTGCAAATTGAAGCTCGCAAGAAAATTCGGCACAAATTGCCGGCATGGGCCTCCAATATGGACTTGGTATTTCCTTCTATTCTGGCGACCGAGCAATGTTCGTCGGAACAAACGGCGCAGTATAAGCAGCAACTTGTCCTGCCGGGCGACTTGGCCGATTTAACCGGGGGCCTGGGTATAGACACTTACTACTTTTCTCAAAAGGCGTCTCATGTGATTTATGTGGAGCGCATGGCCGAGTATTGTGAGGCAGCCCGTATTAATTTCAAGAATTTGGATGCCGATAATATTACGGTTGTTGAGGACGATTGCGCTCATTTTTTGGAGATTAACAATCATGGTTTTGGAACGATTTATATCGATCCAGCTCGTCGTGGTTCGGGCAATAAACGGCTCTTTTCACTTGTCGAATGCGAACCTAACGTGGTAGAACTGATGCCTACCTTGTTGCAGCATGCTCGACGTATCATCATAAAGGTCTCGCCAATGGCCGATATTTCGGCTATTCTGGCACTCTTGCCCGAGGTGAGCGAGATTCATGTTGTGTCGGTCCGAAACGAGTGTAAAGAGGTTCTCCTGACTATTGATTCTGGCGCAATGCCGACCGGAAGCAGTCCAAGGATTTATTGTGCCGATATAGAGATTGCAGGACACACATCTATTTTCTCTTTTCGTCTCAACGAGGAGAAGCAACTCCCCCACTCTGCTCCATGTGAAAAGGTGCTGCGATATCTCTATGAGCCTAATGCCTCGATACTTAAAGCGGGGGCCTATAAATCGGTTGCTGAAAAGTATGGAGTAGATAAACTGCAAACGAACAGTCATTTGTATACGTCCGATACCTATATCTCCGATTTTCCGGGACGGAAATTTGAAGTCATTGAGGCCTTTGATTTCAACGCTAAGACGATTAAATCGGTAGGGAAACAGTACCCGAGCCTCAACTTATCGACACGCAATTTCCCGATGACTGCGGTCGAACTGCAAAAACGGTTGAAATGCAAAGACGGTGGCGATTTTTATCTCTTTGCTACCACACTGACAGATAATCGTAGAACTTTGATTATCACAAGGAAAGCACCTATCGTTTAAACATGCGGTCCATTTGACGCTTGTCTTCCCGCTCCTTGATGGAATCGCGTTTGTCATACTCCTTTTTACCCTTGGCTATGGCAATGGTCACTTTGGCTAATCCTTTATCGTTGATAAAGACCCGGGTTGGAATGATGGAGAAGCCCGATTCCCGTGAAGCCCGTTCGATTTTCGCTATCTCCTTGCGAGTAAGCAGGAGTTTACGGTCACGACGCGACGAGTGGTTGTTGTATGAGCCGTAAAAGTACTCGGCTATATACATGTTTTTAATCCATATCTCGCCGTTATTGACATAGCAGAACGAATCGGTCAGTCCGGCCTTTCCCAAGCGAATAGATTTGATTTCGGTTCCCGACAGTACAATGCCGGCGTTGAACGTATCGAGCAACTCGTAGTCGAAGGTAGCCCGCTTGTTACGTATATTTATCTGTGGTAATTTCATCGTTATTTTCTCTCTTTTCATTAAATAACCCCGGGCATCAAGAAATAGAGCAGTTTCTGAATAGCCATCGGGACAGCCAGAAACAGCACAGTCGTTGTGACTACATACAAGATACTTTTCTGCTCGGGTACCTCCATATATTTCTGACTGTTCCAAATGACATAAGCCAACAGGAGTGGCAAAAAATCGACAATACCAGGCACGTCGCAAAAATAACGAACGACCGATATCATGATATCGAGCAGCATATACAATCCCAGGTTATAGCCTACAAACCGTTTGATTCTCGACTCGGGTTGCACAATCTCCAATACTTGGATCGAGAATACCTTTGTCACATATACCAGGGCATAGAAGCCGCCGAAAAACTTGACAAACTCTATAATAGCTTCCTGCAACGCTCTCGATAAGGAAATGTCGTTGAAGAAATATCTCAGGAAACAAACGACTGCCGTCACCCCCATAAGAGGGTAAAGAAACTGATTCAAAAATAGCTGTGTCGCACACGGCGCCTTATCTGTTTTTTGCCATGTTTTCCCGGGAGAAATCAAGAGCAAAAATAGATGTTTCAAATCATTCATGAGACGGGCGATATTTCTAGTTCGTATGCAAAGATAATAAAAGGCGAGAGCAGTGGCAAACGAAAACGAAGTTTTCAAGTTTGACAGAGCCGAACCGCCTCCTGTCTTCTCCAAAGATAGGGATATTTGTTCTATTTAACCTCTCGATATTCACATTCTGTCTGTTTTATTGGAGAATAAAAAAAATAAAATTTCTATCTTTGCATTTCAAAAAGTTTCAGTTTAGTCTATTTTTTACATTAAAGAAGAAAATATGCCTACTATTTCCCATCGAGGTGAAATTATGCCGGCCTCACCTATACGTAAACTTGTTCCTCTGTCCAACAAGGCGAAAGAAAGAGGCATAAAGGTTTACCATTTGAATATCGGTCAGCCCGACCTCCCTACTCCTCAAATCGGATTGGACGCCCTGCAACATATCGATCGTCGCACATTGGAATACAGTCCCAGCGAAGGGATAAAAAGTCTGCGCGAGAAACTGGTGCAATACTATGCCAAATTTAATATTCATGTAACTGCCGACGATATTATCATCACTACCGGTGGTTCCGAGGCGGTATTGTTCTCGTTCATGGCTTGTCTCGACCCTGGCGACGAGATCATCATTCCCGAACCGGCCTATGCCAACTATATGGCCTTTGCCATATCGGCAGGTGCGGTCATCAAGACTCTTCCCTCCTCCATTGAAGAGGGGTTTGCCTTGCCCTCTGTTGAGAAATTTGAAGGACTCATTACTCCTAAGACCAAAGCAATTCTCATCTGCAATCCCAACAATCCCACAGGGTATCTCTATACTCAAAAAGAGATGAACCAAATACGGGATTTGGTGAAGAAATACGATCTGTTTCTTTTCTCCGACGAAGTTTATCGTGAGTTTTGCTACACCGGGGCTCCCTACATATCGGCGTTCCATCTGGAAGGGATTGAGGAGCAAGTCGTACTCATTGATTCGGTTTCCAAGCGGTACAGCGAGTGTGGTATTCGCATCGGTGCTTTGATTACCCGGCATAAGGAACTGAAAAAAAATGTGATGAAATTCTGCCAGGCTCGACTCAGTCCGCCCCTTATCGGACAAATCATAGCCGAAGCCTCAATCGACGCCCCCGAGAGCTATATGCTCGCCACTTACAACGAATATGTAGAACGGCGTAAATTCCTTATCGATGGTCTCAACCGCATACCCGGTTGTTATTCGCCTATTCCCATGGGGGCTTTCTATACAGTAGCTCGTCTGCCGGTCGACGATGCCGACAAGTTCTGCGAGTGGTGCCTGTCGGAATTTGAATACGAAGGACAGACTGTATTCATGGCTCCTGCCTCGGGATTTTATACAACTCCCGGATTGGGTAAAAATGAGGTGCGCATGGCCTATGTACTCGAAAAGGACGAATTGGCAAAGGCACTGACTGTATTGAGGAAAGCGTTGGAAGCCTATCCCGGCAGAGTCGTTGCCAATGAATAACTGGAAACTGTATATTGCCAACCGCATTCATTTCGACAAGAGTACTCGAAAGAAAGCGACTCCTCCGGCCATACGGGTTGCCGTAGCGGGGGTTGCGTTGGGCTTGGCTGTCATGATTCTCTCGGTTGCGATTGTCATTGGCTTCAAGCAAGAGATTCGTGACAAGGTGGTGGGCTTTGGCTCGCACATTCAAATCACGTCGTTCGACAGCAACATGACCTATGAGAAGCAGCCCATTCAATATACCGACAGTTTGGGGCGTGTGCTGATGGCGCACAAAGGAGTTGCCAAGGTCGACCCCGTGGGGACGAAATTGGGTATGCTCAAAACCGACAGCGATTTCATGGGTGTCGTTCTGAAAGGGGTCATGCCCAACTACGACTGGGCATTCTTTCAGAAATATCTGGTCGAAGGCAGTCTGCCTGTCATACAGGACTCGGTCATCTCCAACGAGGTACTCGTCTCCCAATCCATCGCCAACAAACTGCACCTGCAAGTGGGTGACAAAATCTATTGCTACTTTGTTCAGGAACAGGTCCGGGCCCGGCGCTTCTTGGTATCGGGAATTTATCGAACCGATTTTTCAGACTATGACAATCTGCTGATGATTGGCGATGTGCGACAGGTGCAGCGGCTCAACGGGTGGAATCCCGACCAATACAGCGAAATCGAGCTGCTGGTCAACGACTTTGACCAAGCCGATAACATTGCCTACGACCTATATACGCAACTTATCGACCGTCCCGACGATTATGGCACTCATTACTACCCGCAATCCATTCGCACGTTGAATCCCATTTTCTTCGGGTGGCTCGACCTGCTGGACATGAACGTGTGGATTATCCTTATCCTCATGGCTGCCGTATCGGGATTTACCATGATTTCGGGACTTCTGATTATCATCTTGGAGCGAGCCAATATGATTGGCATTCTCAAAGCCTTGGGGGCCAACAATACCTCCATTCGCAAGATATTTCTCTACGTATCAACCTTCCTCGTGGGTAAAGGCATGATATGGGGCAATGTAATCGGTATCGCCTTGTGCCTGATTCAACAGCAGTTCCACATCATCAAACTCAATCCCGAAGCCTACTACGTGCCCTATGTGCCCATCGAATTAAACCCGTGGTACATTCTGTGGCTGAATCTGGGGTGCCTCGTTATTTCGGTATTGATGTTGATAGCACCGTCGTATATCGTCGCCCTCATTCGCCCGGCCAAATCAATCAAGTTTGAATAACAGACCTGCGACTTGGGCCGGTCAATATCCCCTACTCTTCCTCCTCTTCGACCTGTTTGGGTAAAAAGAGATTCAGCAATACATATCCCACTATTCCCGAAGCCAACGAACCGGCAACGATACCCAATTTGGCCCGTTCCAGCAGCAAGACCCCTTCGGTGCCCATATCGCCGAACGAAAGATTGGCGATAAAGAGCGATACGGTAAATCCGATACCACCCAAAACCGAGACTGCGGCCAGCGACTTCCAGGTGGCGTGAGTGGGCATCGGTACGATCTTCAATTTGATGACAATCCACGACGAGAGGAAAATGCCCAGGAACTTGCCCAGCAGAAGGCCCAGGAAGATGGCCAGGCTGATACCCGAAAACAACGAGGATAGTTCAAGCCCCGAGAGCACAATACCGGCATTGGCAAAAGCAAAGAGCGGAATAATCAAGTAGTTGATAACGGGGTGTAACGTATCTTCCAAATCTTGCAGCGGACTGATGACTTTATCTGATGCCGACTCGATACTTTTCAAGCAGTTGAGCTGCTCCTTCGAAAGCATGATGGACTGGTCGGTATCGGCAAACTGTTCCTGAGGAAAGTTGACAATCTCCTTACGTATCGTACTGATAAAATGCGAGGTGGCCAATACCGGCTTGGCCGGTACACAGAAGGCTACCAACACCCCGGCGATGGTGGGGTGAATACCCGAGTTCAGAAACAGGAACCACACAACACCGCCTAAAATGAAATAGAACATCTTGCTGTTCACGCCAGCACGCCCGCCAACCCACAAGGCCAGGAATACCCCTATGGCATACAACAGATAAGTCACTTCGATATGACTCGAATAGAAAATGGCTATTACCAGAATGCCTCCTATGTCATCGACAACGGCCAGTGTTGTCAAGAATATCTTCAAGGCAATAGGTACCCGCTTGCCCAACATGGCAAGAACGCCCAGCGAAAAAGCAATGTCGGTAGCCATAGGTATGGCGCTTCCCCGGAGGAAATCACTGCCACGCCCCACATACATGAAGAGAAAGACCGGCACCACCATACCTCCGATGGCCGCCACAATCGGGAGCAACGCCTGTTTCAGCGACGTGAGCTCGCCTACCAGGACTTCCCGTTTG
>DXDM01000056.1 GCA_019115485.1 Candidatus Barnesiella excrementavium | reverse complement strand
CCTCGCCCTACAAGTTCTACCAGTTCTGGCTCAACGTGAGCGACGAGGACGCCAAGCGCTACATCAAGATATTCACCTCGATTTCACGCGAAGAAATCGAAGCCCTCATCGCCGAACACGACCAGGCTCCCCACCTGCGCGCACTGCAAAAACGGCTGGCCCGCGAGGTTACCGTCATGGTTCACTCGCAAGCCGACTACGACGCAGCCGTCGAAGCCTCGAATATCCTCTTCGGCAACTCCACCTCGGAGCAACTGCACAAGCTCGACGAGGATACGCTGCTGGCCGTGTTTGAAGGTGTGCCCCAGTTTGAAATCTCGCGCGACGCCCTGCTGGCCGGTGTGCCGGCTATCGAGCTCACCACCGAGATGGCTGCCGTATTCCCCTCGAAAGGCGAAATGCGCAAAATGACCCAGGGCGGCGGCGTATCCATCAACAAGGAGAAACTCACCGCTCCCGATACCCGGATAGATGGCAGTTACCTGCTGAACGACAAATACATCATCGTTCAACGGGGTAAAAAGAATTATTTCCTGCTTATCGCAAAATAATCCGCCTAAAATTTGGCAAAGCCATAAAAACCTATTATCTTTGCCTCGCTTTTGAGGATTGAGCCCTCAAAGCAATGAAGTTTGGCTTATGGTGTAATGGCAGCACAACAGGTTTTGGTTCTGTTTGTCTAGGTTCGAATCCTGGTAAGCCAACACAAGGACGAGCAACGGTAACCCCGCTGCTCGTTTTTGTTTATATTCCTCACCGAAAACCCAACGACATCGCCCAAGCAGAGCCACTCCCGAAAACCGTCCGCAAAAGAGTCGGCCCTATCTCTCCGCATCAAGTAGGGAACTTACTCACGATCTACGGCCGAAAACAAAGAGAGTCCATCGGGACTCTGGCCCGGTGGACTCTCTGTCATATCGTGTCAACGACAACTCGACCGTGATTATTTCTTGGCGGTCATCACCTCGGTCACCTTCTCTTTCATGGCCTCTTCGCGCAGGTCGCGAGCGGCGATGGTACCGTCGGGGGCAAACAAGATAATGTGAGGAATGCCCTGAATACCATAGAGGTCGGTAGGAATGTGTTGGGCGTTGATAATCTGCGGCCAAACTATCTGCATCTCTTCGATAGCCTTTTGCGTATCTTCGGGTTTATCCCAAACGGCTACACCCAGCACGTCGAGACCCTTGTCGTGATACTTGTCATAGAGTTCTTTGATGTTGGGAATCTCACGACGGCAGGGACCACACCACGATGCCCAGAAGTCGACCAGCACGTAACGGCCTTTGCCCACATAGTCCGAGAGCGAAACCTTCGTGCCGTCGGGTTGCTCGACGGTAAAGTCGGTGAACATCTGGCCCACAGCCGTCTTTTTCAACATCTCCAACTGCTTCATCATCTCTTTCACCAGCGGATTGGCTTTGAGCACATCGCCCGAGAGGTTGATAACCGAGTCGAGTTTTTCGGGCTCCAAGCCCCAGTTGGCCAAAATCCAGGCACCCACCGCATTGTTGTTGTTGCGATCAAAATATTTCGACAACACCTTGTTGGCCTCGTCCATCAGGCCGCCCTGCAACTTATTCCACTCAGCGGCAGCCTCCTCGTCCGACAAACCTTTTGCCACAATCTCTTGTTGTTTGGCTATAAAGAGATTGTTCAACGAATCGATGGCACTCATGAAGACCGACATCTCGTCGTTCAAGGGAGTACCCGAAAGTTTATCGGTCTCGCCCAACTCGACCGAGATGTTGCCGTTCTCGACAATCAGATTCATACGATAGGGACGAGCTTGCAAAGCCGCAATAAAAGCGGTATCGGCCTTACCCGTGAAGTGGAACTTGTTGTCGGTAATCACCGCACTGTCGAGCACATCTCCCGAAGCCATGTCGGTGAGATAAATCAGATTGCCGTTCAAGGTCGAGTCGGCCACCGTACCGTCGATTGTGTACGAGGCGTGGTTGTTACAAGAGGCAAGCGCTGCGGCGGCAGCGGTTACCAGCAGGAAAAGATTGCTATTTTTCATATACTTTGTAAATTGATCGTGCGACAAAGATAAGGAAGTAGAACACAAAAAATCCAAACTTGTTGGAGATTTTTTGCAAAGAGCGCTTCTGTCTTCGTTAAAAGGAAGAGCGATTTTAATAAAAACAAAGCGTTTTTACATTCTTTATCACTCCGAGTCAAAGGCGCCAAAGCGGCTATACATTAAAGAAATATTTCCTTATTGGCTTGGATATTCCGCATACTTCATTTACTTTTGCATGGTGTAAAGTTGCATAATCTTTATTTACAACAAATAATAACTTAAATTCAAATCCTATGTGGTTAAGTAACTCGTCCATAGGACGAAAAGTAGTCATGAGTGTGACCGGACTCTTTCTCGTCCTATTTTTAACGTTTCACATGTGTATGAACTTAGTGGCGTTAATCAGCCATGACGGCTACAATGCTGTTTGCGAATTCCTGGGAGCTAACTGGTATGCTCTGATAGGAACCGTCATTCTGGCCGCCGGAGCTGTGATTCACATCATCTACGCCTTCTGGCTGACCTTGCAGAACCGCCGGGCCCGTGGTAACGACCGCTATCTGGTCAACACACGTCCGCAAACCGTAGAGTGGGCCTCGCAAAACATGCTCGTGCTGGGTATCATCGTCCTGCTGGGCTTGGCTTTGCACCTCTTCAACTTCTGGTACAAAATGCAGCTTAACGAAATTCTGGGTCACATGCCCGGTGTAGATCCCCAAGACGGCATCGCGCTGATACAACAGACGTTCAGCAACCCGGTTTACGTAGTGCTTTACCTCATTTGGTTTGTAGCTTTGTGGTTCCACCTCACTCACGGATTCTGGAGCGCTATCCAAACCCTGGGTATCAACAACCACGTATGGTTCAACCGCTGGAAATGCATCTCCAACATTTTTGCAACCATCATCTGCCTGGGCTTTATCGTAGTAGCCGTCTCGTTCTATGTCATGAGCTTGACCTGCTGCTAAGATTGACCCCTTTAATAAACCAAACTATTCATTTCAAAGAAAAAAAATTGTTATGGCTACAATAGATTCTAAAATACCCGAAGGCCCCTTGGCTGAAAAGTGGACCAATTATAAAGCTCACCAAAAACTGGTGAACCCGGCCAATAAACGTCGTCTCGACATCATCGTCGTAGGTACGGGTCTGGCCGGTGGCTCGGCTGCCGCTACGCTGGGCGAACTGGGATTCAACGTGCTGAACTTCTGTATTCAGGATTCGCCCCGCCGCGCACACTCGATTGCCGCACAAGGCGGTATCAACGCTGCCAAAAACTATCAGAACGACGGTGACTCGGTATACCGCCTCTTCTACGATACGATCAAGGGGGGTGACTACCGCGCCCGCGAAGCCAACGTTTATCGTCTGGCCGAAGTATCGAACAACATCATCGACCAATGCGTGGCACAAGGCGTACCTTTCGCCCGTGAATACGGCGGCCAGTTGGCCAACCGTTCGTTCGGCGGTGCCCAGGTATCGCGTACCTTCTACGCCAAGGGTCAAACGGGACAACAGTTGCTGCTCGGCGCCTACGCCGCCCTCAACCGTCAGGTGAAAAAAGGTACCGTAAAACAGTATACCCGCTACGAAATGCTCGACCTCGTCATCATCGACGGCCGTGCCCGCGGTATCATCGCCCGCAACCTGGTAACCGGCGAAATCGAACGCTTTGCCGCTCATGCCGTGGTTATCGCCACCGGTGGATACGGCAACGTATATTTCCTCTCGACCAACGCCATGGCATCGAACGGTTCGGTAGCCGTACAGTGCTACCACAAGGGTGCCTACTTTGCCAACCCCGCCTATGCTCAGATTCACCCCACCTGTATTCCCGTACACGGCGAGTTCCAATCGAAACTGACGCTGATGTCGGAGTCGCTGCGTAACGACGGCCGCATCTGGGTTCCCAAAAAGAAAGAAGATGCTGCCGCTATCCGTGCCGGCAAACTGAAACCGACCGATATCAAGGAAGAAGACCGCGACTACTACTTGGAGCGTCGTTACCCGGCATTCGGTAACCTCGTACCGCGCGACGTGGCTTCGCGTGCCGCCAAAGAGCGTTGCGACGCCGGTTATGGCGTAAGCCCCTCGGGTTATGCCGTATACCTCGACTTCAAAGAGAGTATCGAGCGTCTGGGTAAACAGGCTATCCAAGGTCTCGACCACCACGAAATCGAAAAACTGGGTGGCGAAGCTGCTGCTATCCAAATCAAGGGTAAAGAGGCTGTGGCCAGCCGCTACGGCAACCTGTTCCAGATGTACGAGAAGATTGTAGACCAGAACCCCTACGAAACGCCTATGATGATCTATCCCGCATCGCACTACACGATGGGCGGTATCTGGGTAGACTACGAACTGATGACCTCTATCCCCGGTCTGTTCGCCATCGGCGAGGCCAACTTCTCGGACCACGGTGCCAACCGTCTGGGTGCATCGGCCCTGATGCAAGGTTTGGCCGACGGTTACTTCGTATTGCCCTACACGATTCAGAACTACCTGTCGGATCAGATTCAGGTACCCCGCTTCTCGACCGACCTGCCCGAGTTCGTAGAGGCCGAAAAGGCTGTCAAGGCCCGTATCGCCCGACTGATGAACATCAAGGGTAAACGTTCGGTTGACTCGATTCACAAAGAGCTGGGCCACATCATGGTCGAGTATGTAGGTATGGGTCGTAACAAAGCCGGACTGGAAACCGCGCTCAAAAAAATCGACGAGGTGAAGAAAGAATTCTACACCAACGTACGTATCCCGGGCGAAGCCAATACGCTGAACGTGGAGCTCGAAAAAGCCCTGCGCGTTGAGGACTTCCTCGAAATAGGCAAGTTGATGGCTCTCGACGCTCTCAACCGCGAAGAGTCTTGTGGCGGCCACTTCCGTGAAGAGTATCAAACCGAAGACGGAGAGGCCAAACGTGACGACGAACACTTTATGTATGTAAGCTGCTGGAAATACCAAGGCGAAGATAAAAAGCCCGAACTATTGAAGGAAGAACTGAAATACGAGGCTATCAAGGTTCAACAACGTAACTACAAGAAATAATTTGTCTAATCGCCGTTTAATTCCGGTATAACACGATAAAGTTATGGAAAAAACAATCAATATAACACTCAAAATTTGGCGCCAAAAAGGTCCCAAAGAAAAAGGTAGATTTGAGACTTATAAACTCAACGGTGTATCTACCGACAGCTCTTTCCTCGAAATGCTCGACCTGCTCAACGAGCAACTCATCAACGAGGGCAAAGAGCCCGTAGTTTTCGATCACGACTGCCGCGAAGGTATCTGCGGCATGTGCTCGCTCTATATCAACGGACACCCCCACGGCCCCGACACCAGCGTAACGACCTGCCAGCTGCACATGCGCAAGTTCAACGATGGCGACGTGATCACGGTTGAGCCGTGGCGTTCGGCCGGATTCCCCGTAATCCGCGACCTGATGGTAGACCGTCGTGCCTTCGACAAAATCCAACAAGCCGGTGGTTATATCTCAATCAACACGGGCGGTGCACAAGATGCCAACGCAATTCCCATCTCGAAAGAGGCTGCCGACGAAGCCATGGACTCGGCTACCTGTATCGGTTGCGGTGCCTGCGTAGCTGCCTGCAAGAACGGTTCGGCCATGCTTTTCGTATCGGCCAAGGTAAGCCAGTATGCCCTGCTGCCGCAAGGCCGCGTCGAGGCTGCCGCTCGTGCCCGCGCCATGGTGGCCAAGATGGACGAACTGGGATTCGGTAACTGCACCAACACCGGTGCCTGCGCTGCCGAGTGCCCCAAGAACATCTCGCTCACCAACATCGCCCGCTTGAACCGCGAGTTTATCTGCGCCAAACTGAAAGACTAATCCACGAGACTTTCATACACCCAAACAATCCCGGGATATCTCTCCCGGGATTGTTTTTTTATATCCTCCCCCCACACACAAAATGTCGCTAATCGAGAAAATAGCGTTTCAAAATAACGAATTATTTGTATCTTTGGCTCATTATTTGCCAGAATCATGCGGAGAGCGGTTTTATTTGTCATATTATGTATCGTACTTTTATCGGTCTCATGCAACCAATACCACTCCGAACAAGCCCAAAAACTCTATCGGAAAGGTGTGGAGATGGAAGAGCGTCATATTCCCGATTCGGCCATAATCCTCTACCACCAGGCTCTTAAACAACTGGACAAGGCCCCAAACGATACCTTGAAGGGCGACATATACAACCGGTTGGGCGACCTGCTGCTGGACTACAACAGCTACGAAACGGCCTACGACAGCTACCGGCAAGCCTTGAAGGTGTCACAAAAGCTCGACGACAAAAGCAACCTGTCGCGCGCCTATCGGGGGCTAGGCAAATATCATTTCCTCTACAAAGACAGCGACAGTGTGCTGTTCTATTTCAAGCAACCCCTCCAATTCTTCGACCAAATCAAGAACCGGGAGGAACAATCATCGGTCTACAACAACCTCGCCAGCGCCTATAAACGACAGAACAACCTCGATGAGGCCTTAGCCTGCAACGCCCGGGCCCTGTCGCTCACCCGCGACGAAGTGAAACGCCTGCGCAACTATGCCGTGCGGGGACAGCTCTTTGCCTTGCAAAAGCAATACGACTCGGCCCTGCTCTACCTCGAACAGGCCAGCCTCAGCAAGGACAAGATGGTGAAGGCTTCGGCCTATTTCAAACTGGCCTACCTGCCCAAGGAGGCGGGATTGACCGACTCGATTCAATACAGCTATCTGAAAAAGGCCAATCACCTCTCCGACTCGATTGAATACTCGGCCGTGTCGCACCAGATTGACCACCAGGAACACCTGCGCATCACCACCGACTTGAAGGAGCAAAGCCACACGCGCCTCCTCGTCGCCGTAGCAATATGCGTGGTGGCCGTGCTACTGCTCTCGGTAGCGGTCTTCCTCTTCTACCGACGCCATTTGAAACGCCGCAACGAACAGCTGTTTGCCCACAAGTGGCAGAAGCAGGAGGCTCGGGCCCAAGAGAACGAGAACCGCGAATTGCAGCTTATCGACATCATTCGCAAAACCGGCGAAAGGTGCTGCCGCGACTTCAAGGCCACTCCCACCTACTCGCTCTGGTACCCGAAGATCAGTTCGGGCAAAGAGTCGCTCAGCTACGACGAACAGAAGCAATTTCAAACACTTGCTGTCGATGCGTTCGACCTCTATTTGAAGCAACTCGCCAACGTAGTGCCGCTCACGGGAAACGACGCTTTTCTGTGCACTCTGATTCAGTTGGGCTTCTCGACCCGGGAGTGTGCAACCTGCCGGGGAATCAGCAACGAAACCATACGGTCGCAACGCACCCGTATCCGAAAAAAGATACCCAAAAACTTTTTGGAACAGGGTTTGGGCACAGTCATTTTGGGAGAAGAAAATCTTTCAAAACGTTAAATTGCAACGTTTTAAACTGTATCTATCTGATAATCAACTCCATTTTATTTACAAATAGCAACGCTTCGGCTGTTGCTATTTTGCTGTTTTTTTCTCAATTTTGTATTATAGAATTTCATTTCGGAAGTAATAATCCACGTTGAAGACTAAAACAAAACAAATCGTATGAAAAATTTTACAACTTTCTTGTTTGCTTTGTGCCTCGCCTCGGGCGTATCGACGGCATGGAGTGAAATCAAACTCACCACCTCGCTCGAACCGGGCAGCGACATCACGTTCTATCTTCCCACCCCGGTGGCATCGGACGGTAAAGTAATCGTCGATTGGGGTGACAGTGTTCAAAAAGAATACATCGTAGACGGTATGATTACACGTAACATAAGCGGCACCCAGGTGGGTGACACGATACGGATACTCTCGCCCATGCGTTCGTTCGACTGCTCCGAATCGCACATTACCTCGATTTCGATTGTCAACGAACCCGAATTGACCACCCTCGATTGCTACAACAACGAGATAGAACGTACCAATCTCGATATTTCGGGTGCACTGAATCTCGAAACCCTCAACTGCTACAACAATCCCAAGCTGATGTTCCTGAACCTGTTGGAACACAAAAAACTGAGAATCCTCGACTGCCGATACGACCGAACCAATACGTCCGATCCCGACGACCGGGGTGCCATCACCACCATCTTACTCCCCAGCGAAGGAGGTGCTCTGGAATCGATTACGGCCTACGACAACGATTTGAGTGACATCGACCTCTCGGGTTGCCCCAACCTCTATTACGTCAATTT
The DNA here is from genome assembly GCA_019115485.1 of Candidatus Barnesiella excrementavium. Classification (GTDB taxonomy): domain Bacteria; phylum Bacteroidota; class Bacteroidia; order Bacteroidales; family Barnesiellaceae; genus Barnesiella; species Barnesiella excrementavium. Next base: position 57,790 of record DXDM01000056.1, on the reverse strand, counting down.
GGAGGGTAACTCCCTGATAGAGATTGATGTGACCAAACTGCCCGAACTGCAACAGCTCGATGTGCGTTACAACTACATTCAATCGCTCGACCTGACCAAAAACGAAAAACTCGAAAAACTCTTCTGCAACGACAACTACCTGACTGAACTGAACGTATTCATCAATACGGAGCTGATGGACCTGGTGTGCAGCAACAACCAGATAAAGAGTCTCGACCTCTCGGCCAACGGCAACATTACCAACCTGTCGTGCGACGGCAATCAGCTGACCAAGTTGAACGTGTCGAACATGCCCCGGTTGAAATCGCTCAAATGCGGTAACAACCAGCTGACCGAAATCGATTTGAGCCAGAACAGCTATCTGGAAAAATTCTGGGGACAAAACAACCGCTTCACCTTTCTCGATTTCTACTACAACCAGGGTATCAACACCATCGATATTCGCAACAATGCCGGTATGACCCCGTGCAGCCTCAACTACATGTACCAGACACTCTCAGGTCTGGAAAAGACCAGTCCCAACACCAACCTCTGGCTCGAAGGCAGCAACGCCGAGACCAGCAACACCTCGCTTGCTACCGAATTGAAATGGACTGTCGATGTAACGGGCGACGGCAGCGCCACCTGCGGCACGGTGACGGCTACCCTCGTACCCTCGGAGATGGGTACCTTCACCCTCTCGCAACCCGACCTGGTTTCACACGAACTGCACGCTGTGGAAAACAACACGCTCGAATCGGGTGTACCTACCTACATCACCGCCTCGCCGGCCGAAGGTTACCAGGTACGCTACTACGAAGTAAACGGCCAACGCATCAACGGTAACATTTTCGCCGCTACCGAAGATGTAACCGTGGCTGCCGTATTCGTTCCCATAGCCGCCAACAACTACATCACCGTAGGGGTAGAAAACAACACCGCTCTCTCGTTCGGCATAAGCGGTATCGACCCCGAGACCGAGGTGGAAGTCGACTGGGGTAACGGTGAAACAGAGACACTCACCATCGATAACGAATCGATTGCACGCCTCAAAGGTAATTCCAAAGGGACAACCGTAAAAATAAGCGGTTTAATCGACTACTTCGACTGCTCGGAAAACAAACTGACTTCGCTCGACGTAACCCACAACGCTACACTGGCTACTCTCGACTGCTATTGGAACTACATCACCACACTCGACCTCTCGAACAACCCCGAACTGACCAAACTCAACTGCTCCTATAACGAAATCGGTACGCTCGACCTCTCGAACAACCCGAAGCTCTTCTCGCTCACCTGTTACAACTGCGGATTGACTTCGCTCGACCTGTCGCACAATCCCGAACTCGAAGAGGCTGTCGTCAAGAACAACTCGCTCTCGTCCATCAAACTGTCCAACAACACCCAACTGATGTTGCTCGACGTGCAGAACAACTTGCAACTGGGCTCGATCGACGTGAGCATGCTCACCAACCTGCAAGAGTTGCATTGCAGCAGCATAGGGTTGACTACCCTCGACGTGAGCCACAATACCAAACTGGTGCGGCTCACCTGCTCGAACAACCAGCTCACCACGCTCGACCTCTCGGCCAACACCGAGCTTGAACGTCTCTTCTGCGACGGCAACCAGCTCACCACGCTCGACCTGTCGAACAACACGAAACTCAATTACCTCGTATGTGCCGACAACGGCATGACAGCCTGCGAGCTCAACGACCTCTTCTACCACTTGCCGGTTTGTGCCACCACACCGACTAATGCCAATCTCTTCATAGCCGGTATCAGCGACAAGGCTAACAAAGCCGAGACCAGCGAGACCTCCATCGCCTCGAAAAAAGGCTGGAAACCCTCTATCGATGGCGACGGTAGCGGTTGCGACGTGGCCTACATCACCATCGAACCCTCGGAGAACGGTTCACTGGAACTGCGCAATGCCGACAACCAAGTGGTGAACTCGGGCGACAAGGTGGCCAAGAACACGACAGTGACCGTCACCGCTCTGCCCGACGAAGGCTACTTGCTGAGAAGCGTAAAGGTAAACGGTGTGAGTGTAAGCGGTTCGTTTGTCGTGAAGATGGCTTCGGTCGTAACGGCCGAATTTGCCGACGCATCGGGTATCGACGAGACCGAGACCAACGGCGTGAAGGTATGGAGCCAACCCGGCGTACTTAAAATCGAAGCCGACGAGGCTCAGGCCCAAGTCTACACCGCCAGCGGAAGCCTCGTGTGGGAAGGCCGCGTAATCAACCAACTGGACCTCGACCTTAACCAAGGTATCTATATAGTCAAAGTTCATAACGCAAGCTCGACACAAAGCAAAAAGGTGATTGTGAAATAACATTCCCCCTTTCGTTCCTACACAAGAACCCCCGGTGCAAATCGTTTGCACCGGGGGTTCTGTGTATACGTCGGACTCTATATAGGAGTAATGGTCTTGAACGGCAATCAGGCCGAGACCGAAACCTCGATACCCAACTCGCGCACCCGACCGGCTATCTGCTCTAACTCCTCGCGAGAGACCTTTTCGAGCGCCTCCTCAGGAGTTTTGCGGTCGATGGTATAAATCATGACCGAACGCGGCGAAATGTATTGCAACGCCTCTAACCAGGGCGAGAGCTCCTCCTCAACGGTATTGTCGATGCGCTGCCCGTTGTGCCAGCCCCGCAGGAACATGGTCTGCACGATTACATTGCCCGAGAAGCGCCGCAAGTCGCACACCACCCGGTTCACGTCATAATGGGGGTCGTTGGGCTGATCAATTAAAGCCACTGTCTCGGGACGGAGCGAATCGAGTTTGAGTATATTGTTGTCGACACGGTTCAATGCCCGGAATACCGACTCGTTGTGAATGCGGGTGGCATTGGAGAGCACACTGATCTTGGCCTCGGGATAGTAGTGGTCGCGCAGGTAGAGCGTGGTGTCTATGATTTTCTCGAACTGAGGGTGCAACGTAGGCTCGCCATTCCCGGCAAAAGTAATCACATCGAGCTTCTCGCCCGCAGCGTGCATGGCCTGTAAACGGGTTTTCAACGCCTCCTCCACCTGGTCGGCCGAAGGCAAACCGCTCTTGCCTACCCCCTGTGCGTTGTATCCGCACTCGCAATAGACACAGTCAAACGAGCACAACTTGCCATCGGTTGGCAACAGATTGACACCCAACGATATACCCAACCGACGGCTGTGCACCGGTCCGTAAATGATTTCATGAAATAAAACTGTCTGCATAACCTTTCTGTTTGTGTGTACAAAAATAAGCGTTATGTCCATCATTTCGCCACTTTATGTTCAAAATGTTCTTTTTGCCACCCCATCTCTTTGTCTTTTTAAATCTTCTTTTTATCTTTGTTTAGTCGAAAGGGGGGGACTGAAATCCAAATCGACAAGAAAGAGTATGATAACACAGAGAGCGTCATTTGCTTTCCAATAATTAAAAATTCGTCTATCCTGTAAAATAAAAGCATAGGTTCCCCTTTTTCCGGTTTTGCAGAAATTTCAAGCCTCTCGCACAGGAGGGTGAGAAAGTGACGACGGATTTTTATTTCATTGAAAAACACATTTCTCCTGCGCTCTCTATTGAGTAACAGTAGAATTCACACGGGCTTAGATATCGTAAGGGGAACGGCATCTACCCTCTACCTTCCATGAAAAGAGATATCCATTTAGGAAAACTAATCAAGAAAAAGTTTGAAGAGAGTAATTTGAGCATCAGCGAGTTTGCTCGAAGAATCAATCGCACACGCACCGTTGTCTACGACATATTTGAACGCAAAAGCATCGATATCGAGATGCTCGAGAATATATCCGAAGCCTTGAATTTCGATTTCCTGAAATACCTGTGTTTTGAAGAGAAAGAGGAAAAGAAATTATCCAAGGAACTCTATATCGTATTGAAAGTCGTGGAGAAAGAGAATCTTCCGAACGAAGGGCCCTATATCTTTTCATTTAAAATAAAAAAATAGTTTATAAAATTAACAAGACTTGTCTACTTTATAGACATCAGGTATATCTATTATCAGGCAAGCATTTACAATCTTTGCGTATTATTAATTATCAAAATCAAAACATCATGATCTTTTTAGTAATTTTAATCATTGCCGTAGGAGCCTACATTTTCTGGAAGAAACGGAACAATGATTCGGAATGGGTTAAACAAAGAATTAAAGGTCGCAGCGACGATCAAGTAAAAGTAATCCGTTATTTCTGTAACGAAGACGGCTGTTTGAGCAAGCGAATGAAAGACGAAGAGTATGACCAAATGGTTAAGGAGCGTCTCAACAGCATGAACTTCAAACAAAAGGCTTTGAACAAGATAGGTCTTGACGAAAGCGAAGTACAGGAAATCGAACCGGTTCACTTTGAAGGTTTCAAATATGGTAAAAACACATTGAGCCGCTTGGGAAAAGACAACATGTGGAGAAGCTCGGCTTACCAGGTTTCGTGGTTGTTCTTCAGCTCTACTCAGGTATACCTGTACCAATATACCTTCAACATGGACGAAGACGGTAAACGCGAGTCGACCGAGGAATACTTCTACAAAGACATTACCAACTTCTCGACTTCGTCGGATACCGAAGAGACGCCTATCTACGATCCCGCCAAGAAAGAGACCGTATTGAAAAACATCGATACCAACCGATTCGCTTTGACTGTTCCCGGCGATAAATTCTATTGCGCCATGGATCAGAACGAATATACCGAACGGGCTATTCAAGCCATGAAAGCCAAGCTGAGAGAAAAGAAAAACTCTTGATGGATAACCTCTTAAAGAAAAAAGAACAAGAGGAACTATGGGAATATTGTAATAGGCGGCCTCTATACAGACCTCCTATTACTTTTCTTTCGGTAATCGAAAAGTTGATATTGACAGAGTTTGTCATAGGTGGTATAAGTGCTTGTGGTAGTCTGCTCTTCTATTTTTTCACAACCGACAACACGAATACAGACCTTGGAATCGCCGATACGCTGATTTATCAACACCTTTTTTACTGGTTTCTCGTGCTGGTACTCGGACGGAAAAAGATATGCATATCGGCCATCGAACTGTATCAGCACTATGCACCTGAAAGCACAAGACGCAAATGTATTTGCAAACCTACCTGCTCGGAGTATGCCATTGCGTCGATACAGAAATATGACGTGATAAAAGGGGGCCTGAAAATTATACGCCGACTTTTCGTTACGTGTCGAGGCATTGAATATAAAATAGATAATCCTTAAATAGAATATCAAGAAAATGGGCTTTTTCAGTAAAAACAGAACCGATGGCGAAACCTATGACGGTCAAGGTGCTGAACGCAAAGGCTTGATCGACGTCATCAAATACAACGGATTACCCGATGAAATCGTCTGGAAATTTCCGTACGAAAATTTGTCGACAGCATCGCAACTCATTGTCAATCAAAGCCAAGAAGCCGTATTTGTACGGGGAGGTGCTGTGTGCGATATTTTCGGACCGGGCACACACACCCTGTCGGCCAACAACATACCGGTCTTGCAGAAATTGATTAACCTTCCTTTCGGGGGACGCACGCCCTTCACGGCCGAAGTGTGGTATGTGAGCAAGACCGTGCGTCGTAACTTGAAGTTCGGAACCCCGGCTCCCGTAACCGTACACGACCCCTTATACCGGGTACCTATCCCCATGAGGGCTTTCGGAGAGTACGGTATCAGGGTGAGCGACTCGGCCATGCTGCTGGGCGAGCTGGTGGGTACCTTGCACATATTCGATACCAAAAGTATCATAGAGCAGTTCAAATCGATGATTGCACAGGAGTTGAACGGGTGCTTCGGAAAGTTCTCGCGCGAGAAACAGATCTCTCTGATCGACCTGCCCCAGTATTCGTCGGAAATATCGAAATACCTGCACGACATTCTCGCCCAGGAATTCAAGCAATACGGGTTAAGCCTCGAAAATTTCAACATAGCCAACATCAACTACAAGGACGACGATCCCAACGTGCAAGAAGTGCTGTCGGCCCAAAGCCGCGCCATGCGTCGAAATATCGAGGGCTATACCTACCAGCAGGAACGCCAGTTCGACGTGATGGAGACGGCTGCCGGGAACGAAGGCAGTGCCCAAAGCGCATTCATGGGCGCCGGCATAGGTCTGGGCATGGGTGCCGGCATAGGTGCCTCATTCGGCCAGCAGATGAACAACATCTCGGGACAAACGATGGGTGCGCAGACTCCTCCTCCCCCTCCTGTCGAAACAGCCTACCACGTGATTATAAACGGGGTGCAACAGGGTCCTGTCGGCATGAGTGCCTTGCAGAACATGGTTGCCCAGGGTAGTGTGACCCGCGAGACTTACGTGTGGAAAAACGGCATGCCGCAATGGAGCAAAGCAGGCGATTGTCCCGAGCTGAAAGCGCTGTTCGGTGCAACCCCGCCGCCTCCCCCTCCCTTTGCCCAATAACAATTAAAAAGAGAGTGTTATGAAACTGACTGTCAAAAATATCATATTGCCCGTTATCGGGGCTATCATAGTCGTTGCACTGTTTTTCCTTTTCAAACCCGAGGGTGCAGGTGCCTTGTTCTACACCAACCTGGTCTACACCGTGCTGGTCGTAGAGTCTTTCTTCTTCCTCTATCTCTACTCGGTCGGTAAAAAGGAAAATACATCGGTAGCTTTCACGTCTTCGTTGTGGATAACCCTCTCCTACTACCTGATAGCCGGTATCATCTGGCTGCTGTTGTATTCCCTGCTTCTCCGCAATTTCGTCTCTTACAACATATACCTGTCGGTGCACATCGTGCTTCTCTTCCTCTGGGTGGTGGTTGCCGCCTTGGTAAAAGATACCGACAAGTCCTATCAAAAAGAGATGAATGCCCAACAACAGCGACTCTACTCGATAAACGACGTGGTAGACCGATTGAATTTATCCATCAATCGACTGTCAAATGCACTGAGTACGGCCCCCGTCGATTTTACCTCGGTATGGAAAGAGTTTGACCTGCTGATCAAAAAAATCAAATATCTGCCCCCATACAGCATCGAAAGTGCCAACGGTCAATCTCTCTTAAAAAACATCATCAACGAGATGAACGACATGGAAATCGGCGACAACCTCGGCGAAGAAGAGTTGGCAAAGTTGAAAAAAAGTATGGAAAACCAAGTGAAACAATATCTCAACCAACTGAATTATCTCTCTAACCACTCAAAGAAATAAACTTATGGAAGTAATCAGCTTGTTATGTCCCAACTGCGGGGCTCCCGTAGCAGCAAAAGATAAAGAGTGTGAGCATTGTGGCAGTCCCATCATCATCACCTCTATGAAGTCGGCAGCATCTTTGTCAACCTTGCAACTGAACAAATATGCCAATTCATACCGGAAAACGCTTGAAAACAATCCCGATAACCGGGATATCAACCTGTCGATCGGTATCTGTTACCTCAAACTGAAACTCTACGACAAGGCTTTGCCTGCCTTTGAAAAGGCCATGGAGGATAACTTTGAGAACCCCGAACCCTTCTACCTGGCTGCCATGGCCCTGTTAAAGGGAAAGAAACCTTTTGTGACTCCGCGTGCCGATATTGACAAGATGATAGAATATCTCAATGCGGCCATCATGATTGACCCGCAAGCCATATTCTATTATTTCCTGGCTTACATCAAATACGACTACTTCGAAAGAAAATATTTGAATACCAAACCCAATTACCACGAATTGATCGAAGAGGCTTTGGCCCATCAAATATCGCCTTACGATGTAGATGAATTTCACGCTCAAACCGAGACTCCCTCGCCTCAACTGATTTAAGCGACAGATTCCCATACCATGACCAGTAGTCTTAAACTGCAAGGAGAGTTTAAGACTACTTTTTTTTATATGGACCACACGATTTCACGCAACGGTGTGAAACGGATATATCTTCCATTTATAAACAGCCTGTGTATAAATCTGTATTCTATTGATAAACAAATATATACACTTTCAAATAAACCTACTTATCAATAGTTTGTCAACCATGCGAATGTACAGATGAAAAGAACAACCCCATTTTTGAGATATGAATAGCTTATCCACAAGATTTCAACCTGAAAAATGAAAATGAATCTACATTTATCAACAAATCATATATTACTGATTACCAAAATATTCACATAAAATAAACCACTCTATTCACCAGCTGTACACAACTTATCGACACAAGCTATTCACAGCGGTGAATATTATAATTATTGTAAAAAAAATAGTCATCGAAAAATCGAATGGTTTACATTTGTACCCGATGAAGAGAGGATTATCCATATTGTTTCTTTTTCTCTTTCTGATAGTTCCGGGTCTGCGGGCTCAGGTATTCCAGGAAGAACACCCGGCCTATAAACATTTTTACCGAGTCATCATCGACAACGACACGGTACCGATGATAGGTCTGCGAACCTTCTATGTATTCCCGCCCGAAAAATTCAAAAACAAAAAAGAGGAAAAATTTTACTGGAAGACGGTGCGCGATGTGAAAAAGACCCTACCCTACGCCAAACTGATCTACTCGATCTTCATAGAGACTTATGAATATATGGAGACTCTGCCCGACGATGAAGCCCGCGAAGAACATATGAAACGCATGGAGAAAGAGGTTTTCCAACAATATAAACCGGTGTTGAAAAAGTTTACCCTGTCGCAGGGAAAGATGCTCATCAAATTGATTAACAGAGAGTGTAACCAGTCTTCCTATGAGTTGATAAAGGCATTTCTGGGCAGTTTCAGAGCCAACTTCTGGCAGTTCTTCGGCAAGATGTTCGGCGCTTCGCTCAAAACCGACTGGCAACCCGAAGGTAAAGACAAGACCATCGAACGCATCTGCATTCTGGTCGAACAAGGTTCGCTATAATCCCAACTGTTTGAAAAAATCCCAGATTACCAAACCGGCAGTCACCGATACATTCAACGAGTGCTTGGTTCCGAATTGGGGTATCTCGATGCTTCCCGTACACTTGTCAACCACCGACTGTTGAACTCCCTTCACCTCGTTACCCAAGATGACGGCATAACGCTTGTGTTTGTCCAACTCTATGTCAGTGAGGCTGATACTCCCCTCTACCTGCTCGATGGCATAGACCTCGTAACCGGCAGCCAACAACTTATCAACAACGGTACAGGTATCTGGCTCATAAATCCAGTCTACACTATCCTCGGCTCCCAAGGCAGTCTTGTGTATATCGGTATGAGGCGGTGTAGCCGTAATGCCGCACAGGTATATACAGTCGACCTTGAAGGCATCGGCCGTGCGGAATACCGACCCGATATTGTTCAGGCTGCGCACATTGTCCAGCACAACTACCAACGGTATCTTTTCGAGATGTTTAAACTCCTCCTGCGAAATACGGTGCAAGTCGAGAATACTCTTTTTCTTCATAAACAACTGTCTTTACAAGTAACGACAAAGATAATACATACAACCGACAGAGACAATTCATATTGTCCCTCCCCTGCTCTGTAAACAACACCGTGAATAAGTATGTGGACAAATGTGGATAATAGGTTACAAAAAGAAGTGATAAAAAGGCATTCAAAATTTTGAAATCAAAATATTATCTTTATACAACCCCTTATCTTCAAAATGCAAATAATAAAGCCACGAGTTTTTAGTTGATGTATCCACCTTAAAATATCTATTTATCAATCATGCAAATAGAATAAAGTTATTAACTTTGCAGTTTGTAAACAGGGCGTTGATAGGGAGGTTAAGCTACTCATTATAAAAATATAATGTCGTTGACAACACCTCGATAACCCCGAACAAAAGGTTGATAAGATAAAAAGCAATACTTTTAACAAGAAGTTATCCTTGCTATCAACAGCCTATTATCATCAACAATAAAGATTTTAAATTAAAAAATAAAAAGGAATATATATATGTTCGATGTAGATATCTCAAAAGGTTATGTGGATATGCCCGTTCCCGAGGGGGTAGATGTGGTAGCCGAAATCGAGAAGATGAAACGGGAGAAGAATGCCGTCGTGCTGGCTCACTACTATCAGTCGGGCGAGATACAGGATATTGCCGACTACGTAGGCGATTCGCTGGCGCTGGCGCAGTGGGCGGCCAAGACCGATGCCTCGATACTGGTTCTTTGCGGTGTACACTTCATGGGCGAGACGGCCAAGATTATCTGTCCCGACAAGAAGGTGTTGATACCCGATTTGAATGCCGGTTGCTCGTTGGCCGACAGTTGTCCGGCCGATGCCTTTGCCGAGTTTGTGAAACAGCACCCCGGCTACAAGGTAATCTCCTATGTGAACACTTCGGCAGCCGTGAAGGCTCACACCGATGTGGTAGTCACTTCGTCGAACGCCAAACAGATTGTCGAGAGCTTCCCGGCCGATGAAAAGCTCATATTCGGTCCCGACAAGAACCTGGGAAATTACATTAACGGTGTGACGGGTCGTCACATGTTGTTGTGGGACGGTGCCTGCCATGTGCACTCGCAATTCTCGCTCGAGAAGATCGTAGCCTTGAAAAAACAGTATCCCGATGCTCTGTTGCTGGCTCACCCCGAATGCAAGCGCGATATTCTGCTCGTTGCCGACAAGGTGGGTTCGACGGCAGCCCTGTTGCGCTTTGCCACCCAGTCGGATTGCAAACGTTTCATTGTGGCTACCGAATCGGGTATTTTGCACGAGATGAAGAAAAACAACCCCGACAAGGAGTTTATTCCGGCACCTCCCGACGACAGCACCTGCGGTTGCAGCGAATGCAACTTCATGCGGTTGAACACGATGAAGAAGTTGTACAACACCCTCAAATACGAGTTGCCCGAGATTGTAGTCGACGAAGCCATAGCCCGGGAGGCTATCAAACCCATACGACGCATGCTCGACATATCGGCTTCGCTGGGAATTTAAGAGATGAGTAAATAAAATATATCAACTATCATATTGTTCATCATGGAATATAATTTCAAAGAAATAGAGAAAAAGTGGCAGAAGTACTGGAAAGAGAATCACATCTACCAGGTGACCGAGAACAAGGAGAAACCCAAGTACTACGTATTGGACATGTTCCCCTACCCTTCGGGCGCAGGTCTGCACGTAGGTCACCCGCTGGGGTATATCGCTTCTGACATCTATTCCCGCTACAAGCGTCTGAAAGGATTCAACGTGCTTCACCCCATGGGTTACGACGCTTACGGACTTCCGGCCGAACAATATGCCATACAGACGGGTCAGCACCCGGCCATCACGACCGAAAAGAATATCAACCGTTATCGCGAGCAGTTGGACAAGATAGGTTTCTGCTACGATTGGAGTCGCGAGATACGCACCTGCGATCCCAACTATTACAAATGGACGCAATGGGCCTTTATCCAGATGTTCAACAGCTACTACGACAACGACAAGCAGCAGGCTCGTCCTGTCGAAGAGTTGGTAAAGGCTTTTGAGACGAAAGGTACCGAAGGGTTGAATGCCGCTTGTAGCGAAGAGCTTTCGTTCACGGCCGACGAATGGAAGGCCAAGAGCGAAAAGGAGCAACAGACGGTGTTGATGAACTACCGCATCGCTTACCTGGGCGACACGATGGTAAACTGGTGTCCGAAGTTGGGTACAGTGTTGGCCAATGACGAGGTGAGTGAAGGGGTATCGATACGCGGCGGTTATCCTGTGGAGCAAAAGGTGATGCGCCAATGGTGCCTTCGGGTATCGGCCTATGCCCAACGTCTGCTCGACGGACTCGATAAAATTGACTGGACCGATTCACTCAAAGAGACGCAGAAGAACTGGATAGGCCGTTCGGAAGGTGCCGAGATGCAGTTCAAGGTGGTTGATTCGGATGTCGAATTTACCATCTTTACAACCCGTGCCGATACTGTATTTGGAGTTACCTTCATGGTTTTGGCTCCCGAGAGCGAATATGTGAATCAGGTAGTAACTCCCGAACAGAGAGAGGCCGTCGACCAATACCTCGACAGTATCAAGCACCGTACCGAGCGCGAGCGCCTCATGGATCGCAGCGTGACGGGTGTGTTTACCGGGGCCTATGCCATCAATCCGTTGAACAATAAGCACATTCCTATCTATGTGAGTGATTATGTACTGGCCGGTTACGGTACGGGTGCCATCATGGCCGTACCGGCTCACGACAGTCGCGACTATGCCTTTGCCAAACATTTCAATCTGCCCATCATTCCTTTGATCGAGGGTTGCGATGTATCGGAGGAGAGCTTCGACGCCAAGGAGGGTAAGATGATTAATTCGTGTGGAAACGGTCTCGACCTGAACGGTATGGAGGTTAAGGAGGCTATCGCTGCTACCAAGAAATTTATCAAGGAGAAGGGCATAGGTCGTGTAAAGGTGAACTACCGTCTGCGCGATGCCATATTCAGCCGCCAGCGTTACTGGGGCGAACCCTTCCCCGTCTATTATAAAGATGGAATGCCCTATATGCTCGACGAGAGCAAGTTGCCGTTGAAGTTGCCCGAGGTAGACAAGTTCCTGCCTACCGAGAGCGGCGAACCTCCGCTGGGTCGCGCCAAGAACTGGGAGACGGAAGATCACTATCCGTTGGAACTGTGCACGATGCCCGGTTTTGCAGGGTCGTCGGCCTACTACTTGCGTTATATGGATCCCCACAACGACAAGGCTTTGGTATCGAAGGAGAACGACGAGTATTGGCGCAATGTCGACCTCTACATAGGAGGTACCGAACACGCTACGGGACACCTTATTTACAGCCGTTTCTGGAACAAGTTTCTCTTCGATAAAGGGGTGGTTTGCGAGGACGAACCCTTCAAGAAACTGATAAACCAGGGTATGATACAGGGTCGTTCCAACTTTGTCTATCGTATCAAGGACACCAATACGTTTGTTTCGCTCAACAAGAAAAAGGAGTATGACACGACTCCGATTCATGTCGATGTAAACATTGTGAGCAACGATGTACTCGATATAGAAGCTTTCAAAAAATGGCGTCCAGAGTTTGCTACGGCCGAGTTCATCTTGGAAGACGACGGTCGCTACATCTGCGGTTGGGCCGTGGAGAAGATGTCGAAATCGATGTTCAATGTGGTGAACCCTGATGATATTGTCGAGAAATACGGAGCCGATACGCTGCGTCTGTATGAAATGTTCCTGGGTCCTATCGAACAGAGCAAACCGTGGGATACCAACGGCATAGACGGTGTGCACCGTTTCCTAAAAAAGCTGTGGAATCTCTTCTACCAGGGTGACAGTCTGGCTGTGAAAGAGGGTGAACCCACAAAAGAGGAGTTGAAATCGGTACACAAACTTATCAAGAAGATTTCGTGGGATGTGGAGAACTTCTCCTACAACACCTCGATAAGTGCCTTCATGATTTGTGTAAACGAACTGACGGCTCTCAAATCACGCAACAAACAGATGCTCGAGAAGATTGTTGTTCTGTTGGCACCCTTTGCTCCGCACATCAGCGAAGAGTTGTGGCACGAATTGGGTCACGACCACACGGTATGCGATGCCCAGTGGCCCGAGTGGAACGAAGAGTATCTGAAAGAAGATGTGGTTACCTATGCCATCTCGTTCAACGGCAAGGCCCGTTTCAGCCTTGAAATCAAGGCAGGGACTCCGCGTGAAGAGATAGAGCAGTTGGTTCTTAATCATGAATCGTCGGCCCGATGGCTCGAAGGCAAGACACCCAAGAAGATTATCGTGGTACCCAACAAGATTGTCAATATTGTGATATAATGAAAAAACATAATCCATGCCTGCCACTCATGACGGGCATGGATATTTTTTGAATATAAAGGAAAAGAAAGAGTAAAAGGTTTAAGAAACAGAGAGTAGTATGCGATTGCCTTTTAACAGTGTGCTGTATGCCGTAAAAGACTACATGGTCATCATATTCGGCTTATTGCTGTATGCGCTGGGTTGGGTGGGATTTTTGCTGCCTAACGAAATTACTACCGGCGGTGTGACCGGTATTGCGGCCTTAATCTATTATGGAACGAAAATACCGGTATCGGCTTCATATTTTACCATCAACGTAATACTGTTGTTGGCTGCAATCAAGATATTGGGATTGAAATTTTTCGTGCGCACGATTTTCAGTGTGTTCATGTGTTCGTTTTTCCTGGGTATATTGCCCGAGTTCATACCTCATTCCCTGGTCGAGGAACAACCCTTCATGTCGGCCATTATCGGTGGTATCTTGTGTGGTCTGGGAGTAGGTTTGGTATTTGTGTCGAACGGTAGTACGGGAGGAACCGATATCATAGCCGCCATCGTCAACAAGTACAAAAACATCTCGTTTGCCAAGATGATGATGTATATCGACTTCCTGATTATTGCCAGTTCGTATGTGCTGTTCCACAGTATAGAGAAGATGATTTTCGGTTATGTGGTGATGGGTGTGATGAGCTACACGATGGATATGGTCATCAACGGTAAGCGCCAGTCGGTACAGATATTGATTTTGTCGGACAAGTATGAAGAGATAGCCACACATGTCAATCAGGATATACACCGGGGTGTAACCGTGCTTGATGGTATGGGGTGGTATTCCAAACAGCCCAAGAAGGTGCTGATGATTCTGGCTAAGCGCAACGAGTCGGTCAAGATATTCCGGTTGATCAAATCGATAGACCCCAAGGCCTTTATCTCACAATCGAACGTCGTGGGCGTCTATGGCGAAGGTTTCGACAAGATAAAGACTTGAAATTAGCCCCGTAGAGGGCTTTTTTTCTTTCCGACGATAAAGGGAACGTAACGGTTGATTATGTAAGCGACAGGCAGGCATAAAACGAGGCTCACGGCTGCGAAAAGAACATTGATAAGTATTTTCTCATAGAGAAATGCAATGGGAATGTGTAGAACAAATACCAGGAAGCCTTTCATAAAAGAGAACATGAGCAGGTGAAATCCACTGATTATAATTGTATTTTTTGAAACATAAGTAATCCATTTTCTCTCTTTGAAGATATTTGATAATAAGGTAGATAAAGCGGCTATCAGGTAGATTCCGCTGAAAGCTCCTACCAGGAAAAGGGGATAATTGCCATAATAGTTTTTATACATGTTTATTCTTCCGTTGAAATGGGCTACGACGATGATCAGTAACAGGGAGAATATGATGTAGATGATGTTGGATTTGAATATGTATTTTCGATTTTTAAGTTCATATCCGAAACCATAGAATATCATGCCTACCAGTGCGGTATTGAGACTGAAAGGTAATACATAAGGGTTGAAAGTATAGTTGAGATATCCTGCTATAATCAAGATAATTAGTCCTATATATCTTTTTTTAACGTGCTTGAAGAATATGTAATAAAACATTTCCAGGCCGTACAGACAGATGTAGAACCACGTGGGAATATTGTGTATCATCTGTTTTCCGTTTCCCAGTAGCGTATTGATGAGGGGGGAATACCAGCAGATGTCCAGGTTGGAGTCATCGCCAAATTTTCGTCCTACGAAAAGCCAGAACAGATAGGTGATTAAGTTTATCCAAAGATAGGGTATCAGCAGGCTTTTGAATCTTTTCCAGGCAAAAGTTTTGAGTGAAGTGTTTTTTTCAAAAGAGAAGAGATACCCCGATATGAAGAAAAATACAGGCATGAGCCATGTATAGATGACATTGCTCAGTGGAGTATATAGATGGGTATGTCCCAATACTACAAAATATATACCTATTGATTTGGCATAGTCTATCCATATGAATCGTTTCATACGGCTATGGATTGATAAGGCTTAACTGTTTGTTCTTGTAAGATGTCTCGATGCTGGCCGCATCGAGAATTGTATGAAATAGGAAATCGGTCAGATACCGGTCGTTTCGGTGTTGTTTCAACTGTTCTATCCGTTCGGGAAATCTTTTTTGATAGGCTGTGGAGTACCAGATGAAACAGGCCGGATTATGTAATTCGGGGCGGTCTTCTCCATGCAGATAATATCCATTTTCTCCCAAAGATTCTCCGTGGTCCGAGATGTAGAAGAGTATGGCACATCGCTCTTTGAGTTCATTGATAAACTGGTGAATGACAAAGTCGGTGTAAAGAATCGTATTGTCGTAGGAGTTGATCATCTCTTCCTGGGTATTTGTTTTTATTACCCGACTTTTTATCACGGGTTTGAAGATTTCAAACGAATCGGGGTAGTGTGCATTGTACCACCAGTGAGATCCTATGGTGTGTAGAATGGTGAGTGTTTTAGGATTTTCAGGATCGAGAGCATTTCGATAGTCGGGTAGTAAATCACCGTCCAACCATTTGTCGAAGATATAAAGTGATTTTCCTCCATTCACATAAATGAGTGTATCGCATTCGTTCATGAAATAGACGTAAGTAGGTACCGACTCTTGATTGGCAATCCAGCAGGTTTTATACCCGGCTTGTTTGAAAAGAGAGATGAACGACTCCTCTTCATAGGCTCTGTCGGGCGAAATGCTGTCGGCCCGGGTGAGCAGGTGGGGAATGCTGGTGTGCGTATAGTATGGAATGGTGTAGATGTGAGGGTAGGATATAACGTTGGAATCACGGGACAGGAAGGGAGTTGTATTTCTCGTGTATCCGTTCAAGGCAAGGTGGTCGGCACGTAATGATTCCCCCAGAACAAGTACTACGTTAAGAGAGTCGACAGAGGTATAAGCATCGTTTTTTATGAAGGTCTCTCGGTTCTCTTGTATAATTTTCCTACTGTCCAAGTAATCTTTTATGCTATAATAAATAACGTAAGGAATGCGTTGTGAAACAGGTCTTTTGAATGACCAGCTGTTGGTCAGTAAAATGATGCAAACGGCAATAAATAGGTGTAGAACAGGGTATTGAACTTTGATGTATTTCCAACGGTAGAACACACAGCCTATTGAAATAGCCAAAGAAAAAACAATCCAGAGGAGTAATTGCAGATTGAAATTTTCAAACCAGGTTCTTGCATCATTAACAAAAGCCAGGTCGATGAGCATGGGGGTGAGCGATATTTGCAGGGCATATCTCATGTAAGCGAGAATGCTGCAACTGACGGTAAGTATGGGAAAGAGTATGGCAAAAACATACTTGTTGAGGACGATGAGATAAAGAAATCCGAAGGTAGCAGCAACTACCACTGCCCATTGTAAAGAGAGAATCAGCAAGTCATATATACTGTCGAAAGGTGAGTCGTAAAAGTCGGACAAGATAAAGGCAAAGCCATAAAAAAGTGCTAATAATGCAATTAAAACATAAAGTTTTACGTTAATAATTTCAGATATTTTCTTCATTCTTTATCTTTGTAAAGATGATATTAAAGACGATTGACGGCTTTTTATATATTCGTTGAAAAGGTGATGATTTTGCATTAGCAAATGCAAAGATAGAAATAAAAAATGAAAAGGAAACTGGTTTTTGCCACAAATAATAAACATAAACTGGAAGAGATAACAGCCATAGTTGGAGACAAGATAGAGATACTCAGTTTGAACGATATAGCGTGTCACGATGACATACCTGAAACGGCCGATACGTTTGAGGGGAATGCCCTGCAAAAAGCTCGTTATGTGAAAGAAAAATATGAATACGACTGTTTTGCCGACGATACGGGTCTGCTGGTAGAGGCATTGCATGGAGAGCCGGGTGTCTATTCGGCCCGGTATGCGGGAGAACCTGCCAATTCGGAGCGTAATATCGACAAGTTACTGTTCAATTTGGGTGATAATACCAATCGTAAGGCAAGTTTTGTCACCTGCATAGCGTTGATTTTAGGAGGCAAAGAACATCTTTTCTATGGAGAGATAGCCGGGCGAATTATAGAAGAGCGTCGAGGAACCTCGGGGTTTGGTTATGATTCGATTTTTGTCCCCGATGGCTACCATGAGACTTTTGCTCAAATGGGAGAGGAAGAGAAGAATAAAATAAGTCATCGGGCGATAGCTGTAAAGAAATTGTCGGAATTTTTGAATACATTATAGTTGATGGGTATGTCAAGAAAAATATTGGTTTTAGTAACTCTTGCAGTATGGTCACTTACGTTTTTGACTCATGCTCAACTGGCAGTGGGTAATTGGCAGATCTACTCTTCGACAGGTGACCCTGTAAAAGTCATAGATGCAGGCGATAGAGTCTATTTTGTGTCGGGTGTTTCCCTTTTCTGTTACGATAAGGTTACAGATGAGTTAGAGGCCTATAACAAGAATAACAGATTGAGTGACACAGGAGTATCCAATATTTATTACAACTACGACAAAAATTATCTGGTAGTCGTATATACCAACTCGAATATAGATATTCTGTATGATAATGGTAAGTTATATAACATACCCGATATCAAGAATGTTATCATGACCTCTTCAAAAGCTGTCAATGACGTGAATTTTTATGGTAACCGTATTTATTTGGCTACCGATTTCGGTATCGTGGTTTTGAACGATGAGAAATACGAGGTGAGCGAATCGTATAATTATGAACAAAAAATCAATAAGATAGGAGCTTGTAACAATTACTGGTTTATAGCGACTGATGAGGCTATCTATTATATTGAGAGTGATGCGATAAAATATGATTTCTCCAGTTGGAATATATTGAAATCGGTATCGGGGAGTGTGATATATGACTTGGAGCCGTTTAATGATAAGTATTTATTCTATTCCCAAAATGGTGATCTGTATTTCTATGATATAGAAAGCGAAGGTTTTCCTTTGTTAGGTATATTGAGTATGGGTGTTCGTTGTGTAGAAAAGTATTACGATGGTTTTATACTCAGAGGTTTGGTTTATGTAGCCTTCTGTAAGCCCGAAATTGAGAACGGTGCCTTGCAGTTTGAAAATATATTCAATTTCCAGAATCAGTCGGAATATTTGGTCGACGTACAGACGTCGTCATATGAAAAGGATAAATCGATATGGGCGTTGGGTGAGTATGGATTGTGTCATTTCAAAATGGAGGGTAACCAATTGACTATGTTGAAGGAGCCTTTTTTACCTGATGTGCCGAATGTATCGGATCCGTGGAATCTGGTTATCAATGACAACAAGTTATATGTAAGTAATACAGGTCCGCGTATAGGAATGGAAGAGCAGTATGTAAAGACTCGAATAAGCGTATTGGATCAAAACGATTGGTCCATACTTGATCTGGGAGAAGTTCCTTTGGTCAATAACAAACATGACAAATATTTATATGCGAGTTATAATCTGGCTTTTGACCCTGATGATCCATCAACTTTTTATGTGGGAACCTGGTTTGAGGGAATGTACAAATTTACGGATAATGAATGTGTGGGACATTATACGCATCTGAATTCGCCTTTTACCTATAATTGGGCTTTAAGTGTTCCTTATGCAGCATTTGATGATAACAAGAACTTATGGGTTGTATCGAAAGGTATCCCTTCTCTTTGCATGTTACCTCGGGAAAAGCAGTCTGTCAGTACCGATGAACTGACGGTGAACGACTGGTATCAGTTTGATTATTCTGAAATTGAGAATAATAAATATGCCAAGTTGCTTATCCCCAAACACTCTACGGCTAAGTGGATAGTCAAGGGCTCTTGGGGAGGATCGGTTTTTGCCTTTGACGACAAGGGGACTTACAACACGACGGACGATGACAAGACTAGAAATTTTGTATCTTTTGTCGACCAGGATAACAAGACATTCACCCCCAACTACTATACTTGCATTGCCGAGGATAATAACGGGCAGATATGGATAGGAACTTCGGTAGGACCGATTGTCATTACGAATCCCAACAATGTGTTCAATGACAATTTCCGTTGTACGCGCATCAAGATAGCCCGTAACGACGGTACCGACAATGCCGACTATCTGCTGCAAAATATTGAGATTTCCGACATCTTTGTCGATGGAGCCAACCGCAAATGGATAGGCACCCGGGAGTCGGGGCTTTATGTAGTGAGTGACGACGGGTCTGAAATACTGGAACACTTTACGACGGAAAATAGCGGGCTGCCTTCCAATTTCATTACCGAGGTGGTTGTCGACCCTGTCACGGGTATAGCTTATGTGGGAACGACCAGCGGACTGGCTGCCTATCGTTCCGATGCGGTACAGGCTTCGGAGGATTACAGCAGTGTCTATGCCTTCCCCAATCCTGTACGTCCCGACTATGAGGGGTGGATATCGGTAACCGGTCTGATGGACAACAGTCTGGTCAAGATTACTGACGTGGCTGGAAACCTGTTTTTCGAAGGCTATTCCAATGGTGGACAGATTTCGTGGGACGGTCGCGACCGCAAGGGTAACCGGGTGAAGACAGGCGTCTATCTGGTCTTTGCCTCGTCGACGGCTACGGGTAAGCAATCGGGTGTGGTGACCAAAATTTTGGTGGTCAATTAAACGTAAACGGGAAGGGTATGCATCCGCTTCATCTGTTTGAATATTGTCCCCGGTGCGGGTCGCACCGGTTTGTCGAGAACGATGCTTCGTCGAAGCGTTGTGAAGATTGTGGCTTTGTTTATTATCTCAACCCCAAGGCGTCGGTGGCGGCCTTTGTCATGGACCGCCAGTCGAGGTTGCTGGTGTGTCGACGGGCCTTTGAACCGTCGCGGGGAATGCTCGATTTGCCGGGTGGATTTACCGAGTGTGGCGAGACGGCCGAGGAGGCTGTCTCGCGGGAACTCTCGGAGGAGATAGGGTGGAAGCCACAGTCGATGCGCTATCTCTTCTCCTATCCCAATATCTACCGCTATTCGGGGTTCGACGTGCACACGATGGACCTCTTTTTTCTGTGTCGGAGCGATGAGTCGCTCGACCACCTTACCCCGCATGACGATGTGGCTTCGTGTTTCTGGCTGCGGCGTGAGGAGATTCACCCCGATGAGTTTGCCTTTCACTCCATGCGACGGGCCATTACCCGTCTGTTGGGCGACGACAGTTGTTGGCATGTCGACTGATTAAAGGGGTGGGGGATATCAGAAGAGATTGGGAAACCACTCTTTCAAATAGTTGACTCCGATGATTACCAGATAGTAACGCGAGAACTTGCCGGCCATCATCGAGAGTAGCGTGCCGATGGGATTGGCCCGCAGCAGCCCGAGGGCGACAATCATGATGTCGCCGATGACGGGGATAAAGACAAAGAAGCCGAAGAGTGAGCCTTTGCCTTTGAGAAAGTGTTGCATCTTGGAGAGTTTCTCTTCGGGCATTTTCAGATAGGTGTGTATCCATTCGGTTTTTCCCAGATAGCCTATGTAGTAGCAGGTGACACCTCCCAGCCAGTTGCCCAGCGTGGCCGAAATCACGCACCCCCACGGGTCGTATCCGGCCACCAGCAGCAAACCCAATACCACTTCGGAACTGAACGGTATGATGCTACCGGCCAGAAAGGCCGCGATAAAGAGTCCCAGATATCCCCATTCGCTCAGGCTGGCAATAAATTCCATGTGAACAGTGCAATGTAAAGAATGAGTACAAGATAAAACGAGATGACTGCCGGTTTTCTACCTCCGTTGTTGGTAAAGAAGATGGCTGCCTGCATGGCTACGGCCGCATTAAGCACGGGCAGATAGAGGGTATAGTTGCGGTAGTCGAGTATGAGCAGGAGGGCCGCATAGACCGAGGATAGGTTTACGAAACCATTATAAGCCCGTATTTGGCGTTTCTCGTTGAAAGTGGTATAAAGCATTGTTGTACCCGAGAAAAGGCCCAGGAGCGCCGTTAAAACGACCGCCCAGAGTTGTGGGTTGTCATAGGGTATGGTCTGGGGTATGACAAGGTCGAAATCGGGCAGAAGCCGGGTCAGCTGCGAAGGGGCTATCCAGTCGAGTCCAATGCCTATCCAGAAGGGGGTGATCAATCCGACGAGCGCGCCCAAAAGCGATTTGAACGAGAGGTATCGCATCTGGGCGAAGCCGATGAGAAAGAGAGGTATGTAGTAGACTGTGCGGGTGCAAAACAGGGTGCATAACGCCAGGGTGAGCATGATGAGAAAGGCCGGTTGGGCCTTTTCCGACTGATAGGAGTGGAACAGCAGGGTGAAGAGGAGCAGCAGTACCACGGCCGTTACATTGCCGTCGCCCAGCAGGGTGAGTGAGGGCGAGACCAACTCGAACAGCAGGAAGAAGATAAACGGCAGCAGGGTGTGCTTCTGAATGAGTGAGAAACGGTTGTTGATGCGCAACAGCAGCACACCGCCCACGAGAACAAGCAGGGCGTTGAGCAGCCGGTTGAGCAGGGTAGGGGCAAGCCATTGTCCGGCACCGGGGGCGAGCAGTCCGGTACAGGTACCACCCGTCGGTTGTGCCGCCAGATGACCGGTCAGGTAGATACCGGCCAGGTAGAGGATAATCCACCCGACCGACAGTGATTTGCCGCTGATGAACAGTTTCAGACTCATGGCAGGTTAGAGGTCGGCTCCGATGTCAGAGCGGAAATATTTACCTTCAAACGAAACCACCTGTGCACTTTTGAACGAGCGGGCAAGCGCCTCCTCCTTGGTAGCTCCGTAGGAACTGAGGGCGATGACACGGCCGCCGTTGGTGACGATTTTTCCCCCCTTGAAGGCGGTCCCGGCGTGGAACGGAATGCTTTCGGTCACACGGTCGAGACCCGTAATCTCCTTGCCTTTCTCGTAGTGGCCGGGATAGCCGCCCGATACCAGCATCACGGTAACGGCGCTGCGGGAATCCTCGACGAGTTCTCTGTCGCGCAGGTTGCCTTGGGCCACCCCTTCGAGCAGGTCGACCAGGTCGGACTGAATGCGCAGCATCACCACCTCGGTTTCGGGGTCGCCCATGCGCACGTTGTATTCAATGACCATAGGCTCGCCACTCACGTTGATGAGGCCCAGGAAGATGAATCCCTTGTAGGTAATCCTCTCTGCCTTCAACCCCTCGATTGTAGGTTTGACAATGCGCTCCTCAACCTTCTGCATGAAGGTAGCGTCGGCAAAAGGTACGGGCGAAACGGCACCCATGCCACCGGTGTTGAGACCGGTATCGCCCTCGCCGATACGTTTGTAGTCTTTGGCCACAGGGAGTATACGGTAATCGTTTCCGTCGGTAAGTACGAACACGGAGCATTCGATACCCGAGAGGAACTCCTCGATGACCACCGTCTGGCTGGCACTGCCGAACATGCCGTCGAGCATCTGTTTCAACTCCTCTTTGGCCTCTTGCAGGTTGTCGATGATGAGCACCCCTTTACCGGCAGCCAGGCCGTCGGCTTTGAGCACATAGGGTGCTTTGAGGGTTTCGAGGAAGGCGTATGCGGCGTCGAGTGTCTCGCGGGTGAAACTTTGGTAGCGGGCCGTGGGAATGTGGTGACGCATCATGAAGCCTTTGGCAAACTCCTTGCTGCCTTCAAGACGGGCACCCTCTTTCGAAGGACCGATGACGGGGATATGTTTCAGCTCGTCGTGGCCGTTGAAGTAGTCGTATATGCCTTTTACCAGAGGGTCTTCGGGACCTACGACCACCATGCCGACCCGATTTTCGACGGCAAACCGGCCGAGGGCGTCGAAGTCAGTAGCCGAGATTTCCACGTTGGTACCGATCGAGGCCGTTCCGGCATTACCGGGAGCGATGTAGAGACGGTCGGTTTTGGGACTTTGTTTTATTTTCCAGGCCAGGGCGCATTCGCGACCTCCCGAGCCTAACAGCAATATATTCATGACAGTCGTGTTTTAGGGTTAATCTTTTTTATCGGTCTCCTCTTGATGAGGTTTGTCGGTCTCGTCGTTGGGTTTGATGGAGGGTTGCTTGAAGGTGACGAATTTGCGGAAAGCCTCGTCGCCGTGCAGGCGATGCGGTTTCTCACCCTCGGGATTGAAGCGGTCGCGGCGTTCAAAGGATTTTCCCTTGAAGGGGGTTGACGGGCGCGATGCGGGTCGTTCCGACCGCTCTCCGCGCCAGGGTTTTTCTTCACGCCAGGGTTTCTCCCCGCGCCAAGTGCGTTCGTCGCCTCTCGGACGTTCGTCACGGCGGGGACGTTCGTCGCGCTGTCCCTCATACCCCTTGTGCCGGTTGTAGGGCGCCGGGTTTTGCGAGGGGTGACGGTGAGGTGCGTCGTACCGCTTGTCGAGGTTGCGACCTTCGCCTTTGAACTCCTTGTAGCGGCCGTCGAAGATTTCGTATTTGCGGAATTCGCATTCGAGGGCTCCATTCATGAGTTCGATTCGGGCCGAAGGTTTCAGCCCTATCCGGTCGAAACACTCCTTGTGATAGCTGATAATCCAGGCCTCGTAGCCCTTGAACACATGTTTCAGCCGGTTGCCTATCGATTCGTAGAGCCCCAGCAGGTCGCTCGACGTGAGCCGTTCGCCATAGGGCGGGTTGGTGATGAGGATACCTTCGGGCGAGGGTGCCGATTCATACCGCTGGAAGGGCATGACTTTGAGGTCGATGTATTTGGACACGCCGGCACTCTTGATGTTTTGGGTGGCAATGTCGATGGCCCGGGGCGAGATGTCGCTGCCGTATATGCGGTGGGTAAATTCGCGTTCGTGGCTGTCGTCGTTGTAGAGAGTCTCGAAAAGTTCCTCGTCGAAGTCCTTCCACCGTTCGAAGGCAAAGCTCTTGCGGAAGATGCCGGGATAGGTGTTGGTGGCGATGAGGGCGGCTTCGATGAGAAGGGTACCCGATCCGCACATGGGGTCGATGAGGTCTTTCTCGCCGTGCCAGCCGGTTTTGAGTATCATGCCGGCCGCCAGCACCTCGTTGATGGGCGCCTCGGTCTGTCCCACACGGTAGCCCCGCTTGTGGAGCGACTCGCCCGAACTGTCGAGCGAGAGGGTGCAGCTCATTTGCGCAATGTGCAGGTTGAGCACCACTTCGGCTCCGTTAAGGCGCACCGAGGGTCGTTTGCCGCTCTTTTCCATGAAGTAGTCGGCTATGGCGTCTTTGGCGCGGTAGGTGACAAACTTGGAGTGCTTGAAACTGTCGGAGTAGGTGACCGAGTCGATTGAGAAGGTGGTCTCGGGTGAGAGCAGCGTCTCCCACGGGAAAGCTTTCATTTTTTCATAAACCTCGTCGGGGTCTGCGGCTTCGAACTTGTAGATGGGTTTGAGTATTCTCAGGGCAGTGCGGCAAGCCAGATTGGCTTTGTAGAGCAGGGTTTTGTCGCCCTGGAAGGAGACCATGCGGCGTCCCGTCTCCACGTTTTCACCTCCGAGTTGTCTGATTTCTTCGGCCAGGACATCTTCGAGACCCTGGAACGTTTTGGCTACGATTTCAAATTTTTCGGTGTTCACGACTCGTGTGTATTGTAGTGTTTCTTATTGTTTGGCTTTGGCTTGTACCAGGCGTTCGCCGGGAGCTACGTTTTCGGTCACCCAGATGTTACCGCCGATGACAGCCCCTTTGCCGATGGTGATGCGTCCCAGTATCGTGGCGTTGGAGTAGATGATTACGTCGTCCTCGATGATGGGGTGACGGGCTATCCCCTTGATGGGGTTGTTGTGCTCGTCGAGGGGGAAGCTGCGGGCACCCAGCGTGACACCCTGGTAGAGTTTCACCCGGTTTCCGATGATTGAGGTGGCTCCGATGACGACACCCGTACCGTGGTCGATGGCAAAGTATTCGCCGATGGTGGCTGCGGGGTGTATGTCGATGCCCGTTTCGGAGTGGGCCATCTCGGTGATGATGCGGGGTATGAGGGGCACGCCCAGCGTGAGCAGCTTGTGGGCGATGCGGTAGTTGCAGATGGCCCGTATGGCGGGGTAGCACAAGATAACCTCGGCTTTGCTCTGTGCCGCGGGATCGCCGTTGTACATGGCCGTGACGTCGGTCGAGAGTATCCGCCGCATCTCGGGCAGGTAGGCGATGAAGTCGACTGCCTTTTGTTCGGCCTGTTCTTCAAGCCGGTTCGGGTCGTTGTGAAGGGCGGGATCGTCAGTGGCAAACAGGAGTCCTGCCAGGATTTGCTGTACCAGCAGGTCGAACAGCTTCTCGGTATTGATGCCGGTGTGGTAGAGCAGATTCTTGTCGCTCACGTCGGGGGAACCGTAGAATCCCGGGAAGATGAGCGAACGGCACAAGGCGATGAGTTCTCGCAGTTGTTGTCCCGAGGGGAGCACCTCTCCCTTGCAACTCTGGTGGTGCAACTCTTCGAGCGAATGGAAGTCGGAGAGTTGCTTGACCGTCTCTTTCAGATTTTCGGCGTATTTGTAGCTGCTCATGTGCAAATCAACTGTTTTGATGGTGCCGTGGAAGCGCCGCCTGTGGCCGGGGTGTCTACACGGGAATCGGCGTCGAGGGGCAGCCTGTGGGCATTTGGGTACAAAGATAGCAAAGATAGGCGATAATGAAGCCTTTAAGGACCATTTCTTATAAATCTTTGAGGATAAGAATCGATTCGGGTCCCATGTTCATCAGAAGGTCGAGAATGCTGAGGTCGGGCAGGAAGCCGTATTTCGAGGTAAATACCTGATAATAGGGTTTGAGGTGTATCGAGGGACAGGTCTCGGCTAGCTCGTGCTTGGGGTGTATGGCCTCGCGCAGGTCGGTTTCGCCGGGAGCCGGCTGGGCATAGTGGTCGGTAAACTCCACCTGCGGGTCGATACCGATGAGGTCGCAGATAGTTCGGCGTATGGCCTCGTTGAAGTCGAAGAGGAAGGTATAGCGCTTCTCGAAAAAGGGGCGGATATCGTCCTGATAGTATTCGAAGAAGGGCGACGAGCCGTAGGCCGAGGCGATGGCATTCCAGTGCAGGTGGCGCCACTCGCCGTGGTCGGAAATGCGAATGTCGCGGGTAGGGCATTTGAGCGTGTCGGGTTTGACCACGGGAACCGACAGCGACAAAATACCGTTGGCACCGGCTATGTGGCAGCGGTTGCGGTAGGTCTGCTTGGTGTAGTTGCACCACTGCTCGATGACGATGCGGTCGTAGGCCAGCAGAGCCATGTAGTAGGATACCGGGGCGAAATAGGCGGTGGAGAGGTAGACGGTGGTCATAGCGGTTTGGTGAAGAAGCGGTCGGTGCGGAACGATTGCCAGAAGGGTTTTTGCGTATCGCGCGAATAGCCTATCCACAACCCTTTGCCGATGAGCAGGCTGTGGGGCAGGGGGCCGAACGTGCGCGAGTCGGCCATGCCGGCCCGGTTGTCGCCCACAACCCAGTAGTAGTCGCGGGTGAGGCGGCAGCGAGTCACCTCGTGCCCCTCCTTGTAGATTTTTCCATCACGGCAGGTGACGGGGCAGTTTTCATACTCGTTGAGCAGGCGGGCCAGCCACTCGGCATTTTGTGGGGTGACCCGTATCGATTCGCCCCGCGAGGGGAGTACGATTTCATAGTTGTCGCGGCGGAGAAACACGGGGTAGAGCAGCGAGTCGGGGGCCAATGTCCTGCACACCTTCTCGTAATCGTATCGCGAGAGAAACAGCAGCCGGTTGCTCCCCACGCTTCCCTGTTCGACAAATTGAACCCCACTGTGACGCAAGGTGCGGTTGACATTGTAGCGCATCGAGTCGGGCGAGAGGTAGGCTTCGAGGATAAGCGGAGGTTGTGCCACAGCCTTGCGGTTGATAAACAGCCGGTTGCCGGTGCTGCGAATCGTGTCGCCCGGCAGGCCTATGCAGCGGGCCACGGCCACCTCGGTCACAGCCGTTTGGGATTGCAGGAGCGGGGGCAGTTCAAAGACCAGGAGGTCGCGGTAGGCGGGGGTACGGTTGCCCCAGCGCAGCGACCACTTGTCGACCCACAGCTGGTCGCCCGGCAGGAGGCTGTTCTCCATCTGTCCGGCCGGCACGCGGTAGGGTTCGACGACAAAAAAGCGAATAGCCCACACGCTCGCGATAATGATGACTATCGTGACAAGAATCGTGCGTATGGTCTCTCTTTTCATCGTTTTAGTTGACGAGGCTGTCTACCGATCTGAACATGCGGTTGAACCGAATCTTGCCGCTGAACAGACCTTTGTCTTTGTCGAGCGAAAGGAATACGAACATGGGTTTGCCCACGATGTGGTCTTCGGGTACGAAGCCCCAGTAGCGGCTGTCGGCCGACTTGTCGCGGTTGTCGCCCAGCATCATGTAGTAGTCCATCTTGAAGGTGTAGGAGTCGGTCTCCTCCCCGTTGATGTAGATTTTGCCATCTTTCACTTGCAGGTCGTTATGCTCGTAGGCGACGATGGGCCGCTCGTAGATGGGCAGGTTGTCGAGCGTGAGTTTGAGGGTGGCCCCCTTCTTGGGAATCCACACGGGACCGTAGTCCGAGCGGGTCCAGGTGTTCGAGGCCACGAGCGGATAGGTCTGTCCGCCCAGGAATCCGGGTTCGCTCACGATTTGCTCAATCGACGAGTCCTTCTTCATCTGGTCGATCATGGCCTGCGTCAAGGGGAGCTCGTAGACGGGGTTCATGCTGCCGTCGGGGTTCGACGTGATGCCCCAACTGGATAGGTTGATGCGGGCGTTGACACTCGACACGTCGAGGGGTATGCGGTCGTCGACGCTGATGCCCCACCGCTCAAAGTCGCTGTTGGTGAGGTATCGGCCGCTGGTTTTGACCAGGTAGTTGAGCTGCATGTTTTTGGGACGGGGCTGTTTCACACCGTCGATGTAGATGTCGTTGTTGACGATGCTGAATGTATCGCCGGGCAGTCCCACGCAGCGTTTCACATAGTTCTCGCGACGGTCTACGGGACGGTAGACGATGTCGCCGTAAAGTGCTTTGTTGCGGTGTACGGCTTCGCGTCCTTCGAGGAAACAGAGGGTGTAGTAGTCGGGGTTGGGCTGTTTCACGGCTACGGTATCGCCGGCCGGGAAGTTGAAGACCACGATGTCGTTACGCTCTACCTGTCCGAACCCTTTCAACCGGTGGTAGCCCCACTGCGGCCACTCGATATACGATTTGGTGTTGATAAGGGGCAGGGTGTGCTGTGCCAGCGGGAAGTGCAGCGGCGTGTTGGGCACGCGTGGGCCGTAGCTCATTTTGCTCACCAGCAGATAGTCGCCTACGAGCATCGACTTTTCGAGCGACGACGAGGGTATCTGGTAGTTCTGGAAGATGAAGATAAAAATGAAATAGACCAGTACCAGAGCGTAGATGATGGCGTCGACCCACTCCATGACGGCCCGCACG
Organism: Candidatus Barnesiella excrementavium; assembly: GCA_019115485.1. Classification (GTDB taxonomy): domain Bacteria; phylum Bacteroidota; class Bacteroidia; order Bacteroidales; family Barnesiellaceae; genus Barnesiella; species Barnesiella excrementavium. Next base: position 28,884 of record DXDM01000056.1, on the reverse strand, counting down.
GCCCGGTTCTTGCTCGTTTTCCACCAGCCCCAGGGAATGTACTGGGTGAGGTAGATGTCGACGAGGAGCAGAAGGCCGAACAATACGTAGTAGTTGTCGAGCCAGATGGTCCAACCGATGTAGAGCAGGGCTACGATCGAGAATCGTATCCAGCGGGTCTTCTTGACCCGTTTCAGCCGTTCGGCGAGGCTGTATTTCGATGGCGTTTTTTGATCCATGATAATGGGGTGTTATTTGAGGAACGAGAAGAGGTCTTGCATGGTGAGGAAACCTTTCTTACCCACCGTGAACTCGGCGGCGATGACGGCACCCAGGGCAAATCCCTTGCGGCTCTTGGCTTCGTGGGTGATGCGTATCGTGTCGACCTCGCTGTCGTAGGTGATGGTGTGGGTACCGGGCACCTCGCCTTCACGACGGGCTACGACGGGAATGGCGTCAGCCGGGGCGGGCAGGTTCTCGGTCCACGAATGTTTCGAGTCGAGCTGGGCGATGATATCCTCGGCCAGGGTGATGGCCGTGCCGCTGGGGTGGTCGAGTTTGTGCACGTGGTGAATCTCTTCGAGGCTCACCGAGTATTGGGGGAAGTGGTTCATGATGCCGGCCAGGTATTTGTTGACGGCAAAGAAGATGTTCACACCCAGGCTGAAATTGGAGGCGTAGAAGAAGGTCTGCCCCGCTTCACAAGCAGCCTTTACTTCGGGCAGGTGTTCGAGCCAGCCCGTTGTTCCCGATACCACGGGCACACCGGCCGCGAAGGCCCGGCGGTAGTTGCCCAGGGCCACGGTGGGAGCCGTGAACTCGATGGCTACATCGGCGCTCTTGAATTGAGGCGAGTCGAAATCTTCCTGGTTATCTTTGTCGATGCGACAAACAATCTCATGTCCGCGGGACAGCGCTATCTCTTCGATGGCATGTCCCATCTTTCCATATCCGATCAGTGCTATTTTCATATCTGTCTTCTGTTATAAAACATCTCGGGTTGTACCCGTATATTCAACAAGGTTGGTTTAATTTGCACATATGTAGTATGCAAAGATAGTGAAAGGTGTGAGGCGAGGCAAGTGAAAATTCACGATTTTAACAAATTTGACGCTGCCGAACAGCTTCTTGTCTGCTTGGAGGATAGAAAAGAATTGGAGGTTTATGGAAAAACTGATGCAATATGTGTGGCAGCATCGGCTCTTCGATTCGTCGAGACTGACGACGGTCGATGGTCGACGGTTGCGAATCATCGATGTAGGACGGCTGAATACCGACTCGGGACCCGATTTTTTCAATGCCAAAATCGGGGTCGACGATTGTGTGTGGGCAGGTAATGTGGAGATACACAGGCGGGCTTCGGACTGGCGGCGTCATAACCACCACCTCGACCCGGCCTACGACTCGGTGGTGCTGCATGTGGTCGAGGTGGCCGACGCCCAGGTCTATCGGACCAACGGCGAGGCTATTCCCACGCTGGTGCTGTCGTGCTCGCCCACGTTCCGGGCCGATTACGAGGCGCTGGTCGCCCACTCGGCGTCGCAGTCGTGTGCGCGCCATATCGGCGATTTCGACCCGGTGGTGCTGGCCGACTGGGTCTCGTCGCTGGCCATCGAACGGTTGCAGGCCAAGGCGCAACGGCTGTACGACTGGTTGGAGCTCTACCGGGGCAGTTGGGAGGAGGTGTGCTACATCTCGCTGGCCCGCAGCCTGGGATTCGGCATTAACGGCGATGCCTTCGAGCGGTTGGCCCGCAGCTTGCCGCTGCTCTTCATGCAGAAGCATGCCGACTCGTTGCCTCAGGTTGAGGCTTTCCTCTTCGGACAGGCGGGACTGCTGGTCGAGGGGGAGTGCGCGGGCGACGACTATTACGCCCGGCTGACAAGCGAGTATGCCTTCCTGCGCAACAAGTTCGGGTTGACCCCCATCAATCGCGACAGTTGGAAGTTTTTCCGGTTGCGTCCGGCCAATTTCCCTCACCGGCGCATCGCCCTGCTGGCCCACTACATACATCGGGGATTCAATCTGTTTTCGCGCATTTGCGAGGCGGCCGATGTCGAGGAGCTCCGCGCCATTTTCAAGGCCGAGCTCTCCGGCTATTGGACTACCCATTACCTGTTCGGTCACACCTCGCCCGAGACGACAGCGGTGCTGGGCGAGGGGGCTGTCGATATCGTGTTGATTAACACGGTGGCTCCGCTGCTGTATGCCTGTGGACTGCACACGGGCAACGAGGCGATGGCCGACCGGGCTCTGTCGTTGCTCGAATCGTTGCGCCCCGAGAAGAACTCGATTGTGCGGCGTTTCACCGAGATGGGTATCGGGGTGACCAATGCGTTGGAGAGCCAGGCGGTGATTCAGCTGAACAACGCCTATTGTCAGGCTCACAAGTGCCTCTATTGTCGCATCGGGCACAAGTTGCTCTCGCGTTCGGCCATGAAGCGGTAACGGTGCGGCCGGGCAATGAGAAGCCCGTGACGGCGACGGGGTGTCGCGGGCCACGGGCAGGGTCGTATGAAAAGATAGATAGTTTTGTTCAATAGTTGTCGCGGGCAGGCTCGAAGAAGGCGCGCGGTTCGAGACAGGCCGGGCAGCGGGCCGGAGCCACGGTGCCTTCGTAGATGTAGCCGCAGTTGCGGCATTGCCAGCGAATGGTCTTCTCGCGTTTGAATACCGTGTCGTTTTGAAGCCGTTCGAGCAGTTTGCGGTAGCGCCATTCGTGGAAGTTTTCGACCTGGGCAATCATCTTGAAGGCGACGGCCACCTCTTTGAAACCCTCGTCGACGGCCACCTGTTCAAAGTTGTTGTAGAGGTCGCTCCATTCGAGCAGTTCGCCCTGGGCGGCTTCGAGCAGATTCTCGGCCGTGTTTCCTATGCGTCCGGCCGGATATTCGGCGGTGATGCTCACCATGCCCCCTTGCAGGAATTTGAAGAAGCGGGTGGCATGTGCCAGCTCCTGTTCGGCCGTCTCGGCAAAGACGGCACTTATCTGTTCATAGCCCTCTTCCCGTGCCTTTTGGGCAAAGAGGGTATAGCGGTTGCGGGCCTGCGATTCACCGGCAAAGGCTTTCAGCAGGTTTTGTTCGGTTTGGGTTCCTTGAATCGATTTCATAATGGCAGATGCTTTTGTACAGTAAGAACAGCCGGTGGTGAAAAAGGTTCACGGGAGAGAGGAAATAAGAGGGGGATTGTGCATTCTGTTTTTGCCGTCGGGGGGAGAGACTTGTGGTCGAGGAAGAAACAAAAAAGAGTCTGGCACGAGGCCAGACTCTCTCCATATCGGTTGCTGAATGATTTTGCCGACTTACTTTTGATGGACAGGCTTGTAGGGTGTACCCGTGTTCTGGAAGAGGAACGAGTAGCAGTCGGTAGCCTCGTCTATACGTTTCGAAATGGGCTTGCCGGCTCCGTGCCCGGCCTTGGTTTCGATGCGTATCAATATCGGGGCACTGCCTGTCTGGGCATACTGCATCTGTGCGGCAAACTTGAACGAGTGGGCCGGGACTACCCGGTCGTCGTGGTCGGCCGTGGTGATGAGCGTGGCGGGATATTTCTCGCCCTTCTTGATGTTGTGCAGCGGCGAGTATTTGTAGATGTACTTGAATTGTTCGGGGTCGTCGCTCGATCCGTACTCTACCACCCAGCCCCAGCCGATGGTGAACTTGTGGTAGCGGAGCATGTCCATCACCCCTACACTGGGCAGACACACGGCGAAGAGGTCGGGACGCTGCACCTCGCAGGCACCCACCAGCAGACCGCCGTTCGAGCCGCCGGCGATGGCCAGTTTCTTCGACGAGGTGTATCGGTTGTCGATGAGGTATTGGGCGGCCGAGATGAAGTCGTCGAATACGTTCTGTTTGTTTTCGAGCATGCCGGCCTTGTGCCATTTCTCGCCATATTCGAGCCCTCCGCGCAGCGTGACGAATACATACACACCGCCCTGCTCCATGAACATGATCGACGAGGGGCTGAACGAGGGGGTGAGGCTGATTTGGAAACCGCCGTAGCCGTAGAGGTAGCAGGGGTTGTTCCCGTTGAGTTTCAACCCTTTCTTATACGAGACGAACATGGGTACACGTGTGCCGTCCTTGCTGGTGAAGAATATCTGTTCGGTGGTGAAATCGTCGGGGTTGAAGGCCACCTCGGGGCGGAAATAGAGGGTCGACTGGCCGCTCTCGATGTCGAACGCATAGATGGTTGCGGGAGCCGTGAAGGTGGTAATCGAGTAGTAGAGGCGGGTATCCTCTTTCTCGCCGTCGAAACCGTCGACGGTACCAATGCCCGGTAGCTCCACCTCACGCACGAGGGTGCCGTCGGGGGTATATTGGTAGACCTTGTTCTGGGCATCTTCGAGGTAGATGGCCGTCAGACGGCCGCCGGCAGCCTGCACACTCTCGAGCAGATTCTCCTTCTCGGGAATCACCACTTCGCGTTTCGAAGGGTCGTTGAGGTCGATTTTGATGAGGTTGTAGTTCTCGGCCCCTTCGTTGGAGCGGACGTAGAGTTGGTCGTCGCTGCAATCGACGATGCTGTAATCGTAGGCGAAACCTTTGAGCAGCACCTCGAAATTCGGGGCTCCCTTACGTTTGTAGAGAATTTCGCTGCCCGAGGTCCCCTCTGACGACGAGACGAAAATCCAGCGGCTGTCGTCGCTCTCCCAGGCCGAGAAGTAGCGGAGCGGGTGTTGCGGGTCGGTGTAGACGAGGCGGTCGGCACTTTGAGGTGTCCCTATCCGGTGGTAATAGACCTTCTGATATTCGTTCTTGGCCGAGTATATCCCTTTCTTGGGGGCATCGTATCCGCTGTAATAGAACCCTTGGCCGTCGGGCGACCAGACGGCTCCCGAGAATTTGACCCACTTGATGCTGTCGTCGAGTAGCCGTTTGGTAGCGGTCTCCATGATGCGGATTTCAATCCAGTCCGAGCCGGAGGCTGCGGTGGAGAAGGCGAAATATTTGCCGTCTTTCGAGAACGAGGTGGCAGCCAGTGCTACCGTCCCGTCGTCCGACAGGCGGTTGGGGTCGAGGAATACCTCGGGCGTAGCCTCGGGGTTGGCGCGCCGGTAGATAACGTCCTGGTTTTGCAAGCCGTCGTTGCGCGAGTAGTAGAGCCAGTCGCCCTTTTTCGAGGGGGCGCTCTCCTTGGGGTAGTTCCACAGTTGGGTCAGCCGCTCCTTGATGGCCTGGCGGAACGGAATCTTCGACAGGTAGTCGAAGGTCACTTCGTTTTCGGCCTTCACCCAGGCGGCTGTGGCGGCCGAGTTATCGTCTTCGAGCCAACGGTAGGGATCGGCCACTTCGGTCCCGAAGTAGTTGTCGGTCACGTTGCCGCGTTCGGCTTCGGGATAGGGTAGATGTTCTATCTTTTTCACTTGGTTGCAACTGGTTGAGAGGGTTGTTATCACTAAGGTCGCCAGGGCGGCCGAGAGGAATCGATTCTTCATAAGGTTGTTTTTTTAGGGGTTCGAGAAAAGATGCTCTTGCGGGTCGGGGAGAATGGGCGGACCCCGAAGTCCGGTTTAAGCAGCCCCTCAAAAGTTATAAATTTTACTTTTGAGGGGCTGATGGTTGGAAAGAATACGGTTCTCCTATTGAGCCGGCGGCCGGGCCGCCGAGAGTTTCATTACTTGTGGGGGATAAAGTCGGGGTGGGGATAGTCGATGTTGTAGTGCAGCCCTCGACTCTCCTTACGGTCCATGGCCTGACGCATCACCAGATAGCCGGTGTTGATCATGTTGCGCAATTCGCAAATCTCTTTCGAGGCTTTGCTGCGTTTGAAGAGGTCCTCGGTCTCCTCGTAGAGAATATCGAGACGGTCCCAGGCGCGTTTGAGTCGCAAGTTGGAGCGGACGATGCCCACGTAGGTACTCATGATTTGGCCCACCTCCTTGACACTTTGGGTGATGAGCACCATCTCTTCGGGTTCCACGGTCCCCTCGTCGTTCCACTCGGGAACGTTCTCCTGATAGGAGTAGTTGTCGATGACTTTGAGGCTGTGCTTGGCTGCGGTGTCGGCATAGACCACGGCTTCGATAAGCGAGTTGGAAGCCAGTCGGTTACCGCCGTGCAGACCGGTGCAGGAACACTCGCCCACGGCATAGAGACGGTTGATGGAGGAGCGGGCGTCCAGGTCGACTTTGATACCGCCGCACAGGTAGTGGGCGGCCGGGGCTACGGGTATGTAGTCGCGGGTGATGTCGATACCCAGGCTGAGGCACTTCTCGTAGATGTTGGGGAAGTGTTTCTTGGTCTCTTCGGGGTCTTTGTGAGTTACGTCGAGGTAGACGTGGTCTTCGCCCCGGTTTTTCATCTCGTTGTCGATGGCACGGGCCACGATGTCGCGGGGAGCCAGCGAGAGCCGCGGGTCGTACTTCTGCATGAACTCCTTGCCGTCGAGCGTACGCAACACGGCGCCGTATCCGCGCATGGCCTCGGTGATGAGGAACGAGGGGCGGTCGCCGGGGTGGTAGAGGGCCGTGGGGTGGAACTGGATAAACTCCATGTCCTTGACGGTACCTTTGGCTCGGTAGACCATGGCGATGCCGTCGCCGGTGGCCACGAGCGGGTTGGTGGTGGTCTGGTAGATGGCGCCTACGCCGCCGGTAGCCATGAGGGTTACTTTGGAGAGGAAGGTATCTACCTTGCCCGTATTGAGGTCGAGCACATAGGCCCCGTAACACTCGATGTCGGGAGTCTGCCGCGTGACGGTTACCCCCAGGTGGTGCTGGGTGATGATTTCGATGGCGAAATGTTTCTCGAAGATGGTGATATTGGGGTGCTGCTTGACGGCCTTGATGAGGCTGTCCTGAATTTCGGCACCGGTGTTGTCCTTATGGTGGAGGATACGAAATTCGGAGTGGCCGCCTTCGCGATGCAGGTCGAACTCGCCTTTCTCGTTTTTGTCGAAGTCGACACCCCACTCGATGAGTTGTTTGATTTGCGAGGGAGCCTCTCGTACTACCTTTTCGACAGCGGCGCGGTCGCTGAGCCAGTCGCCGGCAATCATGGTGTCTTCGATGTGCTTCTCGAAGTTATCAACCAGAGTATTGGTCACCGAGGCTACGCCACCTTGTGCAAAAAACGTATTGGCCTCTTCCAGTTCGGTTTTGCAGATGAGGGCTACTTTTCCTTTGTGTGCCACTTTGAGGGCATAACTCATTCCGGCGATACCGGAACCGATGATTAAAAAGTCGAATTTTTGTATCATCTCTCTTTCTTTTTGGGGGAAATACGGGGGTTGCACCCCATTTTTATTTGCACAAAGATAGAAATAATTGCAACAAAATGTACCTTTGCAGGCGGATTCTGTGTAGAATAGTTGCCCGCGGACTTTGCTCTTTGGGAAGAAACGAAAAAACGGGGAAATCGAATAGGGGGAAATGTCGATGATAACGTTATAGAAATGAGTTTCTTATCTTCTCTATTTACAGGGATATAAAAAATAACGAATTTTTTTATGGGCCATGCAGCAAAACAGATGAGGAATACATCTATTTTAATGTATACCGTAAATTGTAAATTGTTTTTGAGGAATGATTATAGGATTTGATGCAAAGAGAGCTAACGCCAACTTTACCGGATTGGGCAATTACAGCCGATTCATGGTGGACACGATGGCTACGTATGGCAACGAGCACAAATACCGCATGTACATTCCCAAGAAATGCAAGAATGCGTTGTACGATTCCCTGTTGAAGCACAAGAATGTGGCTTCGATACAACCTCGCTCTTTCCTGATGAAACGATGCAAGGCTCTGTGGCGTACCTTCTTTATCAAGCGCGGGCTGTTGCAGGACGGGGTGCAGCTGTACCACGGTCTGAGCAACGAGTTGCCGGTGGGTATCCACCGCACGGGCATACGCAGCGTGGTGACCATTCACGACTTGATTTTCCTGCGCTATCCGCAATACTATCACTGGCTCGATCGCATTATCTATAATTACAAATTTCGATATGCCTGCCGCAAGGCCGACCGCATTGTAGCGGTGAGCGAGTGTACCAAACGCGACATCGTGAAGTTCTACGGTATCTCGCCCGACAAGATTGATGTGGTGTATCAGGGGTGCGACCCGGTTTTTGCCCAGCCGGTATCGGCCGAGGCCAAGGCCAAGGCACGTGTGCGGGAGGCCTATCATCTGCCCGACCAATTCATTTTGAGTGTGGGCACCATCGAGGAGCGCAAGAATCTGCTGCTGGCGGTAAAGGCCGTCGAGCAGTTGGGCGATGTGCATCTGGTGGCTGTGGGCAAGAGTACGGCTTATGCCGATAAGGTGAAAGAGTATATCGAGGCGCACGGGTTGAGCGACCGGATACATATAATTCACAACCTGAAATTCGGTGACCTGCCGGTGTTGTATCACATGGCCGAGGCTTTTGTCTATCCGTCGCGTTTCGAGGGATTCGGTATCCCCATTGTCGAGGCGCTTTCGGCCGGGGTGCCGGTGATTGCCGCTACGGGTTCGTGCCTCGAAGAGGCGGGAGGACCACGCTCGCTCTATGTCGGGCCCGACGATGTGGCGGGTATGGCTGCGGCCATGAAGCGGGTGTTGGGCGATGCCGACTTGCGTCGCGAGATGATCGAGGCCGGCAAGGCCTATGTGGTGCGCTTCGACCCGAAACGGCTGGCCGATGAGATGAATGCCGTGTATCTGAAATGTTTCGACGATAGCGCGTCGTCGACTGATGAGGAGCGTTTTGTACAGACCTCGTCGAATATCCGCAAGAAGATAGCGCGCTATATTCCCTTTTTATAAAATTGGCAGGAATCGGTTTTACCCTACTTGATGACCGGTATATGCTGTTCCCAAAAAGGCAACATGCTTTTTTTGCTCCACCCATGGCACCCGAAGGGGAGCCGATAAGAGTTGAGCCGATAGCAGACGGCCGGATTCTTGTCGAAGGAGAATTGGAGTGCCTCTTGCCAACCGGGTATTCTTAATTGTTCTTTTTCCCGATTTACTTCGAGACTCCAAAAGACATCTTCGTTGTAGAAATCGACACCGGGGTGACTTAGATAGCGGTTGATTTGATTGTCCATTGTGCGGGCAATGCGGGCGAAGAGCGAGATACGTCGCAGCGATAGTCCGCCATTGCCTACCCGATAATAGAGCCGACTGTAATCCGAGGCTTTGGAAAAGAGGCAATAGAACCGTTTCAATCCGGTAAATATACGGTAATAGAGACGGGTATATTTGGGCTTGGGAATCCAGGGAGCCCCTATGTAGTCGTATCCCCGGGAGCACCATTGGTCGAGGCTGTCTTCAAAGACCCAGGCATCGGGTTGATAGATGAGCATGTACTCCCATTGCAGGAAGGTCTCGTAGAAACGAGGCGACATCATTAGCCGGTTATAGGCGGCAATACCTAAGAAACAGGTATCGGGAAATTCAAAAACATGGTTGGCTCGATACCTCTCGGCAAGCGGAGCGATGTCGAGCGAACGGGGCTTGATGAAACAGATGTCGTAGGCTCCCAGAACCTGGAAACATTGACGCAGTGAAGCGTGTTCAAACTCGGTCAGCTGTGTCGTGTAGATGGGTATGACGATGATTACCGACTGTTTTTTCATGGTCGCATGGCGTTGATGATTACAATAAATTCTTGGGCGAATGTCGGGATTGAGAATCGGTTCTCGACCGATTTCAGGGCATTCTGTTTCAAGGTAGCCAACTCTTGGGATTGTCGCAGATGTATGATTTTTCGGGCCAGGCTCTGCGGATTGTCCCGATGATAGAGAAATCCGTTGTAGCCCTCCTGTATCAACTCCCGGCCAAAAGGCTTGTCGGGGACAAAAACCGGCAACCCGCATTTAAGCCCTTCGACAATGACTCGTCCGAAACATTCGAAACCCGAACATACCAGTGCCACGTCGGCCTGTATGAGGTAGTCGTGAGGGTGCGAGGTGTGTTGGACGATGGTGATGTTCGATTCCAACCCGTCGTCGAGAATCGTTTTTTTGATTTTTTGGGCATATCGGCTGTTGTTCCCTCCGATTAAAAGCAGGTGGGTGTCGGGGTATTCTTTCACGACTTCGCGTAGGGCCTCGATGGCGATGTGCTGTCCTTTGTTGGGTTCGAAATTGGCCAGCATGCCTATGGTGAAGGGGTGCTTCGACTCGACGGGTGTTGGCGGGACAATGTCGACCGACTGATATAGAACCGCTATCTTTTGCGGGGTGATGGAGGAGTGTGTCTGATAATATGTTTTTGCAAAATTGGAGGGGACGATTATTCCTTGTGAAAGTCGGTCTACCTGGATTAAGCATCGCCTTTCGTCGAACAGGTAAGTCAGGTTACGCGCCAGTTCGGGGATTTCGTGAATCAACCAGATGTGTTCGATATTTTCGGCCTGGGCAGCCCAGGCTCCGACAGGGGTAGCCAGGGTGTTTGTGAGCGCTATGTCGGGGTTGACGGTTCGAAGGTAGGCACGAGTGTGGCGGATAGCTTTCTTTTTTTGCAGATGGAACAGGAGCCGCTTTCTCCAACCCTTTTTGGCCGGTCGTACCAACCACCAGGGTTGCCGGATAAAGGCGTATCCCGAAAGATAGGGTCGAGCCATTTCCCACAGCTCGTCTTGTTGCGGGAAGACTACATATATCTGCCACGAGGGGTTTAAGTGTTTGAGCCCTTTGATGAGGTCGAGCAGGTATCGTTCGGCTCCACCGTTAGCTCGTTTCCCATGTGAAAAGAAAAGCAGTTTCATACCTGTCGTTATTTTATTTTTCGGGTTAATAGATAGTATCGGGCCATCAGTTTGCCCAGCCGTTCGCTGTGGGCATAGGCTTTCAGCAGTTTGCGATAGTGACGGGCCGGTCGTTGTTGCAGCAGTCCCGGGAACTGTTTCTCTATCGCCATGGCCCGCAGGGCAAGGCGCCTGGCCTCTGAGAACCAGCGCTTGCTCAACAGCAGGACAATAGCTCCCAACTCGACATTGGCGAGGGCTTTCTCGACTTGCCGATAGGTGGGTTTGTCTTGGTAGAACTGTCGTTGCAGCTGGGGGTATCGTTCGATATCGCGGGCCTTTTTTTCGGAGAAACGGCTGAGGGTTGCCGAGTCGTTTCGAATGACATAGTGTAACAGGGGGTGCGATTCCAGTACCACAATCTTGTGGGCGAAACAGGTTAATTGTGCTGCCAAATAGGCGTCTTCGCCGTAACTCAGCCCTTTCTCTACATGTACCTGCGTATAGAGTGATCTCCTGTGCAGGAAAGACCACACGGCCCAATAGTTGCGGCAGAAGGCCAGGGAGTAGAAAAAGGAGACGGAGTCGTAAGTTCCCGGTGTGGGGTTGGAGGCTTTCCTGCGGGACTCATATTCTATCCAGAAGGGCAGGACAACCATGTCGGCCTGTTCGTCGGTAGCTTTTCGGTAGAGTCGTTCAATGGCGTCGGGTTCGAGGTAATCGTCGCCGTCGAGGTATTGTATGTATTCTCCATGGGCCGCGTTCACGCCGCATTGCCGGGCCCAGGCAACGCCCTCGTTGGGCTTGTCGATGACTACGATGCGGGAGTCGTGTCGGGCGAATCGGGCGATAATCTCGGGAGAGTTGTCGGTGCTGCCGTCGTTGACCACAATGATTTCGATGTCGGGGAAAGTTTGCCCGATAACCGATTGCAAGCAGGTTTCGAGTTGCTTGCCTACGTTGTAAACGGGAATAACGACAGAAACCTTGGTAGCCATTCTTATTTGATTTTCTTTTTGCAAATATAATATTGAGCGTACAATCTTCCTAATATTCTACTGTGGGCATAGAGGGTGAAGAGTTTGCGGAAGGCTCTGATTTGAGGTATGTTTCGGAGATCGGGATATTGGCGCAAGAGGGATAGGGACTCTTTACTCAGTAGGTGAGCGTTGTGGAACCAGCGTTTGCTCAGCAGGGTGTTGTAGGCTTGTATTCGAATGGCTCCAATCTCTTTTTGCAAGGACGGATATTCGGGTTTATCTTTCAGAAAGTCGTCGACCAGGTTGGGGTAGAGGAGTATATCATTGGCCTTGTTCTCATTGAACCGGCTGTTGGTAATGGAGCTTTTGCGTATGGTGTAGTGGAAGAGCGGTTTGCTCCTCAATGCAACGATGCGCGAGGCGTAGTAGACCAGTTGGGTGGTGAGGTAGACATCTTCCCCGTAATTCAATCCTTTGTGAAATGTGACACCGTGGTCATACAGGCTCCGTTTGTGCAAATAGCTCCATACCCCCCAATAGGCTTTGGAGAAGGCGATGTCGGAGAAGTATTCCAGGTGCGTGTAGCTGTCGTGAGAGGGCGGGAGCGATTGCTCTGATTTTGCGGCATCGTCATATTCGATGGTAAAGGGGAATACCGTTATGTCGGCTTGGGTTTCCCGAGCCTTGGCATACATCAGTTCGATGGCGTCGGGCTCGATATAGTCGTCGCCGTCGAGGTGGTATACATACGTGCCTCTGGCCTGTTCTACCCCCGATTTACGGGCATAGGCAAGCCCTTCGTTGGTTTTGTCGATTACCACGATGCGGGGGTCCTGTGAGGCAAAACGGGCGATGATTGCGGCCGAGTCATCGGTGCTGCCGTCGTTGACAACGATGATTTCCAGCTCGGCAAATGTCTGATTGATGACCGAGGTGAGGCATTTTTCGAGGTATCGTCCTACATTGTAAACGGGGATAACAATAGAGACTTTGGGGGTCATGCTTCTCTTTTTATGAAAGTAGTGATTTTGTTGCGAAAATCCGGCTTTTTGAACGTCCGGGTCTTATCGCCGGGCTTCCTGCCGAATGAGTGCGCGGGTGTTACGTATGAAATCAGATACGTTGTGTATCTGTTTGACATATTCATACCCGGCAATGGAGAGTGTTTTTCGACGTTCTTCATCTTGAAGCAGTGAGCGTATGGCATCGACAAAGAGCTCTATCTTGTCAAATCCATCGCCCAGAACGGGACCGGTATACACACCGAATTTTTCGGTGAGGTTCTCGGGGTTCTGGCAACTTACCAGCAGGGTGCCATAGGCCAGCGATTCGAGGAAGGTGACGGGGAGAGCCTCGTGTATCGAGGTGTTTACCAGTATTTTGGCCTCTTTGATGTACTTGAATTTTTCTTCGCCTTCGACATGTCCGGTAAAATGGAGGTTGTCAATGCCGGAGTGATATTGATTCATGATACTGTCGTTTTGACTTTTTTCGCGAAAAGACTGTCCCAGCATATAGAACTGATATTCGGGCATGCGTTTGGCTATCTCGCAGAATAACCAGCCCCGTTTGACCGACTCGATGCGGCCGATGAAGATAATGGTATTCTTTTTGGGATACTTCGTTACATCGAATTGCGGGTCGATATCGACCGGGTTGGGCAGATAATCGATGGGAGTGTCGGGCGACAGCCGGTACAGGCATCGGGCTTTCTCGATGAGGAACCGGCCTTGCGTGACGAAGGTGACCCGATTTTCGGTGTAGAGCCGATGAACGAGTTCGTAAATCTGGGTGTCCCAATAGCAAGACTCGGGGAAGAGCTTGACGGTCTGTATTTCGAGCCAGTCTTTCCACGGTCGGGGGTCCTGTATCCACAGGAGCAGTCGTTTGTTCTTGTCTTTTTCGTATTGCAGGAACGAGGTGGTCAGTTCGAGCGAAAAATAGAGGTCGTAATTCTTTTTCTTGAACCATCTTGCGGCATATTTCCGACCGGGAAGGGTATAGACATCGACATTGTCGACTCGGGTTTTAATGGCTTTTTTGCACTTTCTTTTGGGGTTGAGGCCCAGTAAGACATCGATTTGAATATCGTCGCAGGGGAGATATTTGGCAATGTAGTGGCGGGCAAGAAAGCCGTATCCTCCAAAAGCGGTGCCGGCTCCACCGAAAAATTCGTCGATAATCAGGGCGACGCGTATGGGGCGATTGGTGTTTTTGGGGGTCGGTGTGAATAGTTTGGAGAGTTTCATCATGGCGTTTTGTAAAGGGGTATAGTAGGGTGTTTTTTCCCAATAGTCGAAATATAGCTGTTTCAAGGGATTTCCGCAAACTCCCTTACTCCAAGGTTTTCTTTCACCCGTATAGTGGACGATAACCGCCTCGGGAATTTGATTCGGGTGTTTGAATGCGTTTTCAGTTGAAAAATTGAATCGCTCGGGCAGGGCCTTGATTTTGCCCCGGCACACCAGGTTGATGATATCCTGGTCTTGAAACTTTATTTTGCAGGGTGGTTGTTCGGTTGTTTGGCACAACGTTTGGTAAGTGTGCTCTGCTCTCATCTTTTTCAGATTGAGCAGGAGTACTCCGGCGTTGATATAGCATTCGTGTGGTTGAAGTTTTATCTCGGGTTTATAGTAGATGTTTTCAATCCACAAATCGGGAACTCCGGCACACAGGTAGTCCGAAATATCCGTGTGCCACAACTCTTCAAGACTGCCTTTGACGATTAAGTCGCAGTCGAGATAGAGTGCCTTGTCGAGCTGGGGAAACCATTCGGCTATGGCATACCGGTAGTAGGTTTGAGGTGTAATATACTGGATATTTAGGTCAAACTGTTTGAATATGGTGTTATCGACCTTGACGTAATGAATCTGAAAATGGTCATACTGTTGGTTGAGACAATCTAACTTTTGTCGGTTCTCGGGTGATATATAGTCGGATAATAGATAAAATTCGAAAAAGAGATTCCCGTTGTTTCCCAAAATGGAAACCATCGTCGTGCAACAGTGGGGGCAATAGTTGTCGTTTAAGGCAAAGAATAGATGAATGTGTTCCATGAGAGAATCTTTTGGTTTATCGATAACAGGAGTTATTCCCGACTGTCTCGATTTTTATTTTTGACAAAGGTAGTGTTTATCACGTATGCTTGCCAATAATGGCGTGGAAATTTGGAGTGGGGTTGGAGGTTCGAAAGTCTTTTTCAGTTGTTGGAAGAGGTGATACTCCTATATTGTGTTTCTTACTTTTGCATATAATGTTTGCGCTCCTCGGGTGTGAACCGTTCGATGGCATAGCGCAGGGTCGTACGCGGCATGTTTCGGTATCGGCTGTCGAGGAACCGGCACAGGCGGGTCTTGTCCTTCTTGCCCACCTCGCGCAGCATCCAGCCCGTGGCTTTGCGAATCAGGTCGTGTTCGTGATGGAGCAACAAGTCGGCCAGCGCGAGGGTGTCGTCGAGGTGGCCCCGTCGAATCCATTGCCAGGTGGCAACGATGGCGATGCGCTGTTCCCACAGCAGCTTGCTTTGAGCCAGCCGGTAGAGTGGGGCGTGGTCGCGGTGTTCGAGGTAGGCTCCCACGATTTGAGCGGCCGAGAGGTCTACCAGGTCCCAGTTGTTGATGCAGTCGGTATGGGCCAGGTAGGTTTCATACAGGGCTGTTCGCCGGTTGTCGTCGGCATGCTTGAACTGTTCGACCATGCACAGGAGGGCAGCCATGCGCAACTCGTGTACCGGACTGTGCAGCAGTTGCACCAGTTCGGTGAGTGGTGTGTCGCGATAGCTCTTGGCAATGGCGCGGGT
Organism: Candidatus Barnesiella excrementavium; assembly: GCA_019115485.1. Classification (GTDB taxonomy): domain Bacteria; phylum Bacteroidota; class Bacteroidia; order Bacteroidales; family Barnesiellaceae; genus Barnesiella; species Barnesiella excrementavium. Next base: position 13,447 of record DXDM01000056.1, on the reverse strand, counting down.
GGCAGGTACCGGTACTCCGATGAAGATATCGTTTTCGCCATACTCCCCTTTTCCGGTTTTGAAGAATCCGGAGAGGATTTTTATTTTTTCGGGGTTGGCGACCGCTCGCATGGCATTCTCTATCTCTTGGGCTGTGTGCATGACATTTCGATTTTGGGCAAAGGTAGCAAATATTTTGAGGAGACCGATTTTTTTCGGATTGATTGCTTTTTGTAACTATTGTGATGACAATGTTTTGAATTGTTAAAATGGAACTCTTTGGCTGGAAAATTTACGCATAGGTGGTCAAATGAGATGAAATATGCGATTCTCACGAGGATAAAAACAGGATAATATATTGATATATAATTGAATGGGCTGATTTTTGGCCGTATGGACGAATAAACGAAATAGAACGGGTGGTGCCGGCGTGCAGACTCCATTCCTTTTTTGGAGAAGGAATGGAGGCGATTTCTTTAAATTTACTATTTTTGTTTCGTGAAACGAAAAATCCAAAGACGGTCGTATGGTTCTTAATTACATCTGGATTGCTTTCTTTGTCATCGCCTTTGTCGTGGCGGTGGTTCAGACCGTGGTGTATGGCAATACGGTGATTTGGACCGACATCATGAATGCTTCGTTTGCGTCGGCCCGCAACGCCTTTGATATTTCGTTGGGGTTGACGGGTGTGCTCACCCTTTGGCTCGGATTGATGAAGATAGGCGAGCGGGGCGGCATGATTGCCGTTTTGTCGCGATTAATCAGTCCGCTCTTCACGCGGCTCTTCCCGGGGGTACCCAAGGGGCACCCGGCGCTGGGGTCGATGTTCATGAATGTATCGGCCAACATGCTGGGGCTCGACAACGCCGCCACCCCGCTGGGGTTGAAGGCGATGAACGAGTTGCAGGAGCTGAACCCCAAGAAAGACACGGCTACCGACGCGATGCTGATGTTTCTGGTGCTGAACGCTTCGGGACTGACACTCATACCCATCGGGGTGATGACCTATCGGGCACAGATGGGGGCCGCCAATCCGTCCGACGTTTTTCTGCCTATCCTCATAGCCACCTTCATGGCCACCTTTGTGGGGCTGTTGGCTCTCTGCATCAAGCAGCGCATCAACATCTTCGACCGGGTGATTCTGCTGTGGGGGCTGGGTCTCACGGCCTTTGTGGGCGGGGTGTTCTACTACTTCTCGTCGCTGCCCGAGGATAAGATTTCGACCTATTCGGCCTTTGCCGCCAACAGCATTCTGTTTACGATTATCGTCGTCTTCATCGTCTCGGGACTTGTGAAGCGTATCAATGTCTATGATGCCTTTATCGAGGGGGCCAAGGAGGGATTCAAGACGGCGGTGATGATCATTCCCTACCTGGTGGCTATCCTGGTAGCCATCGCGATATTCCGGGCCTCGGGAGCGATGGATTATATCGTCGACGGCTTTGCCGCCTTCTTCGGGTGGCTGGGCATCGATACCGAGTTTGTGGGCGCCTTGCCCACGGCGCTGATGAAGTCGCTGAGCGGTAGCGGTTCGCGCGGAATGATGGTCGATGCCATGTCCTCCTATGGCGTTGATTCGTTTGTGGGTCGTGTTGCCTGCACCGTACAGGGTTCGACCGATACCACCTTCTATATCTTGGCCGTCTACTTCGGCAGTGTAGGGGTGCGCAAAACCCGCTATGCTGTGGGGTATGCGCTACTGGCCGATGTGATAGGAGCCATCTCGGCCATTACGGTTTCCTATTTCTTCTTCAAATAAATAAACTTGTTTCTACCCGTGGTTTGCACTATCTTTGCAACGGTATTATAAAGCGAATAAGTTATGGCTGTGAGTTATTTTGCCGAAGATGTCAAGATGCCGGCGATAAAAAAGAGGGAGACGACCGACTGGATACGTCGGGTCGCTTTGGGTTACGGGAAAAGATGCGGCGATATTGCCTACATTTTTTGCTCCGATGAGAAAATTCTCGAAGTGAATCGAGCCTATTTGCAGCATGACTATTATACCGATGTAATCACCTTCGACTACACCGAGGGCGACAAGATCAGCGGCGATATATTTATCAGCGTGGACACGGTCCGTTCCAATGCCGAGCAGTTTGGAACCGACTACGACGAGGAGCTTCATCGCATCATCATTCACGGTATTCTGCATTTGTGCGGAATCAACGACAAAGGTCCGGGTGAACGCGAGGCGATGACTCGTTGCGAAGACGAGGCTCTGAAATTGAGATAATCGAGTATAAAAGTGACCGGCGATGGGGAAGGGGGCGAGCCCTTTTTCCTCACCAGGCACGGAGAGATAAGATACAATGGATTTTAATTATGATGTAATCGTAGTGGGTGCAGGTCATGCCGGTTGCGAAGCGGCATGCGCTTCGGCCAACTTGGGCTCGAAAACTCTGCTTATCACTATGGACATGAACAAGATAGCCCAGATGAGTTGCAATCCTGCCGTAGGTGGAATTGCCAAGGGACAGATTGTTCGCGAAATCGACGCTTTGGGCGGTTTTATGGGGATTGTGACCGATAAAACGGCTATACAATTCAGAATGCTGAACCGCTCGAAGGGGCCCGCCATGTGGAGTCCCCGTTCGCAGAGCGACCGAGCCAAGTTCATCACCACCTGGCGTTCGATACTCGAAAATACCGATAACCTGTATATGTGGCAAGATTCTGTAAATCAGATTCTTGTAAAAGATGGGCAGGTGGCAGGCGTGGTAACGGCCATGAATGTGACCTTTACGGCCAAGTGTGTGGTACTCACGACAGGTACTTTCATGAACGGCCTGATGCATATCGGACGCACGAAACTGCGGGGAGGTCGTATTTCGGAGCCTGCCTCATACGGAATCACCGAGCAATTGGTGGAGCTGGGTTTTACCGCCGGACGCATGAAGACGGGTACACCGGTACGAATTGACGGCCGCAGCATTCACTTCGACGAGGCTGCCGAGCAACAGGGCGATAACGATTTTCACAAGTTCTCGTTCCTCGATTTCAAGCCTCGTCCGTTGAAGCAGCGCAGCTGTTGGACCATCTATACCAACGAGCAGGTTCACGACATCTTGCGTGCCGGACTGCCCGATTCGCCGCTTTACAACGGGCAGATACAGAGTATAGGACCCCGTTATTGTCCCAGTATCGAAACCAAAATTGTCACTTTCCCCGATAAAACCGAGCATCAGCTCTTTCTCGAACCCGAGGGAGAGACGACCCAGGAGTACTACCTCAACGGTTTCTCCTCGTCGCTTCCGCTCGATGTACAGGTGCGGGCTTTGCAGGCAATCCCGGCCTTGCGCGATGTGCGCATCTATCGCCCCGGATATGCCATCGAATATGACTATTTCGATCCCACGCAGTTGAATCACAACCTCGAAACCAAACGGATTGCCAACCTCTTTTTTGCCGGACAGATAAACGGTACGACCGGTTATGAAGAGGCCGGAGGGCAGGGGCTTGTGGCCGGTATCAATGCCCACATCAACTGTCACGGTGGCGAGCCGTTTACGCTGGGTCGCGACGAAGCCTATATCGGCGTACTTATCGACGACCTGGTTACCAAGGGGGTCGACGAGCCCTATCGTATGTTCACCTCGCGGGCCGAATATCGCATTCTGCTGCGGCAGGACGACGCCGACATGCGGTTGACCGAGCGCTCCTATCAGTTGGGATTGGCCAAACAAGAGCGGTATGATTTGTGGAAGGAGAAGAAGGACCGGGTAGCCCATTTAATCCATTTCGCCGAACACTATTCGATAAAACCCGCTTACATCAATACCGGATTGGAGGCTTTGGGTACTACACCGTTGAAACAGGGTGTGCGGTTAATCGACCTCGTTCTGCGCCCGCAGCTCGATTTGGAACAACTCTCGCAATTGGTCCCGGCCTTGAAACGGGAGATGGATTCCATCAAAAACCGTCGGGAAGAGATTGTCGAGGCTGCCGAGATAAAGATGAAATACCAGGGCTATATCGATCGGGAAAAGATGATTGCCGAGAAGATTGCCCGGTTGGAACATATTCGCATACGGGGCAAGTTCAAGTATAGCGAACTGCATGCCTTGTCGACCGAAGCCCGCCAGAAGTTGGAGCGGATAGATCCCGAAACCATTGCCCAGGCTTCGCGCATTCCCGGCATCTCACCGAGTGATATAAACATCTTATTGCTGCTTTGCGGACGCTAATGTTTCACGTGAAACAAAACGGCCGAAAGCCTTTCTACAAAAGGAGAAAACAAACAAAAACAAGAATAAAAATGAGTGTAGAGATTATTAAAAGCAAGATTCGCGATGTAGTCGATTTTCCGCAAAAGGGAATTATATTTAGAGATTTGACTACGGTGTTCAAAGATGCCGATTGCTTGAAGGAGTTGTCGGATATGCTCACTCGCATGTATGCCGAGAAGGGTATTACCAAAGTGGTGGGTATCGAGTCTCGCGGGTTTATTATGGGGCCTATTGTAGCTACCCGTATCGGTGCCGGATTCGTACCTATGCGCAAGCCGGGTAAATTGCCGGCCGAGACCTGGCAGGAGAGTTACACCAAGGAGTATGGGGTAGATGTTATCGAGATTCACAAAGATGCCCTGTGTGAAGACGATGTGGTTTTGCTGCACGACGATTTGCTGGCAACGGGTGGAACCATGCTGGCTGCGTATAATCTGGTGAAACGGTTTAATCCGAAAAAAGTCTATGTCAACTTCCTTGTCGAACTGGAATTTTTGAAAGGCCGCGAGGCTTTCCCTGCCGATGTGGAGGTAGAGGCTTTGATTAAATATTAAGGCGAATTGATCGAGAAAAACGAAAATATCAAGAATAAACTTGCCCTTTTGCCCGACACCCCCGGGGTGTATCAATACTTCGATAAAACGGGCAAGATTATTTATGTGGGGAAGGCAAAGAACCTGAAACGTCGGGTGTCGTCGTACTTCAACAAGGTGCACGATTCGGCCAAGACGAACATGCTGGTCAAGAACATCTATGACCTGCAATATATCGTTGTCAAAACCGAGGAAGATGCCTTGCATCTTGAAAACAGTCTGATCAAGGAGTACAAGCCCCGCTACAACGTTTTACTCAAAGACGACAAGACCTATCCGTGGATTTGCCTGCGCAGCGAACACTTTCCCCGGGTATTCCTCACCCGTAAGGTGTATCACGATGGTTCGAAGTATTATGGTCCGTATGCCAACGTGCATCTGGCCAAAACCGTGCTGGAACTGATTCGCGAACTCTATCCCATACGTACCTGCAACTATGCACTCACCCCCGAAAACATCGAAAAAAAACGGTTTAGAGTATGCTTGCAATACCATATCAAGAACTGCAAGGGGTGCTGCGAGGGGAAGATTTCGGAGGAGGAGTATGACGGCTATATCGAACAGGTGCGGCAGATTCTCAACGGGGATATACACCAGCTGAGCCGGCACTTGTTGGAGGAGATGCAGAAGCTCTCGGCCGAGTTGCGTTTCGAGGAGGCGCAGGCGATTAAAGAGAAGTATGATTTAATCGAGAAATACAAGGCTAAATCGGTGATTGTAAATCCGGCTTTGCACGAAATCGATGTCTTCTCCTACGACGAGGACGAGGGGGTGGCCTTTGTCAATTACATGCATGTGCGGGGTGGTTCGATTGTGCAAAGTATTACGATTGAGTATAAGAAAAAGCTCGATGAATCGGCTCCCGAAATACTCTCCTTGGGTATTGCCGAGTTGCGTTCGCGATTCGGCAGCAAGGCCCGGGAAGCGTTGGTGCCTTTCATGCCCGAGTCGAGTTTCGACGATTTGGAATTTGTGGTTCCGCAACGGGGCGACAAGAAAAAAGTGTTGGCCGTTTCGGAGCAGAATGTGAAGCAGTATAAGATCGACCGGCTGAAACAGAACGAAAAGTTGAATCCCGAGCAGCGGGTCATGCGGGTGCTCTCGCGCATACAGCAAGATTTCAGATTGCCCGAATTGCCGTGGCACATGGAGTGCTTCGATAATTCCAATATCCAAGGCACCAATCCGGTGGCCTCGTGTGTCGTCTTCAAGAAAGGGAAACCCTCGAAGAAGGATTATCGCCATTTTGATATTAAGACCGTAGTGGGGCCCGACGACTTTGCTTCGATGCGTGAGATTATTTATCGCCGCTACCGGCGTCTGCTCGACGAAGGGGAGGAGCTGCCCCAGCTCGTTATCGTCGATGGAGGCAAAGGGCAGTTGAGTGCTGCGCTGGAATCGCTCGAAGCCCTGGGGCTGCGAGGCAAGGTGCCCATTGTGGGTATTGCCAAGCGGTTGGAGGAGATCTATTTTCCCGGCGATTCCCTGCCGTTGTATATCGATAAAAACTCCGAGTCGCTGCGGGTAATCCAGCACATGCGCGACGAGGCCCACCGATTCGGTATCACCTTCCACCGCAACAAGCGGAGCAAAGGGCAGGTGAAATCGGCACTCGATTCCATTGCCGGGATAGGTCCCAAAACCCGAGATGCCTTGTTGACGCATTTCAAGAGCGTGAAGCGCATCAAGGAGGCTTCGGAAGCCGATTTGGCTTCGGTTATCGGAGAGGCTAAGGCCCGGATTATCAAGAATCAGTTGAAATGAATGTATTATTTTGATATTCAGTAGATTGCGCTCTATTCTATAAATCCTCTTTGTTCATGTTGCCCCGGAGACTTTACGGCAGAGGGGAGTGGACTGAAATAAAATTTGTTTCTGTGGGCGATTGTATTATCTTTGTAGCTGATGCAAAAATGTTCCCGATGCAGGCTTTCGTGCATAAAAGGTGAAGGTGTAGCGGGGTGCTCGGCATCGATGTGATAGAACGAAAAGAATCTCATGAGAGTAGTTGTTCAACGAGTAAAGCGAGCTTCGGTAACGATAGGTGGGGAGTTGCATTCCGCTATCGGACAAGGGCTTTTGATTTTGCTGGGAGTTGAAGAGAGCGATGAGCTCTCGGATCTCGAATGGCTGGTGAAGAAGTGTGCCAACCTGCGTATTTTCGACGATGAAAACGGGGTGATGAACCGCTCCCTGCTCGATATTGGAGGCGAAGCGATGGTAGTGAGTCAGTTCACGCTGTTGGCCTCGACCAAGAAGGGGAACCGTCCGTCGTACATACGGGCAGCCGGTCACGAGGTGGCTGTGCCTATGTATGAGGCCTTCTGCCGGCGTTTCTCCGAGGAGGTGGGGCGACAGGTCGCCACGGGCGTTTTCGGGGCCGACATGCAGGTAGAATTGGTGAATGACGGTCCGGTAACGATTTGTATGGATACCAAAAACAAGGAGTAGAGATTATGACGATAAAAGAGGCACAAGAGCAGGTCGATACTTGGATCAGGAGCGTTGGGGTAAGATATTTCAGCGAGTTGACCAATATGGCTATCCTGACCGAAGAGGTGGGCGAGGTGGCCCGTATCATTTCGCGCCGGTATGGCGACCAGTCGTTCAAGCCCGGAGAAGAACAGAGCGACCTGTCGGACGAACTTTGCGACGTCTTCTGGGTGCTGCTCTGCCTGGCCAATCAGACGGGGGTCGATTTGACCGCCGCTTTTGAAAAGAATATCGAGAAGAAGACCAATCGAGATAAAACAAGACATATCAATAATCCTAAACTGACCAAGCATGGATAATAAATTGGACAAGTACGAAGAAATGTTGAGTCGGTACAATACCGATTTGGACGATGCTCAGGTAGCGGCTGCCGTTGAGAAAATCGTTCGGGACAACCTGGCCGCAAACAGTACGCCCGACGTGTACAAGTTTTTGTTTCACTGCATCGACCTGACGTCGCTGCATACCGAGGACAACACCGAGTCGATTACCCGTATGACCAAGCGGGTGAACGATTTTGAAGAGGAGCACCCCGAGATGGACAACGTGGCTGCCATCTGCGTGTATCCCAATTTTGCCGGAACCGTTCGGGCCAATCTCGACGTGTCGGCCGTGAATATTGCTGCTGTGTCGGGTGGTTTCCCCTCGTCGCAGACCTTTACCGAGGTGAAGGTGGCCGAGACGGCGCTTGCCGTAGCCGATGGTGCCGACGAAATCGATATTGTCATCAACGTAGGCAATTTCCTGGCCGGCAACTATGAGGAGATGTGCCAGGAGATTGAGGAGCTGAAACAGGCCTGCAAGGAGTCGCACCTGAAAGTGATTCTCGAATCGGGTGCCTTGAAGACAGCATCGAATATCAAGAAGGCATCGTTGTTGTCCATCTATTCGGGTGCCGATTTCATCAAGACCTCGACGGGCAAAACCGAGCCGGCTGCTACGCTCGAAGCCGCTTACGTGATGTGTCAGGCCATTAAAGAGTATTACGAGCAGACGGGTACGATGATTGGTTTCAAGCCTGCCGGTGGCATCTCGACAACGGTCGACGCCGTGAAGTATTACTGCGTGGTCAAAGAGGTGTTGGGTGAGAAATGGCTCAACAACGAACATTTCAGAATCGGTGCCAGCCGGTTGGCCAACAACCTGCTTACCGACATTTGGGGCACACCCACGAAATTCTTTTAAGAGAGCGCAAAAATGATGTGATAAAGGAAGGGCCGGAGAACAATCTCCGGCCCCTTTCTTTTATCCTGAAACAATGTGGCCAACGGGTTAGATGTAGGTATCGTCGTAGGCCATTTTGGCATCGGTGACAAATTGTTTGATTTTCTGTTCCTCGCTCTTGGGGCAGATGAGCAGCACATTGTCGGCCTCGGCAATGATATAGTCTTTCAAACCCTCAACAACTACCAGCTTGTCGCCCTTTACGGCAATCACGTTGTTGGCGGTATTGTAGAGCAGTGTTTTGCAGCCCTGAGCCACATTGCCGTCCTTGTTTTTGGGCGAGTGGTCATACAGGGCGCTCCACGAACCCAGGTCGCTCCACCCGAAGTCGGCACAGAGCACGAATACGTTCGAGGCCTTCTCCATGATACCGAAGTCGATCGAGATATTGGGACAAGCCGCAAAATTGGTATTGATAAACGCCTGTTCGGCCGGTGTGTTAAATACCTCGTTATGCTCTTCGAACCGGTTGGAAATATCGGGCAGGAATCTCTGGAAGGCGTTGATAATCGTCTGTACATTCCAGATAAATATACCCGAATTCCAGAAGAATTCGCCGCTCTCGACAAACATCTTGGCAAACTCGAGGTTGGGTTTCTCGGTAAAGGTCTTTACCGTTTTGATGTCACCCTCGGCATCCTCGCCAATCTGTATGTAGCCATATCCCGTTTCGGGTCGGTTGGGCTTGATACCCAAGGTCAGCAAGGCCGGGTATTTGGCCACGAATTCGAGTCCCAGATTGATGCAGCGGGCAAACTCCTCTTCTTTGAGAATGAGGTGGTCGGAGGGTGCTACCACAATGTTGGCGTTGGGGTTGATGGCCCGTATGTGATAAGCCGCCCAGGCGATGCAGGGAGCCGTGTTGCGTCGGGCCGGTTCCAGCAGGATATTGGCTTCGGGCAGTTCGGGTAGTTGTTCCTTAATCACATCGACATAGATTTCGTTTGTTACGATGAAGATGTGGTCTTTGGGAATTATCTTTACGAAACGGTCGTAGCTCATTTGCAGCAGTGAACGTCCTATCCCGAAGAAATCGAGAAATTGTTTCGGTCTGCTATTTCGGCTGAAAGGCCAAAAACGGCTGCCTACGCCGCCTCCCATAATTACACAATATCTATTTTCCATGATTGTGCCATTTTTTATGTTAATTCTTCCGCTAATGTAATTTATTTTTCCTTAGAAAGATGTGTGGAATAACTTTTTTTGAAAAAAAACAGAGAATATTTGGAGCATTCGAAATCTATCCTTACCTTTGCCGCGTCTTTTCTGCCCAGATGGCGGAATCGGTAGACGCGCTGGTCTCAAACACCAGTGGATTAACCTCCATGCCGGTTCGATCCCGGCTCTGGGTACGAGGGAATCGGCTAAGTAATTGAATATCAATACTTAGCCGATTTTATTTTGTACCTATTGTTCCCGCTTTGTTCCCACACGGACTTATTCGCCAGCCCTTTAAATGGGATTGAATACGCTTAAACATTATTCTTCTTGCAATATTATTGAATATGTGGAAAGCGATTAGTATTGTCGGGGAATTATTGAGTATTCGTGAAAATCAACATATTAAGTCTATCATGACCCAATATGGGTACAAACAGATAATAAAATAAGTATCAAATCATTGATTTTTATCTAAATAAGATTGTGTATCAAGGAAATTCGCTATCTTTGTATTTGGCTGGAGGCGACTCTTGCCAGACATACGATAAATCAAAGAAGCGTTATGCTTGTCTTGTGATTGGAAACGTAGGAAATTTTCAATTGTGCACAAGAGATGGCATAGTGGTTCTCACGCTATAGCGTGGGCTGCTATTTCCATATCCGTGCACAGGTTTTTCCTACGACCTCCAATCAGACGTGGCATCGCAGTTCCACGCTTTGGTGTAAAATAATATGAGGTCTTCGGGGACTGGGAGACAATGTTTTGATTATGACAGAAATAGAGTCACCAGTTAACAAATACATAGATGTTTACATCAACAACTATGTAAGGCAATTTCGCAACTTCATCACAAGCAATTACATAGTTAATATAGGTGGTGTTGCAGGTTTTATTGCTGCAGACGACCATGATTTGTCCTTTCTTCTTCGCAAATTGCAAACGTATGGTTTTGAAGTGACAATATCCAACGGGCAAGATACCATAGATGAAATACAAGTAGAATATACTATTAGAGGGAACGCAAATGATGAATTTTTTGGATACAAGATAGAAAACTTTGTATCGACAATATATTTGTCAAGTAAAACGGGAATTTCCATTGTCGGAATACTGGTTATGCAAATCATTTCACAGATTATATGCAAGTCAAAGACCTTGTATAAAGCTATCATTCTTGACCTAGACGATACGATATGGAAAGGAACCCTTGCAGAAGATGGTATCGATGCAATTAAACAAAGTCTCCGTTCAAATGATGCAATTCCGTTTGTAGGATTTATGCGTTTCATACAAGCCTTAGCGAAAGAACAGGGATTGTACATTGCAATATGCTCACGCAATGACATTGAAAAAGTTCTGTCCGCTATTGACCGACTCAATGAGGAGGAATTTCCTCTTAAAGGCCAAATAGACTGTATTGTCGCTAATTATAACGATAAGAGCAAAAACATAAAAGCCATAGCACAAAAGTTATCAATATTAACAAGTGCTTGTGTCTTTATTGATGATAACCAAATTGTTCGTGAAGAAGTCAGACAGAATTTGCCTGAGGTGTTTGTGCCCGATTGGGATAATCATGATGAACTTCTAACTTTGCTTTTAACTTGTGGTGCTTTTGATAGATTTGAGCTTTCATTGAAATCAAGAAGTCGTAAACGATTATATGCGGTCTTACAGCAAGAACGTGAGAAAAGTTATCTCCCGCAGTTACTTGTCAAGGTTAGTGATGATATAAACCAGATTCAGGCAAGAAAACTGTATGCAAAATCAAACCAATTTAAGCTTGTATCTGAACCGATAGATTTTTCTAATACCAAATCGTTATTCTTTGAAATGTATCGTTCAAATGGTGATAATTTAGGTATTTGTTCTGCCATTACATATTCAGACATAGATGGTTCAATATGCAGTATTCTTAATTGGGCAGTAAGTTGTCGATATTTTGAGATTGGCTTAGAAGAATTTATTATCATATATTTATTAAAGAGTTTTCCCAGAAAATGTTTTCAGTTTGCCTGTCAATTCAATGATGAGAATACAAAAATTCAGGAGTTTATAAACAAATATTATGGGTGTGTATTTACTGATAGTTGTGATAGTGTTCCTGTAGGTTGCGATGTCTTTTTTAGGCATTTTGAGAATGAGCCTTGTTTTTATAATCATCTTCTTAATATACATAAAAGCAAAAAGGCTTTCAATGTATATTACTTTGACTCATATTATAGTTCAGAATTTGATTTGCGTAGTATAGAACTGTTGAAAAATAATACAAGATTGAAATTGTTGTAATTATGAAGAAAATTATCTATACAATGGGTTATACGCTGTTTCAAAATGGTTTTGACATTGAAATTGAGCGTATGTTTCAAACATTAAAAGGATATGGAATAAACTTTTTAGTAGATGTGCGTTCTGTTCCCTTCTCCAAGCAATATCCACAATGTAATGCAGACAATATGAAAATTGCAGGAAAGGAATTGGGCATACCATACATGAATATGCCGGAAATTGGTGCCAAAGCCAATAGTCAGCAAGAGGTATTTTCTAAGGCAGCGGACATATTCTTCGAGCAAGAGGTTTTCCCCATAGCAAAAAGTTATCGTCCAGAGAAAACAGAATTGCTTGGCTCAGATGAGATTGTAGATTTTCGAAAATTTAGGCATGATGAGCATTTTGTAAGCGGATTAAAACGCATTGAAGATGCATATGACAAAAATTACACATTGTGCTTGATGTGCAGTGAAAAGAAACCAATGGATTGTCACAGATATTTTTTGGTGAGCAAAGCACTTGAACAAAGATACGGTGATTGGCTTGAAGTAAGGCATATTGTCGAAAAGCCTGATGGTGGAATTCACTTTATATCAAACTCGGATTTGGATAAGCATCTTGAGATTTTTGTTTGCGAAAAGAAAAAAGTGCTGAATATGATGTTCAAGGAAGAAATCCTTGATAATTATTTCGGAAATACCGAGCAAGAAAAGATTTATGACTTCTGCGATAGATATTGGAATTTATTACACGGATGGAAAAGGTTTAACTACAATAATACAGAGAACTATGATTAACTTATTCAACATTGGCTTCACAAAAAAAACTGCAAAAGAGTTTTTTGGAATCATCAAAGCGAACAATATTGATTGCCTTGTGGATGTACGACTTAATCCTAATGGGCAATTATCACGCTTTGCATTTGAGCAAGATTTACCGTATTTCCTTTCAGAATTGGCAAATGGCTGTAAATATAAACACCGTGTGGACTTGGCACCGACTAAGGAATTACTGAAAGAGGTTAGAGATAAGTCTTGTCCTATGAGTAAGGATTACAAATTATTTGAGGTGGCATATAGGAAACAGCTTGAATACAAATCCAATATTTCCAACTTTGTTGAAGAGTTTGGAAAGTATGAAAATGTTGTGCTGCTATGCTCTGAGCCGACAAACGAAAAGTGTCACAGAAGAGTTCTTAGCGAGATGCTTCTCAATAAATTTAGAAACGATATTAAATTCGGAGGAAACCTATAATGAAAAAGCGAGTTTTTCTTCTTGCTGTCAGTTGCAAGAACGGAGGATTATGCCCTGGTGGCATTGATTTAGATAATCCTAAAGAGTGGATTCGTATTGTACGTGATGACGGTCAAGCTGGTGCAGTACAAGGGCATGAGATTGATTTTGCCCAACCGCTTGATGTGATAGAGTTTGACGGTCGTTCGATGCCACAGGGTAAACAAAAAGAGAACTGGGTGATTGACAATCATTCTTGTAGA
>DXDM01000055.1 GCA_019115485.1 Candidatus Barnesiella excrementavium | reverse complement strand
CGGGATTCGAACCCACGACCCCCTGCTCCCAAAGCAGGTGCGCTAACCGGACTGCGCTACACCCCGAAATATTCGAAATAATTGAATAGCCCTCATGTTTTTTGGGCGTGGCAAATTTACGGCTTTTTTTTGTATTGCCAACTATGCACTTACATTTTTATCAAATTCTTCGGTAAAACATACCTGTTTACCGATGTTTTATTTTAATTTTGCAAGGACATTCGGGGGCTCCGGGTGTCGTTGTGAAACCGAAAATAAATAACAAACAAAATAAATCCTATAACAATGTATAGAACGAATACATGCGGAGAGTTACGGTTGAGCCATGTGGGTCAGAAGGTGACCTTGGCCGGTTGGGTACAACGCAGCCGTAAAATGGGTGGTATGACTTTTGTCGATTTGCGCGATCGCTATGGTATCACTCAGTTGGTATTTAATCAGGAGAGCGATGCCAGTTTGTGCGAACAGGCTAACAAACTGGGCCGTGAGTATGTGATACAGGTCACGGGTACGGTAACCGAGCGTTCGAACAAGAATGCCAATCTGCCCACGGGCGACATCGAAATCATCGCTGAGAAACTGGTCGTGCTGCACACCGCAGAGACTCCTCCCTTTACGATTGAGGACGAGTCGGACGGCGGCGATGATATTCGCATGCAATACCGTTATCTCGATTTGCGTCGTCCCATCGTACGCCGCAATCTCGAACTGCGTCACAAGATGGCCTTCGAGGTTCGTCGCTATCTCGATGAACTGAATTTCTTGGAGGTAGAAACCCCCGTGCTTATCAAGTCGACCCCCGAGGGTGCCCGCGACTTCGTGGTGCCTTCGCGCATGAATCCGGGTGAGTTCTATGCGTTGCCCCAGTCGCCGCAAACGCTGAAACAGCTGTTGATGGTCTCGGGCTTCGACCGCTATTTCCAAATTGTGAAATGTTTCCGTGATGAGGACCTGCGGGCCGACCGTCAACCCGAGTTTACCCAAATCGACTGCGAGATGTCGTTTGTCGAGCAGGAGGATATTCTTAACATCTTCGAGGGAATGATCAAGCATCTGTTCAAGAAAATACGTGGTATCGAGTTTAAGGAACCGTTCCTGCGCATGACTTGGGCCGATGCCATGAAATATTATGGTAGCGATAAACCCGATATGCGATTCGGCATGCGGTTTGTTGAACTGAAAGATTTGACCGAAGGTCACAATTTTGGGGTGTTCGACAGTGCCGAATATGTGGGGGGTATTTGTGCCGAAGGGTGCGCCTCCTATTCGCGCAAGCAACTCGACGAATTGACCGATTTTGTAAAACGTCCGCAAATCGGTGCCAAAGGCTTGATTTACGTGCGTTTCGACGAGAATGGCAATCCTAAATCGTCGGTCGACAAGTTCTACTCGGCCGACGACCTCAAAAAGTGGGGCGAGCGTTTCGGTGCCAAACCGGGTGACCTGTTGCTGATTCTGGCCGGTCCTACGATGAAGACTCGCAAAGCGTTGTGCGAACTGCGCTTGGAGATGGGTTCTCGCCTGGGCTTGCGCGACAAAGATACCTTTGCCCCGCTGTGGGTAATCGATTTCCCCTTGTTTGAGTGGGACGAAGAGACACAACGGTTCTATGCCATGCATCACCCGTTCACCTCGCCGAAGGCCGAGGATATACCCTTGCTCGACAGCGATACCGGTGCCGTGCGGGCCAATGCCTACGACATGGTTATCAACGGTGTGGAACTGGGCGGTGGCTCTATCCGTATCCACGACAGTGAACTGCAAGACCACATGTTCCGCCTGCTGGGATTTACCGAGGAGCAGGCCGAGGCTCAGTTCGGCTTCCTCATGAATGCCTTCAAATACGGAGCACCCCCTCACGGAGGTCTGGCATTCGGCCTCGACCGTCTAGTGTCGATGTTTGCCGGTCTCGATTCCATTCGCGACTGCATCGCCTTCCCCAAGAACAACTCGGGCCGCGATGTCATGCTCAATGCCCCGTCGCCGCTGGACGACTCGCAGTTGGACGAATTGTGTATTCTGGTAAAACCGAAAAAGTAAGTGGTAATCCTCAATGATATAATCGAGGCCATCGAGGCGGTGGCACCTGTCGCCTGGCAAGAGTCCTACGACAATGCCGGGTTGCAGGTGGGCAACCGGTTCCAGTCGGTATCGGGTGCCGTGATCTGTCTCGATGTCACCGAGGCGGTTGTCGACGAGGCCATCGCCTTGGGGTATAACCTTATCGTGTCGCATCACCCCTTGTTGTTCAAGGGGCTGAAATCGATTACGGGGAGTAGTTGTGTCGAACGGATTGTCGTCAAGGCTATCCAGCACAACATCGCTATCTATGCAGCTCATACCAATCTCGACAACGCTCCGGGGGGAGTCTCGTTCAGAATGGCCCGCAAGTTGGGTCTCACCGAGGTGCGTGTACTCGACCCCATGCCCGGGTTGTTGATGAAGCTTGTTACCTATGTGCCTGAGTCTCATGTCGAGCAGGTAAGAACCGCGCTCTTCGAGGCTGGTGCCGGCCACACGGGCAATTACGACCAGTGCAGTTTCGGCCAGTCCGGTGAAGGAACTTTCCGCCCGGGATTGCAGGCCAAACCCTATTGCGGTGTAATAGGGGAGTTGCATCGGGAACCCGAGACTCGATTGGAGGTCATTGTCCCCGTTTATGCCCAGGGAGCCGTCATGGCCGCTTTGAAGAGAAGTCACCCCTACGAAGAGCCTGCTTTCGATTGGATTCCCTTGGCCAATCGTTGGGAACAGGTCGGAGCCGGGGTGGTGGGGCATTTGCCCGAGCCGGTCGATGAAATGTTAATGCTGGAAAAACTGAAAGAGACCTTCGAGGTGGGGTGCGTGAAGCATTCGCCTTTGCACGGACGCAAGATTTCGCGTATCGCCTTGTGTGGCGGGGCCGGAGCTTCGCTCATGTCGAAAGCCGTTGCCGCCGGAGCCGATATGTTTGTGACGGGCGAAATCAAATACCACGATTATTTTGAATTTGAGTCGCGCATTCTGCTGGCCGAAATCGGTCATTATGAGAGTGAACAATACACAAAAGAGATTTTTTGTGAGATAATTCAAAAAAAATTCCCTACCTTTGCAATCCATTCTACACAGGTAGATACAAATCCGATAAATTATTTGTAAAGTATGGCTACTGACAAAACAAAAGCTGAAAAAGAATATACAGTGGAAGAGAAGTTGAAAACACTGTACGATTTGCAAACCATTCTCTCGGAGATTGATAGAATCAAAACGCTGAGAGGTGAGTTGCCTCTCGAAGTTCAGGACCTTGAAGACGAAATCGCCGGTCTTGAAACCCGTATCAAAAACTACCACACCGAGATAGAAGACTTGAAAGCTGCCGTAGCGGCCAAAAAGGTAGAAATACAAAACGCCCAGACGCTCATCGACAAATACACCAAGCAGCAAGACAACGTGCGCAACAACCGTGAGTTCGATTTCTTGTCGAAAGAGATTGAGTATCAGACACTCGAAATTCAGTTGTGCGAAAAACGCATCAACGAGTATATCGCCTCGCAGGAAGCCAAAACGAAAGAGATGGCTGAGTCGGAAGAGGTGTTGCAAGATCGTCAGCATATCCTGGCCGAGAAAAAGAGCGAACTCGACGAAATCGTTTCGGAGACGAAACAGGACGAGGAGAAATTGAGAGAGAAGGCCAAGAAACTTGAAAACAAAGTGGAGCCCCGCTTGCTGACTGCCTTCAAACGCATTCGCAAAAATGCTCGCAACGGTTTGGCCGTGGTTTATATCCAACGTGACTCTTGCGGAGGCTGTTTCAACCGTATCCCGCCTCAAAGACAGCTCGACATCAAGATGCACAAGAAAATTATCGTGTGCGAATACTGCGGTCGTATCATGATTGACCCGGAACTTGCCGGTGTGAAAGAAGAGCATTAATAAAATTATCCCCGTATAAAGCGAGCCTGTTACTCCTGATGGAGCAACAGGCTCGTTCGTTTTATCCCTTATTGAAGATTCGGGGGAGAGGCTATCATTCTACTGGATTGAAATCGTCTGTATAGGTTGTTGTTTGGACGCGTCGAGTGGGTGAACCTGGTATTTGACACGACCAAAGTCAATGCTTTTCAAATCGAAACAGCGAATAGCACTGTTGTACATGGTGCGGTAGTATAGCACTCGATGTGTGACGTCGGCCGACGAGGTCCACTGTGTGGCGCTGGGTATGTCGGTCGGTGTCTGTCCGGCCAGAAATTCGGCTCCGATGGGAATATCGAAATTGTTGAGGATATGGAAACTTTGGGTTACAGCCCCTATGGCGTTGTTCTGTTTGGGGGCTGAGGTTTGATAGAAGGCTGCGCGAACGAACCGGGAAGGGGGTGTGATGTCGCCGGGAAGTCCGATGAATCCGCTACCCGCGCCGAACGAGGAGAGCGTGATATCGCCGAAAGATTTTGCATCGGTCGTACCCGGATAAAGGTTGATGTAGTTGTTGAGGTTGGTGATTTGCCACTCAAATCCCGGTGAGTTGGTGAGTACTCCCAATTTGTTTTCGTAGAAATTGAGTTTGCCGTCCACTATTTCCAGTACTACCTGTCGGCCGGTGATATCGGTCATGCGCCAGTGAACCGTTGAGGCTCGTGGGTCAATCGACACGATATGTACCGTTTTCAACCCCTTTACCGCTTCGTCGACCGTCGAGAAGTTACCCAGAATCCAGGCTACCAGTTGCAGGTCGGCAATACTTGTGGACTGATGGGCGGGATTGTAGCTCTCGTATTGTCCGTAACCGGGGAAGTAAAATAATCCGGCCGACAATCCGGCTTCGTTCAGTCCTTCGGCTACAAACTCTTTTTGCTCGACAGCCAGTCCTACATAACCGTATCGGGCCGTGAATTTCAGCCCGGTTTGCTGTCCTCCCGGTACGAATGACTGCTGTTGATACCCGCGGGGCACAATTACATACTGGCTGTTCAGGTCGCTGCCTCCCCACTCGATGGTGCGGGCTACAATTTTGGAACCGTCTTTTGCCGTGAGGGTAATGCCGGTACAGGCCCGCGTCTCGGAGAGATGTGTCAAGAATAGCATAACGGCTATTCCCAAAAGAAATAATCGTTTCATCGTTGTCGCATATTAGTTAGAAGTATATTCAAAGTTATAAAAACATTTGTATAATCGGTGAGTCGGGTTTCTTTTTGCCCCTCATTAATTATATAAACAGATGGAGCGGTGAATGGTTTGCAAGAATTGATGTGGAGATTTCTCAGATGGGAAGACCATATATAAAAAGAGGGCGGTCGAGATTTCTCGGCCGCCCTCTTTATTGTATGAATATGATATTTTAGAATCGGAAACTGAGATAAAGATAGGTACCCGATGTTTTCCAGGTTTGGTTATCTCCGTCGATTTTATAGGAGGTAGAACCCCAACGGTATTCAAAACCCAGCGAGATGACTTTATATGCGGCTGCCAAACCGGTATTGAAATAGGATCCGTAGTTCCCTTTGAACTCATTTCCGTCGGTATTGAACATCATCGAGTAGGTGGGGTCGTAGCGGAAGTAAACATTCACTTTCAGAAAATCGACCGGATTGATGGTAATCGAGGGTCCGAACTGCATTGCAATTTCTCCCTTGTAAATATCGCTGTCGTCGCTTCCTTTGCCGAAATTTTCCCGAGTTTCTTCTTCATATTGAGCTACGGCAATATCGAAGAAGGTCCAGTCCAATCCGAACTTTATCATGCCCGCAATGGGTTTCTTGTGCAGGTAGTAGGTGTTACCGCGTGCGATAGAAACTGCGAAATTGCTTTCCAAGGTTTCATACCCTTTTCCGCGATTCAGCGAGAGCATACCGTAGCCGATGTTGAAATATTTTTTACGGCTCCAGATTTTCTCCTGTTTGGCCAGATAATCGAGTTTGGCATTCATCTCCTCGGTGAGGTTGATCAGCGAAGTATTGAGGCTGTCTACCTGGTTGCGCAACGCTCTGTTTTCATTGCGATATACAAAGAGCGAATCTTTCAACTGGTCGTTCTCGACCGACAGTTTTCTGTATTTTCCCAACAAGCTTTTTTGCTCTCTATCGAGCGAATCTTTACTTGCTTGGAGCAGGGTATGCCGGCTTTTGAGTGTGGTATTTTCTTTCGACAGCGCATCATTGGCGATGGACTTTTCGTCAATAGCCTTCTGCATGACACCAATCGAGTCTTTCAGCATTTGATTTTGTTTTTTCAGCGTCTGAGCCGGTACTACCGAGATCGACATGCCGATAAGAAATAACAGAGCAATTCTTTTCATAGTGTTTATTATCTTTGTTTCTCGACAAAAGTATAAAAAAAGAATAATACTCGTATAATAATCTTTAATCTTTTCGTCGACGGTATGATACCATTCTGTCGATAATGCCGCTCAATTGCCTGTTGACAGATCGATTAGCTGATAAAAATTTCGGGTATACCGGTCGAGGAATCGGGGGTGGAATACTCTTCCAGCAGGTGGAAGCAAAGTCGTTGGGAGCGGATCTGGGGACCTTTGTTGCGGACATAGTGATTTCCGAGGTACTCGTCGATATAACAGGCCTTTACATTGTCGCGCAGTTGCAGGTCGATGACCGACAGGATTTCGTTTTTGATACGCTGGTCGAGAATGGGTACAGCTGTTTCAATGCGGCGATTCAGGTTGCGACGCATCCAATCGGCCGACGACAAGTATACTTCTTCGCGTCCGCCGGCATAGAAATACCAGATGCGGGCATGTTCGAGGAACGAGTCGATGATACGGGTCATGCGTATGTTGCGGCTGTATGGCTGGTTGGGAACCAGACAGTTTATACCACGCACCAGCAGGTCGATTCGCACGCCGGCTTCGCTGGCATCGTAGAGGGCATCAATCATGCCGGTATCGTGCAGACCGTTCATCTTCAAGATGATGTGAGCCTTTCGACCTTGACGGGCTTCTTCCATCTCGAACCGTATCTTTTGTTTTAGCACATCGACCATGTTGAACTGGGCCACGAGCAAGGTTTTGAAATCGCGGTCGGTCGACGAGCCGTCGAGAATGGAGAAGAGCTTGTCCAGCTCACGGGTAATCTCACGGTTGACGGTGAACAGCCCCATGTCGGAGTAGATTCGGGCCGTATCTTCGTTAAAGTTCCCGGTACTCAGAAAGGCATATGCCTGCGGCTGTTGTGGGGCGGTCGGGGTACATTTGACCAGCAACGCTTTGGCATGCACCTTCAAGCCGGGGGTACTGTACACGATACGCACACCCGATTGCTGCATCAACTCTGAGGTAAAGATATTATTCTCTTCGTCGAACCGGGCCTTGATTTCGACATAGACGGTCACCCGTTTCCCCCGCTTGGCCGCGTAGAGCAGACGGTCGATGACCTCTGAATTTTCGGCAACCCGGTATTGAGTCAGTTTGATATCGGTCACGGTGGAGTCGTCGGCCGCTTCGGTGAGAAACCGGGTGAGGTAGTCGAACGACTGGTAGGGGAAGTGTATCAAGAAGTCGCGGTGACGAATCACCTCGAACATCGACGGGGCATTGTCAAAGATGGGTAGTCGCATGGGCGAAGGTAGTGTCTCGCTCAAAACCCGGCCCGTCAGGTTGGGGAGCTTGGTGAGGTCCTCCAAGTTCAGGTATCGACTTGAACGGATACACTGTCCGTGCGGAATGTCATAGGCTTCGCAGATATACTCCAACATGTCGCGGGGCATACTGCCGTCGTAGACCAGCCGGTTGGCATTGCCAATCTTCCGCTTCTTTACCCGTTTGCGCACGGCATCGACGATATTAACCCCCTCTTTGGGTTCGATGGAGAAATCGGCATCGCGCGATACCCGTATCGCGTAATGCGAGTCGATGTCGAAGCCCGGGAAAACGATATCGAGATTCAGCGCTATCATGTCGTCGATAAACATCACATAGTTCTTTCCGTTGTAGGGGGTTAGCTTGATAAATCGCGGCACCTTGCTGAACGGTATCTTGATTTGGGCATAAAAGGGAACTCGGTCAGGGTTGTTGCGGTCGCTCTTCTTGAACATCTTGATGGCCAGGTAGAGCCGGTTGTCGCGCAGGAAAGAGACAATGTCGTCCTTCAAAATCAGTACCGGTTGCAGGAAGGGGAATACCTCTTCCTTGAAGAAGCTGCGCACCTCTGCCCGGTGGAAATCCTCGATTTTCTCCTGGTGGTACAACACCATACCCTCCTGTTCCAGCTCGGGAATAATGTCGTTGAAGAAGAATTTGTTGAAGATGTCGACCTGTCGGTTTACCTCCCGGTTAATCGATTCCAAGGTACATTCGGCCTGTTCTTTTTCATCATTGCTCTTTGTCGGATCAGACAGAATCTGGTGATATTCCGATACTCTCACGCGATAGAACTCCTCTTGATTCGACTGGTATATCGACAGGAACCTGATTCGGTCAAACAGCGGAACCGTCTTGTCCATCGCCTCCATCAATACCCGATAATTGAACGATAACCAACTGATATCCCGCTTGAAATATTTCCGAACATTTTCCATAGTCACACTCGTAAGGATTAAGTAACGGTAAATATAGTGAATGTCGAAAGTATGAAAAACAAGCACACTTGCCTTTTATACAAAGACGTATCCTATATTTCCCAAATATACGAATAATGTGTGGGTGTACAAATTTTTTTTTACAAATCTGTATGGCAAGATGCTGTGTAGAGATGAATGCCAATTCTACTTTTATTTTATGACAATAATAAAAGGATAAATTGTAAACAGAAATCCTTTTGCAATGCTAATTTGTTGTTTTATGCAATTATTCCACGGAATTTTTCTAAATTTGCCGATAGACAAAAACTCCCTGGCAGGGGATTAAAATAAAGGTCATGGATCATAAAACTTTTTTGACGCAGTTGCAGACCCGCTTGGGCAAGGATAAAGAGGAGGTAGAGGACTATATGTCGGCATTTCTCCAAATTATTAAGGAGCGTTGCACGCAGATGGATTCGGTGGCAATTCAGGGTTTCGGCTCTTTTGAACCCAAAAAGAAGCTGGAACGGGTTGTCGTGAATCCTGCCACGGGCAAACGCATGCTTGTGCCGCCCAAGATGATTCTCTCGTTCAAGCCGGGAAGTGCCATTAAAATGAAACTTAAAAAGCTCTCTGCCCGATGAATGACAAGATATCTTTTCCCGATTTGGTCGCTTTGCTCGCTGCGAAACTGAATGTGACGAAGAAGGAGGCCGAGGCTTTTCTCAAAGAGTTCTTTACGATTTCGACCGAGGTAATTTCGTCGGGCGAAGAGTTGCGAATCAACGAGTTGGGTGTGTTCAAACCCATATGGGTGGAACCTCGCGCCAGTGTGAACGTGCAGACGGGTGAGCCGGTAGAGATTCCGGGACACTACAAGTTGTCGTTCGTTCCCGACAAGGTGCTGCGCGAAGCGGTGAATGCTCCCTTTTCGAGTTTCTCGGTCGAGATTCTCAACGACCATGTGTCGACCGAGGCTATGATGGCGGTGGACGAAACCGAACTGCTCGACAGTCGCGATACCGAAGGCGACGAGGAGGTTTCTTTACCTGTGGAGGAACCGGTGGTTGGTCTGTCTGTCAAGTCTGAGAAGGAGGTCGAGGAGGCGGTCTCCGAATCTGATCCGGTTGAGCCCGAAGAGGTCACGACTCATGAAATGGAGGCGAAAGAGTCTGATATAGAGTCGACTCACGATATCTCTGCATCTGAATCGGAAAGAGCCGAGGCTGAACCAAAAACGGG
Organism: Candidatus Barnesiella excrementavium; assembly: GCA_019115485.1. Lineage (GTDB taxonomy): Bacteria > Bacteroidota > Bacteroidia > Bacteroidales > Barnesiellaceae > Barnesiella > Barnesiella excrementavium. Next base: position 48,855 of record DXDM01000055.1, on the reverse strand, counting down.
AACTTCTGTTGTGGAGAAACCGCATGGAATGCCGGAATCCGAACCACAGACCGCGGTCGATCCTACTTCGGTTTCCGAACCGATGGAAGCGGTCTCCGAAACAGCGACGGACGAACCAGCCGTTGAAACGTCGGCTCTCGTACCTGTCGTTACCGAAGAAGAGCGGGATTATCACGAATACTTGCAGAAGTCGGCCTCGCGCCGGGCTTTCTGGTGGGGAGCCCTCTCGGGACTGGGTGCCGTGGTGGTGATTGCCGTAGCCGTGTGGTTCTTTTTGCGCGACAATGAAGAAATAAGGATAGGCGAATATACTCTTTCTCTGACCGATCGTGAGGCGTTCGCTCCGCAACCCGAGGCGAACTCTGTGACCGATATGGTTGTTGTACCAGAGCCTGTCGATACGACAGCTGTTGCAACCCCGGTTGACGGGGATTCGCTCTCCGAGATACTTGTTGAGGAAGAATCCGCGTCCCGAAATGTTAAAACGGATACTCCCCGGTCGCAGCTCACCCCGGCCGCGGAGCAACCGGCAGTCAAGCCCGTGGTCGAAACGATACGATCGGGGGTATTCCTCACGACATTGGCCCGTAAATATTTCGGGCATAAAGCCTTTTGGGTATATATCTATGAAGAGAACAGAGGGATAATCAAGAACCCTAATCAAGTACCTATCGGTACACGGGTGGTGATTCCCGATGCTGCAAAATACCATATCGATGCCAAGAACAGCCGTTCGGTCGATGAAGCCAAAGCGTTGGCGGTAAAGATATTGAGTCAATACGAGTAACCGATAGCTGAGTCGTTGACCCCAAGGGGTTGGCGACTTAGCCTTTTTTAAGTGAATAGTTAGCCATTTTTAACACGATAGGGATTATATAGCGATTCTCTATCGCTAATTTTGCGAGAGATAAAGTAAAAAAACGTATAAATTGAAAATATAAAAAGAGAAAACGTATGAGTGAAACAGTTGATATTCGGGAGTTGAACGACCTGATTGCCAGCAAGAGTTCGTTCGTGAATATGATTACACAGGGCATGGACCAGGTGATTGTGGGGCAGAAGCATCTGATCGATTCGTTGATGATTGGTCTGCTTTCCAACGGTCACATCTTGCTCGAAGGTGTTCCAGGTTTGGCCAAAACGTTGGCTATCAAAACGCTGGCTTCGCTGATTGACTCGAAATACAGCCGTATCCAGTTCACCCCCGACTTGCTGCCTGCCGATGTGGTGGGTACCATGGTGTACAGCCAGGCCAAGGAGCAGTTCCAAATCAAGAAGGGCCCCATCTTCGCCAACTTCGTGTTGGCCGATGAAATCAACCGTGCCCCGGCCAAGGTACAGAGTGCTTTGCTCGAAGCCATGCAGGAGCGTCAGGTGACCATCGGCGAGCAGACGTTCCGTCTTGACGATCCTTTCCTGGTTATGGCCACGCAGAACCCCATCGAGCAGGAGGGTACCTATCCGCTGCCCGAGGCCCAGGTCGACCGTTTCATGCTCAAAGTCATCATCAGCTATCCCAAGAAAGAGGAGGAGAAACAGATTATCCGTCAAAACATCAGCGGTCGCAAGGTCGATATTAAGCCGGTATTGAAACCCTCCGAAATCATCGAGGCCCGCGAGATTGTGCAAAAGGTCTATATCGATGAGAAAATCGAACGCTATATCGTCGACATTGTTTTTGCCACCCGTTTCCCGCAAGACCATGGATTGGGCGACTTGAAAGAGATGATTTCGTTCGGCGCTTCGCCCCGTGCCTCCATCAGTCTGGCCATGGCCGCTCGTGCCTATGCCTTCTTGAAACAACGGGGCTATGTCATTCCCGAAGATGTGCGCGCCGTATGCCACGACGTGATGCGTCACCGTATCGGGCTCAGCTACGAGGCTGAGGCCAACAACATGACGGCCGAAGAGATTATCAGCGAAATACTCAACAAAGTCGAAGTGCCCTAAACAATCGGGTAGGGAGAGCTGCTGTGTATGGAAACCAGTGAACTGTTAAAGAAAGTACGTCATATCGAAATCAAGACGAGAGGTCTCTCCCGCAACATCTTTGCGGGGCAGTACCACTCGGCCTTCAAGGGGAGAGGTATGGCCTTCTCCGAGGTGAGGGAGTATCAATATGGCGACGATGTGAGAGATATAGACTGGAATGTGACAGCCCGCTACAACAAGCCCTTTGTAAAAGTTTTTGAAGAGGAACGGGAGTTGACGGTCATGCTGTTGGTCGATGTCTCGGCCAGCCGCAACTTCGGAGCCGTGGGCGAGGCCAAACGCGAGATGATGGCCGAGGTCGCTGCAACGATTGCCTTTTCGGCTATACAGAACAACGACAAGATAGGCATGATTTTCTTCTCGGACAAAATCGAGAAGTTTATTCCGCCCAAAAAGGGACGTAAACACATTCTCTATATCATACGCGAACTGATCGATTTCACCCCCGACAATACGGGAACCAATATCGGGTTGGCCCTCGAATACATGACCAACGCCATCAAGAAGCGGTGTACGACGTTTTTGATTTCCGATTTCATTGATAACGGCGATTACAAAAACGCCCTTTCCATTGCCAACCGCCGTCACGACCTGGTTGCCATACAGGTCTACGACCGCCGGGAATCGCAACTGCCCAATGTGGGGCTTATCAAGTTGCAGGACTCCGAGCGGGGGCGTGAGCAGTGGGTCGACTCTTCTTCGGCGACCGTACGGGCCCGCTATGCCGAATGGTGGAACTCCCGGCAGGAGCAGATGTTGGCCATGCTGCGCAAGAGCCGCGTCGACCTGGCTACGATTGCCACCGACGACGACTTTGTAGTGGCCTTGATGAATCTGTTCCAGCGAAGGGGATAATCAAAAACAATAGGATTTTATGAAAGTACAATCTATCATATTACAGATGTTTTGCGGTTGCCTGCTCATGTCGCAGGGTGTCGTCACGGCTTCGGCTCAGAACAACATTGTCGTGCGGGCACAGATGGACTCGGCGGCTATCATGATGGGCGACCAGACTACTGTGCGGCTCGAAGTTTCGCAAGACAAAGGCAAGTTTGTGCGCTTGCCCATCATACAAGACACGCTGGTGGCCGGGGTAGAGGTGCTCAAAATCTCCAAACCCGATACTCTCGATTTGAAAAACAATCGCATACAGATTAACAACGAGGTGCTGATTACCTCGTTCGATTCGGGACTCTACTATCTGCCACCCTTTAAATATGTCATCGACAACGACACCTTCGAGACCCAGTCGCTGAGCCTCAAAGTCGTACCGGTTCCGGTCGATACGACTCACGCCGAGTTTGACATCAAGGGGGTCGACGCACCTCCCTTCGTCTTGTGGGACTATGTACCGGCTTGGGTTGTCTATCTGCTCATCGCTCTGGTCGTAATCGCTGCCGGCATCTATGCCTACTGGCGTTGGGGCCGCAAGGCAAAAGGAGGAGAGGCCGTTGACGAGACCCAGATTATCCCTCCCTACGAGCGGGCCATGCAGGCTCTGCACGAATTGAAGGACTCGAAACTGTGGCAACAGGGTCAGGAGAAGGCCTACTACACGACCTTGACCGAAATCCTCAGAGTCTATATCGACCAGCGTTTCCACATCAACGCCATGGAGATGACCTCGACGCAGATTATCGAGACCCTGCGGCGAAACGAGGAGACCAAGGCGGTGAACCAGCAGTTGCGCGATATTCTCGAGATGGCCGACTTCGTGAAATTTGCCAAGATGCGGCCACTCCCCGATGATAATGTGCAGGTGATGCGTTATGCCGAAAACTTTGTCGAGGAGACCAAGCCCGAAGAGAAGGCTCCGGAGGAGGCCGATGCCACTCCCGAGTCGGCCCCCAAGTCCGAATCCCAGGGCGAGGAGAGTGGGAAACCGAAAAAATAGAATGTTGAACAGAGGCTCATGAGGCTACAAAATAATTTTTGAAAAATGGTATTTGCGAATCCTTTATATCTGCTGTTGTTGCTGTTGATTATACCGGTTGTTGTCTGGTATGTACTCAAACAGAAGCACATGCAGGCTCCCTTGCAGGTATCGACGACACAGCCGTTCGACAAGATGCCGCGCACCTACAAGATATACCTGCGACACTTCACCTTTGTGTTGCGCGTACTGGCGGTCGCTTTCCTGATTGTTGCGCTGGCTCGGCCGCAATCGACCGACAACTGGCAGAACTCGTCGACCGAAGGTGTGGATATCGTGCTGGCTCTCGATATATCGGGCAGTATGTTGGCCCGCGACTTTACCCCCGACCGGGTCGAGGCTGCCAAAGATGTGGCGGCTCAGTTCGTTTCGGGGCGTGAACACGACAATATCGGACTGGTCATCTTTGCCGGCGAGAGCTTCACGATGTGTCCCATGACAACCGACCACGCCGTGTTGCTCAACCTCATGAAAGATGTGCATTGCGGTATGGTCGACGACGGTACGGCCATTGGCGACGGTCTGGCTACGGCCATCAACCGCATCAAGGACGGTCCTGCCAAGTCGAAGACGATTATTCTGCTGACCGACGGTACCAACAATGCCGGCGACATTGCCCCGGCCACGGCGGCACAGATAGCCAAGTCGTTCGGCATACACGTCTACACGATAGGTGTCGGCACGAAGGGGTTGGCTCCCACGCCGGTACAGACGCCTTACGGCATCACCTACCAGAACATGCCGGTCGAGATGGACGAAGCCGCCCTGCAACAGATTGCAGCGACCGCTGACGGTAAATATTTCAGAGCCACCAACAAGAACGTCTTGAAGGGAATCTTTGAAGAGATTGACAAGTTGGAGAAGACCAAACTCACCGTCAAGGAGTTCAGTGTAAAAGAAGAGGAATATACCCCATGGGCAGTCCTGGCACTTTTATGTCTGGGGTTGGAGATACTCCTTCGTCATACGTTGTTGAAAAATATTCCTTAAAAAGAAGTTGATTATGTTTCGATTTGCACAACCCGAATATTTATATTTGCTCATACTCGTTCCCGTGCTGTGGGGACTCTTTATCTACGGGCGATACCGGTCGCGCCGCAATCTGGCCAAGTACGGCAATCCGTCGGTACTGGCACCGCTCATGACCGACGTGTCGAAATACAAGCCCTGGATCAAGTTCATCTTTCAACAGCTGGCATTCATCGTCATCGTGTTCATGCTGGCCCGGCCCCAGTTCGGGTCGAAACTCGAAACGGTCAAGAAGCAGGGCGTGGAGATTATGATTGCCCTCGACGTATCCAATTCGATGATGGCAAAGGATATAGCTCCCAACCGGCTCGAAAAGGCCAAGATGATGCTTTCGAAACTGGTCGACGAACTCGACAACGACAAGATAGGGCTTATCGTCTTTGCCGGCGATGCCTATACGCAGTTGCCCATTACCTCCGATTTTGTGTCGGCCAAGATGTTTCTCAACACCATCAACCCCTCGATGGTCCCCACACAGGGTACAGCTATCGGGCGGGCCATCTCTACGGCCATGAACTCCTTCTCGCCCAACGAGAGTGTCGATAAAGCCATTATTGTCATCACCGATGCCGAAAACCACGAGGACGATGCTGCCCAAATGGCTCAGGCGGCGGCCGAGAAAAATATTAAGGTCGATGTGATTGGTATCGGTTCGCTCGAAGGGGTACCTATTCCTATCGGCGACAGCGAGACCAACTTTATCAAAGACCGTGACGGGAATGTGGTGATTACGAAATTGAACGAGGCACTCGGGCAGGAGATAGCCAAGGCTGGAGCCGGTATCTACGTCCGGGCCGACAATACCAACTCGGCGCTGCGTGCCTTGACCTCGGAGGTGAAGAAGATGAAAAAGGCCGACATCGAGAGCAAGGTCTACTCGCAATACGACGAGCAGTATCAGGGGTTGGCCTGGATTGCGCTGGTGTTGCTGTTGATCGACCTCTTTATCGTCGACCGCAAGAACAGCTGGTTGAAAAAGATAACCTTCTTCTCATAAATCAGGATAAAAGAAATTTGCCTTATGAAAGCAATCAACTATATAGTACCTCTCGTGTTGACTGCGCTGGCGCTGCAAGTGTCGGCCCAGAGCAACGCAGTAGGCATGACTCCCCAGGCGAATACGGCGAATGCCACCAATACGGCACCGTCGAAGGTCGTACCCCCGCGGGAAAAGAAGGTCGACCCGAAAGCCGAGCGTAATTCGATACGCAAAGGCAACGACCTTTTTGAAGACAAGAAATATACCGAAGCCGAAATCGAATACCGCAAGGCGTTGGACGCCAATCCGTCGTCCGAGATTGCTACCTATAACCTGGGAGCCGCCCTGTACAAACAGGAAAAGTGGAACGACTCGCGCAACGAGTACAAGAAAATCGTGCAGGCCTCGACCGATACCATGCGGACGGCGCACGCCTGGCACAACCTGGGGAACATCTCGTTTCAAGAAAAGAACTATGCTCAGAGCATCGAGGAGTACAAGAATGCCCTGCGCCGTAACCCCAAGGATAACGAGACCCGCTATAATCTGCGGCTGGCTCAACTGTTGTTGAAAAAACAACAGCAGGATCAGAATCAAGACCAGAAGAACAAGGACCAGCAGGACCAGAACAAGGAGCAGCAGAAGGATCAGAAACAGCAGAATCAAGACCAGAATCAAAACAAGAACAACCAGAACAAACAGGACCAAAAGGACAATCAACAACAAAATAACCCTCAGCAGCAACAGCCTCAGCAGTCGCAGATGTCGAAAGAGAATGCCCAACAGATTCTCGACGCCATTCAACAGGACGAGCGCGATACCCAGGAGAAGGTTCAGCGGGCTTTGATGCAACAACAGAAGCGGAAGAAGACCGACAAAGAGTGGTAACGGGGTTATAACTTATTATATAGAAGAGTGATGAAAAGATATTTGATTTTATTTTGTGCGCTGGTGGGCGTCGCCGCCCTGTGGGCCGACAACGTCCGTTTCTCGGTCGATGGTCCCAGGCAGGTCATAGAGGGTCAGCAGTTTCAACTGGAATACACCTTGTATAATGCCTCGGGCAAGAATTTGAAATTGCCCGATTTTACCGGGTGCAAGGTGTTGTATCAGGGCACGAGTTCGGGCACGAGCGTATCGGTGGTCAACGGGAAAGTCGACCGTCAGACAACCGAGACGCACGTAATTACCCTGCGTGCCGAAAAGGAGGGAAGCTACACCTTTGCACCAGCTACCATTTTGGTCGATGGACGCACATTCTCGACCAACACGTGGAAACTGACCGTATTGCCTCCCGATAAAGCCGGAGCCTCGTCGGGTGGTTCGTCAAGTCGGTCGGGGCGTCAGGGCAGCGACGATACGACTCTGTTTATCCGCACCGTCCTCTCCAAGACCAAAGTCTATGAGCAGGAGGCTATCCTGGCCACCATCAAACTATATACCCGGGCTTCGGGCGTACAGGCCGAAAGTTACAGCTTCCCTTCGTTCGAGGGTTTTGTCGTGCAAGACATCGACCTGCCGCAAAACACTTCGTTCGAACTGGAAAACTACAATGGGGTCAACTACAAGATGGCTGTCTTGAAACAGTGCCTGCTCTTCCCGCAACGCACGGGCAAGATTACCATCAATCCCGGTAAATACGAGTTTCAGGTCGAGACCTACCAACTGGTCAACGGACCCTTCGGTCCCATGCGGGTACCTCAGGGGGTGAGCCGGTCGGTCAGCTCCAATGCCACTTCGGTCGAGGTCATGCCGCTGCCCGGCGGTAAACCCGCCTCGTTCATGGGGGGGGTAGGTAACTTCTCGCTGAGCAGTTCGATTAGTTCGACACACGTCAAAGCCAACGAGGCCATTACCTTGAAACTGGTAATCAAAGGCTCGGGTAACTTGAAATATTTGAAAAATCCCGAATTGAAGTTGCCTAACGATTTCGATACCTACGATCCCAAAGTCGACGTTTCGGTGAAAGCCTCGGCCGGAGGGGTGAGCGGAACCCGCACCGTTGAATATACGACGATACCCCGCTTTGCCGGTACGTTCAAGATTCCGGCCGTTGAATTCTCCTATTTCGATATCAAGAGCAAGCAATACAAGACTCTGCGCACCGAAGAATATGAGATTACGGTCGACAAGGGAGCCCCCGGAAGCGGAGGTAAAACCGTATCGAATTTCTCGAACAAAGAGGATTTGAAGCTTCTGAATCAGGATATACACTATATCAAGCTCAACAAGATGAACCTGGTACAGAGCCCCACCATGTATATCGACGGGTGGGCCTATTGGTTGTGGTACATCATTCCGGCACTGGCCTTTATTGCCTTTGTCATCATCAACCGCAAGCAGGCCAAGGCCAATGCCAACGTGGCCCTCATGAAGAACCGGAAGGCCAACAAGGTGGCCTCGAAGCGGCTGAAAGTAGCCGGAAAATATTTGAAGAATCACGACAAGGAGCATTTCTACGACGAGGTACTCAAAGCGGTATGGGGCTATCTGAGCGACAAACTCGGGTTGCCTAACTCGGAACTGACCAAGGACAATGTGGCCGCCGAACTGGAAAAATATGGAGCCGGAGCCGAGTTGATAGCCGAATTCAACGAGATATTGAGCCGTTGCGAGTTTGCCCAGTATGCCCCCTCGCAATCCGACGAGGCCATGGACGAGCTCTATACCCAGACGGTCGAGGCCATAGGCAAAATGGAAAATACGGTGAAAAAGTAAAAACACAATGACGATGAAAAAGATAGTTATATATTTGCTCTGTGTCGTTGCCGGTTTGACGGCAGCGTATGGTCAAGAGTCGCTGACAAAGGCCAACGAGGCCTATGCTCAGGAAGATTATATCAAGGCCATCGAACTCTATGAGCAAACGGCCCGCGAGCACGGCGTGTCGTCCGACCTCTATTACAACCTGGGCAACGCCTACTACAAGCACAACGAATTTGCCAAGGCCATCTTGAACTACGAGCGGGCTCTGTTGCTGAATCCCGGCAACGAAGATGCCCGTTTCAACCTCGATATGGCCAACACCCACATTGTCGACAAAATCGACCCCGTAGGGCGCTTTTTTCTCTCGGTATGGATCGACTCGATGCGCAGCTACCTCTCGTCCAATACGTGGGCGGTCATCGGCATCATTGCCTTCTTTCTGTTTATCGGAGGCTGTTATCTATACCTCTTCACCCGGTCGGTACGTTTGAAGAAAATCGGATTTTTCGGTGGAATCGTCGTGCTGCTGGTTGCCATCATGGCCAACTGTTTTGCCTGGGGATTGAACGAGAAGAAAGAGATTCGCAATGAAGCCATCGTCTTCGATGCCACGGTATCGGTCAAGAGTTCGCCGGCCGAGAGCGGTACCGACCTCTTCGTCCTGCACGAAGGCACCAAAGTCGTTGTGCTGAGTAAGGTAGGCGAGTGGTCCGAGGTGAAGATAAGCGACGGCAATCGTGGTTGGCTTCCGTCGGCAGCCATAGAAATCATCTAATAGCAACTACCCGTGTTGGAACAGTTAATCGAGTGGGATAAAACCGTTTTTCTCTTTTTGAATAACACCCACACCCCGTTTGGGGACCATTTCATGTGGATATACACGGGGAGGCTCACGTGGGTACCTCTGATTCTCTCCCTTCTGTTTGTCCTCTTCCGGAAGAATTGGAAAGAGGCGTTGCTCGTCGTTGTGGCTTTGGCTCTCACGATAACCCTCTGCGACCAGTTCGCTTCGTCGCTGTGCAAGCCCTATTTCGCCCGGTTCCGTCCGGCACAGGACCCTGATTTTTCACCCTTTGTACAAATTGTGAACGGTTACAGGGGAGGGCGCTACGGCTTCATTTCGAGCCATGCCGCCAACAGTTTCGGCGCGGTGGTCTTGCTGGCCCTGATATTCCGCAACCGGCTTTTTACCGTCACCGCCGTCGTGTGGGCCATCGTCAACTGCTATTCCCGCATATATTTGGGCGTGCACTATCCCGGCGACATTTTGGCCGGTACGGTGGCCGGCGTTGTCATTGCTCTCATCGTCTATGCGATTGGGGTGAAAATACGTCATCGCTTGTGGGTAAAACATATTCTGCCGCAACGGCAGTCGCCCTATCGAAAAGACCCGGACATTGTATTGTCGACTATCGTCATCTATTTGAGTGTGGTGTCTATTTCGGTTTATGCACTCGTGCAAGTCTATTTTTGAAAACCCGTAAAATTTTGACAGCAAAATTTGGAAATATAGAAAATAGAACTTAAATTTAGTGCGTATTCAAAAGAGTACAATTAACCGAATTTTTAACCATAAAAACAATTACCCTTATGACTAAGACAATCACATTTAACGAGCTCCGTCGCATCAAGGACAGTTTGCCCGACGGTTCTATGCATAGAATCGCCGACGAGTTGAATGTTACCACCCAAACCGTGCGTAATTATTTTGGAGGAACCAATTATTCATTTGGGAAAAATTGTGGGCTCCATATCGAACCGGGACCCGATGGCGGAATTGTTGTTCTCGATAATACACAGATATACGAGATGGCTCTCCGTATTTTGGAAGAAGAAAACAATAAGAAATAATCGATAAAACAGAAACACGATTGACCATGAAACGGGACCGCTTGATTACACTGGCCATACACACCTATCCGAAAGCACTTATCTTGAAAGGCATTTTGGAGAGCCAGGGTATCGCTGTGACCATTCAAAATGTCAATCTGTTGAAACCAGTCATTTCACCGGGGGTGCGAGTGCGAATCCATGAACAGGATTTGCCTCACGCCCTCGAAATTTTAGAAAACGATCCCGTATTCGGAAAATCGGAAATTGCGGAAAAACCGAAGAAGAACCGGATTCTTATTCCCATCGACTTCTCCGACTATTCCTTGCAGGCCTGTCGGTTGGGATTCGATTTTGCCGCAACCCACGAAGCCGAGGTCGTATTGCTTCATACCTTCTTGTCTCCTTTCTCCATGGGGTCTCTCTCGTTGGCCGAGACGATAAGCCATGAATTGAAAGAAAGCGAAGAACACAAACTATTATTCGCAAAAGCCAATCGCGAGATGACATCCTTTTGTGAAAAGTTACACCAGTTGATGGTCGAGGGCACACTCCCGTCGGTACCTTTTATTTACCGAGTTTGCGAGGGAGTCCCCGAAGACACGATTATACTGATGGCAAAAGAATTGAACCCGTCGCTCATTGTTATGGGGTCAAGGGGAAAGACCCGAAAGGAGATAGACTTGATAGGAAGCGTAACGGCCGAAGTAGTCGACAATGGCAATTTCCCGGTATTTGCCGTTCCCGAGGGTTTTACCCACACGCACATAAGCGACATCAAGAATGTCGCCTTTTTCACCAATTTCGACCAGCAGGACTTGATTTCGCTCGATACCTTCATGCGTCTGTTCCAGAGTTACACCTTCGGCATACGGTTCTTCCATTTGACCGAAAAAAGCGATGCCTGGACCGAAATAAAGCTGGCCGGTATTCGCGACTACTGTCAGTCGCACTATCCCGGCAGGGAAATCGACTATAAGATTATCGGCGAGGAAAATTTCCTCGACAATGTCGAGCGGCTCTTCCAGGAGGCCTCCATCGATGTCATGGTCGTCCCCAACCGCAAGCGCAACATCTTTGCCCGTCTTTTCAACCCCAGCATCGCCCACAAGATGCTGTTCCACACCGATACACCCCTCATTGCCATACCCTCCTGAACGGTTGTCATGCCTTTGAACTGTGGTAAAAGGCAGGAATCTTTGTCAGTCCACATTCTGTCTGTCGTTGTCCGAAAGTGACGTTTTGTCAGATTTCAGGTCAATAAATCTTTTGGCATGAAATTGGCTATAATCTGTGTGTCTATCCCTAAGAGGGTAGATATACAACGATAAATTAATAAAAGTATAACTAAAATAAAGAACAATGACTATTAAACCGTTAGCAGACAGAGTATTGGTACTTCCAGCTCCTGCAGAAGAGAAAACAATCGGCGGTATTATTATCCCTGATTCGGCCAAAGAAAAACCCCTCAAAGGTCAAGTAATTGCCATCGGCAATGGTACCAAAGACGAGGAAATGGTAGTAAAACCCGGCGACACCGTTTTGTACGGCAAATATGCGGGCACCGAAATCGAATTGGACGGTGAGAAATATCTGATTATGAGACAATCCGATATTTTGGCAATCCTTTAACGTGTTTCATGTTTAATTTTTAGAAGGAAAAGAATTATGGCTAAAGAAATTAAATTCAATATTCAGGCTCGCGAAGAGCTGAAAAAAGGGGTTGACGAATTGGCAAATGCCGTGAAAGTAACCCTGGGCCCGAAAGGTCGTAACGTAATTATCGAGAAAAAATTCGGAGCTCCGCACATTACCAAAGACGGTGTGACGGTAGCCAAAGAGATTGAGTTGGCCGACCCCTTCCAGAACATGGGCGCCCAATTGGTCAAAGAGGTTGCCTCGAAGACGGGCGACGATGCCGGTGACGGTACGACTACGGCTACCGTATTGGCACAGTCGATTGTAAATGTAGGTCTTAAAAACGTGGCTGCCGGTGCCAACCCCATGGATTTGAAACGGGGTATCGACAAAGCGGTAGCCAAAGTTGTTGAAGGCATCAGAGAACAAGCCCAAGAGGTGGGTGACGACTTTGAGAAAATCGAATCGGTTGCCCGCATCTCGGCCAACAACGATAGCGAAATCGGTCAACTCATCGCCGAGGCCATGAAGAAAGTGAAGAAAGAAGGCGTTATCACGGTCGAAGAAGCCAAAGGTACCGACACAACGGTCGATATCGTTGAAGGTATGCAGTTCGACCGCGGTTACATTTCGCCCTATTTCGTAACCAATACCGAGAAGATGGAGTGCGAAATGGATACGCCCTACATCTTGATTTACGACAAGAAGATTTCGGTTTTGAAAGATATGCTTCCTGTACTCGAAGCCACAGCACAGACCGGTCGTCCTCTGCTCATCATTGCCGAAGATGTCGACAGCGAAGCCTTGGCAACGTTGGTTGTAAACCGCTTGCGTGGTTCGCTCAAAGTATGTGCCGTGAAGGCTCCCGGTTTCGGCGACCGTCGTAAAGAGATGCTCGAAGATATTGCCGTCCTCACCGGTGGTGTCGTAATCTCCGAAGAGAAAGGGTTGAAACTCGAATCGACCACCATCGAAATGTTGGGTCGTGCCGAGAAGGTAACCGTCAACAAAGAGAACACGACTATCGTCAACGGTATGGGTAGCAAGGAATCTATCGCCGCTCGTGTGGCTCAAATCAAGGCTCAGATCGAGACGACGACTTCCGACTATGACCGGGAGAAACTGCAAGAGCGTCTGGCCAAATTGGCCGGTGGTGTTGCCGTTCTCTACATCGGTGCCGCTTCTGAGGTTGAAATGAAAGAGAAGAAAGACCGTGTAGACGATGCCCTGAGCGCCACGAGAGCCGCTATTGCCGAAGGTATTGTACCGGGTGGTGGTGTAGCTTACATTCGCTGTATTCCTGCCTTGGAAGGCCTTAAAGGCGATAACGAAGACGAGACGACCGGTATCGAGATTGTGAAGAGAGCTATCGAAGAGCCTCTGCGTCAGATTACGGCCAATGCCGGTGTCGAAGGCGCTGTGATTGTACAACGCGTAAAAGACGGTAAAGGCGACTTCGGTTACAATGCCCGCACCAACACCTACGAGAATTTCTTCGCCGCAGGTGTAATCGATCCGGCCAAAGTAACTCGTGTAGCCCTCGAAAATGCCGCTTCTATCGCCGGTATGTTCTTGACGACCGAGTGCGTAATTGCCGATAAGAAAGAAGAAAATCCTGCTCCTGCCATGCCGGCTGCCGGAATGGGTGGAATGGGCGGAATGATGTAATTCCCATCTACTGAATAAGAGTCAAAAAAGGGGAGCGTCCCGGGAAATCCGGGTGCTCCCTTTTTTTGGTGTTGATAGAAAAAGAAGCGAATAGCCTTGTTGCCTTGCATATTCATGAAAAACTTTTGTTCCCATTTGTCACCCAGTTCTTCTTTCACTATATTTGTAGATACTAATACCTCATGATTAAAAGAATAATATGAAACCAATAGCTGCAATCATAGTCTTTTTCTCTTTAATGCTTCCGTCACTCATGTTGGGCTTTGGGAATTATGCAACCACCAAAGAGAATATCATAGCAGATGTAAATCAGGCTTTGGCACAGACTATCTTAGATAAAAGCACCGACCGCGTTACGGTCGATACATTGAGGGTTTTCAGGTCTAAATTGAAAATAGATGAATTGAGAGCGACTTCTTACTTGTCTATTTGTACAGAGGCCCCCAGCAATCTGACCTTTTGCAGCGATACGATGAGTTACAAGGTGGGTAACGAGCGGCTGTATATCAGAGCCTATCCCAATTGTTCGAAGGCTGCTATATTTGGCATGTCGGAACAAAAACTGCCTTCCATACTGTTTATTATAAGTATATTATGGGGGCTGTCGTCCATTATGTTTTTCCGTATGAAGCCGTCCGAGAATATCAATAATATCATCGAATCGGAAACGATAAGTGTTGGAACATTGTATTTCTCCAAATCTTCAAATCGTTTTTGGAATGAAAAGAGGCAGGAGATATATTTCACTCCAATGCAACATCGGCTGATGCAGATGTTTATAGCAGCAGACGGTAATCGATTGCCGGTGGAAGAGATATGTCACACGCTTTGGCCCGGAAAAGAAGATGCTCGCGATACTCTTTATACATTGGTTCGCCGGATAAAGCCGGTTTTGGAAAAAGCATGCAACGTGAAGATTGAGGCAGAAAAGGGGCATTTTTATGTACTTAAAACAAAGAAAAGCTGATTATCAGCGTATTGTTGGCTAAATGTCAGCCAAATGTCAGCTCTTTTATAACGACTTTTTACCACCTTGCTCATATATTTGTCAGCAAAAAACGGCAAATTATGAAGAAGGTGAGAACAATCGTTACAACTCTTTTATGGATACTGTTTCCGGTATCGGCTTGGGCACAAGGTTGGGTAAAAGGGGTGGTCGTAGATTCGGGGAACAGTCCTGTTGCCGGAGCCTCGGTGAGGCTGTATCAGGAGCATGATACATCAAGCAGTAAAGGGGGCACGACCAACCGGAAGGGGCAATTCGAGTTGGAGAAAGTAGCCGATGGTAAATATATATTGAACATCTCTTTTTTAGGCTATGAAGATTACTCCACGGGAATTACGGTAGCCGGGAATACCGATGTCGGGCTTATTATCTTGAAAGAACGGTCCCTCGATTTGGACGAGGTAGTCGTGTCTGCCAGCCTGGTAAAACGGTTTGCCGATAAGAAGGAGTATAGACTGACCTCGGCTGAAAAGGGGCGATACAGCAGTGCATTGTCGGCGTTGGAGTTCCTGCCCAAGATTCAAGTTCTCGATCAAAGTGTTTCGTCGGTCGACGGCAAGGCCGTGAAGATTCTGATCAATGGTATACCATCAACGCCGATAGACTTGTCTGTCATATCGCCTGAGGATATTGCAAAAATCGACTATTACACCCAACCGCCCGTCCAATACTCCAATATGGGCTTGGGGGTCGTAATCAATGTGGTGACCCGGGAAAAACAGAATGGAGGGTTGGTAGGTGTCAATACTCAGAATGCCGTAACCACAGGATTTGGCAACAATGTCGTCAACTTCAAATATAACTGGGGCCATTCGCAGATTGGTGTGACATATAATATCAATTACAGGAACTACAACAAAAGGGTATTGGACGAAGAAATGGCCTATTCCGTCGGCGGAACAGATTTTGAAAAGAGAAAGAGCGGTTGCAACAGCCCGTATGCCTATGAGCAGCAGATGGCCGAAATCAGTTTCAACAACGCAAAAGCCGATAACTATCTGTTCAGTACAAAACTCTCCTTCAACTCATTGAATCGCAGACGGTCTTCGGTGCAGGACATTCTGTCAAGCGTGGACGGTAAGGAATCCCATAAAACAGGGGAGAGTTGGGACAAAGACAAATACATCAGTCCGGTCATGGATATGTATTTCAGTAAATCGTTTGGCTCCAAACACGAGCTTATCGTGAATCTCGTCGGTACATACTACAAATCGGATTATGATTATGAGTATCAGGAATTGCTGGAAGCAGAACCCGATTTTGAAACGGCAACGGTAATACATACCGACAAGTATTCGGCTATTGGAGAAGCTTTGTATACCTATAAAATGAAAACGGCGAATCTGTATGCTGGGTCCCGATACATGTACAACAACAGCATTCAGAATAACTTGCCGTCGAACAACAAGATAACGGCCCATGAAATCTACTCCTATCTGGGAATAACCGGCATGTGGGGCGACAGATTCAATTACAGCATCAGCGCCGGTGTGAACAACCATATTTTTACCACCATCGAAAACAAGACCTACAACTTCACCTATTTCCGCCCTCAGGTAAAATGGGGATATTTCATAGACCCAAGCTCCGACCTGATGTTCAATTATGAAATAAATACCGAAAATCCGTCGGTCTCTTCGTTGACTTATAATCCATATTATAAAGATCCCGATTACATCTTTGTCGGGAATCCCCATTTGACCCCAAGCAATAACCACGATTTTTCATTCTCCTATTTCAAAGGGTTCAAAAAATGTATAATCAATGCAGAAGTGGGGTATTCATATACGAAAGATGCTATCGCTCCGATTTTCCAATCGGACCATACAAACATCATCGAAACATTTGGGAACCTGGATTATGCACAGAACATGAAAGCCAGCTTTTTTTTACAGTGGTATCCATTCTCAAACAATATGCTCAGGTTGAGACTGTACTCCGAAGTGTTCCATCAGATAAATAAAAGGGGAGCCTCGAAATGGAATCATACAGGCTATTCCATCATACCCTCAGTATATCTTGCCTGGCATCAATGGGGATTGCAGGTATTCTATCAGACTCAGAAGAAATCTCTTATCGGCCAAACGACGAAAAATATACCCAGTATGGCATCGGTAGAGTTGTCTTATAAACCCATTAAAAACTTGACCCTCACCGGAGGTATAAGATACCCCTTCTATGACTCCTGGAAACAGGTCACATCTGTGTTCGGAACATCGCTTCTGCGACGGACGGAAACCGAAAGAATCGTTAACAATGCCAATATGGTATATGTCAATCTCGTTTACAACTTCTCGTTTGGTCAGTCTAAATCGGGTGTAAAATTGAAAATGCAGAACCGGGATAAGGATTCCGGAATCTTGAACAGAAATTGATACGACTGAAAACCGATGAAGGAGGGGGAGAGTCTGATGACCGTGGCGCCAACAGATTCTCCCTCTCATTTGTTTTTAAGACGTGGAGCAGGGGAGGAGTAATTCTGTTTGACGGAGCAGAGCCCTTCGAGCGATTGGCTACTGGCTCATGCCGGTTTTCTCTCGGGGATTCTTTCCGGCTTCGGGTTTTGTTGTATTTTTGCACCGTGAAAGTTATCTATATCTTTTTAGGCGGACTCTCTCTCGGCTTGGGGGTAGCCGGTATTTTCCTGCCGCTGTTGCCTACCACCCCCTTTCTGCTGCTGTCGGCGGCCCTGTGGCTGCGCAGTTCGCCACGGCTCTATCATTGGCTTTTGAATCACAAACGTCTGGGCCCCTATATCCGCGACTTTCTCGAACATAAGGCCATACCGCTGCGGGTGAAAATCATCTCGGTATCGCTGGTGTGGATTACGCTGCTCTATTGTGCCCTGTTTGTGGCCCGGGTGTGGTGGCTCGCGCTCTTGTTTATCCTGCTGGCTGTGGCCCTGTCGTGGCATATTCTCTCATACAAGACCCGTAGATAGGCATTGCTTAAACACACTTTATACATTCTCCCGTCTCGAATAAAAGCGATAAAAAAGCGCGGCCTTCTACTTCGGAGGCCGCGCTTTTAGGGTATAGAGGATTTCTCTTCTTACTTGTATTCGTCCCAACTCTTGATTTGAATATCGTCAATGCTCAGGCTGCAAAAAGCCTCGATAAAGGCCGAAGCCAACCGGGCATTGGTGATGAGCGGAATGTTGAAGTCGATGGCGGCACGACGTATCTTGTAGCCGTTGTCGAGCTCCTTTTGCGTCAGGTTCTTGGGAATGTTCACCACCAGGTCAATCTGCTTGTTGTGCAGCATCTCCAAGGCCTGCGGCTCGTGATCGCTTTCGCTGGGCCAGTATACCTTCACGGCAGGGATACCGTTGTCGGTGAGGAACTGGTGCGTTCCGCCCGTGGCAAAGAGGTTGTATCCCTTCTCGTGCAGGAGCTGTGCGGCTTCGAGCATATCGGCCTTCTGTTTGGCGCTACCAGTCGAAAGCAGGATATTCTTTTTGGGAATCTGATAGCCAACCGAAAGCATGGCTTTCAAGATGGCTTCGCTTGTGTCGAGTCCCAAGCAGCCTACCTCGCCGGTCGAGGCCATGTCGACACCCAGCACGGGATCGGCCTTCTGCAAGCGGGAGAAGGAGAATTGCGAGGCTTTGATACCCACGTAGTCGAGGTCGAACTCGTTCTTGCCCGGTTTCTCTACCGGCAGTCCCATCATCACCTTCGTAGCCAGTTCGATAAAGTTGATTTTCAAGACCTTCGATACGAACGGGAAACTGCGCGAGGCCCGCAGGTTGCACTCGATTACCTTGATGTCGTTGTTCTTGGCCAGGAACTGAATGTTGAAGGGGCCCGATATGTTGAGTGCCTGAGCTATCTGCCCGGCTACTTTCTTGATGCGTCGCACGGTCTCGACATAGAGTTTTTGCGGCGGGAACTGTATGGTGGCGTCGCCCGAGTGTACACCGGCAAACTCGATGTGTTCCGATATGGCATAGATGATAATCTCGCCATTGCGGGCCACAGCGTCCATCTCAATCTCTTTGGCATGTTGGATAAACTCGCTGACGACAACCGGGTGTTTCTTCGATACATTGGCGGCCAGTTGCAGGAACTGTTCCAGTTCGGCGTTGTTCGAGCAGACGTTCATGGCAGCACCCGAGAGCACGTAGGAGGGGCGCACCAGTACGGGATAGCCCACCTCTTTCACGAAGTCGTAGATGTCGGCCAGCGAGGTCAGCTCGCGCCAGCGGGGCTGGTCGATACCCAGCGAGTCGAGCATCGACGAGAATTTGTGACGGTCCTCGGCGTGGTCGATGCTGTCGGCCGTCGTACCCAGTATGCTCACGTGTTGCTCGTCAAGCCGTGTGGCCAGGTTGTTGGGAATCTGTCCACCGGTCGAGAGGATTACGCCGTGCGGATTTTCGAGTTCGAGAATATCCATCACCCGCTCGAAAGTCAACTCGTCAAAATAGAGCCGGTCGCACATGTCGTAGTCGGTCGAAACCGTCTCGGGGTTGTAGTTAATCATCACGCTGCGGTAGCCCTCTTTGCGAATCGTGTTCAAGGCCTGTACACCGCACCAGTCGAACTCTACCGAGGAGCCGATGCGGTAGGCTCCCGAGCCCAGTACCACAATCGACTTGCGGTCGCCCAGGTATTTCACGTCGTTGGCGATGCCGCTGTAAGTCAGGTACAGGTAGTTGGTCTGGGCCGGATATTCGGCAGCCAGCGTGTCGATTTGTTTCACCACGGGGACGATACCCAGCGATTTGCGGAACTGGCGCACCCACTGCATGTGGCAGTCTTCCATCTTCTCTTTCCAGATGGCACGGGCAATCTGGAAATCGGAGAAGCCCTGTATCTTGGCCCGACGCATGAGGTCGTAGTATTTTTCGGGATTCTCGGCGTTGGTAATCGACTCGTCGAGTTCTTCCAGGTCGTGAGCCGTGCGCACGATGTTCATCAGTTTTTGCAGGAACCAGCAGTCAATCTTGGTCAGCTCGTGAATCTGGTCTACCGTATAACTGGCGCGCATGGCCTTGCTGATGACAAAGATACGCTTGTCGGTAGGTTCGTGCAGCGACTTGTCGATGTTGGGAATAACCAGTTCCTTATTCTCTACGAAGCCGTGCATGCCCTGACCAATCATGCGCAGACCTTTCTGGATTGCCTCCTCGAAGGTACGGCCGATAGCCATGACCTCGCCGACCGATTTCATGCTCGAACCCAGTTCGCGGTCTACGCCCTGGAACTTACCCAAGTCCCAGCGGGGTATCTTGCAGACAATGTAGTCGAGTGCCGGCTCGAAGAAGGCACTAGTCTCTTTGGTCACTGAGTTTTTCAGGTCGAACAGTCCGTAACCCAGTCCCAACTTGGCAGCAACGAAGGCCAGCGGATAACCCGTGGCTTTCGAGGCGAGGGCCGACGAGCGGCTCAACCGGGCATTCACCTCGATTACCCGGTAGTCTTCCGACTTGGGGTCGAAGGCATATTGCACGTTGCACTCGCCCACGATACCGATGTGACGAATGATGCGTATGGCCAGTTCGCGCAGTTTGTGATATTCGCTGTTGGTGAGCGTTTGCGACGGTGCCACTACGATACTCTCGCCCGTGTGGATACCCAGCGGGTCGAAATTCTCCATATTACATACCGTGATGCAGTTGTCGTAGCGGTCGCGCACCACTTCGTATTCAATCTCTTTCCAGCCTTTGAGCGATTTCTCTACCAGAATTTGGGGCGAGAACGACAGGGCCTTTTCGGCCTTGATGCGCAGCTCCTCTTCGTTGTCGCAGAAACCGCTGCCCAAGCCACCCAGGGCGTAGGCTGCCCGAATGATGATGGGATAGCCCAGTTCGGCAGCTGCCTGAACGGCATCTTCTATGGAGTTGACCGCCTCGCTCTTGATGGTCTTCACATCGATTTCATCGAGCTTTTTGACAAAGAGCTCGCGGTCTTCAGTATCCATGATGGCCTGTACCGGTGTACCCAATACCCGCACGTTATACTTTTCGAGCGTGCCGGCCTGATAGAGTTGTACGCCGCAGTTGAGGGCGGTCTGTCCGCCGAAGGCCAACAGAATGCCGTCGGGTTTCTCCTTTTGGATAACCCGCTCGACAAAGTAGGGGGTTACCGGCAGGAAATAGATTTTGTCGGCTACGCCTTCCGACGTCTGCACCGTGGCGATGTTGGGGTTAATCAAAATCGTGGTGATGCCTTCCTCTTTGAGGGCCTTCAAGGCTTGCGACCCGGAATAGTCAAATTCACCGGCTTCTCCTATTTTCAAGGCTCCGGAGCCCAACAACAGTACTTTCTTTATTTTTTTGATCTCTTCTTGGTTCATAGGTCTGATATTTCCGGGTTTACAACAGTTTTACAAATTCGTCGAATAAGAATTCGGTATCGGTAGGACCGCTGGCGGCTTCGGGGTGGAACTGGGCCGAGAAGTAGGGTTTCGATTTGTGACGAATACCCTCGTTGGTTCCGTCGTTCATGTTGATGAAGAGCGGTTCCCAGTCGGCTCCGAGGGTCGAGTTGTCTACGGCAAAGCCGTGGTTCTGCGAGGTGATGAAGCAACGGTTCGTACCCACCTGACGCACCGGCTGGTTGTGGCTGCGGTGGCCGTATTTGAGTTTGTAGGTGCGGGCCCCTCCGGCCTTCGACAGCAGTTGGTTCCCCATACAGATGCCGAAGATGGGCTTGGTTCCGTTCATGGCCTGACGTATGTGTTCTACGGTAATGCCGCACATGTCGGGGTCGCCCGGTCCGTTCGAGATGAACAGTCCGTCGTAGTCGAGCGTGTTGAAATCATAATCCCAGGGCACGCGTATCACGGTTACATCGCGTTTAAGCAGGCAGCGGATAATGTTGTGCTTGACACCGCAATCGACCAGGACCACTTTTTTCTCTCCGTTTCCATATCGAATCACCTCTTTGCAACTCACCTTGGCCACCAGATTGGAGAGGTTGGGGTCTACAAATTCGATATCTTCGCCACCGTCGATGACGATTTTGCCTTTCATGGAACCATGCTCTCTCAATCGCTTGGTCAGCTCGCGGGTGTCGATGTCGTAGATGCCGGCTACTTTTTCTTCTTTCAGCCAGTCGGCCAGACTTTTATCGGCATTCCAGTGACTGTATTCAAACGAGTAGTCCGATACGACCAACGCTTCGACATGGATTTTTTCCGATTCGTAGAATCGCGACAATCCATTTACCTCTTCCCGGCGAGGTACTCCGTAGTTTCCGATAAGCGGATAGGTAGTTACTAAGATTTGTCCGGAGTAGGAGGGGTCGGTCAAGCTTTCGGGGTAGCCCATCATGGCGGTGTTGAAAACAACCTCACCGGCAACAGGTTTTTCGTAGCCAAATGATTTCCCGACAAATACGGTACCGTCATCAAGGATTAGCGAAGCCTTTTTTGTTGTTTGCATTACGATAGAATTATATATTGTATTAGTAAATAGCTTAGTCGAGTAAGGTGGATTTCTATCGTGAAAACCATGCAAAGATAATGAAAAAATCCCTATTCCACAGGTTTTGCCGACAGATTGTAAAAATAAATTTTTCGACCGCTGAGTGAGCCGATTGTGCGCCCGCTCGGTTTATATTATGTAAATATATTTATACAATATTTATACTTTCAATTTGTAAGTATCTTTGGCAAAAAGGCTAATTTTGCGACGAAATAATTGCATTTCGTTTTAGAAAACCAAAATGTTGTATCAAAAAGAGTGTTCTTATGAGATTCACAAAAATGCAAGGGGCAGGCAATGACTATATTTACCTGAATGGATTTGACGCATTGCCGGCCGATTTGGGCGGTTTGGCCCGACAAATGAGTGACCGGCATTTTGGAATAGGCTCCGATGGATTGGTAATTATCATGCCGTCCGACAGTTGCGATTTTCGCATGCGCATGTTCAACTCCGATGGGTCGGAAGCCGAGATGTGCGGGAATGCCTCACGTTGCGTGGGCAAATATGTATATGACAAGGGGCTGACTACGAAAAAAGAACTTACACTCGAAACCCTGGCAGGGGTCAAACACCTCACACTACATACACAAGGCAATACGGTGGAACGGGTGACTGTCGATATGGGAGAGCCCATCTTATCGGCTCCCGATATTCCGGTAAACCTTTCGGAAAGTCCCGTTATCGCTCACCCGTTGGAGGTCGAGGGGCAGACGTTTGCCATCACCTGCGTGTCGATGGGTAACCCTCATGCTGTCATTTTTCTCGATGGAATGGACCGTTACGACCTGCATCACATCGGTTCGCTCATCGAACATCACGAGCTCTTCCCGCGTCGTACCAACGTGGAGTTTGTCGAGGTACTGTCGCCACAAGACCTGAGAATGCGGGTTTGGGAGCGTGGAGCCGGTGAGACTCTGGCCTGCGGAACCGGGGCTTGCGCCACGCTGGTAGCCGCCGTACTCAACGGCCGGAGCGACCGTCGGGCTACGCTGCATCTGCTGGGCGGTGACCTCTCTATCGAGTGGCGCGAACAGAACAATCGAATTTACATGACCGGCGGCGCCGTCACCGTCTTTGAAGGTGAATGGCCCGACGTCAAACAATAAATAAGTAGAAGTATATGGTATTGATTAATGAGAATTATTTGAAGCTCACCGAGAGCTATCTTTTCTCGGATATAAAAAAGAAGGTAACGGCCTATCAGGCACAACACCCCGAGGCCAAAATCATCAGCCTGGGTATTGGCGACGTGACGCGCCCCATCGTTCCGGCCATTATCGAGGCCATGCACAAGGCTGTCGAAGAAATGGGCCATGCCGAAACTTTCCGCGGCTACGGACCCGAACAGGGTTACCGCTTTTTGCAGGACCGCATTATCGAACACGATTACCGTTCGCGCGGTGTCGAGCTCGATGCCGATGAGATTTTTGTCGGCGACGGAGCCAAGAGCGACTTGGGAAACATCGGTGACATTCTAAGTGTAAAGAATCGGGTAGCCGTGACCGATCCCGTTTATCCCGTCTATGTCGATACCAATGTCATGGCCGGTCGGGCCGGCGAGTTGGCCGGTGACGGGGAGCATTGGAGCCAGATTGTCTATCTGCCCTGTACGGCCGAAAACAATTTCGTCCCCGCACTGCCTGCCGAACGTCCCGATATTATCTACCTGTGCTATCCCAACAACCCCACCGGTACGGCTCTCTCGAAAGAGGAGTTGCAAAAGTGGGTCGACTATGCCCTCGAAAACGAGTCGCTTATTCTCTTCGATGCTGCCTACGAGGCCTTTATTCACGACGAAAATATCCCGCACAGCATCTATGAGATGAAGGGTGCCAAGCAGGTTGCCATCGAGTTTCGCAGTTTCTCCAAGACGGCAGGTTTTACCGGTTTGCGCTGTGGCTATACCGTCGTACCCAAGGAGTTGAAACTCTACAACGCCGCTGGCGAGAAAGTTGGGGTAAACCGCCTGTGGAACCGTCGGCAGACCACCAAGTTCAACGGTACCTCCTACATTGTACAACGGGCTGCCGAAGCCGCATACAGTCCGCAGGGAACACAACAGATAAAAGAGTCTATCGAATACTATATGCGCAATGCCCGGCTCTTGAAAGAGTCGCTCCAACGCATCGGACTGCAAATTTTCGGTGGAGATAATGCGCCCTATATTTGGGTAAAGACGCCCAATGGATTATCTTCGTGGAAGTTTTTCGACCGTCTGTTGCACGAGTGTCATATCGTGGGAACACCCGGAGTCGGGTTCGGCCCCTCGGGCGAAGGCTATTTCCGCCTGACGGCATTCGGTCGGTACGAAGATACGGTCGAGGCCATTTCGCGCATTCAGGAGTGGAAACTGTAAAACCATAGAAAAGAAACATATCCATTTAACCTAATAAATTCAACTATGTCAATGCTAAGATTCAAGGTGACGAAAGAGGCTTTTAGTCGAAAGGCCGTCCCTGTGAACTATCCGAATGAGCGACCGTCTGAATATTACGGACGATATGTCTTCAACCGGGAGAAGATGTTCCGATATCTTCCCAAAAAGACCTATGAGGCTGTAATCCAGGCTATCGACAACAGCACCCCGCTGAGTCGCGAAGTGGCCGACAGCGTTGCTGCCGGTATGCGCAAGTGGGCCCTCGAAATGGGAGCCACACACTACACACACTGGTTCCAGCCGCTCACCGACGGAACGGCCGAAAAGCACGACGCGTTTATCGAACACGACGGCAAAGGCGGTGTAGTCGAGGAGTTCTCGGGCAAGCTGCTTATCCAGCAGGAGCCCGACGCGTCGAGTTTCCCCAACGGGGGTATCCGCAACACCTTCGAGGCTCGTGGCTATTCGGCCTGGGATATCTCGTCGCCGGCCTTTATCCTCGACAAGACGCTGTGCATTCCCACCGTCTTCATCTCCTACACGGGCGAGTCTCTTGACTACAAGACACCTTTGTTGAAAGCATTGAACAGCGTGAACAAGGCGGCTACCGCCGTGTGCAAATATTTCGACAAGAATGTCAACCATGTCTACTCCTATCTGGGTTGGGAACAGGAATACTTTCTGGTCGACGAGAGCCTTTATGCCGCCCGTCCCGACCTGGTGCTCACCGGTCGCACCCTCATGGGGCACGAGAGCGCCAAGAACCAACAGCTCGAAGACCACTATTTCGGGGCCATTCCCTCGCGGGTCGAGGCTTTCATGCAAGACCTCGAAATCGAATGCCATCTGTTGGGTATTCCTGTTAAGACCTGCCACAACGAGGTCGCTCCCAATCAGTTCGAGGTCGCTCCCATTTTCGAGGAGACCAACCTGGCCAACGACCACAACCTGCTGCTCATGTCGGTGATGCGCGAGGTCGCTCGTCGTCACAATTTCAGAGTGCTGTTGCACGAGAAACCCTTCAAGGGTGTGAACGGTTCGGGCAAGCACAACAACTGGTCGCTGGGTACCGATACCGGCGTGTTGCTCTTTGCTCCCGGCAAGACCCATAAGGAGAATCTGCAATTCATTACATTTATTGTCAATGTAATGGCTGCCGTCTATAAATACAACGGACTGTTGAAAGCCAGCATCTCGTCGGCTACCAACGGTCACCGGTTGGGAGCCAACGAGGCTCCTCCTGCCATCATCTCCATCTTTATGGGTAAACAAATCAGCGAGGTATTGGCCAAGTTGGCCAAGAGCACGTCGGAAGATGTGCTGAACATGAGTGGCAAGGCCGGATTGAAACTGGATATCGCCCAGATTCCCGAAATCCTGATGGACAACACCGACCGCAACCGCACCTCGCCCTTTGCCTTTACCGGCAACCGCTTCGAGTTCCGGGCCGTAGGTTCGTCGGCCAACTGTGCCAGCGCCATGATTGCCTTGAATGCCGCCGTAGCCTCCCAGTTGCAGGAGTTCAAGGAGCGAGTCGATGCACTAATCGCCGCAGGCAAGGAGAAGGAGCAAGCCATTCTCACGGTCGTCAAGGAACTGATTAATGAGAGCAAAGACATCTGTTTCGATGGCAACGGATACAGCGACGAATGGAAAGCCGAAGCCGAACGTCGCGGTCTCGATTGCGAGACGAGTGTGCCGGTCATCTTCGACAACTACCTGAAAGACGACGTGGTGAAGATGTTTGAACGCACGCACGTCTTTACCCCGGTAGAGTTGCAGGCCCGCAACGAAGTGAAGTGGGAGATATACACCAAGAAGATACAAATCGAGGCCCGTGTGCTGGGCGACCTGGCTATCAACCACATTGTGCCGGTAGCCACGCGCTACCAGTCGCTCCTGCTCGACAACGTGTTCAAGATCAAGAGTCTGTTCCCGGCCGAGAAGAGCGAGCAGATTGCCACGCAAGACATGGAGGTAATCGAGAGGATAGCCTACCACCTGCTCACCATCAAGGAGAAGGTACACGCCATGGTCGAGGCCCGCAAGGTGGCCAACAAGATAGAGAACGAGCGCGAGAAAGCCATCGCCTATCATGACACGGTGGCTCCGCATCTCGACGAGATTCGCTATCATATCGACAAGCTCGAGCTGATGATCGACAACGAGATGTGGCCGCTGCCCAAGTATAGAGAACTGTTGTTTATCCGTTAAATGTTGCGTAACCCTATCGAGATAAATGACCTATGAATACCGAAACGAGCTGTAACAGAGATTTTTAAACTCATGTTATGGCTCGTTTTGCTTTGTAACATGTAGAGAAGAGAACAATCGTTTTTAGAGGAATCGATTTATATGACAGAAGTTATCAAACACGAGTGTGGCATAGCCATGGTGCGACTCTTGAAGCCGCTGACCTATTATCAACAGAAATACGGTTCTTACATGTATGGGCTGAACAAACTCTATCTGCTCATGGAGAAACAGCACAACCGGGGGCAGGAGGGTGCCGGTCTGGCTTGTGTGAAACTGCACGCACGTCCGGCCGAAGAGTTTATCTATCGCGAACGGGCGATGGGTACCGGCGCCATACAGGAGATTTTCGGAAACGTGAGGACACAGGTACAGAATACCCCTCACGACCCGACCGATGCCGAGTGGGCCGCCTTGCATCTGCCCTTTGCCGGCGAGGTCTATATGGGGCATTTGCGTTACAGTACCACCGGACGTTCGGGGTTGTCGTATGTGCACCCGTTTCTGCGTCGGGGCAACTGGCGGTCGAGAAACCTGCTGCTGTGCGGCAATTTCAACATGACCAATGTCGACGAAATCTTCGGCAGCATCGTGGCTCAGGGACAGCACCCCCGCAGCTATGCCGATACGTTTGTCTTGCTGGAACAGCTGGGGCATGCCCTCGACCGGGAAAACCAGCGGCTGTACGACCGTTACAAGCAGGAGGGGCTCGGCGATATTGAAATCACCGAAGCTATCGAGAATAACCTGAATATTGCCGAGATACTCAGAAAGCCTTCGCGTATCTGGGACGGCGGATATGTCATTTGCGGCATGACCGGCAGCGGCGAAATGTTCTCCTTCCGCGACCCGCGGGGCATTCGGCCGGCTTTCTATTATGCCGACGACGAGATTGTGGTCGTCGCCTCGGAGCGCCCGGTAATCCAGACCGCCATGAACGTGCAGGTCGGGCAGGTGCGCGAGTTGCAGCCGGGTGAATGTCTGGTCGTAAACCGTCAGGGTAATATGCACATCGAGCAGATTCTTCCGCCGTTGAATTACAGCGCCTGTTCGTTCGAACGCATCTACTTTTCACGGGGAAGCGATGTCGACATCTATCGCGAGCGCAAGGAGTTGGGTCGTCATTTGGCTCCCCAGATTTTGAAGAGTATCGACTACGACCTGGAACATACCGTCTTCTCCTTTATCCCCAATACGGCCGAGGTCGCCTGGTACGGTATGCTCGAAGGTCTGGACAGCTACCTGAGCGAACAGAAACTTGCCCGTATCCGTCAGGCTGGCGAACACCTTACCGACGAGGAGCTGCGGCAGATTCTTTCGCTGAAAGTCCGCTCCGAGAAGGTGGCCATCAAGGACATCAAGTTGCGTACCTTCATTGCCGAGGGTGATACCCGCGACGATCTGGCGGCTCACGTCTATGACATTACCTACGGTACCGTGACTCCGGGTGTCGACAATCTGGTCGTTATCGACGACAGTATCGTGCGGGGTACCACCTTACGGCAAAGTATCATCAAGATACTCGACCGGCTTCACCCCAGGAAGATTATTATCGTATCTTCTTCACCCCAGGTGCGGTTCCCCGACTGCTATGGTATCGATATGTCGCGCATGGGCGAGTTTATCGCGTTCAAGGCTGCGATAGAGTTGTTGAAAGAGCGGGGAATGCAGTCGGTCATCGACGAGGTTTACCGCAAGTCCAAGGCTCAGCAGGACCTTCCCAAGGAGGAGGTGGTCAACTATGTGAAAGAGATTTACGCTCCCTTCACGCAAGAAGAGGTCTCGCAGAAAATCGCTCAAATGCTTACCTCCGACGACATCACAGCTCAGGTCGAGATTATCTATCAGACGCTTGAAGGGTTGCATCAGGCCATTCCCGGTTACCCCGGCGACTGGTACTTCTCGGGTAATTATCCCACGCCTGGCGGTAATCGGTTGGTAAACAATGCCTTCGTTAATTTTATGGAGGGCGCCGACAGTAAGCGACAACAATAAAAAGCCTTGTCAGACAGGTGTAAGGCGGGACGATGTGTAGGCATCGAGCCCGCCTTGCTGGTTTTAATGTGTGAAAATAGGTTATTATTTATACGGATTATAAATAATATATAGGGGATATATAGCAATAAATCGGAACATTTTGCGAAATTTGCAGTCGGAAACATAGATAAACAAGATTGAATATGCGGTTGTCCGATTTGAAAACAGGCGAAAAGGCTGTTGTTGTAAAGGTATTAGGTCACGGTGCATTCCGTAAACGGATTATTGAAATGGGGTTTGTGAGAGGACAAACAGTCCTCGTCGAGTTGAATGCTCCGTTGAAGGACCCTATCAAATATAAAATCATGGACTACGAAATCTCGTTGCGCCGCAGCGAGGCTTCGCTGGTCGAGGTGATTACCCCCGAAGAGGCCGAGGCCGTGTTTGCCGATGACCATAAAGGAAACAGTGAGTCGAAACTGACACCGTCGGAAGAGGACGAATGTATACAACGGGCTCTCACGAAGAGTACCAAGACCATCAATATTGCCCTGGTGGGGAATCCCAACTGCGGCAAGACTTCGCTTTTCAACATCGCTTCGGGAGCTCACGAACATGTGGGCAATTACAGTGGTGTCACCGTCGATGCCAAGCAAGGTTTTTTCGAGTATAACGGTTATCATTTCAATATCTACGATTTGCCCGGCACCTATTCGCTGTCGGCCTACTCGCCCGAGGAGCTCTATGTGCGTCGCTACCTCAAAGATGAGACCCCCGATGTACTGGTCAACGTCGTGGTAGCCTCCAATCTGGAACGGAATCTCTACCTCACGACCGAGCTTATTGATATGGACTACCGCATGGTCATCGCGCTGAACATGTTCGACGAGTTGGAGCAGAGCGGCGGTAAAATCGATTACCAGCACTTGGGTAACATGATAGGTGTGCCTATCGTCCCCACGGTTTCCCGGTCGGGCAAAGGGGTCAACCAACTGTTCGATACCATTATCGATGTCTATGAAGGGCGAAACGAAGCAGTGCGACACGTTCATGTCAACTTGGGTAATGTCATCGAAAACGGTATTACTCCGCTGAAAAACATGTTGAAGCAGGATCCCACCTGTACGCGGGAGTTTTCGCCCCGCTACCTGGCTATCAAACTTCTCGAAGGTGATGCCGAGGTGAAAAAGATTTTGGAAGGTGCCGATTCCTATCCCGCTCTGATGAAACGGCGCGACCAGGAGGTCAAGGAGATTGAGGGTACATTGAACGAGGATATCGAGTCGGCCATAGCCAACGAGAAATATGGATTTATCTCGGGGGCCCTGGCTGAGACCTATACGCCGGGCGACAAGGAGGAGACGAAAACGACCCGTCTCATCGACTCGTTTGTCACCAACAAGCTGTTCGGATTCCCCATCTTCATCTTCCTCATGTGGCTCATGTTCGAAGCCACCTTCTCGCTGGGGGCATACCCCATGTCGTGGATAGAGAGTCTGGTCGCCTGGTTGTCCGAACTGGTCTCCACCTACATGCCTGCGGGTCCCTTGAAAGATTTGTTAATCGACGGGGTACTCGGCGGAGTAGGAGGGGTAATCGTCTTCCTTCCCAATATTTTGATACTTTATCTTTTCATCTCGTTCATGGAGGACTCGGGGTATATGGCCCGTGCAGCCTTCATCATGGATAAGATCATGCACAAGATAGGTCTGCACGGGAAATCGTTCATACCGCTGGTCATGGGTTTCGGTTGCAACGTACCGGCCATCATGGCTACCCGAACCATTGAGAGCCGCAGCAGCCGGTTGATTACCATACTTATCGACCCGTTTATCTCGTGCAGTGCCCGTATCCCCATCTATATTCTGCTGGTGGGGACCTTCTTCTCCCAGCATGCCAGCCTGGTCCTGGTGAGCCTTTATCTGTTGGGTATTTTGGTTGCTATCGTTACCGCTAAACTGTTGAGGCGTTTCCTCTTCAAAGTCGACGAAACTCCCTTTGTCATGGAGTTGCCTCCCTATCGTATGCCGACAGCCAAAGCTACCTTGCGGCACATGTGGAGCAAAGCCGAGCAGTATCTGCGCAAGATGGGAGGTATCATTTTGGTAGCCTCGGTCATCATTTGGGCATTGAGCTATTTTCCCCGCCCCAAAGAGGCTTATGAACGCGAACTCACTCCTCAGGAGCAGATGGAGCAGCAGAGCAACTCCTACCTGGGTAAGATTGGGCAGGCCGTGACACCGCTTGTCGAGCCGTTGGGTTTCAACTGGAAGGTGACGACTTCGCTGCTGTCGGGAACGGCTGCCAAGGAGTTGGTGGTAAGTACGCTCGGGGTTCTGTATTCCGAGAGTGACTCGGACGAAGGCGCCTCGCTTTCGCAACGTATTTCAGAGCCTAATCCCGAAACCGGAAAACCCGATTTCACCCCCTTGATAGCCCTTACATTCATGGTGTTCGTGCTGCTCTATTTCCCTTGTGTCGCTTCGGTTACAGCCGTTATCAAGGAGTCGGGCAGTTGGAAATGGGGCCTCTTTACCATCGTCTACAATACCTGTGTAGCGTGGATTGTAGCATTTATAGTCTATCAAGTGGGTTCATTGTTTATATAGCGTATGGATAAGAATAGCTTTTTGGCCTTCTACGAAGAGGCAGGATACCGGGTTGTCGATTCGTTTACATACAGCGACATCAAATTCTTTCTGATGCGGAATCGCCCCAAGACAGCTTACCGGGTGCTCTATTTTGCCATCATGCTGTTGCTCCTCTTCTTTATCGGGTTTATGATAGGAAGTATGTGGAAACAGACCGGAGAGGCCGGGCAGTTCTGGCTCGCAATAGGTGGAAGTATCATCTTTGCGCTGGTCGGGTGTGTAATTCTTATTCCGGTACACGAGTTTATACACTGGCTTGTTTATCGAAACGAAGGGGCTGCCGATGTTCGCTTCGGAGCTATCTGGCGTTCTTTTGCCTTCTATGCGGCCGCTCACAATTTCCTGGCCGATTACAAGACCTTCAAACGCATAGCCCTGGCTCCGCTGTATTTGTTGTCGGCTTTGTTGTGCTTGCTGCTTTTGTTCCCCATGCCACTGTGGGGTAAGGTGGCTGTGGCTCTTGTACTGCTGTTTCACCTCAGTTCTTGCTCGGGTGACCTGATGATGCTTTCGTATATGAGTCGGTACAAGCACCGCTGCGTGTTTACGGTCGACGATGTGGATAATCGATTTACCTATTTCCTGGAAAAACAATCATGAGTGCCGAAGTTCAAACCTGGATTGTAGCCATTGTTTTGCTGATAGCATTAGGCTATGTTATCTACAAGATAGTCAATATGGTGCGCAGGCGTAAGGAGCCCGTATCGTCTTGTTGTGGTTGCGATGTTCCGTGTAAGGTGAAGGACTTAAAACAACAAAAGGCGAAAAAAATAGATGCGAAATATTGCAAAATAGAAAAATAGAGCCTATCTTTGCACCGCAATCGCTCAGAAGAAACATGGTTCCTTGGCCGAGTGGTTAGGCGCCGGTCTGCAAAACCGTTTACAGCAGTTCGATTCTGCTAGGAACCTCACTCGAAAGACTCGCTTTTACGGCGGGTCTTTTTTTGTTTTAAATCGATATTGCTTTCCTGTGTAGCGTCAACGAAGAGAAGGAGAAGGGCACAATGTAAAAAGGGCCGGCAATAAGTTTACCATGTCGAAGCAGGAGGATACAAAAAAGCCACCTTCGTTTTGAGGAAGGTGGCTTTTTGTTGTCCGGGAAGGATTCGAACCCTCACAGGCGGAACCAGAATCCGAAGTGCTACCATTACACCACCGGACAATCTTTGTTTGTTTTGCGACTGCAAAGTTGCAAATTTATTTTTATATAGCTACGTAATAGAGTGAAAATTTTTGTTGGTTTAACGCTTTTTTACACATTACTCTTTCAGAGGAAGAGCCGATTCGATAATCTGGTAAGACTGTTTCATGAGTTGGTCTATGTCATGACCTTCATTCTCACGTGGATAGATGGGCGGGTGTATGGTCAGGACAATTTTCCCAGGCTTGAAGTTGTAGGTCGTGCGGGGCATGACAGAAAAAGCACCATCGATAGTCAGAGGAACTACCGGGAGCGAAAATTCCACGGCCAACTGGTAGGCTCCGCGTTTGAAGGGGCGCATGGCTCCGGTCCAGGTGCGGGCTCCTTCGGGAAATACGACAAGCGACATGCCGCCTTTCAAGGTCTCTTCGGCCTTTTGCAGGGTCCCTTTCAAGTGTCCCGGGGTGGAGTTGTCGACAAAGATATGTCCGGCCGCGGCACAAGCGCTTCCTACAAATGGAATATTGCGCAGGCTCTTTTTCATCATCCACTTGAAATTATGGTTCAGATATCCGTAGATGAGAAATATGTCATAGGCTCCCTGATGGTTGGCTACAAACACATAGGAGGTGTTTTTGTCGATGTTTTCGCGACCGCGTACCTCGATGCGCACGAGCGAGAAGATGCACACCAGGCGCGACCAGATGTGTGCCGGATAGTAACCCCATACGTTCCCGTTGCCCAATCGGCAACCGATGAGCGTAGTGATCGCGGTGAGCAGAGTAAAAACGAGGAGAATGGGCATGGCAATGAGCCACTGGTATAGGAATGTAAGGATACGTAGCATGTGTCTCTGTTTTTTCGTTGATGTAGTTTGATTGCAAAGATAGTGTTCCCCGAGGGAGAAACCAACTTTGAGGCGATTTCTTTGTGATGGAATCTGTTTTTTGTGGTTCTCGGGAAAGTTTGTTGAGGGGGTATTGGAAAAAAGAAAGGCGGCCTGTAAAGCCGCCTTTCTGGGTATGGACAGAATTATTTTGTCTTTGCCTCGACATCGGGAGCGATGAGTTTGTAGCCCTTGCCGTGGATATTGATGATTTCGATTGAGGGATCATCTTTAAGGTGTTTACGCAGTTTGGTAATGTAAACGTCCATGCTGCGGGCATTGAAATAGTTGTCGTCGATCCAGATGGTTTTGAGGGCGAAGTTCCGTTCGAGGATTTCGTTGACGTGGGCGCAGAGGAGGCTGAGCAATTCCGACTCCTTCGTGGTGAGTTTGGTGCTCTTGTCGTCGATGGCGAGTACCTGTTTCTGGGTATCGAAAGTGAAGCGGCCAATCTTGTACATGGTCACCTCTTTGCCCTTCTTGCCCTTTACACGACGCAAGATGGCTTCGATACGGAACACGAGCTCTTCCATGCTGAACGGTTTGGTGATATAGTCGTCGGCTCCGATTTTGAAACCTTCGAGAATATCTTCTTTCAGCGATTTGGCAGTCAAGAATATGATGGGAACTTCACCGTTTACGGTACGAATCTCTTGTGCCAGCGTGAAGCCGTCTTTTTTGGGCATCATCACGTCGAGTACGCACAAGTCGTATTTGCCTTTGAGGAATGCCTTGTATCCGCTCTCTCCGTCGGAGAAGAGGTCGGCAGCATAGCCCTTAGCTTGCAAATACTCTCTCAACAGCATGCCAAGATTTTCGTCATCTTCGCATAGCAGAATACGCAATCTTTCTTCCATAATCATTTGTTTTTTATTAGTGGTAGTGTTATTATAAATGTCGAACCTTGATTCAATTCACTCTCTACGCGAATGTCGCCTTTGAGGTCGGTGATGATTTTGTGGACGTAGGCCAGGCCCAGTCCGAACCCTTTCACGTCGTGGCGGTTACCCGTAGATACGCGATAGAACTTGTCGAATATTTTTTTCAAGTCTTCCCGTTTGATACCGATACCGTTGTCGCGAATCGATATTTCCACCTTGTCGCCGACGGTGCGGGTGCGGATAAAGAGCGACAGCGGCTCCTCCTCGCGGCGGTATTTCACGGCGTTGTCGAGCAGGTTGAAGATAACGTTGGTAAAGTGCATCTCGTCGACCGACACAATAGCGTCCTCGGCTTCGAGGTCGGCATCGATGACTCCGCCGTATTTCTCGACTTTGAGTTTGAAGGTACTCATGACACTGGTCACGATGTCGTTCACGTCGACGTTGTGCAGTTTCATGAGGGTCTTTTGCCGGTCGAACATCGACATTTGAAGCACCTTCTCGACCTGGAACCGCAACCGCTTGGTCTCGTCGTTGATGACCCCCGATATGTGCTGGAACAGGGCCGGGCTCTTGGCTACCGAGGGGTCGTTGAGCATCTGTGCCGCCAGCGAGATGGTCGATATAGGGGTTTTGAACTCATGCGTCATGTTGTTGATGAAATCGTTTTTCATCTCGGTGAGCTTCTTTTGCCGGAAGGCCACGATGATGGTAAACAGGAAGGTGACCAACAAGATGAAGGTGAAGGCAAACGAGGGTATCATGAACTTGACCGAGCTCGATATGTAGTTCCGTTTCGTAGGGAAGTAGACCTTCAAGTAGTTGATACGGGCCGGCGGATCGTTGGGGAAAATGGCTTGTGTGAAGAGGTTCCCCTCGATTTTCGGGTCGTACTGGTTGGAACTGTACAGGATTTTGTCGTTCTTGTTGTAGATGGCAAACTGGAAGGGGAGGTTGAGCCCGTTGTTTTCAAACTCCGATTTCAGATAGGTTTCCAGTTTCTTGATGTCGATGCGCTCCATCATGGGCCGGGTACTGGCCTTGCTGAGCATGTTGAGGATTACCTCGTTGAGCAATCCCTTTTGGTAGAGGTACTGACCCTTGCGAGCCTCCTGCATGTTGCGATAGGTGCTGATGAGCGTATTATGGTCTTTGGGACGGGGAGCGGCCGGCGTGATGATGGTGCTGGTCTGCTCTCTGAACGAGAAGCTGGCCACGGTTCCGTCGGGCGATACAATGGAGAACTGGTGATGGGTAGAGATGTCCTGCTGGTCGTTTCGTTGTTCATACGACGAGAGCATCTTTTTCTCCTCCTCTTCCAGATATTCGTCCAGGTAACGTTGGGTTTCGTCGAGTTCAAGGCTTGTCGATACCGCATACAGGCTGCGTTTGACAGCCTCGGTAAATTGCTCGTTTCTCATCTTTATCATGTTCTCCATATACATGATTTGTATGTAGAGCAACCCGATAAAGGTGAGTGCCATGATTATGGCCAATAACCAAATCGTCGACTTTTTCATTTCGTTTGCCTCTCTTCTTTTGTCCCGCAGGACTTCGGTAAGGTGTTTTATTTACATCATTTGTGTAAATTTATTACATAAACACCGATTCCGACGTTTTTGTTTTATTTTATGAAAACCTAAAAATGAGCGTGTTGTTTAACACTTAACCGCAAATTTAACAAACAAATGTTTATATGCAAAAAAGCCACTGGGAAAAACCAGCGGCTTTTTAATTATTTAACAAAAAGAGACGGTTATTCGTCGGTTTGTTCAGCTTCGTAGGCTTTGAGCAGTTTCTCCTGTACGTCGGAGGGTACCAGTTCGTACGAGGCAAACTTCATCGAGAACGAGGAGCGTCCGCCGGTAATCGAACTGAGGGCGGTCGAGTAGGACGACATCTCTTTCAAGGGTACCTTGGCCGTAATCTTCTCGAATCCCTTTTCGCTCGACATACCCATGATGATGGCCCGACGTCCTTGCAGGTCGCTCATCACATCACCCATGACGTCCGAGGGGGTAAGTACCTCGACATCATATACCGGTTCGAGAATCTTGGGACCGGCGTTGCGGAAGGCTTCGCTGAAAGCGTTACGTCCGGCCAGACGGAAGGAGATTTCGTTCGAGTCTACCGGGTGCATCTTACCGTCGTAGATACATACTCGCACATCACGGGCGTATGATCCGGTGAGGGGGCCTTGCTCCATACGGTCCATCAAACCTTTGACAATGGCCGGGATAAAGCGGGCATCGATGGCTCCACCCACGATACAGTTGCACACCACCAACTTGCCGCCCCATTCGAGGTCGATGGTCTGGGTGTCGCGCACGTTCATGCGGTACTCCTGATTGTTGAAGCGATATACATCGGGAGCAGGCATACCTTCATAATAAGGCTCTACAATGAGGTGAACCTCGCCAAACTGTCCGGCACCGCCCGATTGTTTCTTGTGACGGTAGTCGGCGCGGGCTGCCTTGGTGATGGTTTCGCGGTAGGGGATACGGGGTTCGATAAATTCGACAGCGAGTTTGTCGTTGTTCTCGATGCGCCATTTAAGCGTGCGCAGGTGGAATTCGCCCTGTCCCGAAACAATCGTCTGTTTCAACTCCTTGGATTGCTCAACCAGCCACGTGGGATCTTCTTCGTGCATGCGGGTGAGAATCTCGCTCAGTTTTTCGGCGTCGGCTTCGTTCACCGGTTTGATGGCACGTTGGTATTTGGGTGCCGGATATTTGATGAAATCAAAGTGGTATTCGCAACCTTTTTCATTGAGGGTATTGCCGGTGCGCACATCTTTGAGCTTGACCGATGCACCTATGTCACCAGCCACCAGTTCTTCGACCGGAGTCCGTATCTGACCGCACACGCAGAAGAGTTGAGCGAAGCGCTCGCGTCCGTCACCACGGTCTACGTTGATGAGGTCGTCGCCCTGGTGCACGGTACCCGACATCACTTTGAAATAGGATACCTCGCCAATGTGCGGCTCGACCGTCGTCTTGAAGCAGAAGAGGCTCGTGGGGCCGTTGGCATCGGGAGCAACCTCTTCTCCGGCGGTATTCATGGGTTTGGGCATTTCCGAAACGAAGGGTACCACGTTGCCGAGGAATTCCATCATGCGGCGCACGCCCATGTCGCGCAGGGCGCTCACGCAGAATACCGGATAGATGCTGCGGGTAACCAGCCCCTTGCGGATACCTTCGCGCATTTCGTCCTCGGTCAAGGAGCCTTGCTCGAAGAATTTTTCCATCAAGGTCTCGTCGTTTTCGGCAGCGGCTTCGACCAGTTTTTGGTTCAGTTCCCGGGCTTTTTCCATTTCGCTCTCGGGAATGTCCGATATAGTGGGCTTGCCACCCTCGGGTGACCAGCTGTACATTTTCATCAGGAGAACGTCGATCATGGCATTGAACGACGGCCCGCAACTGAGCGGGTATTGCACTTGCACGATTCGATTGCCGAATGTCTCGCGCATTTGGTGGATTACGTTTTCGTAATCGGCCTTCTCGCCATCGAGTTGGTTCATGGCGAAAAGAATGGGTTTATTCAGATTCTCGGCAGTACGGAAGATGTTTTGAGTTCCCACCTCGACTCCATATTGCGAGTCGATGACGATGACTCCCGTATCCGTTACATTGAGGGCGGTTATGGCGCTACCCACGAAGTCGTCGGCTCCCGGGCAGTCGATCACGTTGAGCTTCTTTCCTAAAAATTCGGCATAAAAAACTGTGGAAAATACCGAGTAGCCATACTCCTTTTCCACAGGGAAATAGTCCGATACGGTGTTTTTACCTTCGACGGTCCCGCGGCGTTTTATGACACCACACTCGTAGAGCATAGCTTCTGCGAGGGTGGTCTTACCCGAGCCTTTGCTGCCCAACAGGGCAATGTTTTTGATTTCGTGAGATTGGTAAACTTTCATGATATTAAAGTTTTTAATAAGACAAGTACGCTGACGCGTTTTAAACAAAGCGTTCGCAAATTATGAATTATATTTCGAAAAAGCAACGGCGAGAACTATGTTACAAAACATGGTTTGCAAATAGCCTTTGAACTTTTTCAAGGGAATGAAACGCGTTCGCAAACAAGGGTGAAGATGGTGGGGTAAAGGTCTCCCGAATCCAGACGTTTGCGGGTGCAGGTGTTATTCATGATGGGGAAAGGGGGGAGCAAGTTTCGATAAAAAAATCGGGCGAGTAGCCGGTTTTGCCTGCGACTTTCACTACTTTTGCAGCACGATGGCAGGAGTTTATATTCACATTCCGTTTTGTGCGAGCCGCTGCATTTATTGCGATTTCTTCTCGTCGACCGATTCGTCGTGGCGGGGACGCTATGTCGATGCGGTGTGCCGGGAGTGGACGTTGCGCCGTCACGAGTTGGGCGGCGAACCGGTCGAGACGCTCTATTTCGGAGGCGGTACTCCTTCAACACTTCTACCGGCCGAGCGCGAACGGTTGTTTCGCGCACTTGCGGGGGGTATCGATTGGAAGGCTTGTCGCGAGGTGACCTACGAAGCCAATCCCGACGACGTAACCCCTGAGTTTATCGCTTCACTGAAAGACACACCGGTCAACCGGCTGAGCATGGGGGTACAGAGTTTCTCCGATGCCGACCTGGCTTTCCTGCATCGACGTCATACGGCCCATGCGGCAGTCGAGGCGGTGGAGCGTTGTCTTGCGGCCGGATACGACAACATCAGTATCGACCTCATTTATGGTCTGCCGGGCCAGACAATCGAGGGGTGGCGTGCCAATTTGCAACAGGCTCTGGCCTTGGGTGTGCCGCACATCTCGGCCTACAATCTCATTTACGAGGAGGGTACGCTCCTGTGGCGCATGCGCGAACAAGGCCGGGTGATGGAGTGCGACGAAGAGTTGTCGTTGCAGATGTTCGACGAACTGATCGACCGCCTGGCTGCCGCCGGGTATGAGCATTACGAGATATCCAATTTTGCCCGCGACGGACGCTACGCGCAGCACAATACCTCATACTGGAAGGGCACGCCTTATCTGGGGCTGGGGGCTGCTGCCCATAGCTATGACGGGCGGACGCGTCGCTTTAATCCAGCTTCATTATCCGAGTATATCGGAGCGATACAGGCTGGACGTGTGGCCTATACCGAGGAGCGGGAATCGACCGACAGTCTTTACAACGAACGTATTCTTACCTCGCTGCGCACCTGCTGGGGACTCGACTTGCCGCGATTGTGCGCCGATTTCGGCGAAGCTCGGGTGCAATATTGTCTCGAACAGGCACAGCCGCATATCCGCGCCGGCCGTTTGGCTCTCGACAATGGCCTATTGCGCATCACGCGGGCGGGGCTCTTTACCTCTGACGATGTGATGAGCGATCTCTTCTGGGTCGATTAGCTTATCCTTTTACAGTTTCAATTTATACCCCAGCGAGAAAAAGGTGTTGAGCTGCTGGGGTGTCTTGCTCATGAGGTGCTCTTCCCGCACCTTGCATTCGATGGAGTTCTTTTTATCGATGCGATATTCCACGCCGGCGTCATACCACACGCGGTCCATCTGGCCGCTTTGACTGCCGTTGAGCAAGAGAAAAAGGTCGGCATGGAAAAAGGGTGTCCATCGGCTGTTGGGGATAGCATAACTGAACATGAACTTGTTCCGCCACTTGTTCAGCGGGTGTTCGTCGCCTATGGTGTAGGTCGATTCAAATCGGGAACTCAGCGATAGCGACCAGTGGCTCACGGGGTAGGAGAAGGTGGCCCCCAAGTGATAACGGTGTCGGTTCTTATAGGTACCCGGCGGAGTCTGCTGGTTCATATAGTAGTAAAGTACATTCAATTTCAGATACTTGGGGATTGCCGTGTAAGATACCGTAAAGATGGGCATATACCGTTCGTAGTATTTGCCCAGGGTCCACACGTTTTGTTGCAGTTGCAGATTCACCCGGTCAATCTGTTTCGACAGGGTGAAGCTCCACATGGTACCCACTTCGCTGCTGTATTCCCGGGCGATGACTGTCGAGAAGAATCCGGAGATAAGGAAAAGAGCAATGAGAGATGATTTTTTAAAAAACCGTTTCATATCTATTCATGATGATAAGGTTCGTTATTCAGAATGGTCATGGCCCGATAGAGCTGCTCGGTGAAAATAAGCCGAATCATTTGGTGGGAGTAGGTCATCTTGGAGAGTGAGATTTTCTCCTGAGCCGCCTGGTAGACCCGATTGGAAAAGCCGTAGGGCCCCCCGACAACGAAAACCAGACGTTTGGCAATGTTGGCCATCTTTTTTTCGAGGTACGAGGCGAATTGCAGCGAGGTAAATTCCCGGCCGTGCTCGTCGAGCAATACCAGATAGTCGCCGGGTTGCAGCGACTTCAAAA
This sequence comes from Candidatus Barnesiella excrementavium, assembly GCA_019115485.1. GTDB lineage: Bacteria > Bacteroidota > Bacteroidia > Bacteroidales > Barnesiellaceae > Barnesiella > Barnesiella excrementavium. The sequence goes on along the minus strand of DXDM01000055.1, from coordinate 8,129 downwards.
TCAGATCGGCCTCGCGCTCTTTCTGTTGGTCGGTACTGAGACTCTTGGTATTGCGCAATTCGGGAATGACGGTCAACTCAAACGGTACATAATGGGCAAGCCGCTTGCTGTACTCCTCGATACCTTGGACAAAATATGATTCGGTCGTTTTTCCCACGACCAGTAGCACTATTTTCATGGCTGCAAAGGTACGGCTTTTTATGCGGTATTGATAATAAATCCTAATAATAAAAACAGGGAAATCCTGCTTTTGGAACCGGGTATATGCCGATGGCAGATCCTGTGGTCTTGTACGAGAAAAACAAAGGGAGACAAGGTCGTAGCCCCATCTCCCCTTGTTGGGATATGTATAGTAGTAACGTTTACCGTTTGATACCTTTTACCACCGTAGCTTCATGCTCCCGCACTACACGCACGAAATAGGTTCCAGACGTCCAGGCCGAAGCATCGATGGTAGCCTGTCGTTCGGTTTTGTCCAACTCCCGTCGATACATGGTCCGGCCGCTCTCGTCCGACACGATGACAGCTCGTGCACCCTCGGGAAACTCGACCGTCACCTCCTGATCGAATACCGTCGGATAGAGTGTCACTTGCGGAGCAATTACCGGGTCTACGGCACTGACTCCATTTACATTTTGAGTAACCTTGATGTCGTAGGTCGATATGCTGTCGTTCAAGGTAAGCGTTGCCACCCGCTCCTCGATACCGTCGGGCAGTCGGTCGTACGAAATCAGCAACGTGTCGAGGGTGAGTCCATTCGGCTTGCCTATGACACGGCACCATTCAGCATCGCTTTTGATAGGGGTTTCATAACCATATATCGAGAAGAAAGGATATTTGCTCGTTCCAGCCTCTTTTCCCACTACCAACGGTTCACGGTCGGCCGGTATAGGCGACATGACCGAGTGTATGATTGAAGGCATAATCATGTAGGAGGTGTGGTTGGCCCCTGCCGGGAAATAGGTGCTCACGTCGATCCATTCCTTGTCTTTGTACATATAGGCGGTGTTCCCGTGGTCGCGGAACCGGGCCATGGCAAAGGAGACATCAACGCTGTCGTTCTTCTCGGGAATACCGTCGACTACGATAAAGAATTCGTCGTCGATAACCTTGGGGTTGAATGCAAATTCCGTACCCACCATCGTATTGCCCGAGGGGGTATCCAACTCGAATACCCGCCACCAGGTCGAGTCGAGTTTTTTGCCCGGCAGCCCGTTTTCGCTGGTACAGAGATGTACTCCCACATCGGCAATCTGGTCGAGCAGGTCTACGGCCGAAGCGGTAACGAAATAGACATAGGCTCCAAATACCAGGATAGGACGCGAGGGCTTGGAGAACTTCTCGGCATAGGCGGTGATACCCATGCTGTTGGTTCCGGGAAAAGTTCCGTCACCTTCAAAGTCGAATGTAGTCGCCTGGTCTCCCGGCTCGAAGTTGGTAATCAGTCCGCTGTATTCTACCGAGACATCTGTCGCGTCGTCCGATTCGCCATGCTCGTTGGCTACATGCAGAGCGACAGATTGCTGGTGGCGGAAGTTATAGGCTACGACAGGATTCTGTTCGGTCGAGGTTACCTGGGCATAAGGTTCGGGGCTCACTCCACCGAAAGTCCATTCCCACGAAGTGGGGTAGCCTGTCGAGTTCTCCTGATACTGTACCCCGACCAGCGGAGCCACCATGGGCAGGCGAGTCTCACTGTATCGGAAGGTTGCCGGAGGCAATATGTGGGCCGTTGGAGCGGTGCCGGTCACCTTGACAAAGGCGGTGCGGGTCTTCGTGTCGCTACCGTCGGCATTGCTGACGGTCAGGGTCACGTCGTAGAGCCCGTCACGGGTGTAATATACCCGGGGATTCTGTTCGGTCGAGGTCGCCGGTGTTCCACCCGGGAAAGACCATTGCCAGGCCGTAGGATTTCCGGTCGATATGTCGGCAAAGGCAATCTCCTCGCCCGTATTTACCGCTACTTGCTCGATTGCCGACACACCGGTCAGCTTCAATCCGTCAATGGCAAAGTCGCCCATATAGCCACCCGAGTTGAAGGGATCGTCCTTCCCCGAGGTGTAGGTGAATCGGATTTGTACTTGTTGCCCGGCATACTTTTCGAGTGATACCGAAAATTCGTGCCAGCGCCAAGGTTTCTCTCCGTTTTCATCGGCACTGTTCCACAGCAATTCCGATGTGGCAAAAGCGTCGGTCGATACCGAAATGTGCAATCGGCAGTATTCGTCCATGTTCTGGCTGAATCCGACATATCCTTTCAGCATGGCATTGGCCGGGACATCGAGTTGAGGACTGGTGGCCGTGGCTATACCCCGTTCGGCATATCGGAACGGGCCATCGATATATAAGGATTGCACATCGTCGGGGTCGTAGGTAGAGAATGCTCTGTCCGGCTCCTCTGAGCTGGCATACTGCATCAGTTGCCAAGATATGCCTGTGACGTTGTTCAGTGTCCAACCATCAGTTCCGTCATCGAAGTCTTCTTCCCACATGGTCACCTCGCTGCCCGTACTTTGACAACTGAAATCGGCCGTGATGCCGGCTGTTGCCGAACGAAACAGGTGAGGGGCCGATTGTTTGCCTGCGAATGAGATGCGCGGTGCTTCGGTAGGGGCAGTCCGTTTGTGTACGCGCTCCTGTACCGGTTGCTGAGCTCCCATCGGGAGTGCCGCACAAAGCGCCGTAGTCAGGATTAGGTTTACAAATACATTTTTCATACAATCTCTCCGTTAAAGTTATTTGATAAATTTGATTTGTTCCGATTTTTCACCTTCGGCACTCCATCGGGCAATATAAAGGCCTGTCGGGAGTTGCGACACGTCGAGTGTTCCGCTTTCTACCTGGCAAGAGATAACCGTCGCTCCACGCAGGTCAACGACATCGAGATGACCAGCCGACTTCAAGACAAGTGATTGGGATTCTCGTTGGTAATAGATGCCAGCAGCTTGTTCGGTTTCGTTGATAGCCGAAATAACATTGCTCTTGATTGAACAATAGCTGATGTAGAGTCCAAACGGATTGGGCGAGGTGATGTGGAAGCCGAGATACCAGTCGCCTTCTTCGGGAACATCGAAGTCGGCCGAGTAGAGCTCGGCAAGTCTCGACGTAATTTCGGGGTAAGAGGTGATTACTTGTTGGCTTTCGCCCGGTACGGTATCTCTACTCAGCGTAATCTCCATCGATTCGGCGAAAAGAGCGGAAAATACACTGGCCCGGAATTCAAGCGTGTGGGAGCCCTTCCCGGCTTTGAAGGGCGGGGTAAACAGCCAGTCATCGGCAGCCGAGGCGGAAGTGTATTCCATGTCATCATCTTCGTCGTTATAGACCCAACTCTTGCCGTCGTTGTTGCCGTCGACAATGGTCCACAGGGCAGTCTCGTCGGTTGTAGCCATTTCGGTTTCATAGGGTAAGGCCAGTGCTTCGCCAAATACCAAGGCATTCGAGGTAGCCGGTTCGCTCTCGGTATCGCCCGATAAGGCCGTTACTTCATAGCTGTATAGAGCCAGTGACAGAGCGTCGGTATCGATGTAGGTCGTGTCGGTCAACTGTTCGGTCAGCAGTTCGCTTCCGGGGTTACGAACAATACGGTAAACAATCGATTCCTTGTCGATGTAGCCGCCATTCGCACCACCGGCAGGTACTTTGAACGAGAGGTGTGGTGTTCCGTCTACATCGCTCAAAGTCAGTTCGGTTACAGGCATGGGGCTATCAAGGCCAATCCACTCCGATTCGGTAGTTGTGATTTCTCCGGCATTCTCGTCTACATATCCTACAATCTTGTAAAGGTAGCTCCCCGGTTCGGGAACAGTTTCATCGACAAACTGTTGGGCAGTCCCCATTTCGGGTTCAAGTTGCGTATCGATGAGCGTCTCGTTGCGATACAGCTCCATCTTTGTCAGATGAGACAACGGAGTCCCTGCGGCTGAAAGTGAAGGGTTGGTCCATTGGATTGTAGCCGACAGCGTTCCATTTTCACCGGGCGTAACAGTCAAATCGGTAACTGCGGCCGGAATTTCGATTGTTTCGTCAAGAGCCAGGTCGTCGACAAAAATGGGAGAATAGCTGGTGGAACCATAGCAGTGGAATCCTATATAATATCCACCCGATTCGGTTACGGAGAAGATAACCTCTTTCTCTTCCATCAAGGCCGATTCGATGGTTTCATGGAACAGCTGCCGCGATTGCGATTCGACCGTAGCTTGACTACCTATCGTGACATAGAGGTCTTTATAGTTAGAGGATTGTGCTGCGTTTTCGAGACCTGTTTTGAAAACCAGTTTATAGCTCTTGCCCGCTTGCAGTCTCAACTGAGGCGTGATAAGCCACTCGTCGGCATCATCTCCACCCCAGAATTGCATGAGTTGTTTCGATTCATAATATTTCCATGAACGGTCGTCGTTATTCCCGTCGATGATGGTAAACAGGTCGAGAGCCGACTCGGTATCGAAACTTTCGCTGTATGGCAACTCTTTCATACCTCCGGCAACTATTCGATCCGAGGTAACCGGGTCGCTCGATTTCCCATCGAAAGTCGCTGTGACCGTATAGGTATAACTACCCAGTTCGGGTACTACGTCCACGTAGGGCAGGGGACCAGAAAAATCGTCGGTCAATACACCACCCGGTGTACGGCTTATCTGGTATGTGAGAGCTCCCGGATCAATATATCCTCCATTCTCCCCAACTGTGGGCGGAGTGAACGAGAGCGTTACCGTTTCGTTTTCGGCGGTGGCGGTCAGCTGGGTTACCACTTCGGGGGTATCGGTCCCTATCCACGGCGAGGTAACCGAGGTGGCTTCACCTTGGGCATCACCAAAACTGTTGTAGACTACTACCTCGTAGTCATAACTTCCGGCTTGCTCAATGGTTTGGTCGGTCCACTCGGCTGCTTGACCTATGGTAGCCTCTTCGATAGTCGTTATCAGGTCGCCGTCGCGATATATTTTTGCTCCCGACAAGAGGGTAAGCGGGTTTCCATACTGATCGGTCGAAGGCCAGGTCCATGACAGATGAGCCGACAGCTCTCCGGCCTTGCCGGCTTCGACCGTCAAATCGGAAATCTGAGCCGGATAGATAGGAGACTCCTCGACTACTATCTTTTGCAGATAGAGGTCTCCATTATGAGAGTCGCTGTAACAGTGAAGGCCGATGTAGTAGGTTCCACTTTCGTCGGGTGAGAAGGTACCCGATTTTTCAACGAATAATCTGCTTTAGAAAGATTCGTCCGAAAACAGTTGGGTAGTCAGTCCTTCGACGGAAGCTTCGTGACCCACTTTCAATTCAATCTTCTGTTGGTCTATAAAATAGCCATCGTGTTTCACATAGGCCGATATGTTGTAGGTTTTACCGGCATCGAGTGTGACGGCAGGTGAAACAATCCAGTCATCGGCATCGTTTGACATGTCCTGTTCATACCAGGCTCCGTCTTCACTGTAAGCCCAAGTGTTCGGGCTCACTGCCTGGTTGTTGTCGATAACAGTCCATTGAGTGGAAAATGTTTCGGCATCTACAATTTCAAATGTACACGGTGGAACATTCTGAGCCTGGGTTGGTAACAGGCAACCCAATAAAAGGAATACAGACGTAATTTTTTTCATAACTATTCTATAATATGATGAATATACATGTAAATCAATACTGTTTGCGAGTATTGTTCTTATATCATCTTCCGCATATTGCGTGACCTTGTGTATTTCGGAGGGAGAATGTTGTTTCAGCGACGAGAATATCGGGGGTCACAGCTTCGGTTGTATGCTAATGACTACAATAAATGCCAAATATGTTTTTTATCCTCTTGGGGTAAGATGACCCTTTGTTCCTACAAAGATATATAAAAATTACAATTTGAAAATATTTTTATTGAAAAATATAGAAATATTATTTTGCTGTGCTGTATTTGCGACAATATGGTATGCCTTTAATCTGGATTATGGCATTTTGTAGAGATACTTCTTTCGGTTTCTTCTCACCAGTGAAAAACATTGGAGCAGACCGCCTCTTTTTGTTATCTTTGCCATGTCAAAATACGAGATGCGTGAACCTCTATTTGTTTAATCCCGAGAACGATTTAGCCATAGCTTTTGGCGGTGTGAACTATACTCCGCCTCCGGCAGCTCAACTCATTGGTCGTGAGTTGTCGCTACTTCCGCTGTGGTATGCCGATGAGGGTACACCAACTATCATTGCTCCGCCCGATTCGGTTTCCGACGATTTCCGTCGGTCGCTGGAACCTTTGGGGCTGTCGGTCTCGACGATAACCTGGCCACAACTGGCCGAGTGCCGGGTCGACCACGTAAACGTGTGGGGGTGGAATCACGATTTGACTCGAAGGTTGCGCCTGACGGGCGTGGCCGAAACGCTATTGCCGACACCCGCTCAGTGCGACCGGATTCGGGCGTTGTCACACCGGCGGTTGGCAACCGAAGTGGGGCAATATCTCTCCGGGCATATCGACTATCCCTTCCCCAAGTTACCCATCGAACTACACACCCCCAACGAGGTACGAACTTTTACCGAACAGCCCGAACACCGGGTGCTCAAAGCCCCCTGGTCGGGTAGCGGTCGGGGACTCTATTGGAATCTCTATGGCTATGACCGTTCGTTGGCGCAATGGAGCAACGGTGTGTTGCAAAAACAGGGGGTACTCATGGGCGAACCGTTTTACGACAAGGTGAGCGACTGGGCCATGGAGTTTCACAGCGACGGCCGTCGGGTGACGTTTGCCGGGTATTCATCATTCCTGACCGACGGACATGGAGCCTACAAGAGCAATCGGCTGGCCACCGATGACCTTTTGTGTCGGGAGTTGTGTTCTGCCGTAGGCGATGACCTTATAGAGCAGGTAAGAAAATCGCTCATCGACTTCTTTACCACGCGCATAGCTTCTTACTACCGAGGTTACTTCGGGGTCGACATGATGCTCTACCGAACCTCCGACGGGACTGTCCGGTTACACCCCTTTGTCGAGGTGAACCTCCGCATGAATATGGGTATGGTAGCTCGTCGCATTGCCGATCGTTTTGTGGCCGAAGGGTGCGAAGGGGTCTATCGGGTAGACTATTATCCCCGGGCAGGTGAACTTTACCGGGACCATCTTGAACGTCAGCACGAGAATCCTGCGGTTATACGGCAGGGGAAATTCGTGAAGGGCTATTTCGCACTTACCCCGGTGTGGCCTCATAGCCGTTATCGGGCAAGTATTGAAGTGTCATCGCCTTAACGGTCGGTAAACTTTACGTCGGTCGAGTTGTTAGGAAGAGAAGAACCCTTAAAGAACTTGACAAGATGAAAGGTATCGTTTATTATCTTCTGCCCATTCTCCTCTGCCTGGGCGTAGGTTTTGCAGGCAGTCTGTTTCAAGCCCAGTCGATGATCGAGTGGTATCCGTTGCTCGACAAATCGACGCTTACCCCTCCCGGCATCGCATTTCCCATTGCATGGAGTGTGATTTATATCTGCATGGGCATCTCGCTGGGACGCCTGATTCATCACAGCCGCGACCGCGTGCTCTTTTGGATATGGGGCATTCAACTGGTGCTCAACTTCCTGTGGAGCCTCTTCTTCTTTACCCTCCGGTATCCGTTGCTGGGATTGGTCGATATTCTGCTGCTCGATGTGCTGGTGTTTATCTACACGACAAGCGCCTATCGTCGCGACAAAGCGGCCGCCTGGCTATTCGTGCCCTATTTTTTGTGGCTTCTGTTTGCAACCTATCTCAACGGTTATATATATTTGTATAACTAAAAAACCGTTTTGTTATGGAAATTACACACGATGCGGCCAGATGCCTTTTTCAGACGGAGGTCAACGGTACGAGAGCTTATGTCTCTTATGTCATAAGCAATGGGTGCCTCGACATCGAGCATACCATTGTTCCCCCGGAGATAGGCGGGCGGGGAATTGCCTCCGCTTTGGTAAAAGCCACCTACGACTATGCCTTGTCGCAGAACCTGTCGCCCCGAGCCTCGTGCGAATATGCGGCGGTCTGGCTGAAACGAAATCCCTCCTACAAGCGCGACTGACTCGTTTGTTGGCCCTGTTTCCTCTTGGGAAAATAAAATTTAGAGGCGTAGCTATTGCTGCTCGATACATTTATGCTTACATTTGACCGAATGTTTTTTCGGGGTTCA
>DXDM01000054.1 GCA_019115485.1 Candidatus Barnesiella excrementavium | reverse complement strand
AAATAGCTCAGTTGGTAGAGCACAACCTTGCCAAGGTTGGGGTCGCGGGTTCGAGTCCCGTTTTTCGCTCCATCGGTATCTCTATCGATGACAATTATGCCCAGGTGGCGGAATTGGTAGACGCGCACGTTTCAGGTGCGTGTGTCGAGAGGCATGCAGGTTCGAGTCCTGTTCTGGGCACCAAGAGAAAAACGAAGAGATGCCGTATGTCCGGGTGGTGGAATTGGTAGACACGCTACTTTGAGGGGGTAGTGGGCGTTGGCTCGTGTGAGTTCGAATCTCATCTCGGACACAAGAAAGAGGTCGGTAACTGTCAAGTTGCCGACCTCTTTTGTTTTTAGCTTGATGAGTCTGTCTCTTTGGGGAAAAGACGGGGAGGATTTTCCTTTACGGGCGGGTGTTACTCGAATCGGTGGGATTGGCCTTTGGGGCGGAGTGTTGAACGATTGTGCCTTCCCAACGGCCCGAGCTGCGGTATCCCCGGTCGTTGATTTGGTGCAGCAGACGGGCGGGGCTCCGGGGGTCGAGTGAATGCAGGACTTCGGTGAATTGTTCCCGGTGGCTGAGTACGTCGACTGTTTGCAAGGCTTCGTGGAACAGGGACGACTCGAACGAGAAGGCCGTTACGCCCGGAGCCGAGAGCGTGTGCAGGAACCTGCCGTTGGGCAGGGCGTAGTGGTGCACAGAGGTAAGCCCAACTCGCTCGCTCACCGGGCGGTAATGGTTCGAGAGCAGGCGGGGCAGTTGGCGGGCCAGCTGTTTCTGTTCTGCTTTCGAGGAGCGATACCATAAGGCCGTCTCGCCGTCCTGAGAGAACGAAACGACGAGGGTGTCGGTTACCGGCAGCTTGGCGGTAGCGCAGATTTCCTGCCAAAGCATGACAAGCGTGTGAGTCCGTTGCCAGTAAGGCAGGGCGCTTGTCGAGTCACAGAGAAATGCCGGTGAAGTCACAAGGATTGTCCGTATTTCGCCGGCCGGGATATAGTCGTAGGGTGTTGCATTTTTATATATCCGGTCGAGCAGATAATTTTGACGCAAAATATAGCCACCTGCGAAGAGAATACACAGGGCGATGCATAGGTAGCTTATATGTCTGGGATTCACCCGGTTGGTCTGCATGATGATAAATGCGGCGAAAGGCGAGAGAGCCGGCGCCCGGAAAAGGGTTTGCCGGGGTGAGATTGGCCGAGTCGACTTTCATATTTCCCAAATATAAAAATAATATTCGGAAAACAACGGTTTGAGGGGGAGGAAAAAGTATTTCGGGAGCAGTAGATGTGGTCGTGATGTTGATAACTTATTCATATATTCTTGCGAATTAGTCGGTCGGGCCAAAAATTTTCACTACATTTGTTCGTTAAAGAGACAGGGGGCAAACGCGGTGGCGGTTGCCCGGAATCCCTGGCCTGCGGGCGCTTTGCCGCTTGCGGGGAACGTGAGTGAAAGAAACAATAAACAAAAAGACATACCTATGAAATTTATCGTATCCAGCACCTTGTTGCTATCCCATTTGCAGACTATCAGCCGGGTCATCAACTCGAAAAATTCGATGGCTATTCTCGACAACTTTTTGTTCCGTCTCGAAGGGACGCGCCTTTCGATGACGGCTTCGGACCAAGAGACAACGATGACTACGGCTATCGATGTGATGGAAGCTCACGGCGAGGGCGTTTTTGCCGTGAATGCCAAAATCTTGCTCGAGCCGCTCAAAGAGCTGCCCGACCAGCCGCTGACTTTTGAAATCGACGATAACAACCTCGAAATCTTCCTCTATTTCCAAAACGGACGTTACAATTTCATCGGGGTAAATGGCGATGACTATCCCACCAAGATGCCCATGGATCCTTCGGCTGTGAATATCTCGTTCGATGCCCAACAGTTGCTCAACGGCATCGGTTGCACGCTGTTTGCTACGGCCGAAGACGAATTGCGTCCCATCATGAACGGAATCTATCTCGACATTTTCGAGGACAGTATCTCGTTTGTTGCCTCCGATACCCACAAGTTGGTGCGGTTCAAGAATCAGGCTGTGGCTCCCGGGGTGCGAGCATCATTCATTTTGCCCAAGAAGCCGGCCAATCTGTTGAAATCGATTCTTCCCAAGGAGAACGGTAATGTAGAACTCTCGTTCGACTCGAAGAATGCCTGCTTCAAACTCTCTGACTTCGTGCTTAACTGCCGGCTTATCGAGGGGCATTATCCCAACTACAATTCGGTAATCCCCACCAACAATACCAACCGGCTCATCATCGACCGGGCTCTGTTTGTGAACGTGCTGCGCCGGGTATCGGTCTTTGCCGACGCTGCCCTGGGTTTGGCCAAGCTGCAACTGAAAAACGGCGAACTGCTCGTCTCGACCGAAAACAAGGACTACTCCATCTCGGCCGAGGAGAAGGTGGCCTGCAACTACACGGGCGACGACCTCACGATAGGTTTCAAGGCTTCGTTCCTGATTGAGATACTCAACAACATTCAGTCTACCGAGGTAGTTGTCGAACTCTCCGATCCCACACGCGCCGGTATCATCGTGCCGTTGGAGAACAAAGAGAATGAGGATCTGCTTATGCTGTTGATGCCCATGATGCTCAGCGATTTCTAATCACTCGACCTATTGAATAACCAACCATGCAGTTGAATTTGAAGAACCCGCTCGTTTTCTTTGATTTGGAGACAACGGGTACCAATATCACCACCGACCGGATTATCGAACTGGCCTATGTCAAGGTCTTCCCCAACGGCGAGGTGGAAGAGAAAGATATCTTTGTCAATCCCGGTATGCCCATACCGCCCGCATCGACGGCCGTGCACCACATCACCGACGAGATGGTGGCCGACAAGCCCCTCTTCAAGGACGTGGCCCGCAACATCGCCAAGGTGTTCGAGGGGGCCGATATTGCCGGATTCAATTCCAACCGTTTCGATGTGCCGTTCCTCATCGAGGAGCTGTTGCGCGCCGGGGTCAATCTCGACATCTCGAAGCGCAAGTTTGTCGACGTGCAGACCATCTACCACATCATGGAGCCCCGTACCCTCAAAGCCGCCTACAAGTTCTATTGCGGCGCGCCGCTGGTTGATGCCCACTCGGCCCTGGCCGATACCCGGGCTACCTACGAGGTGTTCAAGGCACAACTCGACCGTTATACCGAGGCTGCCAAAGATGAGTACGAGGGGAAATACCTCACCAACGACATCGATTCATGGGTATCGTTCTCGACCCAGAACCGCAATGTCGATTTTGCCGGACGCATCATTCTCAACGAACACGATGTGCCGGTGTTCAACTTCGGCAAATACAAGGGTCGTTCGGTCGAGGAGATATTCCAACTCGAACCCAGCTATTACAGCTGGATGATGCAGGGCGATTTCCCGCTGAATACCAAGAATGTCATAACCGAGATATACACCCGAGCACGCCGCCGCTTCTGACGGGAGGCCGTGCGACAAGAAAGGTTCAAGCACATGTTGAAAGGCAAACATATCATACTGGGTATCACGGGCAGCATCGCTGCCTACAAAGCCGCCTATCTGCTGCGGTTGCTCATCAAGCAGGGCGCCGAGGTGCAGGTGGTGATGACCCCTGCGGGCAAAGAGTTCATAACCCCCGTCACTCTCTCGTCGTTGAGCGGGAAGCCCGTGGTGAGCGAGTTTTTCACGGCCAATACCGGCGAGTGGCACAGCCACGTCGACCTGGGGTTGTGGGCCGATGCCATGATTATCGCTCCCGCCACGGCCTCGACCATCGGCAAGATGGCTCACGGTATAGCCGACAACATGCTCGTGACCACTTACCTGTCGTGCAAGGCACCGGTTTTTGTGGCTCCGGCCATGGACCTCGACATGTATGCTCACCCGTCGACCCAACACAATCTCGATTTGTTACGCTCCTACGGCAACCACATTATCGAGCCGGCAACCGGCGAGCTGGCCAGCCACCTCACCGGGAAGGGGCGCATGGAAGAGCCCGAGAATATCGTGGCCGTGCTCGACCGCTTTTTTGAACGGAAGCAGTCGCTGGCCGGGAAGAGGGTGCTCGTGACGGCAGGCCCCACGTATGAGAAGATAGACCCGGTGCGATTCATCGGAAACTACTCGTCGGGCAAGATGGGGTTTGCCCTGGCCGAGGCTTGTGCCGAAGCCGGTGCCGAAGTGGTACTGGTGGCCGGGCCGGTAGCCTTGAAGACGAGTCACCCCTCGATTCGCCGCGTCGATGTCGAGTCGGCAGCCGAGATGTATCGGGCCGCCGTCGAGGCTTACGACCATGCCGATGCAGCCATCATGTGTGCTGCCGTGGCCGATTATGCCCCCGAGACGGTGAGCGATGTGAAGCTCAAACGGAGCGGCGAGGAGCGTGTGCTGCGCCTCAAACCCAACCCCGATATAGCTGCCGAACTGGGGCGCCGCAAGCGCTCCGGGCAGTATCTGGTAGGCTTTGCCCTCGAAACCAACGACGAGGAGAGCAACGCCCGCTCGAAGATGGCGAAGAAGAACCTCGACTTTATCGTGCTCAATTCGTTGCGCGATGCCGGTGCCGGATTCCGTTGCGACACCAACAAGGTGACCGTTATCGGTCGGGAGGGCGAGTCGGTCGAGATTCCCTGCAAACTCAAAACCGAGGTGGCTGCCGATATCGTCGACCTCTTGGCCCGGTACATGGGTGGAGGCCGTTGATTGACCGTGTGGCAACCATTTGGGTAAGAAACCATTCAAAGATGAGATGATATGAAACGAACTGTCTTGTATGTGCTGCTTCTCCTTTTCCCCTGCCTGGCGGTTGCCCAGGAGCTGAACTGTCGTGTCGAGGTGAACAGTGACCAGATACAGGGCACCAACAAGGAGGTATTCACCACCCTCAAAGAGGCCATTACCGAATATGTCAACGACCGCAAGTGGTCTACGGCGCAAATTTCGCCCATCGAGCGGATAGACTGCTCGATGCTCTTCACCGTGAAGGAGTATGCCGACAACCGCTTCGTGTGCGAGTTGCAGGTGCAGTCGCGTCGTCCCGTCTACAACAGCTCCTACACCACCACGCTCATCAACTTCAAGGACACGCAGGTCGAATTCAATTATCAGGAGTACGAGCCACTGGTCTTCTCCGAAACCAACATCGAGAGCAACCTCACGGCCATCATCAACTTCTATGTCTATATGATACTCGGGGTCGACTTCGACAGCTTTTCGGCCATGGGCGGGACACCCTTCTACGAGTTGGCCCGTCAAGTGGTCAACCTGGGGCAGTCGTCGATGGAGGCCGGTTGGAAAGCCTTCGAGGACAACCGCAACCGTCACGCGTTGCTGTCGGCCTTTGTCGAACAAAGCACTGCGGGTTTCCGCCAGCTGTGGTACGACTATCACCGCGGCGGTCTCGACGAGATGGCTCTGAGTGTCGACAAGGGTAGGGCCAAGATTACCGAGGCGCTGCAACAACTGCAAAAGGTCTACGAGGCCTCACCCATGTCGGTGGTTATCACGCTGTTCCGTGACGCTAAACTTGACGAACTGGTGAATGTCTATTCCAAGGCACCCACCTCCGAGAAAGAGACGGTCTATGATATATTGAGCGGCATGTATCCCACCGACAGAAGCATTATCGAAAAGATTAAACAGACCGAATAAGGAGAGAAACGCATTATGATCAAGAAACTGAGTGTTTCCAACTATACGCTCATCGACGAGCTTCACATCGATTTCGAGCCTGGATTCTCGGTCATTACGGGCGAGACCGGTGCCGGCAAGTCCATCATTCTGGGGGCTTTGTCGCTGATACTCGGTCAGCGGGCCGACTTGAAATCGTTGCGGCACAGCGACGAGAAGGCCGTGATCGAGGGGGTGTTCGACATTTCGTCGTATCATCTGCGCGACTTCTTCGACGAGAACGAACTCGACTACGACGAAGGCGAGTGCATCTTGCGGCGCGAGATTCTCCCTTCGGGCAAGTCGCGGGCCTTTATCAACGATACCCCTGTTTCGGTGGCTCAATTGAAAGCCTTGGGCGAACAGCTTATCGACATACACTCCCAGCATCAGAACCTCTTGCTGGCCGATTCGCGCTTTCAGTTGCGCGTGGTCGATACGATGGCCGGGGATGCCGCATTGCTGGCCGAATACCGCGGGCACTACCATCGGTGGCGCGAACGGTTGCAGGCCTTTGCCCGCTTGCAGGAGGAGAACCGCACGGGTCGCGAGGAGGAGGACTACCTGCGCTATCAGTTGGGGCAGCTCGACGAAGCCCAACTGAAAGAGGACGAACAGGAGGAACTCGAAGGCGAGTTACAGACGTTGCAACACGCCGAGGAGATTAAGAACGAGTTGGCCGTGTTGCAAACCTGTTTGCACGGCGAGGAGACCGGCGTTGTGTCGTTGCTGAATGCGGCGCTCTCGCGCATGAAATCGCTTTCGCGCCTCTATCCCGAGGTAGACGAGTGGATCGGTCGCCTCGAATCGGATTACATCGACTTGAAAGATATAGCCACGACCGTCGACCGGTCGCAGGAGAATCTCAATATCGACCCCGAGCGGTTGGCTTGGGTCGAGAATCGGCTCGACACCTACTATTCGTTGCAACAGAAGCATCGGGTATCCAACGCCGCGGAGCTGTTGGCTCTGCGTGACTCGTTTGCCGAGCGGTTGGCTCGTATCGAAAACTACGACGAAGAACTGGCCGCCTTGAAGCGTCAGGTCGAGGAGCAGGAGCAGCAGGTGCGCGACCTGGCTGCCCGGTTGACCGAGGTGCGCCGGCAGTCGGCTGCCGGCATTTCGCAGACTCTCACCGAGCGGGTCAAGCCATTGGGCATGCCCCATTTGCAATTCGAGATAGAGGTGGCACCTCGGCCACAACTCGACGAGACGGGAGGTGATGCCATTCGCTTCCTCTTTTCGGCCAACAAGAACCAGCCCTTGCAGCCGGTGTCGGAGGTCGCCTCGGGTGGTGAAATCTCACGGTTGATGCTTTCTCTCAAAGCGCTGGTGGCTCATGCCATGGCCCTTCCCACCATTATCTTCGACGAGGTTGATACCGGGGTGTCGGGCGAGATTGCCGACAAGATGGCCCGCATCATGCGCGAGATGGCGCAGTGCATGCAGGTAATCAGCATTACCCACCTGCCTCAGGTGGCCGCCTGGGGGCAGACCCATTACCGGGTCTACAAGAGCGATACCGATACGGCTACGGCTACACACCTGGTGCGTCTCACCGACGACCAGCGGGTCGAGGAGATTGCCCGCATGCTGAGCGGCTCGTCGCTTACGGCTGCCGCCCTCGACAATGCCCGCGAATTATTGAAACGTAACGAACTGAACGATGGAAAAGAATGAGATGATTTTTGGTATTCGGGCCGTAATCGAGGCCATAGAAGCCGGGAAAGAGATAGATAAGATTCTGATACGGAAAGAGCTGCAAGGCGATTTGGCCAAGGAGCTTTTCGAGTTGATCAAAGGGCGTGGTTATCTGGTGCAGCGGGTGCCGGTCGAACGTCTTAACCGCATTACCCGCAAGAATCACCAGGGAGTGGTCGCCTTCATCTCGTCGGTAGCCTACCAGCGGTTGGGCGATATCGTCCCCACACTCTTCGAGGAGGGGAAGGTTCCCTTTATCGTGTTGCTCGACGGGATTACCGACGTGCGCAACTTCGGGGCCATAGCCCGCACCTGCGAGTGTACGGGAGTCGATGCCATCGTGGTGCCCGAGCGGGGCAGCGTCAGTGTCAACGCCGACGCCGTGAAGACCTCGGCCGGAGCTCTGTTGCATATCCCGGTCTGTCGCGAACGGTCGATACACAGTGCCATTCGCTATCTCAAAGACAGCGGTATACGGGTGGTTGCCGCCTCGGAGAAGGCTGCCCTCAACTACACGCATGTCGACTATACGTTGCCGGTAGCGTTGGTCATGGGTGCCGAGGATACCGGTGTCGATTCCGACAACCTGCGCTTGTGCGACGAGATGGTAGCCATTCCTCAGGTAGGGAGCATCGGGTCGCTCAACGTGTCGGTAGCCGCCGGAGTCATGATGTACGAGGTGGTGCGGCAGCGGTTGGCCGAGGGGGAATGACCGGGGTAAATCTCCTTTCGTATGTATAGATGAGGAATGTACTTTATAATAATATAGAAAAAGATGCAAACGATTCGGGAAGAGTTAAAGTCCCTGCTTTTGAATAATTACCAGATAGGAGCGGCCGATTTTGAACAGCTTCTCTCTATCTCCAAGCGAGTAAGGTTTGATAAAGGCGGAATCATTATCGAGGCAGAAAAGGTCTCTGATGAGATATTTCTGGTCGAAAGCGGCCTTACCCGCGCCTATTTTTGGGATGCCAAGGGAAATGAAGTGACGGAGTGCTTTGGGGTATGCGGCGATTTTTTTGCATCGATGTTCAGTTATTTTAAAGGAGAACCCTCCTTTTTACAGTATGAGGCTGTGACAAATATGGTGTTATATACGATTAAACAATCCGAGTTGGAGAATCTGTGTCGGCAGAGTTTAGCCATATCCAATCTGTTCCGCACGATATGCATCGAACAACTTTATTGTTTGGAACGCAAGTGTAAAATCTTTGGGAAAGACGACGCTCTCAATCGTTACATAAGTTTGATTAAGGAACGTCCACAAATCGTTAAGGAGGTACCCTTAAAGCATATAGCTTCCTATTTGGGTATTACCCAGCAATCGTTAAGTCGGTTGAGAGCTTCGCTCAAAAATGTATAGCATGATGTAATTTTAAGGACTGTTCGGTCGGTTGGAATGGTATAGGGGAAACTGAATAAATTGCTAAACAGGAAAATTCTTTTGCGGAACCGTGATAAATATCTTTTTTATCATAGGTTAACTGTTTTGTACGTCAAATTTCCTTCTTTTGTAAAGGAAAATTGAATTTTTGTAAATCACATAGGGTTGAACTAAATTTACATGTTTATGAAAAATCTCTGGAATATCCGCCGAATTGCAGCAGATTAACGCAACAGGATTTGATAATTAGGGAGTTAGAGGAAAAATGCAGAAGTTGGGCAGACAGTTGAAAACCGTCTTAAAGCAGATTAAAGCAAAAGAACGGTTTCCTAATCATTACCCGATGAAAGTGCAGATTTAACAGTCCCTGTTTCATTTTGCGGCGTTCTGCGCAGCTT
>DXDM01000053.1 GCA_019115485.1 Candidatus Barnesiella excrementavium | reverse complement strand
ATCCGGTCAATCGAATCTGTCCAGTAGAGACACTCTACTCCAGTCATGAAAAACAGAACCATACAGTAACTAAACTTCACAAAAAAACAGCCTCCTCTACACAGGAACCCAAACGCTTTTTATAATAATCTTTTGCGATGAGAAAACTATTTACCCTGTTTGCCTTATTCTATTTGTCGGGACTTCTCCTTCACAGTCAAGCACAAACATATACCATATACCCTACCCCGCAGAAAATCGTGGAAGGCAATGGTTCGGTCGAGTTCACCCACACAATCAATGTCATCTGCGAAAGCTCCATCGGTGAAGTGAGCCGCAACCGCATGAAAGAGGTACTGGAAAATGCAGGATACTCCATCGCCGAAGCCAACGAAGCCTCGCAAACCTTAACCAACCTGTATATAGGCACCAGCGGCTCCAACGGGGTTGCCGCTCGATATGCCGCCGACAACAATCTGCCGCTTACGGTTTTTGAGCCGGGCGACAACAAGTTCGACCCCTATCTGCTCCAAATCAACAACCTGCACCCGCATGGCGACATCGTCATTCTGGGCGACGACAAAGGTTCGGAATATTATGCCTTTGCCACGCTCGAACAAATTTTCGAGCAAGCCGACGGCAACCCGGTCCGTCAAATTACTTTTGAAGACTATGCCCACACACAATATCGGGGAATCGTAGAGGGTTTCTACGGCCACCCCTACTCGGTTGAAAACCGCATCAGCCTTTTTGAATTCTGCAAGCGATTCAAAATGAACGTATTCGTCTACGGTCCCAAGTCGGACCCCTACCACCTGGGCAACTGGCGCAACGACTACCCCACTTCGCTCACCGAGCAACAACGCTTCTTCGGCATGATAACCCAGGACGACCTGCGCACCATGACCGCTGCCGCCAAAGCCTGCCACGTCGATTTCATCTGGGCCGCTCACCCCGGGTTGCAACAGCCCATCAGTTTCTCCGACATAGCAGCCATGGACCAGGGTATCGACGCCCTCATGGCCAAATTTGACCACCTGTACAGTCTGGGAGTACGGGGCTTCGGTGTATTTATCGACGACATGAGCTACACCCCCAACGGCTACATGCAGGCACACCTGGCCGATGAAACGCAAAAGAGAATACGCGAACGTTACACGACCGACAATCCCGACGACGAAATCGCCCCCCTCTTCTTCGTACCTACCGGCTATGCTCTGAATTACCCCGGCGCTTATTCATTAACCAGTCTGAAAAGTGTCGACAGCGAGGTAGTCATCGCCTTTACCGGGTATGACTGCTTCTCCAACATACGCCCTTCGTCGATCGACGACATGGCCGGCCGCGTGGGCCGCAACCCGGTGATGTGGTGGAACAACCCCGTGAACGACGACCACGACGAACGCATCTACATGCGCGAACTCACCACCCACTGGACCATCGAAGCGCCGGGAGCCATCAGCACCCTCAACGGTCTTATCCTGAACCCCATGAACCAAGCCCAGGCCTCGAAAGTGGCTCTCTTCGGCGCTGCCGATTACAGTTGGAATCCCGACGCTTTCGATGTACACCAGAACTGGGAAGATGTCTTCGCCCGTCTTGCCCGGCACGGCGACACGCAAACGGCCGAAGCCTTTAAATGCTTTGCCCGCTTCTCCGACGCCCTGGTCGAGGACGACGACGTGATTGCCCTCTACAACGGTTTCATGGATAAATTCGGGGGCGAAACCTTCCCCGAAGAGGCCGCTCAGTTGCGCACCGAACTGCAAAACCTCAACCAGGCCTGCATCTATATCGAAAGTCTGAAAGAGAGCGACGAAAGAGATTACCGCCTGATGTATGAGGACGTTCGCTGCTGGAATGCCAAACTCAAAACCATCTCGACCATCGCCCTCGATGCCCTCGACATGCTCGAAAACGGCAGTACCATGTCAAGAGCCGAAGGGTGGGAAAAATATCTGCGGCTGAAATCGCTCTACACCGGCATGCACACCGACTCGACCTACTTCGTAAGTGCCCTCGAAGACTACGGAACCTCCACTTACGAAAAACTATACGAAGTCACCCCGGGCGACAGCTACCTGCGACCCTTCACCGACTTCCTGGTCGAGAAGATAGGCAACACCATTCCGGGATTATGGCCCGAAAAAGATACCACCCAAGTCATCACCAATATCGAAAACCTGCCGGGCGTAGAGCTGTCGGTAACCGGTAACTCTTTTGCTCTAAACGGGTTAAGCGACAAAGAACTGGAAAGAGACCAGTATGTGGGCATCTATTTCGGCAACATCGAAAAAATCGATGTCCCCGAAACGGTATTCACCCAAGGTGTCGATGTCGAAATCTCGGAAAACGGCAAACAATGGACCACCGTACAGCTACCCCTCAGCGAACAAAAAGCCGTCTATATACGCGTAAAGAACAATTCGGACGCAACACTTTCAATCGGAAACGAGCTGAGCGGGTCGTGCCTGTTCTCAACAGTAGTAAGCAGCACTCCTACCGTATCGACCAACATGCCTCAATATCAGAACAACTTCATCGAAAACGTAATCGACGGAAATCCCGCCACCTATTTCTGGAGCAGCGATTCCCAAGCCGAAGGACAGTATATTCTGCTCACCTACCCCTCCTCGCAACCCCAATACGAGATTACCATCACCTTTACCGATAAAGACCAGCTCTCGGGTACGGCTGCCATCGAAATATCGAACGACAACAATGCATGGACTCAGATAGCCGAGTTTACCGAAGGACACCTCGACTCGGCCCATTCGTTCACCTGCGATGCCAATGGGCAAGAGGCTCGATACGTGCGGTTTATCATTCGTCACGTTACCGAGACATACTGGCTGCAAGTAGCCGAATTCAAATCGGAGACAGCCTCGAAAGATACCCAGACTACCGACCAGAACGGCGTTCAGATAGCTACCCTTGCCGACAAAGACCTCACGACCAGTTATCAGGCAGTCACGGCCGGATACATCGAGCATCGCTTTATCGAAAATATCAACATCGAATCCATTGAGATTTTCCACAACAGTACCTTCGACAGCAACTACGAGCTCCCCGTCATCTACGTCAACGACGGGACCGAATGGATTGAAATGGGACATCTCGACTCGCCCTGCACCATCATCGATACCCACGAGATGAAACTGGTCACCGCCGTCAAAATCGAATGGAACGGCGAGAATATCCCCACTCTGCACGAGATACTTCCCTGTGGCACACCGTATGTTGAAAAACCGGGAACCGCTACCGCCATCGACCAGACTCAAAATAACGGACTGCGAATCTATACGCATGACAACCGGTTGTACATGCAATCCGATGACGAAATCGAGGGAGTCACCCTATATGATTTGTGCGGCCGCATTGTGGCGCAGGCCGCTCCCCACACAACAACCTTCGAGATGAATCTCGATGCCAACATGCCTCGGATTCTTATCGTACGAATAACCGATAGCGAACAGGGACCCTCGACCTGCAAAATCGTGTGGTAAGGCAACGGAAGTCCAGATAAACCGACTGATACCGATGTAAACACAAAAACAAAAACAAGAAAGAGTATACACCTATAAACAAAAGACATGAAACGAGCAACGCTTTGGCTGGGTATGGGACTGCTTCTATTTTCGGGCTGTTCCCAGTCATCGGAAACCCAGTTACAATATTCCGATTTTGTGAATCCGTTCATCGGGACGGGCGGTCACGGACACACCTTTCCCGGTGCCGTGGTTCCGCACGGAATGATACAACCCAGCCCCGACACCCGCATCTACGAGTGGGACGCCTGCTCGGGATATCACTATTCCGACAACTCCATCAACGGATTCTCGCATACCCACCTGAGCGGTACGGGTTGCGGCGACTATGGCGACATCTTGCTGATGCCTACCGTAGGCAAACAGGATTACCGCTACCTGGGTCCCGACAGCCAGCAGACGGCCTATGCCTCGCCCTTCTCGCACAACAACGAGTCGGCAAGCCCGGGCTACTACTCGGTCATGCTCGACCGTTATCAGGTAAAAGCCGAACTAACGGCCACCGAACGGGCCGCCATGCACCGCTATCACTTCCCCGAAAGCCAGGAGGCCGGCTTCATCGTCGACCTGGATTACAGCCTGCAAGGGCAGGAGAATCTCGACATGAAGCTCAAAGCCCTGAGCGACACCGAGATTGCCGGGTGGAAACGCACCCGGGGGTGGGCCGACAACCAATGCATCGGTTTTTACATGAAATTTTCCAAACCGTTCACCTGTCACATGGTCGACACCGTGATCGACATCACCCGCAACGGCAAGCCCTATAAACTGGAACAGAAAAAAGCGTTGCTCCAATTTGCCACCACCCAGGACGAAGAGGTTCTCGTGAAGGTGGGTATCTCGGCCGTCGACATCGACGGAGCCCGCCGCAATGTCGAGAGCGAGATTCCGCACTGGGATTTCGACAGTATCGCCATTCAGGCCCGAAACAAGTGGAACGACTACCTGGGAACCATCGAGGTCGAAACCGACAACGAAACCCAAAAGCAGATCTTTTACACGGCCCTCTACCACACGGCGATTCACCCCAGCCTCTTCTCCGACGCTGATGGCCGCTATCGCGGACTCGACCAGATGATTCACCAAACCAAACCCGGGAAAGAGATCTATACCGTCTACTCATTGTGGGACACCTTCCGGACTCTCCACCCGCTGTTGACCATCACGCAACCCGAGTTGAACGACAAGCTCATCATGTCGCTCATGGAGAAATATCACGAAGGGGGTATCCTGCCCATGTGGGAGCTGGCCGGCAACTACACCGCCACGATGATTGGCTACCATGCCGTACCGGTTATCGTCGATGCCTACATGAAGGGGTTCAACAAAATCGACGGGCGGGAACTGCTCGAAGCTTGTGTGAAAAGTTCGGTCTACGACACGACCGACATCATCGCATCGAGCCGCATGATTAACGCCCTGGTACCCATCTCGAAATACTACAAAAACGAAATCGGCTATATCCCCCACGAGAAAGAGAACGAATCGGTAGCCAAAGGGTTGGAATACGCCTATGACGACTGGTGCATTGCCCAACTGGCCCAAGCCGTCGGCGACACCGCCACTTATGAGAAATACAAGGGTCTCGCCATGGCCTATACCAACTACTACGACCCCAACACGAAATTCATGCGGGGTAAAAACCTCAACGGCAAGTGGAACACGCCGTTTAACCCTTATGCCTCGAACCACCGCAACGACGACTACTGCGAGGGTACGGCCTGGCAATGGACCTGGTTTGTTCCCCACGATATCGACGGACTCGTCGCTTTGATGGGGGGTCAGGAGCAATTCATCGACCGGCTCGACTCGCTCTTTGTGGCCGACTCGAAAATCGAGGGTGAACTGGTTTCGTCCGACATCTCGGGCCTCATCGGGCAGTATGCCCACGGCAACGAACCCAGCCACCACATTGCCCACCTCTACAACTACGTGAACCAGTCGTGGAAAACGCAACAGATTATCGACTCGATACTCTTCAACCAATATTTTGCCGACCCCAACGGGCTCTCGGGCAACGAAGACTGCGGCCAGATGTCGGCCTGGTATGTGCTCAACGCCATGGGCTTCTATCAGGTATGCCCCGGCTCGCCCATCTACTCGGTGGGACGTCCCATCTTCGACAAGGTGACCATCAACCTGTCGAACGGCAAAAAGTTCGAGATTGTCGCCCACAACAATTCGCGTACCAACAAATACATTCAAAGCATACGCCTCGACAATATCCTGCTCGAATCGCCGTTCTTCATGCATAGCGACATTCTGAAAGGAGGCCGCATCGTTGTCGACATGGGCAACACCCCGGTAAAACCATAAACACACTGAACATTCAAACAAAACACATAATCTTCACACCTCATGAACAGTCTTAACCGTTATCTGGCCCTCTTGGCCACGGTCATAGCCTTAATCTCTTGCCAAAGCGAAGAAAACCGCTACGACCTGATTCCCTACCCCAACCACATCGAGCAGATGTCGGGTAGATTTACATTCGACAACAACACGCAAATCTTCGTATCGCCCGAATGCGGCGACGAAATAACCGGTATCCTGAAACAATTTGCCGGTCAGATCCAAAAGACCAGCGGTCTGGAACTGAAATGGGCCGAGAAAGAGGGCAAGAACGATATCATCGTAAAACTTAATCCCGAGCTGGCCGACGAGGCTTACACCCTGCACATCGGCAAACACAGCATCGAGATTGCAGCCGCCACTCCCAACGGCGTGCGCTTTGCCCTGCAAACCGTCAAACAGTTGCTCCCGGCCGCTGTCTACGGCGAAACGCTGGTGGCCGACGCCAACTGGTCGGTTCCCTGCGCCGTTATCGACGACACTCCGCGATTCGGCTACCGCGGCCTGCACCTCGACGTGGCCCGTCACTTCTTCTCGACCACTGAGGTGAAACGCATTCTCAATGTCATGGCCGTACACAAGCTCAACACGCTGCACTGGCACCTCACCGACGACCAGGGCTGGCGCGTCGAAATCAAGAAATACCCCCGCCTCACCGAGGTAGGCAGCATACGCAACAAAACGATGATTGCCAAAGAGTGGGACAACTACGACAACACTCCCTACGGCGGATTCTACACCCAGGACGAACTGCGCGACATCGTGAAATATGCCGCCGACCTGGGTATCACGATTATCCCCGAGATTGACCTGCCGGGTCACATGATGGCCGCCCTGGCCTCCTACCCCGAGTTGGGTTGCACCGGCGGCCCGTACGAGGTGTCGGGACAATGGGGTATCCGCGACGATGTGCTCTGTGCCGGGAAAGACCAGACCTTCGACTTCATCGAGAACGTACTGCTCGAAGTGATGGATATCTTCCCCTCGAAATACATTCACATCGGCGGTGACGAGTGCCCCAAACTGCGTTGGGAGAAATGTCCCGCCTGCCAGGCCCGCATCAAAGCGCTGGGTCTCAAAGACGACAAGCACGGCACGGCCGAACACTATCTGCAAGGTTATGTAACCGAGCGGGTGGAGAAATTCCTCAACGACCACGGCCGTGAGATGATCGGCTGGGACGAGATTATGGAGGGCGGCCTCTCGACCCATGCCACCGTCATGTCGTGGCGCGGTGTCAGCAACGGTGTAGAGGCTGCCAAACAGGGCCACGATGTAATCATGACCCCCACCAGTCCGCTCTACTTCGACTACTACCAGTCGCGCGACACCCAGACCGAACCCCTCGCCATCGGCGGCTACAACCCGGTAGACCTCGTCTACAAATTCAACCCCGTGCCCGACGAGCTCACCGAAGAGGAGGCCAAACACATTCTGGGCACGCAGGCCAACGTATGGACCGAATACATGCCCACCAACGAGCAACTCGAATACATGATCATGCCCCGTATCGCCGCGCTGAGCGAAGTACAGTGGGACCAGTTGGAGAACAAGGACTACAACCGTTTCCTCAACCACATCGGCCACATACTTGAAATCTACAACGCCATGGATCTCAACTACGCCAAACACCTATTCGAGGTAGAGGGCGAATATACCGTCGACGAAAACAAAGGTTGCATCATAGCCTCCTTGCGCACGCAGGGCGACGCGCCCATCTACTATACCCTCGACGGTACCGAGCCCACCACGGCCAGCACCCGCTATACGGGGCCGATTGAGATTCGCACCGATGCCGACACCTGCACACTGAAAGCTATCGTCGTGCGCGACCAGGTAGAGACCCGCACGCTGGTTCGCCCCTTCTCGTTCAACAAAGCGACCGGGCACCTGGCTGAACTCAAAGATGCTCCCAACCCCAAATACACGTTCGGCGGCGCCTCGGTGCTGACCGACGGTATACACGGCGATTTCAATTACAGCAACAGCTGCTGGCTGGGATTCATCGACACGCCTCTCGATGCCACCATCGACCTGGGCGAAACCCAAGAGGTGAGCAGCGTCAAGATAGGCTCGCTCGTACAATACTCCGAGTATATCTTCCCGCCCACGAAGATTACGGTCTATGCCGCCGACGGGGATAACCCCATGACCGAAATCGGAAAACTCGACATACCGGTAGCTCCCAAACAGGACGCCGACGGGGTGCGCGAATATACCTGCGAGTTCCCCTCGGTACCTGCCTCCAAGATTCGGGTAGTGGTCAATACGACCGACAAGATACCCGACTGGCACGGTGCCCGCGGCGAAAAAGGCTGGCTCTTTGTCGACGAAATTTCCATCAACTAATTACCCTGTACACACATGACCAAACGCAATCTATTCCATAGTGCTCTGCTTGCCCTCCTGTTGGTGGGGGCAAGCAGTTGCAGCCAACAGCCCAAAGAGATTGACATCATACCCATGCCCCGGTCGGTCGAGTATCACCGGGCTACCTTCACGCTCTCACCCGAGACCAGGTTCTATTCCCAGCTCCCCACCGAGAGCAAGGAGGCTCTTGCCCACTGCCTCGAAGGGACCTTGCTCGGCTCGGTACCCTTTGCCGACGAACCGACGGGTAGTAACGGCATCAGTCTGAACCTCTGCGACAGCACCGTCGTACCCGAGGCCGAAGGTTACCGCCTCGAAATCGGGAAAAAGGGAGTGATCCTCTCGGCCAGCACCGAGACGGGTATCTTCTACGGCATACAGACCCTGCTGCAACTGCTCAACAACGGCGACGGTAAAACCCTGCCCGCCGTCACCATCGACGACGCTCCCCGATTCCCCTACCGGGGCATGCACCTCGACGTGTCGCGCCACTTCGCCGACAAAGAGTTTGTAAAGAAACAACTCGACGCCCTGGCCTACTTCAAGATGAACCGCTTCCACTGGCATCTCACCGACGGTGCCGGCTGGCGTATCGAAATCAAGAAATACCCGCGTCTTACCTCGTTTGCCGCCTGGCGTCCCTTCGAGAAACTGAACGACTGGTGGACGGGCGGACGTACCTTCTGCGACCAGAACGACCCGCGCGCCGTGGGCGGATACTACACGCAGGACGATATCCGCGAGGTGGTAGCCTATGCCGCCGAGCGCCACATTACCATCATTCCCGAAATCGAGATGCCGGGTCACTCCGAAGAGGTGCTGGCCACCTACCCCGAACTCTCCTGCTCGGGCAAGCCCTATGTCGATGCCGACTACTGCATCGGTAACGAGAAGACGTTCGAGTTTCTCGAAAACGTGTTGCTCGAAGTGATGGAGCTCTTCCCCTCGGAATATATCCACATCGGTGGCGACGAAGCCTCGAAGAACGGCTGGCGCAACTGTCCCCGCTGTAAGAAACGCATGGCCGACGAGCACCTGGCTTCGGTCGAGGAGTTGCAGAGCTACATGATACACCGCATCGAGCGCTTCCTCAACGAGCACGGCCGCAAGCTTATCGGCTGGGACGAAATCATCGAAGGGGGACTCACCCCCACTGCCACGGTGATGTCGTGGCGCGGCGAAGAGGGTGCTATCCATGCCGTCAAGGCCGGTAATCCCGCCATCATGACGCCTGGCAAATACTGCTACCTCGACGCTTATCAAGATGCCCCCGGCACCCAACCGATGGCCATAGGCGGATACCTCACGCTCGAAAAGGCCTACTCGTTCGAACCGGTACCCGACTCGCTCTCGACCGAGGAGGCTGCCCTTATCCAAGGCTTGCAGGGTAACGTGTGGACCGAGTATATGCCTACTCCCGAACATACCGAATACATGATTTATCCCCGCATTCTGGCACTGGCCGAGGTGGGTTGGACACCGGCCGAGCGAAAGGATTGGAAGAGTTTCCACACCCGTGCGCTCCATGCCGTGCAATATCTACAAGAGAAGGGCTACAACCCCTTCCCGCTCGACAAGGAGGTGGGCGACAAGCCCGAGTCGATGCGCACCGAGGAGCATCTGGCCCTGAACAAGAAGGTCACTCATGTCTACCCGTACAGCAAACAGTATGCGGCACAGGGCGACCAGTCGCTGGTCGACGGCGTGCGGGGCGGCTGGATGTATAACGACGACCGCTGGCAGGGATTCCTCAACAGCGATATCGATGTGACCATCGACCTCGACAGCGTCACCGACATCAAACAGGTCTATGCCGAATTTCTGCAACTGAAAGGCCCCTACGTGTGGCTGCCCAAGCAGGTTATCATCTCGGCTTCGACCGACGGAAAAGAGTACACTACACTGGCAACGGTCGACAACGACATCTCGCCCGAAGAGGAGACGCTCCAATTCAAGACCTTCGGCTGGGAAGGTGCCACCAAAGCCCGGTATGTACGCTACCACGCCCTGTCAAACGGAATCGAGGGCGGCTGGCTCTTTACCGACGAAATCATTATCCGATGAACCAAGGGTCGTACAGACCTGAACCTCTAACTCAGTTAAATAAGACAGAATGGAGAAAACCAATCCAAGAAAATCGCCCAAACCCCTTGCATGGGTCCCCTCGGTCTATTTTGCCATGGGGTTACCGTTCATTGCGGTGAACCTCGTGTCGACCTTCATGTTCAAGGACCTGGGTATATCCGATACCCAGATTGCCTTCTGGACATCGGTCATCATGCTGCCCTGGACTTTGAAATTTCTTTGGAGCCCGTTTTTGGAGATGTACCGCACCAAAAAATTCTTCGTGGTAGTCACTCAGCTACTGAGCGGACTCCTGTTCGGCGTGGTGGCCTTCTCGTTGAAATTTGATTATTTCTTTGCCATCAGCATCTCGACCATGGCGGTCATCGCCCTGAGCGGCGCCACGCACGACATCGCCTGCGACGGTGTGTACATGGCCGAGCTCTCGCCCGAGGACCAGGCCAAGTACATCGGGGTGCAGGGGGCCTTCTACAACATCGCCAAGCTGGTGGCCAACGGCGGACTGGTAGCGGTAGCCGGTATGTTGGCCGAGCACTTCGGAGCCATCGAAGGAGCCTCCGTTCAGCAGAACATGCCGGCCTACAAGGAGGCCTGGATGATTATCTTCATCATCATCTCGGTACTGCTGCTGGTGCTGGGCCTGTACCACTCGCGCATGCTCCCCTCGACCCAGATGCCCAACCGGGAGAAACGGTCGAGTGCCGAGGTTCTGCTCGAATTGTGGGCAGTCATCAAGAACTTCTTCACCAAGAAGCACATCATCTACTACATCTGTTTCATCATACTTTACCGCTTTGCCGAAGGGTTTATCATGAAGATTGCCCCGCTCTTCCTCCGCTCCTCGCGCGAGATTGGCGGACTGGGGCTGACACTCACCCAGATAGGCACGCTGAACGGGGTATTCGGGTCGGCCGCCTTCGTGCTGGGTTCGTTGCTGGCCGGCATCTACGTGTCGCGCCGGGGACTGAAACGCACGCTCTTCACCCTCTGCTGCGTCTTCAACTTCCCCTTTGTGGCCTACACGCTGCTGGCAGTATTCCAACCCGAGAACATCTACCTGATCGGGGCCGGTATCATCACCGAGTATTTCGGCTACGGATTCGGCTTCGTGGGTCTCACCCTCTTCATGATGCAGCAGATTGCGCCGGGCAAGCACCAGATGTCGCACTACGCCTTCGCCTCGGGTATCATGAACCTGGGCGTGATGCTGCCGGGCATGATGAGCGGACTGGTGAGCGACTGGCTGGGCTATGAGAAATTCTTCATCTATGTGCTCCTGGCCACCATTCCGTCGCTGTTGATTACCTACTTTATCCCCTTCACCTACGACGACTCGAAAAAAGCGGTCGAGAAATAGTCCCCGACCGCTGGCCGTGTCAACGAAAATGCCGATATTTATCCAATCAAAAAAACATAGTATCCACACAAAAAAACAGACAATATGAGCAAAAGAATAGCAATTCCATGGGAAGACCGCCCGGTAGGCTGTACCGACGTCATGTGGCGTTACTCGCACAATCCGGTAATCGACCGTTACCATATCCCCACCTCGAACAGCATCTTCAACAGCGCCGTAGTACCCTTCGGCGACGGCTTTGCCGGGGTGTTCCGTTGCGACAACCGCGCCGTACAGATGAACATCTTTGCCGGATTCAGCAAAGACGGAATACACTGGGAGATCGAGCACGAGCCCATCAAGTTCAAACCAGGCAATACCGAGATGATCGAGTCGGAATACAAATACGACCCGCGCGTGACCTGGATTGAAGACCGCTACTGGATTACCTGGTGCAACGGCTACTATGGCCCCACCATCGGCGTGGGCTACACCTTCGACTTCAAGGAGTTCTTCCAATGCGAGAACGCCCTGCTGCCCTTCAACCGCAACGGCGTGCTCTTCCCGCAGAAAATCAACGGCAAGTATGCCTTGCTGAGCCGTCCCAGCGACAGCGGTCACACCCCCTTCGGCGACATCTACATCAGTTACAGTCCCGACATGAAATTCTGGGGCGAACACCGTCACGTGCTCTCGCCCACCCCGTTCCCCGAGAGTGCCTGGCAATGCACCAAAATCGGAGCCGGTCCTATTCCCATTCTCACCGACGAGGGCTGGTTGCTCTTCTACCACGGCGTCATCACCACCTGCAACGGATTCCGCTACTCGATGGGTGCCGCCCTGCTCGACAAGGACGACCCCTCGAAGGTGCTCTACCGCACGCGTCCCTACCTGCTCGCCCCGGCCGCTCCCTACGAGCTGCAAGGCGATGTGCCCAACGTGGTATTCCCCTGCGCCGCCCTGCATGAGGACGACCGGGTAGCCGTCTATTACGGAGCCGCCGACACGGTAGTGGGTATGGCCTTCGGATACATTTCGGAAATCATCGAGTTTACCAAAAACAACTCTGTATTATGAACCTGCGCAATCTCATCATTGCGGGTATCTTAACGGCAGTCTCGTCGGTCCCGGCAGGGGCAGGCGAACCTGTCGCTTATATAAACCCCTTTATCGGCACCACCAACTTCGGCACCACCAACCCGGGGGCCCTCTGCCCCAACGGACTGATGTCGGTTACCCCCTTCAACGTGATGGGTTCCGACCTGAACGTCTACGACAAGGATGCCCGCTGGTGGTCTACCCCCTATGAGTATCACAACCGCTTCTTTACCGGCTTCTCGCACGTGAACCTGAGCGGCGTGGGCTGCCCCGACCTGGGGTCGCTGCTGCTCATGCCCACGAGCGGAGAGTTGTGTGTCGACTACAAGCAATACGGCAGTGAATATACCTTGGAGGAGGCTCACCCCGGCTACTATGCCAACCACCTCACACGCTACGGCATCGATACCGAGGTGAGTGCGACCCTGCGCAGCTCGATTGCCCGCTTCACCTACACCCAGGGAGGCGAGAGCCACGTGCTCCTGAACTTGGGCGAAGGGCTCACCAACGAGAGCGGCGCCACGGTGCACAAGGTGAGCGATACCGAATACGAAGGGAGCAAGCTGCTGGGAGGCTTCTGCTACTACAACCGCCAGGGGGTATTCCCCATCTACTTCGTGATACGGGTCGACAAGAAGCCCTTGCAGTCGGGCTACTGGAAAAAACAGCGTCCCATGACCGGCGTCGAGGCCGAATGGGACCCCGACAACGGAAAATACAAAATCTACTCGCGCTATGCCAAAGAGATGTCGGGCGACGACATAGGAGTCTACTTCACCTACCAGACCCAACCGGGCGAGCAGATACAGGTGCAGATAGGCGTGTCGTTCGTGAGCACCGAGAATGCCCGCCAGAATCTCGACAGCGAGCAACAGGGATTCCAGTTTGACCGGGTGGCCCATCAGGCTCGCCAGCAATGGAACGACATCTTGTCGCGCGTCGAGGTCGAAGGGGGTAGCGACGAACAGAAGACCATCTTCTACACGGCACTCTACCACATGCTCATTCACCCCAACATTCTGCAAGACGTCAACGGACAATACCCAGCCATGGAGAGCCAGCAGATACTCACCACGACGCACGACCGCTACACGGTCTTCTCGCTGTGGGACACCTTCCGCAACGTGCACCCCTTCTTCACGCTCGTCTATCCGCAGATGCAGCTCGACATGGCACAGTCGCTCATCGACATGTACAACGAATGGGGGTGGCTGCCCCGCTGGGAACTCTATGGCAACGAAACCCTCACCATGTCGGGCGACCCGGCCATCATCATGTTGGCCGACACCTGGCTGCGCGGTTTGAAGGGATTCGATGCCGAGACGGCCTACCGGGCCATGGTGAAATCGGCCACGGCCACGGGCAGCGAAAATATTCTGCGCACCGACAACGACGACTACATGACGCTGGGCTACGTACCTCTGCGCGAACAGTTTGACAACTCGGTATCGCACGCCCTCGAATACTACTTGGCCGACTTTGCCCTCTCGCGCTTTGCCGCCGACCTGGGCCACAAGGACGACGCCAAACGCTTTGCCGACCGCTCGCTGGGTTACAAGCACTACTACTGCAAGGAGTACGGTACCCTGCGGCCCCTTCTGCCCGACGGCAAGTTCTACTCCCCCTTCGACCCCATGCAGGGCATCAATTTCGAGCCCGCCCCGGGATTCCACGAGGGGAATGCCTGGAACTACACCTTCTACATTCCGCACGACATCGACGGGCTGAAACGGCTCATGGGGGGCGAAAAGAAATTTGCCGCCAAGCTGCGCAAGGTATTCGACGAGAACCTCTACGATCCCGCCAACGAGCCCGACATCACCTACCCCTACCTCTTTGCACAGGTCAAAGGAGAGGAGTGGCGCACCGACTCGCTGGTGAACGTGCTCTTGAAAAAACATTTCAAGAACCAGCCCGACGGTATCCCCGGCAACGACGATACCGGTACCATGTCGGCCTGGGCCGTGTTCAGCATGATGGGACTCTACCCCGACTGCCCGGGCATACCCCGCTACACGCTCACGGCACCCACGTTCGACCGCATCACCCTGCACCTCGACCCGCGCTACTACAATCACGAGACGCTGGTCATCGAGTGTGAACGCCCCTCGGCCGACGCCATCTACGTAGACCGCGTCGAGGTCGACGGCAAGCGACTCAAAGGCCGCTTCATCTCGCACGACGAGCTGGTCAATGCCGGCACCCTGCGGTTTGTCCTCACCAACCAAAAGAGATAAAAACTATCTTTCTCCATAAATGAACGGGGCCGATTTTCCAATTCAGGAAATCGGCCCCGTTTTTTACTCGTTACCCCCATGAAACACTCCTTAGTCTCTCATTAAATCAA
Source organism: Candidatus Barnesiella excrementavium (assembly GCA_019115485.1). Classification (GTDB taxonomy): domain Bacteria; phylum Bacteroidota; class Bacteroidia; order Bacteroidales; family Barnesiellaceae; genus Barnesiella; species Barnesiella excrementavium. The sequence continues at coordinate 8,931 of DXDM01000053.1, read as the reverse complement.
GACCTACCCCCCAACAAAAACCGATTGAGCCATTTGAAACGAACAATTATCTCTATCACAATCGAACAAAGGAATAGAACCCCAATAGATTCGACAATAATTATACCATAATTGAGCCCATCTAAACCTCCTGTTAACGGTAAGAACATATGCAGAAAAATTATCCCCGAAAGGATATATATTCCCATTGTTCTCCGCCCTACATAAGACAACACAGGAAATAATATTTTCAGATATCGTTTCACTTTATACAGCCCGAGTATCACGAATGTACTACCAACAAACCCAATCGCATAGCGATAAATATCTATCCCCAATTGACTGCCCCATCGATTTACGATGCAATGCCTTGATGTATAAATGTAGTCTTCATATCCATAAAACAAGAGAAGGACAGCAAAAAGAATTCCAGTAACAAGCAAAAAATAATTCGAACTATAAACTCTCCTAAACCGCTCCTTATAGTTTCCCTCACGATACAAAAAACCAATAATAAAGTAAGGGTACATATACTTATATAAATCTAAATGATAGATATCTGGGACAAAAAAAGAGATAACAAACAATAGCATATATATCCATAAACTATTGCGACACCAATAATACACAATCAAGACAACAATCGAGCACCAAAACACGGCCCATAAAAACCACAAACTATACAAAACCTTATTAACATAGGCCCCTACAACATTATACATAGTAAGTCCTTCATTCCAATGTTCAAACAGGAAAATAACAAACGGGAGTAAAGACCATGAAAGAATAGGCACTACCAAGCTGTCAAATTTCTTACGCACACAGACCTTCCACCCCTTATGAATAGAACCTGCAAACAAATAGCCACTTATCAACATGAACAATGGCATATGGAAACTATATATAAACTTGAAAAGGAAATTGTCGAAATATAGCGAATCATCAAAGAATTCTATCCCAGAACCGTACTGAATGCAATGCCCCACAACCACAGCAATAATTGCAAAGGACTTAATTACATCTAACATAACATCTCGCTTGCCCGCTGAAACGCTATTTTGCAAATAAGCCATATAATGAATCTATTAAATATTAAAAGTGATTAACCACCATTTTTAATACAAAAATATAAAAAGCACAGATTTATCCAAACTTTATCAGGCTTATTTCTGCAAAATAAAAAATAGCCTCGACCATGATATGGTTCGAGGCTATTCTATCTAAAAAGTATTTCTTACTCCCACTCGATTGTCGAAGGCGGTTTGGAACTGATGTCGTAGACGACGCGGTTCACGCCACGCACCTTGTTGATGATGTCGTTCGACACCTTGGCCAGGAATTCGTAGGGCAGGCGGGCCCAATCGGCCGTCATACCGTCGGTCGAGAGTACGGCACGTAAGGCTACGGCACGCTCGTAGGTGCGCTCGTCGCCCATCACGCCTACCGACTGAACGGGCAGCAAGATGACACCGGCCTGCCATACCTTGTCGTAGAGGTCGTTGTCGATAAGTCCCTGAATGAAGATGTGATCGGCATCTTGCAGAATGCGTACCTTCTCGGGGGTGATGTCGCCCAGGATACGCACGCCCAGACCGGGTCCGGGGAAGGGGTGACGCCCGATAAGTTTGTTACTGATGCCCAACTCACGGCCTACGCGGCGCACCTCGTCCTTGAAGAGCAGGCGCAGGGGCTCTACCAGTTTCAGGTTCATCTTCTCGGGCAGACCGCCTACGTTGTGGTGCGACTTGATGGTCATGCCGGTAATCGAGAGCGACTCGATTACGTCGGGGTAGATGGTGCCCTGAGCCAGCCACTTGATGTCGGTGAGTTTGCGGGCCTCGCGGTCGAAGATGTCGATGAAGCCCTTACCGATAATCTTGCGCTTCTTTTCGGGGTCGGTCACTCCTTTGAGCTGTTCATAGAAATAGTCTTTGGCATCAATGCCCAGCACGTTGAGCCCCATCTCCTTGTAGTTGGCGAGCACGCTTTCGAACTCGTTTTTGCGCAAGAGTCCGTTATCGACAAAGATACAGGTGAGGCGGCTGCCGATAGCCTTGTTGAGCAACACGGCGGCTACGGTCGAATCGACACCGCCCGAGAGGGCCAGCACCACCTTGTCGTTGCCCAGTTTTTCCTGCAACTGAGCTACCGTATGCTCGATAAACGAGGCGGGGGTCCAGTCCATGTTGCAGTGGCAGATGTCGCGCACGAAATTGGTCAGCAACAGGGTACCGTCTTCGCTGTGATACACTTCGGGGTGGAACTGTACGCCCCAGGTCGGTTCGCCCTCGATGTGGAAGGCTGCGGTCTTCACCTCGTGGGTGCTGGCCACCAACTTGAACGACGGGGGAATGACCGTGATGGAGTCGCCATGCGACATCCACACCGTGGAGTTCTCGCGCACGCCGTGCATGAGGGGGTCGTTGTCGTCGTGCCAGGCCAGATTGGCGCGTCCGTACTCGCGGGTATCGGCCGACTCGACCTTACCGCCCGAGGTGTGGGCCAGGAACTGGGCTCCGTAGCAGACGCCGAGCACCGGATAGACACCGCGGATACGGCTCAAATCGACAAAGAGTGCCTGGGGGTCGTTCACCGAATAGGGACTCCCCGAAAGAATCACACCCTTGATACCCTCGTCGCCGTAGGGGAACTTGTTGTAGGGCAAGATTTCGCAGTAGGTATTCAGCTCCCGCAAACGACGGGCGATGAGCTGAGTGTACTGGGATCCGAAATCGAGAATAATAATCTTTTCCTGCATAATCGTAGGTCTTTATGTGTGTTGTATTGGATTGTTCATAATCTTTTCGCGCGTCAGACGCTTGATGTTGTCGGGCTCACCAGCCAGCCAAATGACGTCGTGCGCCTCGAAACGTATCTGCCCGTCGGGCTGGTGGAAGGTGCCGTCGGCCCGTTCGATACCCACAATCAGACAGTTGTCCTGGTTGCGGATATTGAGCGACGAACTGGTCTGCCCGATAAGCGGCGAGTCGTCGGGAACCACCACGTGGGTAAAGGTCACCTCGTTGTTGTCGGGCTCGTCGTCCGAAGAGTTGCTCCCCTCGACCACGGCGAGCAGCGACTGTATCTGGTCGTCGGTACCGATTACCCCAATCGTGTCGCCGGGGAAGATGCGGGTCTCGCCCTTGGGGATATTGATGCGTTTCGAGCCGCGCTGGATACTCACCACGTTCACGCCATACTCCTTGCGCAGATTCGAGTCCATGAGCCGGCGCCCGGCAAAGGGACAATCGGCATTTACGTCCATATAGGCCAGGTGCATGTCGCTTACGAGGCTGGTATTGCGGCCCGTCTTGCGCAGCTCCCGCTCGTTGAGGTTGTCCATAAAGATGGTCTCGATGCGCATGAACTGCTTCTGAATACGTTTCGACAGCAGAATGAGTACCACGATGAAGAGCCCCAGACCCAGCAGCACACCGGTGCGCTGCGAGTGTACGCTCGACAGATAGTAGATGATATAGAAGAGCGCGAGCAGAATGCGGAATACAATCATCAGCGTGAGCGGTACCCGGTTGGCCCTCCCCTCTCCCAGTTTCTTGATGAGCGACATGTTCACCTCCTTGACCATGAGGGCCCACAGGAAGGGCGACATCGCCATCAGCGTGACCACGGCGGTAATGAGCCGCCCCCAGTCGGGCAGGATATCGAGCATGAGGGGCATGAACCACGACTTGGAGATGAGTATGATGGCCACGATGATGGCCGAATAGAGCACAATGCGCCACACGTATTGGGTCAAGGCCTCTTTCCATACCGCCTTGTGAGGTTTGATTTCGGTCTGACTTTGGCTATATCGGTTGATGGCCGCCAACCATTTCTCGGGCAGACGGCGCTCGACCCACCCATAGGCGGGGTCGGCCAGACGTATGCAATAGGGGGTAAGGAAGGTGGTGATGACCGAGACGGCTACCACAATGGGGTAGAGAAACTTGTCAATCACATTCAACGACATACCCAGCGAGGCGATGATAAAGGCAAACTCACCTATCTGGGAGAAGCTGAATCCCGACTGCATCGAGATTTTGAGCGACTGTCCCGAGGCCAGCATACCCACCGTGCCGAAGAATACCTGCCCTACAATGACGACCAGCGACAGCAGGCAGATGGGCAAGGCATACTGACTCAACGCGTCGGGACTCACGAGCATGCCCACCGAGACGAAGAAGATGGCACCGAAGAGGTCCTTCACCGGGCCCACCACCTTGCCGATGCGCTCGGCCTCGTTGGTGCCCGCCAGAATCGACCCCATGACAAAGGCGCCCAGAGCCGACGAGAAGCCCACATAGGTGGCCAGTACCACCATACCCAGGCAGAGTCCCATCGAGACTACCAGCAGGGTCTCGTCGTTAAGGAACCGACGGGTTTTCTTCAAGAATATCGGCAGTACAGCAACCCCCACCACAAACCAGATGATGAGGAAGAAGACCAGCTTGGCAATGCTCTCGACCAGAGCGGCTCCCTCAAAAGAGTTTTTCACCGCAATCGACGAGAGTATCACCATCATCACCACGGCAAAGAGATCCTCGACGATAAGCACTCCGAAGACCAGATTGGCAAAGGCCTTCTTGCGCAGATTCAAATCGGTAAAGGCCTTGATGATAATGGTCGTAGACGACATGGAGAGCATGGCTCCCAGAAAGACACTGTCGAGATAGGTAAAGTGTAGCAGGCGCCCGGCACCGTAGCCCACGAGCATCATACCCGCCACCACAACCAGGGCCGTAATCACGGCCGAGGAGCCTACCTGAAACAGTTTCTTGAAACTGAATTCCAGTCCCAGGGAGAACAGCAGTACGATAATACCCAGTTCGGCCCACAGGTTGATATCGGCCTCATCGACAATCGTAGGGAAAAAGCCGAAATTGGGCCCTACCAGAAAACCGGCCACGATATAGCCCAAGACCACGGGCTGTTTCAGTTTCTTGAACAGCAAGGTCACTACCCCGGCTACAATCAAGATAAGAGCCAAATCGGTAATGAGTGAATCCAAGCCTCCCATAATCAAATTTCGTTTTGAAGAGAAATATAATCGGTTTGATACAGCCCCCGCATACGGGCAAAGAGGGAGATGAAATCGGTGGTAGAGCGAGCCAGCACGACAAATTTCAAGTCGGTCTTCTTCCCGGCATAGTCATACTCGACCAGCACGTTGTGCAACGAAACGTTATACTGTTTCAACAGCTGCTCATACCGCGACAGATCCTCGACCACCTCGCCGGCCCGCAGGTGAATGATGCGGCCCTCCCAGTCGAGCTTGGCATGCCGTTCATACTGTTCGAGGCTTACGAGGGTAAAGAGGATAAGCACCGTCGAGACGATGGCAATCCAATAGAGCCCCACACCCACGGCCAACCCCAGAGCCGCCACCATCCAGATACCCGCGGCGGTGGTCAATCCCCGTACCGAACCTTTGGTCTGGATAATGGCACCGGCACCCAGAAAACCTACACCGGTAATAACCTGCGCGGCCACCCGGCCGGGGTCGCCGTTTTTCAATCCCAAATAGACTTGCGGAATGTAAATCGATACGATCATCGCCAGCGTCGCCCCCATCGAAATCAGGGCAAACGTGCGGGCTCCGGCCACCTGACCCTTGCGCTTCCGCTCAAAGCCGACGATACCGCCCAGCAACAGACTCAATGCCAACTTGAATATGGCCGAGGTGGCGGTCACCTCTGTGTCTGATATCGTTGCCAGAAAATCCTTGAAGATATCCATATCTTACTTTTTACCTGTACAAAGATAGTGAAAGGCGAGCGCAGAGACAAATGAAAACAAAATTTTCAATTTGGCCTATGCCGAGCCGCATCCTGTCTTATTCAAAGATACGGAAAGGCGAGAGCAGAAAAAACAAGCTTGCTCGATTTTTTCTGCCGAGACTTAAATATGGTGAAAGGCGAACGAAAAAGTAAATAGGAAACGTTATTTATAGCACTTGACTATACGAACCGCAGCCTTATATCTCACCTCCCTGCTGGCCCCCGCGTTATAGCGCAAAGCGATGCCCCGTCATACCGCACACCGATGCGGTATCCAGGAAATCTAAACAACCATCACCAACCTCATTTCACACTTACCCTCCATCACCTCTTATCTAAAACAAAAGAGGCGACAACCCCGTGGGTCATCGCCTCTCGCTTATATCGATATACGTCGTTTACTTTTACTGTACGCCCGAGGTGGTTACGGCAGAAGAGATCTTCTTGACCAACCCTTGCAGTACGGCACCGGGACCTACCTCGATAAAGGTGTCGGCACCAGCGGCAATCATGTTTTGAACCGATTGAGTCCAACGTACGGGAGCCGTCAGCTGGGCAATCAGGTTCTTCTTAATCTCCTCGGGATCGGTTTGAGGCTGAGCGTTTACGTTTTGGTAAACGGGGCACTTGGGCGTGTGGAAGTTGGTGTGAGCGATAGCGTCGGCCAATTCGGCACGGGCAGGTTCCATCAGCGGCGAGTGGAAGGCACCACCCACTTTCAACGGGAGGGCACGTTTGGCGCCGGCGGCTTTCATCAGTTCGCAAGCCTTGTTGATGCCTTCAATGCTTCCCGAAATCACAATCTGTCCCGGGCAGTTGTAGTTGGCGGCCACACAAACTTCGCCTTCGGCGGCTACCGATGCGCAGATTTCTTCTACTTTCTCATCAGGCAGGGCAATGATGGCTGCCATGGTAGAGGGGTGGGCTTCGCAAGCCTTCTGCATGGCCTGAGCACGAGCTGAAACCAGACGTACGCCGTCCTCGAACGAGAGGGCACCGGCGGCAACCAGAGCCGAGAACTCGCCCAGCGAGTGACCGGCAACCATGTCGGGGTCGAAGGCGTCGCCCATCGTCTTGGCCAGAATGACCGAGTGCAGGAAGATAGCCGGCTGAGTAACCTTGGTTTGACGCAGGTCCTCGTCGGTACCGTTAAACATCAGGTCGGTGATATTGAAGCCCAATATCTCGTTGGCCTTATCGAACATCTCTTTGGCTACGGGGTTGTTCTCGTAGAGGTCTTTACCCATACCTACGAATTGGGCCCCTTGTCCGGGAAATACAAATGCTTTCATTTCTATTTGTTTTTAATTACGGAAATTTTTCCTTATTCAAAAATCGTTGCAAAGTTAAATCAATTTATCAGTATGAGCAAACTTTTACATACCAATATCATTTTTAACGGGTAAATAATGCGTCTAATCGCCGATAAAACGGTATAGGCCAACCGATTTACCGGACTGTGCAACTCAATCAACCGGTCCCGATTTACCCGGCATGCCTCCTCACTCCTCCCCGGTTCCCAACGGCAGATTCTACCTTTGCCCCCGAACTTATTGTTGGCCTAAGGTGTTAATTAATTTTGATATGGAATTGTTGTATTATACAAATATTCTTTCTTATTTTGTTCCATAAACACTAACCGATAGACACAAATGAATACACTCGCTGCGATATTGCTGCTTTTTGGTAACCTGGGAACCACCGAGGTGATTATTATCTTTGTCGTGATTCTGCTCTTGTTCGGTGGGAAGAAGATTCCCGAACTGATGCACGGCCTGGGAAAAGGGGTTCGCAGTTTCAAAAAGGGCATGAACGAAATCGAAGAGGAGATAAACACCCCTCCTACCCCCGACCATAAAGAGCAATCGAAAGAAGAGAAAAAGTAGTATCGACGGACTTGCCTCCGCCTATCGTGACGAATCGAACACGGCCGTGAAGATGGCAGCGGGTGGTTACCCGTCGGTTGGCCTCAGCGGTTGAACTCCTGTATTTTTATGAGCAACGAATTGAAAGAGATGAGTTTTTGGGATCACGTCGAAGACTTGCGCAAGGTCGTCCTGCGCTCGGTCGGCGCGATTGTCCTGTTGGCTATCCTCTTCTTCGCCCTCATGCCCCATATCTTCGACAGCGTGATACTGGCTCCCTGCCACTCCGATTTCGTGTTGTACCGCTGGTTGTGCGCTCTTAACCGACACATGGCCATTCTCCCCGATTTCTGCAACGACCAGTTCGAGGTGAAACTCATCAACATACAACTGGCCTCCCAGTTCTTTATCCACATGAGCACCTCCATGTGGCTGGCCTTGCTGGTGGCCTTCCCCTATGTCATCTACCAGTTGTGGAGCTTCGTCAGCCCGGGACTCTATGCCGGCGAAAAGCGCCACGCCCGAGGGGCTTTCGTAGCGGGGAACATCATGTTTTTCATCGGTATCGCCGTCGGTTACTTCCTGGTATTCCCCCTCACCCTGCGGTTTTTGGCCGAGTATCAGGTGAGCGAATTGGTTCCCAACCAAATCTCGCTCGACTCCTACATGAACAACTTTCTCACCCTCAACTTTATCATGGGATTGGTGTTTGAATTGCCGCTTCTCTGTTGGCTTCTCTCGAACATGGGGCTTATCACCCGGCAGTTTTTCAAGACCTACCGGCGTCATGCCATCGTCATTCTGCTTATCCTGGCGGCCTTCATTACCCCGTCGAGCGACCCCTTCACGCTGTCGGTCGTCTTTATTCCGCTCTATGCCCTCTACGAAATCAGTGCCTGGGTGGTCAAACCGGCTCCCAAAGAGGAGGAAGAGAGTACCGATTCCAACGATTAATATCTATCAGATACCCCCACTGAACGCCGCATCGAGGTGCGGGGTGACCTTCTCACCGGACCCTGCATTGAGGCGAGAGGTGATACGATAACTCCATCAATCCGCGGGCGACCCACAGGTACAAAAAAAAGAGATAGCTGCCTGTGTGGCAACTATCTCCCAACATGGTGACTCCAACAGGATTCAAACCTGTAACCTTCTGATCCGTAGTCAGATGCTCTATTCAGTTAAGCTATGGAGCCAATCCTTAATTTTGTTTTTTCATATTCGACCGCCCTCGCTTGGGTGGCCCGATGTAGTGACTCCAACAGGATTCAAACCTGTAACCTTCTGATCCGTAGTCAGATGCTCTATTC